>PHDA01000014.1 GCA_002842465.1 Bacteroidetes bacterium HGW-Bacteroidetes-7
ATGTCAATGATCGCACAAATCCTCAACTCAAAGGCAACATTTGTTTTCCGATAATTTTCTGCGGCTACTTTTCGGAAACGACGAGGACTGTTTGACGACAGAAGGGAGGAGTTCCGCAGTCGCCGAAAAGTACCAGGAAAATTTGAGGGTACCCTAAAACAATCGGTTGCCGGAGTTGAGTGATTTGTGAGATTATTGGGAGAGTGCCCATTTCCGGAATTTAAGTGTTTATATAACTATCTAACTAAGTGGGTTATACAAAATAGGATTGCCCGTTTTTTGAATTGTTATTTTTATAAGCTATTGATATATAGGCGCTAAGGTAAAGACTTAAAAGTCGCAAATATCAAATCCCCCAACTTTTGTTCGTGATCCGAAATATCGGATAATTCAAGATAGCTTATTTGAATCTGATTTTGACAAAGAGATTAAAAATATAGAAGGAAAACACAATAAAGCATAGATTTGGGATAATGGTGAGTGCAATAGTGTTGTCCCGATTCTGTCCCGATTTTCCGGGTTAATCTCTGGAAAGCCTTGCTAAATATAGCTTTCCAGAGCTTTTGTGGAGATGGGCGGACTCGAACCGCCGTCCAAACAAACCATCCAAAGAGTTTCTACACGCTTATCCTTTCTACGATTTTCGTCCGAGAGCTGCCAAAAGGCAGGCCACTCACGGCTTATCCTCTGAGTACTTAGGAGACTTTAAAGGAGTCCGCCTCCGCATCCACTCTTGAATGATACCCCATTTGCCGTTTCATAGAGGGCTTAAAGACCCGGCGGGATACTCGTTATAACAGGACCTGGCCTGTTGCAATTAAGCGTTTTAAGCTATGCTTAAATTACGCAGCGAGTGCATAGTTATTGTTGCCTGTTATGGCTTGTACTCCGGGATTAACGAGCCGGGGATACAACGCTCGACGTGCTTATCTTCCGATTGTGAATGCTGTCAAAACCAAAACATCCCCATAGATAAACTTGTGCAAAGTTATATAAAAAATGTGATCTATTTAAAATATGACATTATATAGCGCCAACTTCCATCAAGCAAAGAGATTAGGCCAAGAATCATTATCACAACTCCGGCAACACGGTTTATCATTAGTAATTGCCTGAGTCTGAATTTTTTACGGAATATATTTATAGAAGTACTGAGTATTATCCACCATGACAGAGCCCCCGCAAACACACCAGCTAACGCAGCTGTAATTACCATTTTAGCTGAGGAGCCGTCAACATTAAGACCCACAAACGCAAAAAGACCAAGAATAAGAAATACAGCGCCCGGATTGGTAATTGTCATTATCATAGACGAGAGAAAATCCTCAAATAGCCTTTTGCCTCCTTTAGTGTTTCTAATTTGTTTGACAGGATTTGTAAGAAAAATTTTAAGCCCTATTACAACAACTGCCAAGCCCCCAAAAAAGAGTACAGATGCTTCATGGTTATTCACAAACTCCTGAATGATAGCAAGGCTGAGAATTGCAAAGGAGGCAAAGAAGGTGTCTGCTAAAGAGGCGCCCAAGCCGGTTACAATGCCCGAAATACGACCTTTACTCAAAGTCTTTTGTACACACATAACACCAAGAGGCCCTAGTGGTATTGATGCACCCATTCCAACAATAAAGCCTTTTATAAAACTATCCAGCATTAATTAAATAATTTCAGCCCCAAAAATAAATAAATATATTCAAACCGTGCAGGAATTTAACTCTTTATAAGCTTTAATGAAGGCGATTTTATAAATTCGCCCAATCCCAGAGAGTCCCACTTAGCGTCAATTTTTGCAATTGTCTCCTTTGATGATAATGCATACCCTGGCCACTCACGGGTAAAACCATCCTTTCCGGTTACTTTGGTTGTGCTGTCCATTACCAGCATTCCATCTTCAAAACAGGAGTCTCTAAGAGGGTCACAGTTACTACCCCAAATCCAGAGCATTGTATATCTATCTTCAAGCGGGAGGTCAGAATCTGTGACAATGTTTATTAACCCTTGAATATCAGTATGAGAATGGGTGAAATGGAGTGGCTTGTTTGCCCTTTTATCTGATGTTGGCTTTACCGGCCCAATCTCTTCGGGTAGTTTAACAGTAGCGTCAAACATAATTTTTCCACCATATCCGCATTGAGGTGAGGTGTGGTCAAGCACATCCAGAGGCCCTCTGCTGAAATGTGTATCTCTTTTTGGAATATAGTTATTTGTAAAACATGTCATTAACTGATCATGATTTCGAATATCGATATCCTGGTCAACTAAAATCATAATTTTATTGAACATCATCTGTCCTGCACCCCACAAAGCATGGGCAACTTTAATTGCCTGCCCGGGATAGTTCTTCTCAATTTTAACTATTGCAATATTGTGTCCTATACCCTCTTCAGGTAGGTGGAGGTCGCGTATTTCAGGAACCATGGCAAACTGAATTGGGGAGAGAAAAATTTTCTCCGTTGCAATGGCTATATATTTGTCCTCCTGCGGAGGTATTCCCACAAGTGTTGCCGGATAAATTGCATCTTTTTTGTGAGAGATGCAAGTTATATGAAAGTTAGGGTAGAGGTCTGCCAAAGAGTAAAAACCGGTGTGGTCACCAAATGGGCCCTCTGTTACAAGCGGCTCGCTTTTATCTACATAGCCCTCAATTATAAAGTCGCAATCTGCCGGTACTTGGAGGGGTTGAGTGAGACAATCTGTGAGAGCAACAGGTTTATTACGAAGGAACCCGGCAAGCAAGTATTCGTCTATCCCTTCGGGAAGTGGTGCTGTAGCTGCATAGGTGTAAACAGGATCGCCCCCAATTGCAACTGCTACCGGCATTCTTCCTGCTTTGTGTTTAGCAAAGTGTCTTGCTCCGGTTTTGTGCCGGTGCCAATGCATTCCTGTTGTCTCTTCTGTAAAGACTTGCATTCTGTACATTCCCAGGTTTCTTGCCCCTGTTGCGGGGTCTTTGGTGTGAACCAGAGGAAGGGTTATGAATCTTCCGCCGTCCTCAGGCCAGCACTTTAATATTGGTAAACGAGATAGTTCAGGTTTGAAAAGAATAACCTCCTGACATGGGGCGTGTCCCTTGAATTTTTTTGGCAACCAGCCTGCAGCCTCCTTCAGATGGGGCAGAAGCTTTAGTTTATCCATTAAAGAGGCACGCTCCTGCATCACCTCCTTCATAAGAGAGTTCATGTGGCCGGTTATCTGATTTATAGATTCTACCCCGAATGCCATACATATTCTCTTTTCAGAGCCGAGCATATTGGTGATTACAGGAAACTGAGTTCCGGTATTCTCAAAGAGGAGCGCTTTGCCTCCTCCCGGCTGTTTGCTTACTCTGTCTGTAATCTCTGCAATCTCAAGTACAGGATCGACAAACTCAGTTATTCTTATGAGTTCACCCTGAGAATCAAGATATTTTACAAAATCGGTTAAACTCTTATACATAATTTCGAATTTTTAGTTTGGTCTTGTTGCCTCCTCTACAAGATAGACAATAGACGAAAAGTTAATTCCACTGTGGTTGGAGAGACCTATTTCACAAGTTTTGCTGGTGGCGTAACCTTCTGAACATCCCTCACTTTGTCTGGCAATATCTCTTAGACCGTGTTTGTTGAGTTCAGGGAGCAGAAATCCCCTGTCACCTGCAAATCCGCAACAATTACTATCTATCTCAACAACCTCTTTTGCGCAAAGTGATGCCAGTTGATAAATATATTTATCAACCTCCATTTTCTTGGCGCTACAAACTGCAAAAACTGACACTTTTTTATCTAACTGCTTAAAATTAAGCTTGTCTTTAACAAATTCACAGATAAATTCAGCCGGTTCATATAGTTTAATCCTCTCTCCAAAATTGGTTTTCATTGTGTATAAACATGGGCTCATATCGCACAGTACAGGAATTTTACCTCCCTCTGATGCTATCCACAATGCCTCCTCGAGTCTTTTTGAAGACTCCTGACCTGCTTCAACAAACCCTTTGCTCGAAAATGCCATTCCGCAACACAATGAGTTCATGTTTTGTGGATATATTATGTTAAACCCTGCTCTTTCAAGCAGTATTCTGGTCATCTCTGTAATCTGAGGTTGATCTGTCATTGTCTTTGATTGACCCATGCTTCTTGTTATACATGATGGAAAATAGACAACCGAATTGGCCCCTTTGTTCGGAAGTGAGGCCTTAATTTTTGAGGCCCCTTTTGGAAAGTGCTCATTCCAAAGCGGTACAATCCCTCCTGTAATTTTATGCATTCCTGTAGCAACTGTACCGAAAAACCTCTTTCCGGTGGCAAGTCTTGCATAATGAACGGCGCTCAGGCCAAGTCTCATTCCGGCAGTAACTCCACCCATATTTTTTGCAATGGTTAGGGCAATCTTCTCCGATCTTTGAGAATGTCCTTCGTGTCTGAGCTCTTTTACAAGTTTACCGGTATCAATCTTAAGGGGACATTTTATGTAACACAGACTGTCTGTTGCACATGTATCCAATCCTGAAAAACTGTACTCTTTCTGAATTTCTGCTGCTCTGTGTGGCTCTTCTCCTGTTGAGCGGAGTCTCTCCATCTCTTTAAAAGCAACAATTCTTTGTCTGGGTGATAGTGTGAAACCTTCTGAAACACAAACAGGCTCACAAAATCCGCACTCCATACATTTATCAACTGTCTCTCGTGTTGATGGTATTGGTTTAAGGTTTTTAAGGTGGATCTCTTTGTCGCTATTTAATATTACGCCTGGGTTAAGTATGCCTTTTGGGTCAAAAAGCTCTTTAATTCTTTTCATAAGGCCATAGGCCTGTGCTCCCCATTCCATCTCGACATATGGGGCCATGTTTCTCCCGGTTCCGTGTTCGGCTTTAAGCGATCCGTCATACTTTTCAACCACCATCTTTGCAATGTCATCCATAAAGGCACTGTACCTTTTTACCTCGCTCGTCTGACCAAAATCCTGGTTGAATACAAAGTGAAGATTTCCCTCCAAAGCGTGACCGAAAATAACCGCTTCACTATATCCATGCTTAACAAAAAGGGATTGTAGTTCAAGAGTTCCTTCTGCAAGTCTCTCTATGGGAAAGCAGATGTCTTCAATTATTGGAGTAGTTCCTGATTTTCTCATACCTGCTACGGTAGGGAATGTCTCCTTCCTAATCTTCCATAATTTTGCCTGCTCTTTTGCGTCGTGAGTGAATTCGATTGGCCTGAGCGTCTGGATATCTTTTATTCCCTCAGAAATTTGAGATATGTTTTCCTTTATCTCTTCGCATGTAATCGCTTTAGTTTCAACTAGAATTCCACAGGCATTGTCAGGCAGGCTTTTAAGATAATCCGGAACGCCTTTGGCATCCTCTACAGACTTTAAAGCTGCTCTGTCCATAATCTCTACTGCAGATACACTCTTCTTTTTTAAGATTATAACGGCCTTGCACGCACTCTCTATATCGGGATAAATAATAAGGGCCAGGGCTTTTTCAGGTAGTTCTATAACAGTGTTATATGTTATGTCAGAGATAAATCCCAAAGTTCCCTCAGAACCTATCATAAGGTGCTTTAATATCTCGGTGCCGTCGGAATAGTCAGTTAAAGCATTTAGGCTGTAACCGGTTGTGTTTTTGATTTTAAATTTCTTCTGAATTCTGTCAAAAAGTGACTGATTGGACTTTACCTCGGCTGCCATCTTTTCAAGTTCGGTCAGAAGTGGCTTTAGCATATGGGAGTTTCTAACAGCCTCAGAAGGGTCAGCAGTATCGAAAACAGTACCGTCTGCAAGAACAACTCTTATGTCGGCCACTGTTTTATATGAGTTTTCACTGGTTCCGCAACACATTCCGCTTGCGTTGTTGGCAGCTATACCACCAATCATTGCAGTGTCTATCGAGGCAGGGTCGGGACCGATTTTGCGTCCATATTTTGAAAGATAATTATTTGCTTTATAGCCTCTTATCCCCGTCTGAAGTCTTATCTTTTTGCCATCCTCAAGTATCTGATGGTTGTGCCATCCGTGGGTGGCCACAATTAATACAGAGTCTGAGATTGCCTGTCCTGACAGTGAGGTTCCGGCAGCTCTGAATGTAACGGGAATACCTGCTTCGTAGGCTTTTGCCACTGCAAGACGAAGCTCACCTTCGCTTTGCACCTTTACAACCAATTTTGGTATTAATCTGTAAAATGATGCGTCGCTTCCTAATGCAAGAGTGCTAAGGGCATCGTGCAAAAGTCTCTCTTTTGGAATCTCTTTTAATAGCTCTTTGTAATACTGAAGGTACTTTCCTGTAATCATTTGAACATCTCTTTTAGTTGTGCAGTGAATATCCGTTTAGCAATAATTCTCCCTTTTTTATCAAGAAGGTATGTCTGAGGTACCTGTGATACCTCAAATACTTCGTACAAATCTAAATAATTATAATCTTTTGGCCGTAGAATTTTCCATGGTGGGTCAACTTCATTTATATATTCAAAAAGTTCTTGATCGTAACTCCCCGCATATATGGCAATTATTCTTAACCTCTGTTTTTTAAAATATTTGTAGTTCTCTTTAAGTTCTTCAGTAAATGGAGCACATACAGAACAATCCGGATTGAAGAAATAGAGCAAAGTGTGTCTTGAAAGCATTCTCCTGATCTTTTTTGCCTTCCCTTTTGTGGTGTATAGGGTAGCGTCAGGAATAACAGATCCTATTCTGTTGTTTTTTATAACAGATACTTTGCCGGTTACAACATTTAACGGATAGCCAGGGTCTCTCCAATAGTTTGCGTTTGGAATTATGTATTTTTCAGCTACATATACAGCTGCCTCTTTCATTGCAGAGTCATCTGCGTCGAAAAGGTATTCAAAAAGATGATAGAATATCGCATTGTATGTGTCGTAATTGTCGCGTGTTACCCTTTGAAACAAAGGGTCAAATGCCTCTTTGAACTGAGAAGTATCTTTTAAGTTGAATATTGAGAGATAGGCAGGAACAAAATTTTCAGACTCATTATATAGATTGTTTATTCTCTGTTCATCTGACTCAAGTACTTTGTCAAGCGCAGCAGGGTCTAAATTTCTTCCAATGATCTTTTTGTCTCTGTCCAGAAGGAACATTTGGGGTGTGCTTAAAACATTATATAGCTTGTGAAACCCGCTTGTGCCGTCAGTGTCATAGACGAAATGCCATTTGACACTTTTTAACTGACTATCAACAGGAAACTCTTCATTTATAAATTGTAAAAGAGAGAGGCTGTCCTGACCTGTATATACTGCATAAACCTCAATTCCAAGGTAATCTCTGAATTCCGTTACTTTTTTAAGGTCGGGAAGTTTAGCTTTGCAGGCATTGCAGTTATTATCAAAAAAATAGAGAACAGTATAATTGGATTTCAATGAATTAAGAGCAACCTCCTGTCCGGTTGGTGTCTTTAGCTTCAAATCAGGGGCTTTCATTCCTATAAGAGAATTTTCATTGAATTCGGTATACATACGAAGTATTGCCTCGCTTCCTTGTCCATGCCATTGTAGCTCTCCGCTTAGAAAATATTTTTTTGCAATGTAAATTGCTACTGATTCCTGTCCCATGACAGTGGAGGTGCTGAATGTATTGAAGAGATATCCTGCAATGGCAGTCTTTAGAGCCGTATTATCAGTTAATGATATCAAACGGTTGCTGGCGGCAATAAGAGAATCGGGGTGGGGGTTTACTCTTGAAATATAGTTATCAATATCACGATAAATATTATGTGTCGTGACTGTGTCTCTGTTTCCTTTCGTAAATGAAAGGTTCTCCTGCCCGTAACCTGTTGTTGTGATTACAAGTATCAGAGCAGCTATTGCTGTAAATATTCGGTACATTTTAAGTTATCTTTTGCGGTAGAGCTCAAGATTCACTCCCTGAGCCAGGAAAATTTTAATATCACCTCCGTTAACAAATACATCTCTAACCACTGTAGAACTTATGAAGGAGAATTCATGAGATGATGGGATAAACACAGTGGTAATTTCAGGTGACATCTTAGTGTTGGCCTGTGCTATTACCCTTTCAAGTTCAAAATCGGTTGTTGTTCTAAGCCCTCTAACAATAAAATCTGCTCCGACTTTTCTGCAGAAGTCTATGGTTAAACCTTCGTAGCAGTCTATATCAACATTGTCAAGTCCAATAACGGATTGCCGTATAATGTCCATTCTCTCTTCAGGAGTAAAGAACCCTTTTTTTTGAACGTTGTAACCTACAGCAATAATGATTTTGTCAAATAATTTAAGGGCAGATTTTAGAACATCCAGGTGTCCAAGAGTGAACGGGTCGAAAGAGCCCGGAAATACGGCTGTTTTTATTTTGTTATTCATCGATTTCAATTTTGCATTTAAAAACAAAAGTAGCAGGACCGGTAAGTTTAATATCAGAGTAATGTTCTTCTGAGTTACATCTGAAACTCACATTCAAATCACCTCCTATAGCCTTAATGTTTGTTGATACATATATAGGTTCAGAGTTGGTATTTTTATGGTATGATGTTTTTGTTAGCAGATGATGATATGCTATTGCAGATGCGGTTACGCCTGTTCCGCAGGCAAAGGTCTCATCTTCTACGCCTCTCTCAAATGTTCTTACCGAAATTTCCTGTACATTTCCCGGTGTGAGAGACTTGCCCCACCCGGCAGAATCTTTTCCCCAGTTACCTTGTACAAAATTCACATTTGTTCCTCCTGGAAATTGAGGATGATGTCTCCATAATTTTCCCTGACCAAGCACATCGTAGTCACTGAGGTTATCTACAAACATTACTAAATGAGGTGATCCGGTGTTAAGAAAAAGGCTTTTTGGAGAATGCTCTTTAATTGCATTAACATCTATGATACCTAGTTCAACTTTGCAAACAGTAGGAGAGTACTCGAGAACCTTGGCTTCATGCTCTCCGTCTGTGGCAATAAACCGATAGCTATTAATTCCTTTGTGAGCAGCAAAGGCAACAAGGCATCTCCCACCGTTACCGCACATGGTCCCCTCTTTTCCGTCTGAGTTAAAATATCTCATGGCAAAATCGTACTCTTTGCTACCGTTTAGATACATAAGTCCGTCAGCACCTATGCCGAATCGTCTGTCGCATAGGTGTTTTATCTGACTTTCGGTAAGATCAATCTCGTCTTTTCTGTTATCAATGATAACAAAATCGTTTCCAGCTCCCTGGTATTTGTAGACTTTGATTTTCATATCTTTCATTTTTTAGTTGAAAAGGTTTTGTTCTTCTGATTGGTATGCCTTTTCGTGTTCAAGCAAAAAGCTCTTTTTGTCTATTCCGATATTAAAGCCTGTTAACTTATTATGAGCTCCTAATACTCGGTGGCAAGGTACAACAATAAGCAACGGATTCATTTTACAGGCCATACCAACTGCTCTGTTAGCATCTTTAGTGCCAATAAGCTTTGCAACCTCTCCATAAGTTTTTACTTTTCCGTATGGAATTCTACTTAATTCGTCCCAAACTTTCCTTTGAAACTCCGTTCCATCAGGTTTTACAGGGAGGTCAAAACTCTTTCTCTGATTTGCAAAATACTCTTTAAATTGTTTTTCTGCCTCTGCCAGAACCGGGTGGTTTTCATTATGTTCGTTATTGTTTTTACTCTGCAAATATGTTACTTCTGTCAGGCTGTCTTTGTCGCAGGTCAGCTTAAGAAGGCCAAGCGGAGTGTTAATTATTTTGCAGAATCTTCTTGAGTCAATCATCTTGTTGTATTCTTCAATCATTGATTTTGCCACTTTTACTGATGCTCCCTCTCCTCCGAGAATATCTCTAAGTTTACTGTATTTCTTTATAAGCTTTTCCCTTTGTCCCTTACTCAATAATTTCTTCAGCTCTTTGGTAATTTCAGCAGGGGTACAATCATGCTGAACCAACTCTTTTACAACCGGTCTGTCCAGGATAAGGTTAACCAGGCTTATGAATTTTACCTTAATGAGCAATTTTGCAATTCTGTATGAGATTTCGTTACCTCCGTAACAAACTACCTGAGGTGCATCTAACAGTGCTGCTTCCAAGCTTGCAGTCCCGGATGAGAGTACTGTCGCTTTACTGTGTTTTAGTATGCCATACGTCTCTCCGGTGAGGAGTTTTATATTGCTTGATTTCAAGTGTTTATTGTAAATAGAGCTGTCAATGGATGGCGCTCCGGCGAGAAGAAACTGATAATCGGGGAAGTTTTTTTCCAGCTTTACCATTCGGGGCAAAAGATAGTTTATCTCCATTACTCTGCTCCCTGCAAGTAACCCGATAATTGGTCTTTCGTCAATATTGTTTCTCTCCCGGAATTCATTTTCACTCTCTTTATGTACGGGATGGCCTGCAGTTGAGTCAAGCAGAGGATTGCCATTATAAATTGCATTAATGCCCCATTTTTTGAAGTATTCGATTTCGAAAGGAAATATTATGAATAGTCTGTCAACATCTCTTTTCAGGTTTTTGACACGCCCCTCTTTCCAGGCCCAGACTTTAGGTGAAATATAGTAGAAGACTATAATGTTATTCTCTTTGGCAAATTTGGCTATTCTGAAATTGAACCCAGGATAGTCTATAAGAATAAGGATGTCGGGCTTATATTCAAGAAGGTCTTTTTTACAAAGTTTAAGGTTTTTAGTGATTTTGTCCAAAGACATGAGCACCTCTACAAAACCCATTACGGCTGTCTCTTTGTAATGTCTTACCAATGTACCACCTTGAGCAGCCATGAGATCACCTCCCCAAAAGCGAAACTCTGCAGAGGAGTCGGAGGCTTTAAGCCCTTTCATTAGGTTTGATCCGTGAAGATCGCCGGATGCTTCACCTGCAATAATATAATATTTCATAACCTTGGCATTTAGAAAATTATAACTTCCAAAGCTCCTCTAGTCTCTTTAATTCGTTGTAATCAGTTGTGTCAATTTTATGTGGCACTACACTTATAAAATTTTGTTCAACAAGATTGTGATCGGCAAGTTTGTTTTCCGGTTCATTATTGTAAAATTCACCTGTCATCCAGTAATAGTTAAATCCGTAGGGGTCTTTTCTCTCTTCGAACTCTTTAATCCACTGACCCTTACCCTGTCCGGAAAACCGAATTCCCTTAATGTGCTCCAGCTTGACTGCAGGAAAATTTACATTCAGATATGTGTTAGCTATAGGGGGGATTTCAAGAAATTTATCAATTATGATTTTTGCATAATGAACCGAAGCAGTAAAGTCAGCATTTGGATCATGAGAGGCCAGAGAAAAACCGATTGATGGTACTCCGTAAACAGTGCCCTCTGCTGCTGCTCCAAGAGTTCCGGAATAGAGAGCTGCAATAGAGGCATTTGAACCGTGATTGATTCCAGATACTAATATGTCAGGCATTTTATCACTAAATATCTGATTCATTGCCATTTTTACACAATCTGCAGGAGTACCTGAGCATGCATAAATTTTAAGACCCTCTTCACTTCTAAGTTCAGTTAACCGCAGCGGTTTCCCAATTGTTAGAGCGGCTGACATGCCACTCTGAGCTTCAAACGGGGCAACCACGGTAACCTCACCGTACGGTCTCATTAAATCTGTAAGTGCCCCTATCCCTTTGGATTTTACTCCATCATCGTTGGTAATGAGAATACGCCTCATATAAATTTTAAAAATTGGATGTTTACAATATGCGAAGGTAGCAAAAAAAATATTAACTTTGCGGCGGTTTTTAGTAGTTCTTACAGACTAACACATTCAATTTAAAACAGATTCAATATGAGCAAAATTAAAGTTGGTATTAACGGTTTTGGCCGCATTGGCAGATTGGTTTTCCGTGCTGCCCAAGAGAGAAGTGACATTCAGGTAGTAGCAATCAATGACCTGATTGATGTAGATTACATGGCGTATATGTTAAAATATGATACGGTACACGGTAAATTTAACGGTTCGGTTGAGGTAAAAGATGGTAAACTTATCGTAAATGGTTTCCCAATCAGGGTTACTGCAGAGAAGAATCCCGCTGATCTTAAGTGGAATGAGGTAGGTGCCGATTATGTTGTTGAATCAACAGGTCTCTTCCTTACAAAAGAGAAGTGCCAGGCGCACGTGGACGCTGGTGCAAAGAGAGTAATTATGTCTGCACCATCTAAAGATGACACCCCTATGTTTGTATATGGTGTTAATCATAATAAATATGCTGGAGAGGCATTTGTATCAAATGCATCATGCACTACCAACTGTCTTGCTCCTGTAGTTAAAGTTCTTAATGACAATTTCGGAATAGTTGAAGGACTTATGACCACAGTTCACGCTACTACCAACACTCAAAAGACTGTTGATGCTCCGTCTGCAAAAGACTGGAGAGGTGGAAGGGCTGCATCTGCAAACATTATCCCTTCGTCAACAGGTGCTGCAAAGGCTGTTGGTAAAGTACTTCCTGAAATGAACGGTAAGTTGACCGGAATGTCTTTCAGGGTTCCTACAATTAACGTTTCTGTTGTTGACCTTACTTGCCGTATTGAAAAATCTGCAACTTATGAGGATATCAAGGCAGCAATGAAAACTGCATCGGAGACAACTCTTAAAGGAGTATTGGGATATACCGAAGAGCAGGTTGTTTCAAGTGATTTCATCACAGACCCACGTACATCAATTTTTGATGCAGGTGCAGGTATTATGCTAAATGCAAATTTTGTTAAAGTTGTTGCTTGGTATGACAATGAGTGGGGTTACTCAGTAAAGGTTCTTGATATGGTTGCTCACATGGCAACTGTTAAGTAACAAAACTCAATTATTATAATGGAGGGTGTCAAAATCTATGATTTGAGACACCCTCTTAATTTTTATATATATTTGTATTCAAAACTTAAACTATGGGTATTCGTAAAAAAATCTCCCTTGGATTTGTCGTTATAGGAGCTATACTATTTCTATCCAGCATAATTGCGGTTTTCGAGTTCAACCGGATGAGAAATTCGGTTACCGGACTTATGCAGGCGAATATCAATAGTATAAACACCTCCAGAATGCTCATGGAGCTTACCGATGAGTACAACTTTATTCTGCTAAGCAGGGTCATTGTTGATTCTACGATTGTTTCAGCAGAGGTCCTTTATGATGATAGGTTTGATAAACATATCTCCAGTATCAAAAGTAACTTTACATCAGAGGCTGAGGTTGCCATTGCTGATTCACTTGCACTTTCCTATTCGGAATATCTGGCTGTAATAAGCGAAACCAGAAATATTATGACAGAAGATATTACTGTTAGAAAGGAGTGGTACGAGTCAAAGTTGAAACCTGTTTACAATAAACTTAGAGCTTATAAAAAGAAATTGGGTCTCTTAACTCAGGAGGCGCTTTCAGATAATACAAAAGAGTTGCAGGAGGGCTACTACAGAAGCATTATGCCGGGAATAATTGCCGTAAGTGCCGGGATTGTGCTGGTTCTTCTGTTTAACTATTTTATCAACCTCTATTTTATCTCACCGGTACTATTAATATCAAAGGGAATTAAAAATTACCGGGATTTCAGAAAGAGTTATAGTGTTCAATTTGACAATGATGACGAAATTCAGGAGATAAATAATGAGGTAAAAAGCATTATTGATGAGAATAAAAAACTCAAGAACACCGGGGATAATAAATAGAATATGAACTTAAGGACAGTCACTAGAAATATTGGACTTGCGCTTCTTTTGAATGCGTTGTTTATGTACATTTCTGCAATTGTTTCTGCAATATATGATTTTGACGCATCTTTTTCTCCCTTATTGTTAAGTGCCGTAATTACAACATTTGCAGGGAGTTTTCCTTTAATATTTGTCAATAAATTTTATGAGATTAATATAAAAGAGGGTTTTACAATAGTTGTCTTCTCATGGATACTTTCCTGCCTCTTTGGTATGTTGCCCTACGTGCTTTTTGGAGGGGAATTCTCTATTTTAAATTCTTGGTTTGAAAGTGTTTCCGGATATACAACCACCGGAGCTACTATCCTTGTTGACGTAGAGAGTGTTCCAAAAGGATTGCTATTCTGGAGATCATCCACCCACTGGCTGGGAGGTTTGGGAGTGGTTCTGTTTATGCTATTAGTTCTTCCTTCAGTAAGTACCTTCAGAATGAAGTTGTCAAAAATGGAAATCTCTACCTTATCTAAAGATAATTTTAAATTTAAGGCTCATCAGACTATAAGAGTAATTTCAATTGTATATCTGGGTCTAACACTGCTGGAGACTGGTTTTTTGATGTTAGCCGGGATGAATCTTTACGATGCCATTAATCACTCATTCAGTACTGTGTCTACAGGCGGTTTTAGTACAAAAAACCTTTCAATTTTGTATTTTGATTCAGTTAAGATTGAAGTAGTAATAATGGTTTTTATGGTTTTATCCGGGATTCACTTTGGACTTTTATATTCTGTTATTGCCGGGCGCTCCGTTAGTTTATTTAAATCTCCCATTGTGCGCTTTTACTTAATGTCACTATTAATTGGTGGTGTTCTTGTCACTCTTAACATTAAACTTACAGGTGTGGTAGAAAATTGGGGGACAGCATTAAGGCAGGGTTTTTTTCAAGTTATATCCCTTGGTACAACCACAGGATTTGCAAATGCAGACTCCTCTATGTGGCCGTCATTTTCAATATTACTACTTATCTATTTTTGCTTTCAATGTGCCTGTTCAGGATCGACAACTGGTGGGCTTAAAGCTGACCGTGTGCTCATATTCTTCTCATCCATAAAGGCACAAATAAGAAAACAGATACATCCAAACGCTGTTGTATCAATAAAAATAAATTCTCAAACTATTGACAGAGATCTGGTGTACGGAGTAATCCTTTACATTGCCCTATATGTAACAATAGTATTTATTGTTACTGTTCTTCTAACGCTGATGGGAATTGACATGACCGACTCTTTCACCTCATCTGTTGCATCAATGGGTAATGTAGGTCCCGGCTTTGGTAATGTGGGTTCCTTGGGCAACTATTCAGATTTTCCTATGGTAGGAAAATTTATTTTGACAATTCAAATGCTTCTGGGTCGTCTTGAAATATACTCTCTCCTTCTGATATTTGTACTTTACAGATGGAGGTAGAGTAAAGGATGTCACTAGATAATTTTATATACGACAAACTTGTATCTGGTCTTGGTTTTGAACCGACTCCATGTCAGCAAAACCTTTTTAAAGTTCTCTCTCTCTTTATTAAGGAGGATGAAAACGACATTTTACTGATAAATGGTTACGCCGGAACAGGCAAAACATCATCAATCTCTTCTCTGGTTTCACTTTTAAAAGGGTTCAATAAAAAATACATTCTGACTGCACCAACAGGAAGGGCCGCTAAGGTTCTGGCAGGTTACACAGGCTGCAGCTCCTTCACAGTTCATAAACAGATATACCGTCAAAAGTCGCTTAAAGATGGTTTAGGACAATTTATTCTTGATCTTAACAAAAACAGAGACACAATTTTTGTAGTTGACGAGGCCTCTCTTATATCTTCTGGTTCAGGCGAAGGTTCAATTTTTGGCAGTGGTAATCTACTTGATGACCTTATTACTTATGTGAGATCAAATACCGGAAACAAACTAATTTTAATAGGCGATTCTGCTCAATTACCGCCGGTAGGAGAGGATATTTCCAATGCATTGAATTTTGACATTGTCAGTAGATACGGTAAAGCCGAATATGTCACCTTAAAAAGTGTTGTCAGGCAAGCTCAGGATTCAGGAATCCTAATCAACGCCACAATGCTACGTGAGATGATTGATAATGAGAAGTTTGATTTTCCAAAATTCACGGTCCAACCCTTTTCTGATATTGAACGCATAACAGGTTCAGATCTGATAGAACAAATGACAATGTCATACGATAAATCAGGAATTGATGAAACTCTTGTTCTATGCCGGTCAAACAAAAGAGCTAACAGATATAATGCAGGCATAAGAGGCAAAATACTATTCAGAGAGGAGAGGTTGACAAAGGGTGATAAACTTATGATTGTTAAGAACTGCTATCAGTTTCTTGACGATGTTGAAGATATTGATTTCATAGCCAATGGCGATGTTGCAGAGTTGATAAAAATATCCGGTTATGAAGAGCGTTATGGTTTAAATTTCGCAAAGGCAAAGCTCAGGTTTCCTGATTACAACGACACAGAAATCGAGGCTAGAATCATACTTGATACACTTGAAAGTGAGACGGCCAGCCTTGGCAACGATATTCAAAGAGCCCTGTTTAACTCTGTGATGGAAGATTATTCTCATATTAAACTTAAGAGAAAGCGAATTGCGGCAGTCAGGGAAGACAAGTATTTTAATGCACTTCAAATAAAATATGCAAATGCCATAACCTGCCATAAATCTCAGGGAGGGCAGTGGAAAACTGTTTTTATTGACAACCCATTCTGGAAGGGTGAAATTTCGAAAGATGATCTTAAATGGCTCTACACCGCTATTACAAGGGCTGTTGATAAGGTTTATTTTGTTAATTTTGATGACAGGTTTTTTGCCAAACAGTAGAATATTGCCAAATACAAACTAACAACTATATGAACTTCTTATTCTGTTTTAAACGAGTAACAGCAACGCTGATATGTTTATTGTTTGCAAATCAGTTGCTTATCGCTCAAGGCCCGGTTCAATCCGTTCCAATGCCACACTCTTGGAAAGATAATAACACCCTGGTTATGGTTCATACCCTAGGTATGAAGAGGGTCTTTTATGAGTATAACATCAAAAAAGAGAAGATGACTGAGATTGAATCTCCGATAGCGCCAAAAGCAACTCCCACTGTCTTGGTGAAAAATGGAGATGTTATATTTTCGGATATTGCAGGCAATGAAAAGCAGATAACATTCACGTCATCTCAGGAGAGGAATCCTGTTCTATCTCCCGACTTTAGAAAAGTAGCATACACAAGGGATAATGATCTGTACTCTTATGATCTTGAAAAGAACAAAGAGACAAGACTTACTACTGATGGATCGGAGTTGATTCTTAACGGATGGGCTTCATGGGTTTATTACGAAGAGATATTTGGAAGGGGAGGCCAGTACAGGGCATTTTGGTGGTCTCCGGACAGTCGCACTCTTGCCTTTTACAGATTTGATGACTCTAAGGTGCCAATGTTTCCGATTTATGAATCGAAAGGAAAGCATGGCACAATTACCAGAACAAGATATCCAAAGGCTGGAGATACAAATCCTGAAGTAATGCTGGGATTTGCCTCACCCGAAGGTGGCGAGATTATTTGGGCAGATTTTAATTCAAAAGATGACCAGTACTTTGGTACTCCATTCTGGACAGGAACAGGTTCAACAATAATGGTTCAGTGGATGGATAGAGACCAAAGCAATCTTACACTGTATGCAGTGAATGTTCACGATGGATCTAAAATGCATGTTTATAGAGAGTATCAGAAAACATGGATTAACTGGATGACAGATATGAAGTTCGGAAAAGATGGGTTCTATTTTGTCAGGGATTTTGAGTTGTGGGAACATATTTATTATCAGTCATATGACGGTAATAAATTTGAAAGACTTACAGATGGCATGAACTGGGGAGTAAGAATTCTGGATGTTGATGAAAAAGATTCTGTAATTCATTTCACTGCCAGAAGAGATGTTTCGGTAAGAAACGATTTGTACAGGGCATCATGGGGAGAGAAGGGTAAAAATATAAGAAAGTTATCTGAAGGGGAGTATAATTATGCAATGCCGTTGTTATCACCTGATAAAAAGCATTTTGCTGCAATTATCTCCAATACAGAAACTCCTTTAAAGGTGGTACTGCTGGCAACTGAGAGAGGTGGAGCAGTTAAACAGGGAGAGTTAAGGGTTATCGCAGATACAAAAAAAGAGAATTTTGATAGTCTGAATTTACCAAAACCAAAACTGATTTACATAACAACTCCTGAGGGATATAAGCTTCCCGGTGTAATTACCCTGCCTAATAATTTTGACCCTAAGAAGAGGTATCCTGTTATAATGAGTATATACGGAGGCCCTAACTCTTCTAATGTAATGGACACGTGGAGAAACCCTTCAAAGCTGAATCATTTGTGGGCAAAAGAAGGAGTTATTCAAATTTCTGTAGATAACAGAGCTTCAGGCCATTGCGGTAAAGAGGGTATTAATTATATTCATAGAAATCTTGGCCATTATGAACTACAGGATTACATTTATTGGGCTAAATACCTGGCCACACTGGAGTATGTTAATACCGATAAGATAGGAATTGCAGGCTTTAGCTATGGAGGAACCATGACCCTACTTGCTCTGACTGACGGTGCAGAGTATTTTCGCTATGGTATTGCCGGAGCCGGGGTTTATGACTGGCTGCTTTATGATACTCATTACACAGAGAGGTACATGGACCATCCTGAAAACAATCCCGAAGGCTACAAAGAATCTGCAGCAATCAACAAAGCCAAACATTACAAAAGCGAAACTGGCTCTCTCTTATACATTACACATGGTACGGCAGACGATAATGTTCATATGCAAAACACCATTCAAATGATTGACGCTTTGCAAAAAGAGGGCAAACAGTTTGAGATGATGCTCTACCCAGGAGCATTTCATGGATACAGAGGCTATCAAGGTGCTCACTCCGAAGAGGCCACCATCAATTTCTGGAGAAAAGTACTGCTCGGTAAATAAATTTAAGCGCAAAAAAGGGCTGCTCAAAACCGAGCAGCCCAAATGCCTACCAACTTAAATTTAAACACTTAAAACTAACCAAAACTTCTCTAAATTTTGTGGTTGGGACAGGCTAATAATTTATTGCCAACAACATTATGAGATTATAAATATCCCACTTAGAAGCCACTTTAAAATCTCCAATTTTATCAGCCAGGATATCTGTAGACTTAAGCAGATCCTTTTTGTCTATAGAGAACTTATCAGCGATAAGTGAAGTAACAGCAAGCTGAGAACTTATTGAGTATATATCTGCAGGCACATTTTTGTTCGTTTCAACATAAAAGGTGATGTCAGAAGTTGTATAATCCAGATACCATTGACCATTATACTCTCTGTAGTTTACAACGTAGTCTGCCGACATCATGTTTACATTAGATTTCTTTGGCTTGCGTTTCAGGAACAGTTTATACGAATCACTGTTATTTTGGACATTCATTGAAAATTCAATTTTGCCAATGGCTGAAGATTTCGAGTCAATGTAGATTTTGCCTTTGAAAAGTACCTCTTCACCTTTGTATTTTTGGTCAAATGCAACAACATAGAATGGCTTTCCAAACATCTCAACCGGCTCAAGATATTCAAATTCGTATTTATCTTTAATGTCTTGTAATTCCGTTCCAAGGAAAGGAGTTTTTACCACATCAAGTTCTAATGCTGAGATGGGCCCCCCTTGTAATTTGATCATTAAAGTGTCTATTTTGCTGAAGTCACAATTGCCTCTCACATCTTTAACTGCTACAAGATCTCTCTTCCATCCTTTATAAGGGCTTTTATTGATATTTAGAATAGCTTCATTTACCGATACGCAATCGTTGTTCCTGATCACACGCTCTTTGTAAAAAGCATTGATCTGATTTTCGGTGGTTGAATAGTTTTGGCTGATTTTGCTAAATGCTATCTGAACCAGAGTTGCAGGGTCTGTTTTTGGGTTTTTAATCTCACTCTTCGGAGCGATCCCGGCTTGAATTGTGGTTAAGGCAAAAATTGCAATAACCGAAAGTAACAGAGCTTTTGTTTTCATGATTGAAAATTGATTTTTGGTTTTTCTGCTTAATAGACGAGGTGACCCTCTCAAAAGTTGCAGTTTTTAACAAAAATCTTTCAATCAAATATAAATTGTTACTATAAAATGTTCAATGATTGCTCTTTTATCTTTTCAAGTTCGTCCTTCATCTTTACGACCCACATCTGAATTTTTGCGTGTGAGGCTTTTGAGCCAAGAGTATTTATCTCTCTGCCCATCTCCTGACCAATAAAACCAAGCTTTTTCCCCGGATACTCCTCCTTAGAGAGGGTCTCCAGGAAGTAGCTGCAGTGTTGTCTAAGTCTCACCTTCTCTTCGGTAATATCAAGTTTTTCGATATAATATATGATCTCCTGCTCCAATCTGTTCATATCAACATCTGAAGAGAACTCCTCCAGTTTGGATTTTAGGCGTTCTTTAATCGCGATAGACCTTTCGTTCTCGTATTTTTCAATCTCCTCAATATGAGATAAAATGAAATTGACCCTTGAAACCATATCCTCTTCCAACCTTTTTCCTTCTGTTTTTCTGAAGTCAATGAGCATTTCAAGTGCGTGTTCAATTGCTCCTTTGATTGATTCCCAATCTTCTTGGTTCTCCTCTTCTCTCTCCTTTTTTTGATTTTCAAAAACATCCGGCAATCTCATTATAATTTCGGTTGCCTTGCTGAAATCCAGATCATTGCCCGATTCAAAAGCAATATCATTTAATTGGCTGAGATATGAGTTGAATGTCTCTTTGTTAATGGTTCTGCCTGAGTTTTCGGTAAGTGTCTCGATGGAGGTGAATAGATCTATGTTTCCCCTTTGCAGAGCAGAGGTTATCATTTGTTTTACCTCAATTTCCCGCTCTCTTGGAATAATCTGTGATTTAACGGAAACATCGGAGCTTTTTCCATTTACCGATTTGATTTCTATGGTGATTTTATTGTGGCCGTTAATACATTCAGATTTACCGTAGCCTGTCATAGATTGAACCATTGCAATGAGAGTTTTTTTAGTTGTAGCTTTTAATTGTACAAAGTTAAGAAAATGAGGTTTAGAAATCTTATATTTGCAGGTTAATTATTATGAAGTATGGATGAAATTCTGAAAGAACCTACTGAGGAGAGGTCTTTAAATTTTCTTGAAGAGATAGTAGAAGCCGATCTTGCATCGGGAAAGCACAAAAGTATTTTAACAAGATTCCCGCCGGAACCGAATGGTTACCTGCATATTGGTCATGCTAAAAGCATCTGTCTTAATTTTGGACTTGCCCTCAAATACGGAGGTAAGACAAATCTCAGATTTGACGACACCAACCCCACCAAAGAGGATGTTGAATATGTCGATTCAATAAAAGAGGATGTTCAATGGCTTGGCTTTAACTGGGATCAAGAGCTTTATGCATCGGATTATTTTGAACAACTATACATTTGGGCACAGGAGCTTATAAAGAGAGACCTTGCCTATGTTGATGATCAGACTCAGGAAGAGATCAGGGTTAGCAGGGGAACGGTTACAAAACCGGGTATTGACAGCCCTTTCAGAAACAGAAGTGCAGATGAAAATTTGAAACTTTTCGATGAGATGAGGGCAGGTAAATATAAGGATGGAGAGAAGGTACTCAGGGCAAAAATTGATATGGCGCATACGAATATGCTTATGAGAGATCCTATTCTATACAGAACTATTCATGCCCACCATCACAGAACCGGTAACGACTGGTGCATCTATCCTATGTACGACTATGCACACGGTCAGTGTGATTCAATAGAGAAGATTACACACTCAATTTGTACTTTGGAGTTTGATGTTCACAGACCATTATACGACTGGTTTATAGATAAATTGGAGATTTTCCCGTCAAGGCAATACGAATTTGCAAGATTAAACCTTACATACACTGTAATGAGTAAACGAAAGTTACTCGAACTTGTAAAGAGAGGTTTTGTAACCGGCTGGGATGATCCAAGAATGCCTACAATCTGCGGACTCAGAAGAAGAGGTTTCACACCGGAGAGTATTCGTCTTTTTGCAGATAAGGTGGGAGTAGCAAAAAGAGATAATATTATTGATTTATCGCTACTTGAGTGGTGTGTCAGGGAGGACTTAAATAAAAGAGCTAACAGATACATGGTTGTTCTTGATCCTATTAAGCTTACAATTATCAACTATCCTGATAATCAGACAGAAATTTTCACCCCGGTTATTAATCCGGAAAACATTGATGCCGGAACCAGGAATGTTGTTTTTTCCAAAGAACTCTATATTGAAAGAGAGGATTTCATGGAAGAACCTCCAAAGAAATATTTCCGCTTGAGACCGGGTGGGGAGGTACGACTTAAGTATTCGTATATAATTAAATGCGAAGAGGTTATTAAGGATAATGAAGGCAATATTATTGAAATTCGCTGTACATACGATCCTTCAAGCAAGCCTGGAGTAGGAGAGTGGCGATCTGTAAAGGGAACGATTCACTGGGTATCTGCATCTCATTCAACTGAAACTGAAGTAAGACTCTTTGACCGCCTCTTTACAAATCCAGAGATGGATAATCTTGAAGAGGGCAAAGAGTATATTGACTATCTCAACCCTGACTCTTTAAAGGTTGTAAAGGGATATGCCGAGAGTGCGCTCTCTGACGATAAATCTGGAATTGCAGTCCAGTTTGAAAGGATCGGTTATTTTGTAAAAGATATTGAATCTAAAGAGGGTAAACCTGTTTTTAACAGAACAGTAGGATTGAAATCCACCTGGTAACTTTAAGAATTCAGGCAAAAAGTAACTTAGGGTAAAAACTGTTAGCTTAATACAGTTTTTACCCTGTGTTTTTTCCAGAGGCCTGATTTATAGTAGATAATTGCCCCAATACATCCTGCTGTCCATCCTACCGGTATTGACCACCAGATTCCGGTAGCACCAAATGATTTTGAGAGAAAAATGGCTAATGGAATTCTAAAAACCCATAAAGACAATGTTGTTATAAGCATTGGAATAAATGTGGCCCCTGCACCTCTTGTAACTCCATTAATTACAAACATTATTGAAAACATTATGTAAAAAGATGTAACGATAACAAGATACTCTTTTCCTATACTGACAATCTCTTCAAAATGCGGTGAACTTACATCTGTGAATAACCTCATTATCTCTCCCGAAAACAGAACCACAACCAGCATCAGGACAAGACAGATAACAGTTGAGTAGATTAATGTTTGTCTGAGCCCTTTTTTAATCCTGTCATACCTCTCTGCACCCAGGTTCTGCCCTACAAATGAGGAGAGTGCTGCAGCAAGGTTCATTGCAGGCATTGAAACAAACATGTCAATTCTACCGGCTGCAGTGTATGCGGCCAGCGTTGCAACTCCAAATGGTGATACGATTGCAAGTAAGGCCATTGACCCTAGTCCTACAAGTGTTTGCTGAACTCCTGACGGAAGTCCTATCTTTAAAGAAAGTTTGAAATTTTCCCAGTTAAACTCCCACTTTTTGTAATTAAGATTGAACTTAATCATATTGTCCTCTTTCTTGTTTAAATGGTACCATAATGCAATCCATGAAAAAATAGATGCAATTGCAGTGGCCCATGCAACACCATCAATTCCCCATTTAAAGACAAGAACAAAAAGAAGGTCAAGCACAATGTTGATCAGGAACGAAATTACCATAAATGTGACCGGGGTTCTGGAGTTTCCTACTCCTCTCAGGATTGATGCCATTCCAAAAAGGGCAAACATAGGTATCGTAGTTGTCAGTATGACTATGTCAAAATACCTAACAGCCGAAGGTAGAACCTCTTCAGGTATAGAAAGAAGCTGGAAAAGCGGTCTGCTAAGAAGGAAAAATACCACGGAGAGTATAACAGAGCTAACAAGAAGAAAAATTTGAAGAGTATCTGATGTGATCTTAACTTTCTGATAGTTTTTTGCTCCAAAGTATTGTGAGACAAGTACAGACCCACCAATTGCAATACCTCCTACAAGTGCAGAAAGTGTGAATAATATTGGAAAACTGGCTCCAACTGCCGCAAGCGCAACAGAGCCGATATATTTTCCTACAACTACGCTGTCTACAATATTATAAAGTTGCTGGAAAACATTACCAATGAGCATAGGTATGGCAAACATCAGAATCTGTTTGCCCTCCTTACCCTGTGTGAGATCGTTCATCAGGATTCTAATTTATGTGCAAAAGTATCAATTTTTGGTCAATAGGAATCGAAGACTTTAGAATCTTTTGGTATAAATGTGACAATAGGGTTGAGTCCCTTTCTTTACATAATAGTCCTGATGATAATCTTCTGCTTTGAAAAATTTTGACGCCTTTGTAACCTTTGTCTGCACATTAAGACCTTTAGTTTTTAAGATGCCAATCAGCTCTTCTGCTATAACTTTTTGATTCTGATCATTGTAAAATATCTCTGACCTGTACTGGGTTCCTATGTCAGGACCCTGTTTGTCTTTTTGAGTCGGATCATGTATTTCAAAAAATAGTTTTGCCAAATCTCTGTATGATATCTGGCTGGCATCATAAATTACCTCAACAGCCTCTGCATGGCCGCTTGTACCACTACTTACCTGTCGGTAATCCGGTGAAGCTGTTGAACCTCCAATGTAGCCACTAACCACAGAAATAACTCCCCTTTTTTGCTGTAAAAGGTGCTCAACTCCCCAAAAGCACCCACCTGCAAAGATCGCGCTCTCCCTCTTTTCTGGTACAAATTCGAGTGATACTGAATTTACACAATGCCGTAAGTTCTTTTTAGTAAAACGCTCACCTGTAAAAACATGTCCCAGGTGGCCTTCACAATTTGAGCAGACTATCTCTGTGCGCATTCCATCTGCATCTCTATGTCTTGTAATTGCACCTGGTATTTCGTCATCAAAACTTGGCCAGCCACATTCTGAATCAAACTTATCAGCAGATATAAAGAGTGGAGCATTGCACTGTTTACAATGATATGTTCCTGCCTCTTTATGGTCATGATATTTTCCGGTAAATGGCCTCTCTGTGCCCTTGTCAATTATCACCCTCTTCTCTTCAGGGGTTAAAACTCTTTTATTCTGTGCCTGTAGCGTCATAATTGTTGTAATTAACATTATAATGGTTAATGTATACTTTATTTTCATACTCCAAATCATTACATAATATATTAAAAACAAACAACCGCCTCGTTGGTTGAAGCGGTTGTCTTATTTGTTTTCCTAATTAAGCTATTCCTTCTCCCAGAGTCGCATCTGAGCTATCTCTGCGGCCCAAATCTCTTCGTTGGGTGTCTCAAGAATGAGAGGCATATCGTTTAGTCTGGGGTCTTTCATCAAAATCTTGAATGGATTGGAACCCAATGTTCCGGCTCCTATAGAGTCATGTCTGTCTACCCTTGAGTTTAAACCCTTTTTTGCATCATTCAGGTGCATACCCCTGAGATATTTAAACCCAATAACTTTGTCAAAGTGGTCAAAAGCAGCTTTGATGCCTTCGGGAGTCGAAAAGTCGTATCCGGCAGCAAATGAGTGACATGTGTCAATACACACTCCAACTCTTGATTTGTCTTCAACATGGCTTATAATCTGTGCAATTTGCTCAAATGTATGCCCCATGTTTGTTCCCTGACCTGCAGTATTTTCAATTACGGCAGTCACCCCTTTTGTCTTATCAAGGGTAATATTAATAGATTCTCCTATTGTTTTGAGACATGTGTCGATATCAATTTTGTTAAGATGGCTGCCCGGGTGGAAATTAAGCCTGTCAAGTCCAAGTTGTTCGCATCTTTGCATCTCGTCAAGAAATGCATCTCTTGATTTCATCAGACCCTCCTCTTCGGGATGCCCAAGATTAATCAGATAGCTGTCGTGGGGAAGTATTTGAAACGGTTTAAACCCAAATTTTTCACAGTTGTTCCTGAATTCATCAATACTCTTTTGCGATAGGGGAGAAGATAACCATTGTCTCTGGTTTTTAGTAAACAGTGCAAAGGCGTTTGCTCCAATGTTGTGTGCATTTATCGGGGCATTTTCTACTCCTCCTGATGCACTTACATGTGCTCCTATATATTTCATAATTATTTATTTAGCTTATTTGTGAATAATCTTTTATCTCTTTTTTTAATGAGTTGAGAGTAATTGTGAGTGCTCTGTTTTTTTCATTAGACAAATGAGGGTCTTCATCAAGAATTTTCTGGGCATACCTCCTTGAGTCTTCCAGTATCTGTGAATCCTTTGCAAGGTTTGCAATCTTCAAATCTATAGGCAAACCGCTCTGCTGTGTGCCCTCTAAATCTCCAGGACCTCTCATTCTCAAATCTGCCTCGGCAAGTTCAAAACCGTCAGAGGTAGAGCACATAAGTTCTACCCTCTTACGGGACTCTTTACTCAGCTTATAGCCTGTCATTAAGATACAATATGACTCATCTGTTCCTCTTCCTACCCGACCTCTAAGCTGATGAAGTTGAGAAAGCCCGAATCTCTCTGCACTCTCAATCATCATCACAGAGGCATTGGGAACATCAACTCCAACTTCAATAACCGAGGTAGATACCAAAATGTTCGCATTACCTGATGCAAAAAGGTCCATATCGTGTGCTTTGTCCTCGTTTTTCTGCTTACCGTGAACAACAGCAGTTACATATTGAGGAGCTTTAAATTCCTCAACTATATTCATATAACCCTCCTGAAGATTCTTATAGTCCATCTTTTCACTCTCCCTAATCAGAGGATAGACAACAAATATCTGTCTGCCGGCTGCAATCTGCTCCTTCATAAAAGAGTAAATTCTTTGTCTCTGGTTATCGCTTGCATGAATTGTCTTAACAGGTTTTCTTCCGGGAGGTAACTCATCAATAACAGATACATCCAGGTCACCATAGAGAGTCATTGCCAGTGTTCTAGGTATTGGAGTGGCAGTCATTACAAGAATGTGGGGAATAATCTCTCCTTTGCTCCATAATTTTGCGCGCTGTTCAACTCCAAAACGGTGTTGTTCGTCAATTACTGCAAAACCCAGATTGTTAAACTGTACTATATCTTCAATCAAAGCATGGGTTCCAAACAGCAAATCAATTTCACCACTTAGCAACTGCTCATGAATAGGCTTACGCTCTTTTGCCTTTGTGTTTCCGGTGAGCAGAGCACATTTTACACCGGTACCCTCCAGGAGCTTCTGGGCTCCCTTGAAATGTTGCACGGCAAGTACCTCTGTAGGAGCCATTATGCATGACTGGTATCCATTGTCTGCAGCAAGTAGTGCAGTGAAGATGGCAACAAGTGTTTTTCCACTTCCCACATCTCCCTGTAGCAGCCTGTTCATCTGCCTGCCGGAGGTAATATCTGCCCGAATCTCTTTTATAACTCTCTTCTGGGCACCGGTAAGTTCGAATGGCAGTTTTTTGTAACATTTGTCAAAGTAATCTCCCACTTTGTTCATAATTATGCCATTGAGAGCCCTCTCTCTAAAAGATTTCTGTTTTAGTAAAGAGAGTTGAAGAAAAAATAACTCTTCAAACTTGAAGCGGAATTGTGCTTGCCCCAGTGTTTTTAAATCTTTTGGAAAATGAATATTCTGTATAGCCTCTGAAAATTGCATAAGCCTCTTCTCGTTCAGCACATATAAAGGAAGCGTTTCGTTAAGTGAACCCTGACAGGTCTTTATAAGTGTTGCCATCAGCCTGGCAATCTGCTTGTTGTTGAAACCGTTATTACGTAGTCTTTCCGTTGATGGATAGACTCCAAGCATGTTCCCTACATAAATTGGGTTCTCCTCTGTAGCAGGTTCAATTTCAGGATGAACAATGTTTATTGTCTGATTAAAAAGCGAGGGTTTACCAAAAATGATGTACTCTGTATTTGTCTTAAGCCAATCCTTAATCCATTTGATTCCCTGGAAAAAGACCAGGTCAATAACCCCGGTTGCATCGGCAAATGTGGCCACCAATCTTTTTGCCGGGCCCTTTTCGCCAATTACATTTATTCTTGTAATGCGGCCTCTAAGTTGAATATAACTCATTGATGCCTCAATATCTGAAACCGAGTATATTTTTGTACGGTCAATATACCTGAATGGAAAAAAGAGGAGGAAATCCCTGAAGGTTTTGATGTTTAGCTCCTTATTAAGAAGCTCAGACCTTTTGGGACCAACACCTGGGAGAAATTTAATATCGCTATCCAGAATAGATGACATAATACAAATATAAGAATCTTATCTAAAATTTGTATCTTGCAGGAAATTACACAGATTACATAAGATGAACACAAAGATAGTTGTAGGCATTACCCAGGGCGACAGCAACGGAATTGGTTATGAGGTAATAATTAAAGCATTGGCCGATCAAAGAATATTTGACATAGGCGTCCCGGTAATTTACGGTTCTTCCAAAATAATGGGGTTCTATAAAAAACATATTCCAGACACAGAGAGCATTCCTACTAACATAATTACAAAGGCTGAGGATGCTCATTCAAAAAGGGTAAATATCATCAATTGTGTTCCGGATACATTTATTGCAGAACCCGGAAAGGCAACAGAAGAGGGTTCAAAAGCAGCAATTCTTGCTTTGGAATGTGCGGTTAATGATCTTAAAAGAGGTGTAATTGATGTACTTGTTACAGCACCTTTTAATAAAAACAGTGTCTCAAAAGAGGGCTTTTCTTTTCCCGGTCACACAGAGTATTTTACCAAAGAGTTTGGCGCAGAGGACTCTCTAATGTTTATGATTTCAGAAAACATCAGAGTAGGCCTTGTTACAAACCATATACCCATCTCTGAGGTATCAAAAATGATTACCAAAGAGAGAATTATGAAAAAACTGTCTATGATGTCAGACTCTTTAAGAAAAGATTTTGGCGTTGACAGACCAAAAATTGCAGTTTTATCTCTAAATCCCCATAACGGAGACGGAGGTCTTCTCGGGAAAGAGGAGGAGGATGTTATTAAACCGGCTATCAGAGAGATGTCAGAGAAGGGAGAGCTTGTTTTTGGCCCATTCCCTCCCGATGGTTTTTTTGGATCTGATTACAAAAACAGATTTGACGCAGTCCTGGCAATGTACCACGATCAGGGGCTCATCCCTTTTAAATCGCTCTCTATTGAATCAGGCGTTAACTACACAGCCGGAATAAATATAATAAGAACATCACCGGACCACGGAACAGCATATGACCTTGCAGGTAAGGACAAGGCTAACCATTTATCATTTCTGGCCTCCATTTATCTTGCTTGTGATATTTTTAGGAATAGAAAAAATTATGATGCACTAAGGGCCAATCCTCTAAAAGTAGAGATGCCTGTTGGCGGAAGGGATAATGATTAATATTTATACTGACGGTGCTGCCCGTGGCAATCCAGGCCCTGGTGGGTGGGGTGCAATTCTTAAATCGGGAAGACATTATAAGGAGTTATCAGGCGGATTCAGTTGCACAACCAACAACCGAATGGAGCTTCTTGCAGTAATTGTTGCATTGGAGACAATTAAAAAAGCCAATGCCGAGGTTACTGTTCACTCCGATTCTTCATATGTTTGTGATGCAATAAACAAAGGTTGGTTGTTCCAGTGGGAAAAAAAAGATTTTGCAAAGAAAAAAAACCCGGATCTCTGGAAACGGTTTCTTATAATTTTCAGAAAACATAAGGTAAAATTTGTATGGATCAAAGGACACAACGGTCATACTGAAAATGAACGCTGTGATAAGTTGGCAGTAGAAGCTTCAATGATGTTAAATCTGCCACCTGATAATGGTTATATCACAGTTATTAACGAGGGGAATAGTCCTGATTCCTCAGCCACGGAACAAACCCTGCCTCTTTTATAGCATTCTGAATTCCTGTTGCGTCAGTTCTGTTTTCTGCACCTGCAGATGAAACAACATTCTCTTCAATCATAATTGAGCCCATATCATCTGCCCCTGAATGAAGGGCAAGTTGGGCTATCTCCATTCCGATTGTGAGCCATGAAGCCTGGATGTGAGGTATGTTGTTAAGAACGATTCTGCTTATTGCTACCATCTTTAGATGTTCAATTGCATCAGGCGCAATAACTCCGGACATCTGCTCCATTTGGGCAAGTTTTGTCCCCTCTGTTTGCATTGGCCAGCAGATAAACGCCCTGAAGCCCGGGGCACCCGTGGGTCTTTTATTTTGAATATTTCTAAGTAGTATAAGGTGTTCAATTCTCTCCTTAATAGTCTCAATATGACCATATACCATTGTTGCAGTTGTTCCAAGTCCTAATTTATGGGCGCACTCCATCACCTTTACCCATGCATTGACTCCTGGTTTTGCCGGAGATAATATCTTTCTCACTCTGTCGGATAGAATCTCGGCACCAGCTCCGGGAAGAGTGTCAAGACCTGCATCAATCAACCTTTTTAAAGTATCCTCAACCGGAAGGTTGCTAATGCGGGCAATATGAAAAACCTCCGGTGGACCTAAGGCATTTAGTTTAAGTGTTGGGTACTCTCTTTTTAATCTGCGGAAAAGCTCTTCATAGAAGATAATATCCAATTCGGGATGAAGCCCACCTTGTAGAAGAAGCTGATCGCCTCCATACATGAACAGTTGGTCAATTTTGTTTCTGTACTCCTGTGGTGTTGTGATGTAAGAAACCTCTTTTTTGGATATCTTACAGTGAAAATTGCAAAATTTGCAACCTGATATGCATACATTGGTATAATTCACATTTCTGTCAATTTGCCAGCTTACTTTATTGCCCGGATTTTTGATGAACCTTATTTTGTTGGCAAGATTCAGAAGTTCATTTAATGGTGCCTTTTCGTATAGAAAAAGGGCCTCATCACAAGTGATCTCTTTTCCCGCAATTGCTTTGTTGTACAATATATTCAACTCCATATGTGTCATATATGATGTAAGGCAAAAGTATAAGTTTTATTTAGATAATGTTACAAAAAAGGTATATTTGTGAATTAAACCTAGATTAAAATCGTTGATTTGTAATGGATAATTTTTTTGAAAGGGAGGGTCTCAGGTATGCCATGATTGGTAGTGGCAGCTGGGCAACGGCCCTTTCCAAGCTGCTGCTTAACAACCAGGAGAAAATATCCTGGTATGTAAGGGATGATGAGATGATAGACCAGATGAAAAAATCTAATCACAACCCATATTATCTTCCCGCCTTTAAATTTGACCCTGAAAGAATAGTCTTCAGTTCAGACATTAATGAAATCATTGACTCTGCTGATGTGCTTGTGTTCTGTGTCCCCTCTGCTTATTTTCTAACTGAAGCTGCACTCATAAAACGCTCATTTAAAGATAAGTTTATAATAAGTGCAATTAAAGGGATGATTCCTGATGATAACATAACTATTGCCGAATATTTCCACGAAAAATTCAATATCCCTTTCAGTAAAATTGGAATCGTCAGTGGACCATGTCATGCAGAGGAGGTGGCAATGGAAAAACTCTCATATCTCACTCTTTCGAGTAAACATATTGAGGTTGCCAGATCTCTGTGTGATGTTTTTGCATGTAACTACATCAAGACCGTTCCTGGAACTGATATTTACGGAGTCGAATACGCTGCAATTCTGAAAAACATCTATGCTGTGGCAGCAGGGGTGTGTCACTCCCTTTCTTATGGAGATAATTTTATGGCAGTCTTGATTACCAGTAGTTTTCATGAAATGAGGGATTTTCTTCATGCATCCCATCCCGATCATGCAAGGAGAACATCTACCTCCGCATACCTGGGCGATCTGCTTGTTACAAGCTACTCCCAATTCAGCCGCAACAGAACATTCGGAAGCATGATTGGAAAAGGTTACTCTGTTCAATCTGCACAGGTTGAGATGAATATGGTGGCAGAGGGTTACTATGCAACAAAATGCATATATGAGATCAATAGGAAATTTAATGTGCATATGCCTATCGCAGAGGCAATGTACAAAATTCTTTATGAACAGAAATATCCTGCGTATGTAATTAAACAGCTTTCAGAAAATTTACAGTAATTACTATGATTGAGAATGTTATCCAGATAGATTTGAAAGGGGCTAAACCCTTTTTCACAGACAAGGAGTATGCCGAATCGGTTACGGATGCACTCTCTTCATTTGACACTCTTATGTCTTCCAAAGGCAGAGGTGCAGAATTCACCGGGTGGCTTAACCTTCCCTCACAAACAGATAAAAAACTTATTAAAGAGATTGAAAAGATAGCCTCTGAGTGGAAAATGATTGCCGAGGTTGTTGTTGTGATAGGAATAGGTGGCTCCTACCTTGGAACAAAAGCTGCAATTGAATCACTTTCACACAGTTTTAGGCTTCAGATTGGAAACAACGGTTGGCCAACTATTGTATTTGCAGGACATAATCTCTCAGGAGAATATATGTCAGAGCTGATGGATCTGCTACAGAAGAGAGAATCAGCTGCAATTGTTATTTCAAAATCAGGTACAACTACAGAACCTGCTGTTGCATTCAGGATTATTAAAGAGCATTTTGAGAATAAATATGGAAAAAGCGGTGCTGCCGCTAGAATTATTGCTGTTACCGACTCATCAAAAGGTGCACTGAAATCGCTTTCAGATTCAGAAGGTTATAAAACCTTTGTAATCCCTGACGATGTTGGAGGCAGATATTCGGTTTTAACACCGGTTGGCCTTCTCCCAATTGCCGTTGCCGGATTCAACATCAGGGAAATGCTTGATGGAGCTTCTCGTATGGAAAACCTCTGTAAAAAAGGGGGTGCAGATAACCCTGCTATCCGTTATGCAGCTGCTAGAAATCTGCTTTACGGCAATGGGAAGAAAATCGAAATTCTTGTAAATTATAACCCAAAACTAACCTTTTTTTCTGAGTGGTGGAAGCAACTATTCGGAGAGAGCGAGGGTAAAGAGGGAAAGGGCATATTTCCGGCCTCTGTTAACTTTACCACAGATCTTCACTCAATGGGACAATACATACAGGATGGCGAGAGAATCCTCTTTGAAACGGTTTTGAGCATTGGTAAGGCAGAGAGAGATTCTATGATCAGAGCCAATGAGGATAACCTTGATGGTCTGAATTATATATCAGGAAAAACTGTTGAGCAGTGCAATAAAATGGCCGAGATAGGAACAAGATTAGCGCATATTGACGGAGGAGTCCCAAATATTGCCATATCGGTTGAGAAATTGGATGAATTCAACCTCGGCTCACTCTTCTATTTCTTTGAGTTTGCTTGTGGTATCAGTGCATATATGCTGGATATTAATCCGTTTGATCAGCAGGGAGTAGAAGACTACAAGAAGAACATGTTTGCTCTTTTGGATAAACCAGGTTATGAAGAGCTGGCATCCAAGCTAAAGAAAAGACTGTAATCTCTATAATTCAGATATTTAAAGATGAAGTTTTTACAAACTGTCGCTTCCCGCTTTTATGAAGATGAAGGGGCGAAAATACGGGAGTTGTGTTTTGTCTTTCCAAACAGAAGATCAGGTCTTTTCTTTCAGAAATATCTGGGAGAGTTAACAGACGCCCCAATTTTCTCTCCAAAAATATTCACGATTAAAGATTTCATAATATCTGTCTCTGGTTTGAGAGAGGCCGACAGGCTTGATTCCCTTTTTAGATTATACAGCATATACAAAGAGATTTCAGGAACAGAAGAGAGTTTTGATGATTTTGTCTTCTGGGGAGATGTAATTATTGATGATTTTAATGATACCGATAAGTTTCTTGCAGATGCTCGACTTTTATTTGCAAACATTAAAGAGCTCAAAGAGATTGAAAGCGATTACTCTTTCTTAACCCAAACTCAGCTTGAGGCAGTAATGAGCTTTTGGGAGGGTTTTTTACCCATAGGAGAGAGTGAAAACAAACAGAAGTTCAAAGCATTATGGCAGGTTCTATATCCTCTTTATCTGAAGTTCAGAGAGGAGCTGATGTTAGAAAATAGTGGGTATGAGGGTATGATCTTCAGGCATGTTGTCGAAAACCCCAATTTGCTTGACAAACTAAACGATTACCGTGAGATAGTATTCGTAGGGTTGAATGCACTCAATGAGTGTGAGAAAAAAATACTTAAAGAGCTTAAAAAACAGGGTAAAGCAGACTTTTATTGGGACTATTTTGGAGAATTCATAACTGACAGCTCAAATAGAGCTTCTCATTTTATGAATGAAAATATCACCAATTTTCCGTCAAATAGGGATATCTTTTTTGAAAAGTACGAGACACCCAAAATTGAAATAATCGGAGTCTCGTCTGCAGTGATGCAGACAAAGATTGTATCAAAGATATTGGAATGCAACCAAAATGGAATTGAGAATGCAGTTGTACTTCCCGATGAAAGGTTATTGCTGCCTATGCTTCATTCAATTCCCGAAAAATTCCCTGATGTGAATGTGACAATGGGATATCCACTTAAAGGATCTCCAATAATGTCATTAATCGAGTACATTACTGAACTTACAAAAGATAAAGGGGCATACTATTACAAAAGGGTTATTCCAATTTTAAAGCATAACTACATTAAGTCGATATGCGGTAAAAGTGCCTCAGAACACCTTGGCAGAATTGTAAAACAGAATCTGATTTATGTATCACCAGCCTTTTTTGAAGATAATTATCTACTGAAGCTGATTTTCTCTGAAACTGTCGGTAATAACATCACTGCTAAAGATTTTTGCATTAAATTGCTTAATATTCTTGATTATATTGTTCAAAATTCTCAAACAAGAGGGATTGAAAAGGAGTTTATTTATCACATAAGAGTCTCACTAACAAGAATTGCAGGAATTCTGATTCCTATGTCACTTGACACATTCGGAAGATTGCTTACTCAGATTTTATCTACGGTATCAATACCCTTCAAAGGAGAACCACTTTCGGGTTTGCAAATTATGGGTGTTTTGGAAACCAGATCGCTGGATTTTGATAATGTAATATATTGCTCATTAAACGAAGGCACATTTCCAACATCTTCACAATCAAATTCTTTCATCCCTTATAATCTCAGAAGAGGTTTTTCACTCCCGGTTAAGGAGTATAACGATGCGATTGCATCTTACCATTTTTACAGATCAATTTACAGAGCAAAACAGGTCTGGTTGCTTTACGATACCCGTACAGAAGGGCTCAATACCGGAGAGATGAGCAGGTTTATTCTGCAAATGAAATTTCACTATAAACTTCCATTAAAAGAGAGCAGAGCTGCTTTTAGGGTAAAATGCGCACCGGATAAAATTGTGGATATTAAAAAGAGCCCTCAGGTTATAGAGCAGGTTGAAAAAATATTTTTTGGAGATCAGCCTAAATCGCTCTCTGCAACCGCTTTGGGTTCATATATTCTTTGTCCGCTGCAATTTTATTTCTCTTATGTCGAGGGTGTCCGAGAGGAGGACGAGATATCAGAGGAGATTGAATCAAATGATTTTGGCTCAATTTTTCACTACGTTATGGAGAAGCTCTACTATGGTTTCAAGGGAAAAAGAGTGTCAAAAGATGATATTAGCAACCTGATGAAAGATTCATCTCAAATCGAAAAGTTGATAGAAGCAGGGTTTTTAAAATATCGAAATTTACGAGAGTTTAAAGGCTACAATCTATTGATTAAAAGACTTATAGAAAAGTACATTCTACTTACTCTTGAATTTGACTTATCACTGGCTCCATTTGAATATATAGACTCTGAAAAAAAGATAATATCAAAACTTATTCTTGAAGATGGTAAAGAGGTTGCACTTAAAGGATTTATAGACAGAATTGATAGGATAGATAGTTTTAAAAGGGTAGTTGACTACAAGACCGGTAAAGGAGAGATAAAATACTCAAATCTTGACGACTTATTTGAAACAAAAAAATTCAATAAAAATAAAGTAGCATTCCAAATGTTGTTTTATGCTATGCTTTTGGATGAAAAACAACCGGTTAAGCTCGCCCCCTATATATTAAGAAACATTAGCAAAAACAGTGGTGGTGATGAAAAAGTTGTGGATGAGTCAGAGGTAGAACAATATAAGGAGATGTTAAAAATTCTGGTTAAAGAGATATTTAATCCTGAAATAAGTTTTTACGGAAACAGAGGAACCAGAACATGTGAATGGTGTCCATATTCTCCAATTTGTTACTAAATGCTGCGATATGGGAAAACTCAAAATTATAAAAGCATCGGCAGGTTCTGGAAAAACCCACACCCTTACAGGGGAGTATCTCTCACTATTACTTAAAAAAGAGAGAGCTTACAGAAACATTCTTGCCGTTACTTTTACAAACAAGGCAACTGAAGAGATGAAAAGGAGAGTTATTGAAACTCTCTACAAAGAGTCTCTTACAGATCCCGGCGCCAAGAGACGACTTATTGAGATACTGCACGACTATTCATCATTCTCCATATTGACGATAGACCGTTTTTTTCAGCAGACTTTAAGGGCATTTGCAAGGGAGATTGGAAAAAACAACGGCTACACGGTAGAGCTTGATCAGGACATGGTTCTGAGCGAAGCTATTGATAATATGATTCTCAATCTGGACCAGCCTGAGAACTCCGACCTTTTGGAATGGCTAACCAATATTAGCTTTGATGCTATAGAGAGGGGAGATGATTGGAATTTTAAAAAGGGAATCAAACAACTTGCAGACGAGCTATTTAAGGAGTCATTCAGACTAAAAAAATCAGATTTACTGCCCGATTCTTTTGACAAAAAAAGACTGACAACTTTTAAAGGACAATTAAGAGATGTTATAAAAGGTTTTGACAAAAATGTCATTAAAATAGCAGAAGGTGCACTCAAGGTTTTAAATCGTTTAAATCTTACAGCAGAAGATTTCCCATATAAGAAAGCCAGTGGCATTAGTTATTTTTACAAATGCGCTGCAGGAGAGTTTGAGATGCCCGGGGTTAGATTCCGTAATATGGTGGACAATTTTGATAATTGGGTCAACAAGACAATGATAAAGGAAAATCCCTCAATTTGCAATTCAATAGAAAATGCATTCAACGAAGGGCTCAACCAATCTTGTGTTGAAATGCTTAACTATATTGACACAGAGTCAAAAACGTATTATAGTGCCAAAGCAGTACTTTCAAATATCAATACTCTGGGGTTGATGATTGATATTGAGAAATTTGTAAAGGGATACACTAAAGAAAACAACCTTGTGTTGATCCCGGAAACAACAGAGTTGCTAAGTAAAATTATTGATGGCAGTGATACCCCTTTTATTTATGAAAAGGTAGGCACTAGAATCGACCACTTTATGCTTGACGAGTTTCAGGATACCTCTCTTTTGCAGTGGATGAACTTTAAACCACTTATTGAAAACTCTCTTGCTTCGGGAAATGATAATTTAATAGTTGGAGATGTCAAACAGAGTATATACAGATGGAGAGGTTCTGACTGGAATTTACTAAACGGTGACATACTTAAGCACATTGACCAAGAGAGAGTAGAGGAGACTGATTTAAAATTTAACTGGCGTTCGGCCAGGGAGATAGTTGACTTTAATAAGGAGTTTTTTACATATGCAGCTTTGGAGTGCAATACATTAACCAACTCTGAGGCATTTTCTGAGGTCTATGCCAATGTATTTCAGAAGATACCCGAAAAAAACAGTAACCTAAAAGGGCACATTCATTTGAAATTTTTTGATAAAGGTGAAGATGAAGATGCCTGGAAAGAGAGAGCTCTTGAAAGTATAGCTCCACTTATTGAAAAGTATACCCAAAATGGATACAGACACAACCAAATTACAGTACTTGTAAGAACAAATAAAGAGGGTGAAAAGGTTGTTCAATATTTAATCTCCAAAGATTATCCGGTAATTTCCGAAGAATCTCTGCTGGTTTCATCATCAACGGCTGTGAGAAAAATTCTGACAATTCTAAAATATATAAACAATCCAGAAGATTCAGTCAATAACACTATTGCAAAATTTAACTCAATAGACCTTAACATTGGGGATAACATGGAATACATCTCCCTATATGAGTTATGTGAAGGTATAGTGATGGAAATTCAGGCTGAATGTGACGAATCGGATGCAATATATATTCAGTCTTTTCTGGATATTGTTAATGATTTTCTAAAAACAGGCAAAACAGATCTGGCCTCTTTCATTGAGTGGTGGGAAATTAAGGGAAAGAAGAGATCTGTACCTGCTCCATCCGGACAAGATGCCATAAGGGTAATGACTATTCACAAAGCAAAAGGGTTGGGTATTCCGGTTGTAATCCTGCCATTTTTTGAGACTGAACTTGACCATTCAAACACAGGTCTTTTCCCTCAGATTTTGTGGTGTCAATCAACATTAGAGCCGTTTTCAAACATTCCTTTACTACCTGTTAGGTATTCATCTTCATTGGAAAATACAATATTCAGTCAAGAGTATTCTCAAGAAAAAGTCAAGGCCTTTGTTGATAATTTGAACGTAGCGTATGTTGCTCTCACCAGAGCAGAGAGAGAGATAGCAATTTTTGCTCAAATGCCTTTGGCCAAATCAAAAAACTCAGTTTCAAAACTGATGTTTAACCTCTTTAAAGATAGACTTGATGATTTACTTGAATTCAATGCAGGTGACTGGACAACAATCGTTCCGGTTGACGATCAGCCATTCACAAATGTTCCGTTGCCTGATGTGTTGTCAATTCCATACGGACAGAGACTAAGGCTTACCCTTAAGGGTGAGGAGTATTTCGACAGAGAGAGTAAGCGAAACTACGGTCTGATTATGCACTCTGTTTTATCTAGAATTGAAAAACATGAAGATTTAAAAGCCTCACTTGAAATATCCGTTTCTCAAGGCGAACTGGACATAGAAGAGTTTGCACCTTCATTTGAAATGTTGAACAGTTGTCTCGAGAGCATTCGGGAGAGACATTGGTTTGATGGTACTTATAAAATTTATAACGAGCTTGAGATAATCGAACCTGGTGGAAAAATCACCAGACCAGACAGAGTTCTTCTTGGAGCAGAGGCAATTGTAATTGATTTCAAATTCGGTAAGAATAGAGAGCAATCTCATATAAGACAGGTAAATAGATACGTCTCCCTTATAAAATCGATGGGCATGGCTTATGTAAAAGGATATCTATGGTATCCCGAAGATAATGAGGTTATTGAGGTTGTTTGATGATGACTGGTGTTTTTAGAAATTTTTCAAATAGAACTCCAAATCTGCAGGAGTAGCATCCTTTACCAGAACTCTCTTATTGTTGTCTAATAAAAAGATATAAGGAGTAGCTCTTCTATCATATAACCTCTCCCTTTCAATGGTAAAATCATTATTAAATGCAACTATCCATTCCGGTGTAAACTTACCCGAAGTTGAGAGCCACTTTTCTGCATCCTCACCTGTATAAACAGCCAGTTTTGTAATCTTGGCGCCAAAAGAGTCAATAACAGATGATTCTTTAATATATTCAAGTGCATATTCACAGCTATGGCAGTCGGGGTCGTAAAAGAACAACAAAGTATATTGCCCTTTAGTTGTGTGAAGTCTGGACTGCTTTCCCTTTGAGGTTAGAAAAGAGAAATCAGTTGCAATCTCTCCGGGGCGGTTTTTAAGAGACATTGTAAGCTGATTTTTATATTTTTCTCTAAGGAGGTCATCCATGTTTTCATCTGCACTAAACATTTCGAGTACCCATATATAGATATCTTCATTTCTATCTTGAGAATTGGGGTCATGAAGCGCCTTTTCTGTCAGATCTACAAGATAATTTTTGACTAAATTATTGCCTTTAAGGTATGCTGCAGTGAATTTCTTCACAGATTGTTCTGCCACTTCAATAGGACATTGCTGAATGTGGTTAAGATAGATGCTGTAATGTCTGTTTAACGCAGGGATATTATTCATTAACAATGAATCACCAAAATCTACTCCGTCCCAGAAATGGTCAGCCACATATTTATTCACCTGCGCAGGATCAGAAATTACAGATGGTACATTTACCATTTTTAATTCAGCCGGAACCTGTTCCGGAGCCTTGCTATTGTTTTTGCACGATAGTATTCCGGTAAGCGCCAACAGCAGAAAACTTTTATATATGTAGTTTGTTCTCATAGTCTGATAATTTAACAACAGTGCAAAAGTATGAAACTTGTTGGATAATCTTTTGTTAATTTATATATTTAAAGGATATTGATTACCGAAATTACCATGAAATATAACAATGATATGAAATCTCAAATTGGAGTCATCGGACTTGCCGTTATGGGTGAAAACCTGGTGCTTAATATGGAGAGCAAAGGCTACAAAGTCTCTGTGTTTAACAGAACTAACTCAGTTACCGAAAGGTTTGTAACCGGAAGGGCGCAAAACAAAAAAGTAGCTGGTTTTCAGACGCTCAAAGAATTTACTGACTCTCTTGAAAGTCCAAAAAAGGTGATGTTGATGGTAAGGGCCGGAGATGCAGTTGATCAGTTGATGGAGACGCTCTTTCCCCTGTTGGATATGGGAGATATAATTATTGATGGAGGAAACTCCAACCACGCTGACACTACCAGAAGGGTTAAATATGCCGAATCAAAAGGGTTTTTATACGTAGGAACAGGAATTTCAGGTGGTGAAGAGGGAGCTCTGAAAGGCCCTTCAATTATGCCGGGTGGATCAACTGAAGCGTGGCCACACATCAGAGATATTTTCAGGAACATATCTGCTAAAGCAGAAGATGGATCACCTTGCTGCGAATGGATAGGGCCCCAAGGGTCAGGTCATTTTGTAAAAATGGTGCATAATGGAATAGAGTACGGCGATATGCAACTTATTGCTGAGGCATATTCTGTTATGAAGGAGATGGCAGATTTGCCTAACGAAAAGATGGCTGAGATATTTGATATATGGAATAATGGCAAACTTAAGAGCTATCTTATTGAAATTTCAGCTCATATATTAAAATTTAAAGAGGGAAACGGAGACTATCTTATTGACAAAATTCTTGACCGTGCAGGTCAGAAGGGTACCGGAAAGTTGTCTGTTTTTAATGCGATGGACCTTGGATTGCCACTTAATTTAATTTCAACAGCCGTTTTTGAACGTTCACTCTCTTACAGAAAAGAGATGAGAGTCAAAGCATCTGAATTTTACAAAAGAGCCCCCGGTAAATATGCCATACCGGAACCACAGGAGATACACGACTCCCTTTATGCCTCAAAGCTAATATCTTACGCACAAGGGTTTGATCTTTTAAGAAGTGCATCCGATGAATTTAAATGGAATCTTAACCTGGCATCAATCGCCAGAATATGGAGAAACGGATGTATTATAAGGTCTGTTTTCCTTAATAAAATTGCAGAAGCATTTGAAAAAAACCATAAACTTGAAAATCTGCTTATGGATAAATATTTTAGAGATGAAATCATGACCTCGCTTCCTGCATGGAGCTCTCTTACTGCAAAAGCCGCAATTGGGGGGTTATCACTACCGGCCTTTTCCTCTGCACTTAACTATTTCTACTCATTTACCACTGAGAAACTGCCTGCCAACATGATTCAGGCCCAACGTGATTATTTTGGAGCTCATACATTTGAGAGAAGAGATATGGCATCCGGTGAGTATTTCCACGAAAACTGGACAGGTGAAGGAGGCGACACAAGCTCAAGAGTCTATAATGTGTGATTTTTAAAGTTCAAATTATGGAAAAGCAAATTATTGTAATCTTTGGTGGCTCTGGAGATCTGGCTAAAAGAAAACTTATGCCGGCGCTATATAATCTATATAAAAGTAAAAGTTTTAAGGGTGATGTCTCAATTCTTGGTGTAGGCAGAACAGCCTTTACAGATAAATCATACAGAGATCATATCACCTCTGATTGGGATGACAAAGATGAGAATTTCACAAAAAGAATTTTTTATTTGTCAATTGATCCTGCAAATAATATTGATTATAAGTTACTTAAAGAGAGGTTAGAGCTGTTTGGCCCTTCGGGTTATCTATTCTACCTTGCAACTCCTCCATCTCTATACGAAACAATTCCTTTAAATCTCAGAGAGGTTGGTTTGAATAGGGAGATTATAGACAAAGAGACGGGAATAACCTACAGCAGAAGAATAATAATCGAAAAACCATTCGGTTACGATCTCTCAAGCGCGTTAAAGATGAATGCTACCTTGAATCGTGTTTTTGACGAACGTCAGATATTCAGAATTGACCACTATCTTGGAAAAGAGACCGTTCAGAACATTCTTGCTTTAAGGTTTGCCAATAGCATATTTGAGCCAATCTGGAACAGACACTACATTGACAGGGTTGAAATTACTGCAGTTGAAAATATGGGAATCGGTAGCAGAGGCGGTTTCTATGATGGTGTAGGTGCTCTTAGAGATATGGCGCAAAATCATCTTATTCAGCTTCTTGCGCTTGTTGCAATGGAGCCTCCTGTTACTTTTAACCATCAGGAGTTCAGAGAGGAGATTGTAAAAGTTTATAAGTCTCTTAAACCACTTGAAAAAGATGAAGTTGAGAGTAGGGCGGTGAGGGGTCAATATATTGAGTCCGAAAAAAAGGGCGTAAAGACAAATGGTTACAGGCAAGAGTCGGGAGTCCCTTCGGATTCATATACAGAGACTTTTCTGGCAATGAAGATAAATATTTCAAACTGGAGATGGGAGGGAGTTCCCTTCTATTTGAGAACAGGAAAGCAGATGCCTACCAAGGTGACAGAAATTGTAGTCCATTTTAAATCAACTCCTCATAGATTGTTCAGTTGCAGAGAGGATTGTCCTGAACAGAATCAGTTAATTATTAGAATTCAACCAAATGAAGGTATGGTTCTTAAACTGGATATGAAGATTCCAGGCAGCGGCTTTAGTGTAAAACAGTTTCCAATGGAGTTTACATATGACAAACTTGCCGGTTACTCTACAGATGACGCCTATTCCAGATTGATTGAAGATTGTCTCAATGGTGATGTAACTCTTTTTACCCGCAACGATGCTGTTGAGTGGAGTTGGAAATACTTCGATGCAATCCTTGAACACTGGAGAGAGAATCCAAAAACTCCACTTTACGGATATCCTGCCGGAAGCTGGGGACCTCTTGAAAGTGAACAGATAATAAAAGGAAACAAGTGGACAAATCCGTGTAAAAACCTCACAAATACAGATATTTACTGTGAACTCTAATCATAACATTACTCAAGGGAGCGAACAACTCACACAACTTTTAATCAGCGAAGTTAACATTGCAGTGAACTCAGGTGCTAACTTTTCGTTGGCAATCTCAGGAGGAAACAGCCCTGCCAAACTTTTTGAGCTCTGGACTACAAAATATGCAACTGCCATCGAGTGGGAGAAAATTGCACTTTACTGGGTAGATGAAAGGTCAGTACCTCCTGACCATCATGAGAGTAATTATGGTAACGCAAAACGATTACTCCTGGATAAAGTGCCATTGTTAAACGATAATATTTACAGGATATTCGGTGAAAATGACCCTAAAGAGGAGGCAGATAGATACTCAAAACAAGCTCTTATCAATTTACCCCATGCTAACGGTTTTCCTGTATTTGACATGGTTATTTTGGGTGTAGGAGATGACGGACACACCTCATCCATTTTTCCCGGTCAGCAAGATTTACTCACCTCTGATAAACCTTTTGCACCCTCGGTAAACCCCAATTCGGGACAAAAAAGAGTTGCAATGACAGGCAATACAGTCAAATATGCAAAACGACCCCTCTACTTTATTAATGGCATTTCCAAAAGCGATGCAGTAGAAAAGCTTTTGAATATGAAAGATAATCCTGAGTACCCTGCTGCGTGGCTTACCCGCTATATGCGCGAACCCTTTATTTTCTGGGACAGATAATGGATTGTCAAATCAATTTTTATCTTTGTAAAAGCATATTAAACAATACAAAAACTATGAGAATATCTTTTAAAAAAGTCATTACGCTACTTACACTTACGTTGGTTGCGGCTAGTACACTCTCCTCCCAGGAGAACCTCCCATTCCAGAAACCACCTAAAGAGATTTTGGATCTGGTAGAGTACGAAAGAGCGCCTACAGTAAGAATGGACTCAAAAAAGGAGTATATGTATCTTACATACAGAGATACTTACAGCTCTTTGGATGAACTTAACCAGGAGGAGATGAGACTTGCCGGATTAAGAATTAATCCTATTACAAACATCTCTACAGGAACTGCCTATTTCAATAATCTTAAAGTAAGAAAAATTTCAGAAAAAACAGAAATTCAGGTAGATGGATTGCCAAAAAATCCGAAAATTGCAAATATCCAATTTTCACCTGATGAGAAGTATCTAGCCTTTACCAATACTACAGCTACAGGCGTAGAGTTGTGGATAGCAGATGTTGCAACAGCCTCGGCTAAAAAAATTACAGATGCAGTGGTGAATGCAAATCTGAACAATCCATTCACTTGGCTCAGGGACAGTAAATCGCTTCTTGTAAGGATACTTCCGGCAAACAGAGCTGCTCTTATAGACGAAAAGAGAGAGTTGCCTGCCGGCCCAATCATCTCAATGAGTGATGGAAGAGAGTCGCAGAACAGAACATTCCAGGATCTGCTTAAAAACAGAAAAGATGAAGACAACTTTGAGACTCTCATGAAATCAGAACTTAGTATTGTAAATCTTTATGGTGAATCAAAATTGTTCAAAAATGCTGCACTTTACGTTGAGGAGAGTATATCACCGGATGGTCAATATGTAATGATAACAACTATCAACAGACCATATTCATACGTAGTACCTATGAACAGGTTCCCGCAGAAAAGTGTGGTTTATGACATGGAGGGTAATCTGATTAAAGAGGTTAACGAAGTACCTCTTCTTGAGGTGACTCCAAGAGGTTATTCAGCATCACGACCGGGCAAAAGAGCCATGTCATGGAGGGCAGATAAGCCTGCAACTCTATTCTATGCAGAGGCCCTTGATGGAGGAGACCCATCAGTTAAGGTTGAGTACAGAGATGAGATTTTCCAGTGGGATGCTCCATTTAATGCAGCTCCGGTATCAATGGCCAAAATTCCTCAAAGATTTGCCCGTTTGTTCTGGGGTAATGATAAATATGCATTTTTTGTTGATAGCTGGCAGGAGACCAGAAATTCAAAAACATATCTGTTTAACCCATCTGACCCCTCTCAAAAACCTATAGTGGTTAACGACAGAAATACTCAGGATGTTTACTCTGATCCGGGTAACTTCCATTTTGCCAGAAATGAATTTGGACGTCAGGTTATCTCAATTGATAAGGATAACATTTATATGATAGGGGATGGATTTACGGCAGAAGGGCAGTTTCCTTTTATTGATGAGTTCAACCTGAAGACATTAAAAAAGAAGAGAATCTATCAATCTGCATACACAGATAAAAAAGAGGATATTATCTCTATCGAAGACCTTAAAAAGGGTATCGTACTTGTAATGATTCAGTCGAAAAATGAGTTTCCTAACTACTATTTCAGAGACATTAAAAAGAAGGGAGATAACATAACTCAGATAACATTCTTCAAAAACCCATTTGAGAGCATTGCTAATGTTCACAAAGAGGTTATTAAATACATGAGAAAAGATGGCATTGAACTTTCAGGCACGCTATATCTGCCTGTAGGTTACGATATGGAAAAGAAAGAGAAGATGCCGCTTTTAATATGGGCCTATCCGAGAGAATTCAAAGATGCTTCATCTGCAAGCCAGACAACTCAAAACCCCAATCTGTTTACGGCACCATCTTATGGATCATTCATTTACTGGGTAACCAGAGGTTATGTTGTTCTTCATGACGCTGCATTCCCGATTGTTGGTGAGGGCAAAGAGGAGCCTAACGACACCTTTATTGAGCAACTTGTTGCCAATGCAGAGGCGGCTATTGATGCTGTTGACAAGATGGGTTACATTGACAGGACAAAAGTTGGTGTTGGTGGTCACTCTTACGGAGCTTTTATGACTGCTAACCTGCTTTCTTACTCAAACTTGTTTGCTTGCGGAGTAGCAAGAAGCGGTGCATACAACAGAACTCTTACCCCTTTTGGATTCCAGAATGAGCAGCGTAACTACTGGGAGGTTCCCGAGGTTTACACCACTATGTCTCCATTTATGAATGCTTCAAAGATGAAGACTCCAATCTTGCTTGTGCATGGTGAGGCGGATAACAATCCAGGTACTTTTACTTTGCAGACAGAGAGATATTTCCAGGCTTTGAAAGGTTTGGGTGCCAATGCAAGAATGGTTATTTTGCCTAAGGAGAGTCACAGTTATGTAGCTAAGGAGAATATTTTGCACCTTTTATGGGAGCAGGATAGATTCCTTGAATTGCATTTAAAGGGCAAAAAGTAATAGAAGGATTTTCCGGGCTGACACTAACAACAGTAGAAGGTTAAAAAAAGGGTCTTGTTAAAAACAAGGCCCTTTTACTTTTTAGTTCACACTTTAATTATTTGCCGGCATACTCATCCAGTATCTCCTGAATATCATCTACACATCCGCCGCAGATTGTCCCTGCACCTGTCTCCTCTCCAATATCCTCTACGGTTTTGCAACCTTTCTCCTGAATTGCCTTAATAATCTCGTCGTTGTAAACCTCGTTACAATTACATATTATTCTTCTTTCGCTCATACTTTTTTATTTTGTGATTAATCTTTTTATCTAATAAACAACAGTTAAGAGGAATTGTTGACTTAAAGTACACTTTTTAGTATTTCGGCAGCTACTTTCCAATCAACCGATCTGTTCTCTCCTAGTTTAAAATTGCGCTCCTTGAACCTTTTTGATATCTCAGAGATTGTCTCCTCACCAATGTTGTTCTCAGATAACTTTATCTTGAATCCCATAGATATGAAGAGTTCTTCAGTTTTTCTGATGGTTAGCTCGATTGCTTTATCAGGGTTGCTCTCATCAATTCCGAATATTCTGTTTCCATACTGTAGAATTTTATCTCTCTTCTCATCTTTCAATATACGCATTGTGCCCGGAAGTATTATTGTAAGTGTGTGAGCATGAGTTAATCCATGAAGTGCAGTCAGTTCGTGACCAATCATATGTGTTGCCCAATCCTGTGATACTCCCATTGAAATGAACCCATTCAGAGCCATTGTGGCCGAGAGCATAAAGGTTGACATAGTGTCATAGTCACTTTGATTCTTTTTGATTTTTGGAGCAATCTCAACTATTGTCTTTAGAATACCCTCTGCCCACCTGTCCATCAGCGGTGACTGGCCGGGAGTTGTTAAATACTGCTCAATAACATGGACAAATGTATCAGCAAGACCGCATGCTACCTGAAACTGCGGCAGAGTATAGGTTGTCTCCGGATCAAGAATTGAGAAAACAGGATAGTCTGAGTAAAAGGCGAATTTCTCTTTTGTTGCTTTATTTGAAATTACTGCACCTCTGTTCATCTCACTGCCGGTTGCAGGTAGTGTTATTACTGCTGCAAGGGGGAGCGTTTTTGACATAGTGTAATCTCTTTTCAATATTATTTCCCAAGGATCCCCACTGTATATTATCCCTGCAGCAACCAGTTTTGATCCATCAACTACAGATCCGCCACCAACAGCAAGAACGAAATCACAGTTTTTCTCCTTCCCAAGTTTAATTGCCTCTCTAAGCGTTTCAACTGATGGGTTTGGCTCAATTCCCCAGAATTCAAAGTAGGTGTGATGTTTAAGCGCCTCTTTGACCTGATCGTAAACACCGTTGCCCTTAACACTTCCGCCTCCGAATGTTATAAGAATTCTCTTTCCTGAAGGAATTTCAGTTGCAAGAGAAGAGATTGTCCCCTTGCCGAAAATCAGTTTTGTCGGATTGTAAAAGGTAAAATTATTCATATTATATTTTTTTAAAAAATTCGTATTAACTCTTTGTACAAAAATAAACAATTCAGTTTGGTTAAAGTTTCAATTTCTCAAAATGTTGAACTATTTAAAACAGTAGAAATATATTAAATGAAAAACCGGACTCAATAATGAATCCGGATTTCGTGGTCCCGGTGGGGATCGAACCCACGACCCCAACATTAAGAGTGTCGTGCTCTACCAACTGAGCTACAGAACCGTTTGGGAGTGCAAATTTATAAATTTAATGCACTCACAGTCAATTTTTTTCTCTTTTTTTATTTTTGAGATTTTAGTAGATCACGTATCTCTGTAAGAAGTTGAATATCAGCAGCAGGAGGAGGCGGTGTTGATGGGGCAGGGGCCTCTTCTTTTTTTCGGTTAAGATTGTTCATGACCTTGATCATCATGAAGATAGAGAAAGCAATTATCAGAAAGTCAAATGTTACCTGAATGAAAGCACCATAATTTATGGTCACTGCAGGGTTTAAAACAGCGCCGGCAGCGTCAAGTATTTCTCCCTTTACAATAATTTTTAGATCTGTAAAATTCACACCGCCAATTAGTAAGCCAAGAGGTGGCATAATAACATCAGAGACAAAAGAGCTTACGATTTTACCGAATGCTCCGCCAATAATGATACCTACAGCCATGTCTACGACGTTGCCACGCATTGCGAATTTTTTGAATTCTTCTATAAGTTTCATAGGATTAGTTTTAAGTTCTCTCAAATTTAACAAACATTAGTTAATTTTGCCCAAAATATGTTCATTATGGAGTGGTTAAACAATCTATTTGTCTCCGAAAGCGTCGCACAATCAGTAGTAATTTTGGCAGCAGTGATATCTGTTGGCATTTTACTTTCAAAAATTAAGATTGCAAACATATCATTCGGGATTACCTGGATTCTTTTTGCAGGTATAGCATTCAGCCATTTCGGACTAAAAATTAATCCCGGAGTCCTTCATTTTGCAAAGGAGTTTGGACTGATACTTTTTGTCTATTCAATTGGGCTTCAAGTTGGACCAGGCTTTTTTTCGTCTTTTAAAAAGGGAGGAATAAAACTCAATCTCATTGCATCTGGAGTTGTGCTGGCAGGTGTTGCAACAACTCTTATAATCCATTATGCAACATCTCTTCCCATTTCAACCATGACAGGAATAATGTCGGGTGCTATAACAAATACCCCGGGACTTGGAGCTGCACAACAAACCTACCTTGATATTAATGGCTCAACAGATCCGTCAATTGCGATGGGTTATGCAGTTGCCTACCCTTTGGGAGTTCTTGGAATTATCTTCTCAATAGTGCTTGTAAAGATAGTCTTTAGAATAAACCCGGATAAAGAGAGTGAAATGATTAAAGAGAGAGAGAAGGAAAATCCCGAAGAGACACTTAAACTTTCACTACTGATAAATAACCCGTCTATATATGGCAGAACCATTGAGGAGATTAAGAGGCTATCGGGAAGAAGTTTTGTGATATCCAGGGTTTGGCGTTCAAAAGATGAGATTAAGATTGCAGGTGCCGAAACAAAACTTAATGAGGGCAATAAAGTGCTTGTAATTCTTCAGAAGTCAGATAAAGAGAGTGTGGTTGCTTTTCTGGGAAAAGAGACAGAATTTTTGGAACAAGAGTGGAGTATTGATAACCTTAATGTTGTTCCAAGAAGGGTTCTTGTTACTAAAGATCATGTAAACGGAAAATCTCTTTCGGAACTTAAACTTGGAAAGGCATTTGGAATTACTGTCACCAGAATTAACAGAGCGGGTGTTGACCTGGTAGCTAAACCATATTTAAAGCTTCAAATTGGTGACCGTTTGACGATTGTTGGTACAACTGAGAGTATAGATGCCGCTGCCAAAGTATTGGGCAACTCTATGCATCGCCTACGAGAGCCAAATCTGGCAGCAATATTCCTGGGTATTGTTCTTGGTATAGTTCTGGGATCTATCCCATTCTTTATACCCGGTATCCCACAGCCCGTTAAACTTGGCCTTGCAGGAGGTCCGTTAATTATTGCCATTTTGATGAGTAAATTCGGTCCTAAGTTTAAACTGGTAACATACACTACAATGAGTGCCAATCTCATGTTAAGAGAGGTTGGAATATCTCTTTTCCTTGCCTGTGTTGGTCTTGATGCCGGAGGTGGATTTGTTGATACAATAGTAAACCAGGGTGGGGCAATCTGGATTTTGTACGGAGCTATTATTACAGTTGTTCCATTGTTTATAATGGGGGCAATAGGAAGATGGTATTTTAAACTAAATTATTTTACCCTCATGGGACTCATGGCCGGAAGTACAACAGACCCTCCGGCATTGGCCTATGCAAATTCAGCTGCCGGAAACGACCTCCCTGCTGTTAGTTACGCAACGGTTTACCCGCTCACAATGTTTCTAAGAGTATTAACAGCTCAGCTACTTATATTATTTTTCTAAAAAGCATATTTTGCTTTCTGCCAATAAGAAAAATTATTACATTTGCACACCCTGATCAAAAAAGCCCGGATGGCGAAATTGGTAGACGCGCTAGTTTCAGGGACTAGTATTCGCAAGGATGTGCAGGTTCGAGTCCTGTTCCGGGCACCAAAAAAACCAAGCTATTGCTTGGTTTTTTGTTTAATAAATAATCCCGGGAGATTATAAGTTAGTTATTTTGCCTGAATAGTTGTAAAACACATTTGTTTCAGGAAGAGATGCTTTTATTTTGCAATATTGTTCAATACCGGTACAATGACATATCCCAATTGATTCAGGTTCATACGATTTTAGCTTTTCAATAATAAAATCAACTCTGTTTCCGTTGTCGTTAATAGTATGAAAACCCCCAATAATACTCTTAATCGGTAATTTAAAATGAGTTACTGCCGAGCTGGCTATGTTCGTAATTCCTCTGTGTGAGCAGCTGCTTAAAATAATTAGCTTCTGATTGTGAACAGCTGTTAGAAATAGTTCGTCAGGAAATTCGTCTCTTTCGATAAAACCTGTATCCTCTTTGTTTACTATTTTAATATCGGGCAGAATGTATAAGCTTTCACCAACATTCATAATATCACTTACTTCAATAACCCTCCCCTCCATTAATTCTCCATCAGGAATAAAGCTGATAATACCTTTTTTTGAATCATATTTTGGATCAAGTGACTCTTTTTTAAGATAAACTTTTGCTTTTTTATTAATTTTTAGAAAATCAGAAAGACCGCCACCATGATCATAGTGTCCGTGACTTATAATAACAGAGTCAATCTTTTCTGTCTCTACTCCAAGTTTTCTTGCATTTTGAATAAAGGTGCCACTTTGCCCTGTATCAAATAGAATGCGTTTATCAATTGTCCCATCTTTCAGATGCGTTTCGATGTACATCGACAATCCATGTTCTGCAAGAATTCCTCTGTCAATTGCATAATTTTCGATAAGAGTTATTATTTTCATTATATAATGCTATCGGTTATCTTTTTAAATGCTTCATAAACTTGCACATCAAGCATAAGCTCATTCATTTTTCCTGAATCACAGTTAATTCCTATAGTTTCGTTTACAGGAATTTGAGCAAGAAGTGGAATATTAAAATCTTTTGAAATTTTCTCTCCGCCCCCCTTGCCAAACAGGTAATATTTCTCTGTAGGGTGTTCGGTAGGAGTAAACCATGACATATTTTCGACAACGCCAATTACCGGGATCCCAATCACTTCATTTTTGTACATTGATATTGCCTTCTCTACATCGTCCATTGCCATAATCTGAGGAGTAGTTACAAAAATGACTCCGTCTGATTCAAAATTTTGAAGAAGAGTTAAGTGTATGTCGCTTGTTCCCGGAGGGGTGTCAACAATAAGATAGTCCAGGTCTCCCCACAGTGTATCGGTCAGAAGTTGGCTGATACCGCTGGAAGCTTTAGGGCCTCTCCATACCAGTGGTTGTTTGGTATCTACAAGAAAGCCAATTGACATCAATTTGATACCATAGCTAACAAAAGGGACGAGGTAGCTTTTACCCTCCTTATCAACAACTAATGGTCTTTTGTCCTTGAGGTTGAAGAGCAGAGGTAATGATGGCCCGTAGATATCTGCATCAAGCAGGCCGGTTGAATAACCTTCACTTGCAAGGTTCATGGCAATTCCTGCGGCAACGGTTGATTTTCCCACTCCTCCTTTTCCGGAGGCAACAACAATAATCTTCTTTACATTCTGAAGCTTAGTCTTTTCAATAGGTGCGTTGTTATCCATATTCTGTTTAGTTAATAATTGAATTGTATATTTGTTTTAATGTGTTACTTGTTTCTGAATCAGGCTTCCATTCATTAATAGTCATGCAATTTACCATTGCATATACTATTTCAGGGTCAAATTTGATAGTTCCCGCGAGTTTGAATTTATTTTGGTAGCAATATGTTATTATTTCATCGGTAATTTGTTGACAAAGATCAGATTTGTTTATTACTATACTTAGCTCTGTATTAAACTTAGATACTAGCTCAACAGTTCGAATAAGATCACTGAATGCAGACATTGAGGGCTCTGTTACTATTACAACCTTATCTACACCTGTGATTGATGATATTAGAGAACATCCTATTCCCGGAGGTGAGTCTATAAGAATGTGGTCAATTTTATGTAATGTGGCTATCTCTTTTGCTTTTCTTCTGACAATGGCAACCAGTTTTCCGGAGTTTTCCTCACCGGGGTATAAGATTCCAAAAACCATTTTACCAAACCTGAATGAGCCGGAATACATACGACTCTTGTCTCTTTTCTCCATACTGATTGCAGAAACAGGGCACACCCTTTCACAAAGACGACAACCATCACAGTTAACTGAATCAATTGAGACCTTGTTTTCCGATATGGTCATAGCCTCAAATCTGCAATATTCAGTACAAATTCTGCAACTGTTACATTTTGAATAGTCTATTACTGCCTTTTCACCGGCAATATAAACTGACTGCTCTTCTACAGTGGGGTTCATAATTATGTGCATATTAGCTGCATCTACATCACAATCTGCAAGAACGACATTGTTTGCTATTGAGGCGAATGCTGCTGTTATGCTGCTTTTGCCGGTCCCTCCCTTTCCACTGATAATTGCAATTTCCATTGATTAATTATGAATTATTGATTCAGATAGTTTTACAAACTTTTGATAAATATCTGCCCTGCTCTCAATGACTAATTTACCAGACGAGTAAATCATAGCAATCTCTTTATCAAATTGTAGCTCCATTGATATTTTAATTTTCTCTTTTTTGAGATATTTATAAACATCATCACTCCCCAGTCCTGCTCTGTTAATAATCACTGAAAATGGCTTTTCCATTTGTCTGACAATCTGTATTGATAGCTTTAAGTCATTTAACCCAAATGGAGTAGGCTCAGTAACAAGAAGTACATAATCGGCTTTGGAGATTGTATGAATGAACGGACATGATGTTCCCGGAGGTGCGTCCAGTATTACTATTTCTGAATCTAAAGATGCTTTGATTGTCTCTTTTATTACGGGCACAGGTGTTAAAGCACCAACCCTCAGCCTTCCTTCAACTAATTTTGACTTTGAATTGACCCGGTACATACCAACCTCTCCCAAGGAGATTTCAGTCTCTTTAAGTGCATCAAATTTACAGGCGTAAGTGCAAGCACCACAGCCATGACACAAATCTTCAATTAATCTGAAAATTCGCTTTTCGGGTAAAAGAAAAATTGCGTTGTAATTGCAGTATTCCTCGCATTTTCCACAGTAAGTGCATGCTTCTGGTTCAAACAGAGGTAACATCTGTCTCACCTCTGAAGCGCTCTCTTTGGTGGATTTGAAAAAAATCAGGGAATTAGGTTCCTCTGCATCGCAATCTGCAAGATTTACATTATAAGATGCTTTTGAAAGAAGAGCAAAGAGATTGGTTGCGATAAGAGTTTTGCCCGTGCCTCCCTTGCCGCTTGCAACTGCGACTATCATAATAGACAATCTTTTAACAGGTTAGTTATAGGATTTCCTGATATTTTCATCTGTAATAGTGTATCTTAAATTCTCTTGTTTTGTTTCAGTATTCCAAGTGTTGAGGTTATTGTGAGTGAGAAAATACTTTTCGGGAATAGGATGTGTTCCTGTAATAACCGGAATTCCATATTTTTCCGGAATGAATTTTTTAAAGTGCTCAATATTAGGACAGGGTGGATATCCTACCAACAATCCTGTTGCCAGATGAATTACTTCAACTCCGTTTTTTTTCATCTCTTCAGGAGCATATTCAATATTTCCGCCGGGACATCCTCCACATGTTGTGTATGCAGCAATTTCAATCTTTTTATCTCCATAAATTGAAAATGCACCCTCTTTATTTAATGCAGCTCTGAAACATTTGCCACCTGCACAGTTTCTGTACCGGTTACAAATAATTATCCCAATTTTAACCGTTTCCATTGTTAATACAATTTAATGATCGCAGCTGTTTCCGGAACTTGTAAGATTTCCTTCAATCCAATCATACACTAGTTCTTCGGCATTTTTTGATTCTGCTCCTGTATGAACGGATATATTATTTTGATTGAACAAATCTTTTGCGTGTTTACCCATACCTCCGGCAATAACATATGTTACTCCTTGTTTTCCCAGCCAGGCAGGTAAAAGCCCGGGTTCGTGAGGTGGTGGAATTACAATGCTTTTATTAACGACTTGTTTTTCATGAACTTCAACCAGAGCAAATTCGGTACAATGTCCAAAGTGCTGGCACAAAATTCCATTCTCAAGTGGAATTGCTATTATGTTTTTCATTTTTGAAATAATTTTATAATATCCTTAATTGTTTTATTCTCCTCTTTAATGACTATGAGTTTGATATTCAGGCTGTCGAAAACTCCTTTTACCTTTGCTCCGAATTCGCCCGAAATAACCTTCTCCGCACCTTTTGAGGCAATTAATCGTGCAGATGCTATACCCGCTCCCTCAATACTGTCAATGTTTGGATTGGGAATAAACTCTGTTGATTTTAGCTCGGTGTCATATATTATGAACCAAGAGCATCTTCCAAAACGGCTGTCCAAAACTGCATCCGTTGAATTTCCTGTAGATGTGATAGCTACTTTCATATTTATTTACATTTTAAGTTTCTTTCAGAAACATCATCAGATTCATCTGAAAATTGTTCAATATTTTTTGAACAGCATAAAGAACATTCGTTAGCCAATGTTTCCCGATCATGGTGGTTAAAAAGTGATCCACAATCATTACATTGATACCATTCACTGTCAAAGTATACTTTTCCCCCTTCAAAAACAATAGGTAATCCCTGAGTAAAGGATAGCGCAACCTTTCGTCTGGCACTTTCATAAATTCGCGCAAACGTTGATCTTGATATTCCCATCTGTGAAGATGCGCGCATCTGTCCAAATAGCTCATAATCACTTAAACGTATTGCTTCGTACTCCTCGTAATTCATTACTACAACATGAGTATTTTCGGGGCCACCGATTGGTTTAAATCCTTTAAAATTAGGTGGGTTGCTTACTTTTCGTATTAATTTTGGTCTAGGCATAAACTGGTCATTTGGTTGTTACAAAGATAATGAACATATGTTCATAATAAAATTTATTTATTTAAATTATTCTTTAGTCATTTTTATTTTTCAATTGCTATCAAGGTTAGTGAACTACTTTAATTTAATTTAAACTTTAAACAAAAATGACAGAACCAATCGTAAGAGTTGAAAACCTATCCCATAGGTACAGCGTTCAGTGGGCAGTCAAAAATGTAGATTTTGAGATTGCTGATTGTGGCATCTATGGATTGCTGGGGTCTAACGGAGCTGGAAAATCTACCATTATGAACATTATCTGCGGAGTTTTAAAACAGACTAACGGTAATGTATTTATTAATGGAATAGATATGCGGAGCAACTCCATTGAGGCAAAAAAACACATTGGATTTTTACCTCAAAAACCACCTTTACATCCTGATTTGACAGTTGAGGAGTACCTTATTCATTGCGCTAATCTTAGAATGATTCCTGATAAAGAGATGAAAAATGCTCTTGATTCAGTACTTGCAAAATGTGCGATAACTCACTTCAGAAAAAGATTAATCAAAAATCTGTCGGGAGGTTACCAGCAACGGGTTGGGATTGCTCAGGCGATTATTCATAATCCAAATCTTGTTGTTCTTGATGAGCCTACAAACGGTCTTGATCCTAATCAGACTGTAGAAATTAGACATTTGATAAAGGAGATTGCCAGGGAGCGAACGGTTTTACTATCTACACACATACTTTCAGAAGTTCAGGCTACCTGTGATTATATCAGAATGGTAGAAGAGGGCAAAGTTGTGTTTGCCGGGACTGTAGATGAGTTCGATAATTATATTGAACCTAATACTGTCTTTGTATCATTATTGGAGAGCCCTCCAGTCGAAGAGCTTAAGGTAATACCGGGAGTTCTGGATGTTGAGGAGCTGGAAGATACTAAGTATCGAGTTAAATTTGCTGATTCTCAAGATATTATTGAGAGAATAGTTGAAGCTAGCGTTTCAAAGGGGTGGAGACTAAATGAGATAAGGATGGAGAGAAGCTCTCTGGATACAATTTTTGCAGAATTATCAAAAACAGTAAAATAAAGAGGAGAATAGATATGAAAATGATATATAAAATTGCCCGAACTGAGTTACAGACTCTATTCTACTCACCTATTGCCTGGCTGATTCTTATTATCTTCACAATTCAGTCAAGTATAGCTTTTACTAGCGCTATTGAACTAGTTGTTAATCAGCAGTCGTTAGGGTTTACTGTGTCGGATCTTTCAATGAGAATATTTGCTCACCCCCATAGAGGAACTTTTATCTTGATTCAGCAGTATCTCTATCTTTACATACCTCTGCTTACCATGGGATTGATGAGCCGTGAGCTCAGCAGCGGATCTATTAAACTGCTTTATTCTTCTCCTGTAACAAACACACAGATAATTCTTGGTAAATACCTTTCTATGGTGTTTTATTCACTGGTAATATCAGGAATGTTAATGATATTTGTTTTGTTTACAGGATTTACTGTAGAGAATTTTGATTTTGCCGGAGTAGGAGCAGGACTTCTGGGTCTATTTTTACTCATGTGCGGTTATGCCGCCATAGGACTGTTTATGTCCAGTTTAACTTCCTACCAAGTTGTTGCTGCTGTAGGTACTCTTGCTGTACTTGCTGTGTTAAATGCTGTTGGCGGAATGTTTCAGGATATATCGTTTGTCCGGGATATTACATACTGGCTCTCAATAAGAGGAAGATCAAATGAATTTATCAGTGGACTTATATGCAGTGAGGATGTTCTTTATTTCATAATTGTAATAGGACTCTTTCTTGCTCTTTCAATATTGCGTATGAAGGCTATTCGTCAGAAGCATACATTGAGTACATCTTTAGTCAGATACCTTGGAGCCGTTTCGGTTGCTGTTGTGTTAGGATATTTCAGCTCCAGACCTGCTCTTATGTTTTATTATGATGCCACAAGAAACGATGTTAATACATTAACTAAAAACAGTCAGGAGATTGTAGGTAAACTGGACGGAAAGTTAACAATTAACACATACGTTAATATTTTAGACCAATATTACTATTTCGGACTTCCAAAGAGAGAACTTGCAGATATCAAAAGATTCAGACAATATCTGAGATTCAAACCGGATATTAAGATGAATTATATAAGATATTATGATAAAGCCATTAACCCAAGTCTTGATAAAAGATATCCGGATTTAAGCGATAGGGAGAGAATGCTGGAATATTCAAAAATTCACAGACTTGACAGTAATATGTTTAAGAGTCCTCAGGAGATATCTCAGATTGAGAATCTTGTACCAGAGGGAAATCGTTTTGTTCGTACTCTCACTACTGCAACCGGAGACAAGACATTCCTGAGAATTTTTGACGATATGGAAGTACACCCTTCAGAGGCTGAGGTATCTGCCGCATTTAAGAGATTGGTAATGAAACTACCAAAAGTAGGATTTGTTACCGGACACGGCGAGAGAGACTGCATAAGAGAAGGAGATAGAGATTACAATAAATTTGCCCAGGATAAACCATTCCGTTATTCTCTTATAAATCAAGGTTTCGACTTTGAAAAGGTAGCATTGGATTCAGAAATTTCTGATGAGATTGATATTTTGGTGATAGGAGATATGAGAGTTCCAATCAGTCCCGAACATCAATTAAATCTGGATAAATTTATTGCCAGAGGAGGCAATCTTTTGATAGCAGGTGAGCCTGGCCGTCAAGATGTAATGAATCAAATAACCGCTCAATTTGGAGTAGAAATGTTGCCTGGCAGACTGGTAAAACCAACTGAAAATTTTTCACCTGACTTCATAATGTCAACTCCAACAAAAGAGGGAGCAGAGATGATGTATCAACTCAATATGATGCGAAATCGTGAGTATGTTTTGACCATGCCTGGAACAACCGGCCTAAAATACTCTAATGACAAAGGCTATAAAGTAACAGAACTATTTGTCAGCGATACAAGCGGAGGAGTTTGGAGTGAAGTTGAGACAACCAATTTCGTAGATGATACTGTAAAGGTAAACGCTGCACTTGGAGAGGTGATTTCTGCCTCAATTCCAACTGTTATTGCACTTCATAGAAAAGTTGGTGATAAAGAGCAGAAGATTGTGATATTATCAGATGCAGATTGTATAAGTAACGGTGAGATAAGCATAATGCGAAAAGGGGTACGTGCTGCAAACTACAATTTCATTATGGGTGCCTTTTTCTGGATGTCAGATGACGAAGTTCCTATTGATGTCAGAAGGCCGAGTCCTATCGATAATAATATTTCAGTAGTGTTCTCCGGGATGAGATTGACTAAATGGTTGCTTTTAGGACTACTTCCATTTATTATGGCATCCTTGTATATATTACTCTGGATTAGAAGAAGAGGCAGATAATTTACAATTCAATTAATAGCATTAACCGGTTTTTTAAATCGGTTAATGCTTTATATTTAAATAGATATGGCTTTTAAGGCAGACAAGCAAACAATTGACGATCTTGGGATTTTTGGAAAAATCAGAGAAAATTCTGTCTATGGTATTTTTAATAAAACCATGACAAACGGAGGTGCAAGAATTTTAGAAGAGATGTTTCTCCATCCTTTGTCAGATGAGAGTAAAATTAACGAAAGAGGGATGATTATCAGATATTTTCAAAATAAAATGATAATATTTCCATTTAAAAGTGATCTGTTCGACAGCATTGAGTTTTACCTTAGCAATACTGACAGTAGAACCCGAATCTCTGCTCATGAAGATAGCTTGGAGAGAAAATTCAGAAATGTAATTGGTACAGATACAGAATATCAGCTGCTTCATAAAGGTGTGCTCTCTGTTATTGAGATGGTGAAAACACTAAATGATTTTTTAGAAAAACTCAGATCCGAAGATATAGATGAAACTTACAGGCTTCAAACAGAAGCTGCATTTGAGATAATAAAGAGTGAAGCTATTTCATCCTGTATTAACGAGAAAAAGACAACGAGGCTCTCATTTTCACAAACGGCCTCGTATGACCAGAATTTTAGATACAATTTCAGGGAGCAGATAATAAAGCTGTTAACATTTATTTACCACTTGGACGTTTATGTTTCAGTGGCCTGTGTGTCTCGCGAAAGAGGCTACGCTTTTGCAAAAGCATTACCATCAGGAGAAAATGTATTTAAAATTGAGAATCTTTACCACCCTTTAATCAAAAATCCAATTGCCAACTCAATAAATATTAATGAAAAAAACAATATGATATTCCTGACGGGTGCTAATATGGCAGGTAAATCAACTTTTATGAAAGCCTTTGGTATATCTGCTTTCCTGGCTCATATGGGTTTCCCTGTGCCTGCTTCTATGATGGAGTTTTCTGTGCAGAATGGACTGTTTACAACCATCAATCTTCCTGATAATATTAATATGGGATATAGTCATTTCTATGCAGAAGTTATAAGGGTTAAAAAGGTAGCTGAGAGCATTAAAAAATCACAAAATATGATTGTTATATTTGATGAGCTATTCAGGGGAACGAATGTTAAGGATGCATATGATGCAACAGTAGCAGTAACTGAGGCATTTGCAGCAAACAAAAAATGTATTTTCATAATATCTACTCACATTATTGAAGCTGGCGAAACGCTTAGGGATAGATGTGATAACATTTTCTTTGTCAACCTTCCCACAATAATGGTGGGCAGAAAACCAACTTATACTTTTAAGTTAGCCGAAGGTATTACATCAGACAGACATGGAATGGTGATTATAAATAATGAGGGGATACTGGATATCCTCAAAAATGTTAAACAAGCTTAAAATCAACGTAAGAGATGAAATTTGCTATTGACAGGCAGACATTGGATGATTTGAATCTGCTGGGAAAGTATAAATCTAACTCCGTTTTTAACATATTTAATCAAACTGTAACCAGAGGAGGAGAGTCATTGCTTGAGCAGTTTTTTCAGAACCCTCTGACAGATGCCCAAGCTATTAATACCAGAAAAGAGGTATTGGCCTTTTTCGCAAAGGAGAATCTCTCATTCCCATTTACCAGAGAGGAATTTAAACTTACAGAGAGTTATCTTGAAAACTCGGATTATAGGAACATTGCTCTTTCACTGTTCAGTAATTCAAGAAGATATTTTAAGAAGCTAATTGCAAATGAGAACGAGTATGACACCCTTCTTGACGGGTTTAAAGGTACTGTAAGTATGTTTAAAAAGCTTAAAGAGTATGTTGCTGAATTATCGTTACTTTCAGTTTCAAATCCTTATCATAATAACGTTGGTGATGCTCTTAAAGTACTGGAAAATAAAAAGTTAAGCTGGATATTTGAGTTTGACCAATCAAAAGAGATAAGTTTTAGAAAATTTGCATGGTATGACCATATGATGAGACATACAGTCTTAACCCAATTAAAGGAATTGATGGTCTATCTGAATTTTCTTGATCTTTATATTTCTGTTTCTAATGTAGGTGCAAAGAGGGGATATGTTTATGCGGAGGCATTAGATAAACAAGAACTTAGCATTAACATTAAAGGACTTTATCACCCATCTGTTGCTGATGCTGTTGCAAATAATTTAGATCTGAATTATGAAAAAAACGTCTTGTTTTTAACAGGGGCAAACATGGCAGGGAAATCAACTCTTATGAAATCATTCGGCATCTCAATCTACCTTGCACATATGGGTTTTCCTGTTCCTGCTAAGTCAATGGTTTTTAATGTTTGCAATGGAATTTATACATCCATAAACGTGCCCGATAATCTCAATATGGGTTACAGCCACTTTTATGCTGAGGTAATAAGAGTAAAAAAAATAGCTACAGAGGTTGCCTCAGGGAAAAAACTGTTAGTGATTTTTGACGAGCTTTTCAAGGGGACTAATGTCAAAGATGCATATGATGCTACGGTAGCAATAACTGAATCTTTTTCAAAAATTCATAAATGTGCTTTTATCGTATCGACACATATCATGGAGGCTGGTATAAAACTCAAAGAGAACTGTCCCAATATAGCATTTAAATATCTTCCTTCTGTTTTAAAAGGTAAAATCCCCACATATACATATATCCTTGAGGAAGGAATTTCAAATGACCGACATGGAATGATGATTATAAATAACGAGAAGATAATTGAGACGATAACCTGCTGCTGAAAAAGGTGCGAATCAGCTTTATCCCTCTTCTTTTTTGGGCTCTGACAGTGCTTGGTGCCAACTTGAAACGGATGGCTATCTCAATTGAATTTAGTCCATCTTTAAATGATTTCATTATCTTCTCACACTGTTCGGGAAGTTGTCCCAATGATGTTTCAAACATTGACTTTATCTCATAGCTGAAGTCAAAGAAACTGACTGGCCTTTCATCTGCAGCTTCAAACTCAAGAAACTCTATATTATTAACTACTCTTCTTTTCCTTTTCAGATAGTTGAGAGTTTTATTTTTAGTTGCTGTAAAAAGGAAAGACCTTATTGACTTAATGTCGGAGAAGGTGTATTTACTTAGCCAAAACTGGACAAAAACATCATGAACAACATCTTCTGCATCAGGAGTGCAGTTAAGATATTTATTTGAAAATCTGATCAATGGTTTATCTAGTGAAGAATACAATTTCCTGAATGAGTCCGGAGTTCTTTTATTAACTCCGGAAACAAAGATTTCGTCGTCTATACTGACATTTTGGTTTTGTGAGGCAGAACACTCCATTTCGGTACCAAATGTAATATTATTGTTTGGGATTATAACTAAAAAATATTAACTACTCCTCAGATTATGGGCATAGACTAAGTGGAGAAATATTAATGGCAATTTGGTGCACTTTTTTTTACATTTGTATTGTAGTGTTCTAAAAAAAGATAACCCACAATCAATATATCCATAATGATAGACACTAATAGACCTGAGGTAAGAATACAAACCTCTTTCTTAAACGCTATAGAGAAAAAAATTCTTATTTGGATGGCTAAAAGAATTCCAAAAAGAATAAATTCAGACCATTTAACAATAATAGGATTTGCAGGTGCATTAATTTCATCAGCAGGGTATATATTATCCAACTGGGGAAACCACTTTTTGTGGTTAGCTTCTTTTGGATTGGTCGTTAACTGGTTTGGTGATAGTCTTGATGGTACGCTTGCACGTGTTAGGAGTGCACAACGTCCCATTTATGGATTTTTCATAGATCACAATGTTGATGCCTTAACAATTTTGGTAATTTGTATAGGTGCAGGGCTTTCTCCGTTTATTAAACTCTCTACTGCATTGATGGTTCTTGCTGCATATTTAATTATATCAATTTATACTTACATCAACACATACCTTAGTGGCGAATTCAAGATAACTTACAATAAGTTGGGACCAACAGAGTTTCGATTAGTTGTTATTCTTATCAATACCATCTTTATTTATTTTCCGCTTGAAAACCAAATAGTTACTATCAAAGAAGTGACCTTTAGCATTTTTGATGCTGCTGGAATAGGTGTAGCCCTTATTCTTTTGATCATTTACTTGATTAGCTTTTTTAAGGATAGAGATAAATTTGCAAAAATAGACCCTCCTAAACACTAAAATAGTATATTGTATGGCTGCTAAATATTTAAAATTCATAGTGAGCCGACTAATTGGCACTCTGGTAGACACTTTTGTTTTATGGGTGTTTTCAACCTATGTTTTTTCTTCTTACATAGGGAATTATATGATAGCACCAACTATCTCTTTTGAGGTGGCAGTTTTTACCAATTTCATATTTTCATACTACTGGATATGGAGCAAACGAATTACCATTAAAAACACAAAAACCTTTATTTCTCACCTCTTCTTTTTTAATATTTCATGTGTTTTAGGATTTATTGTTAAAATGGTTTTTCTACTGCTATTCGAAAGGCTGTTTGGCTGGGATGTAATCTACTGCAACTTAATGGCATTATTGATATCAGGCATTGTAAATTATACTCTTGCCGAGTTTATAGTATTTAAAAAACGTCCTCCAATAATTGAAGCAATAAATGACGTAGAATCACTTTAAGATTCTAAAACAGTATATGAGATACGCAATTAATGAGATAACAAATACAAAAGACTTAAAGAAATTCATCAAATTCCCAAACGAACTTTATAATGGGAATCCATATTATGTGCCTCCATTGGATTCAACAGAGATAGAAACATTATCTAAAGAGAAAAACCCGGCTTTTGAATTTTGTGACGCAAAATACTGGTTGGCCTTCAATGAGAACAATGCTATAGTGGGACGTATTGCCGGAATTGTTAACCACAAATACAATCAAAAAACCGGAGAGAAATATGTTTGCTTTGGTTGGTTTGACTTCATAGAGGATTATGGTGTAGCAAAAGCTCTTTTACAAGCAGTTGAAGCTTGGGCAAAAGAGATGGATGCCTTATACATGCATGGACCATTGGGACTATCTGAATTTGATGCCTCCGGGGTACTAATTGAAGGATTTAATGAAATACCAACAGCTTACGGCAAATACAACTATCCATACTACTCTAAGTTCATAGAGCAATTGGGTTTTGTAAAGGAGGTTGATTGGGTTGAGTTAAGAGTTACTGTTCCCAACTCAATACCGGAAAGGTACCCAAAAATGGCAAAGATGATTTCTGAAAGACACAATCTACGAAGTGTAAAATTTTCATCTAAAAAAGAGGTTTTAGCCTATTCAGACGAAATTTTTCAGCTAATGAATAAAGAATATGAAAATATTCATGGTTTTTATGCGCTTTCACCGGGCCAAATAAATGGATTAAAAAAACAATTCATCCCATTTATCAGGCTAAAATTCATATCTGTAATTGTTAACTCCAATAATAAGGTTGTTGGATTTGGAATATGCTTGCCCTCTCTTTCAAAAGCATTACAAAAGTGTGGTGGAAAACTATTTCCATTTGGATTTCTGCATATTCTAAAAGCACTATATCATAACGATACTATTGATACATTGCTAATTGCTATCCATAGCGAATACAGAGACAAAGGGGTGAATGCATTAATATTTAATGATATAGGTAGCTCAATTGTGTCGGATGGGATGAAATACATCGAAACGACACGTGAACTGGAGGACAATTATTTAGTGCAAAATCTATGGAGTAAGCTTGAGAGTAGACAGCACAAAAGGGCAAGGTGTTACATAAAACCTTTAATTCCCACATTTATACCATTTTGACATTATCACTGGTGTGAAACATGTAATAGTTAATTTGAATAGTATAATATGATTTTTGAATTTGTTTGTCACCTTGCGACAAACGAAAACACAATTAATCATATTAAAACAATTCAACACAAAATGAAAAAAACATTAATTATTACATCAGTTTTAGCTCTACTATTCCTATCATGCACAAAACAAGAGGAGGCAGACACTTTAAATGCAAGAAGTGCACTTTCCATAAAGGTAGGCATTACAGCAACTAAAGCAATTATCTCAGGAACATTATTTCCTGACGGATCGAGTATAGGAGTACAGGTACGCAAAACCGGACAGTATAATTATCAGGCTGGTACCATGACAAACATAATGTACACTTATACAGCTGCAACGACAAGCTGGGCAACAGCTACTCCATTATATCTTACAAACACACCCGGAGAGGTATATGCGTATTATCCTTATGTTTCAGTAGGAGATAACATGTCAGCTTTTACCACAATACCGGTAACAATTGACGCTACTGCAACAACAGGAAGCGAAACGGATTACATGTATGCTACCCCGTTGACAGGTTTAAACAGTGTAAGTAATGCTACTGGGAAAAACAGTGCAAACCTTGTTATGAACCACGCATTTACCCAGATATCATTTTATATTTATAAAGTAAACTATTCCGGAACCGGCTCTTTAACACAGTTTAAAATTGAAGATGCTTTAACAACCTCATTTGTTAAAACTAGCAGCACGCCTATGACAATGAGCATTGAAAACGGTGACCTTACAGGAGGATCTGTTGGTATTATTACACGGACACTTGCAGCTCCTGTTACCTTAACAAGTGTTATTCCAAATCCTGATATACTGGTTCTTAAAACACAGGTGAACGCAACAACTATCCTTGTGCCTACGGCTTCAATGGCAATAGGTGATATAAAATTTACATTTACTATTGATGGTGAAACATATACTGCAACAAATACTTCAGCTATATCATGGCTTAAAGGAAAGCAGTACATCTATACAGCTAAATTGGACGGAACAGGACTAGTTATTCTTAGTGCTGTTATTACAGATTGGGATACTCAACCAGGAGATTTAATTGACATTAAATAGCAATAAAAATGAGCCGATTACTATTGATTGCTTGTATCTTAATAATTGCTGCAGGTTGTAGGAAGAATGAATTCGTAGCTGATGATAAGTATGCATTGCTATCGATTACACCCGTTGTTAACAAAGACGAAGCGACCGTTGCTCATCATGAAAGCTATATAGATCAGTTCAAAATAGGCATACAGGTTACAAATTCAAAGGGGTCAGAGTTGTATTTTCATTACACGAGGAATCTATTATTAAGTTATAGTGACACGTGGATACTCTCTAAACCTGTATGCCTTTCTGTTATTCATGCAAAACTATTTGCCTACTACCCCTATACCCAAAATGAGCAAAACTTATTGGGAATAGGAGAAACGGCATTAGTTTATCTAAATATTCCTAATGAGCAGATTATGGCTCAGCAGATAGATTATATGTACGCATCGCAGAGTACATATCTTCCTGCCGGAGGAGGTCCAATTGATTATGCAAATCCTAATGTTA
>PHDA01000015.1 GCA_002842465.1 Bacteroidetes bacterium HGW-Bacteroidetes-7
TACTTTTCGGCGACTGCGGAACTCCTCCCTTTGGTCGTCAAACAGTCCTCGTCGTTCCCGAAAAGTAGCCGCAGAAAATTATCGGAAAACAAATGTTGCTTTCGAGTTGAGGATTTGCTCAATAGTTCACAAAATCTTAGTAGAAATGACATTTCTATAAAAATATTCAGTTTTTTCGGAAGTTGTAATTTTAAGTTGTTTCACAAACAACTGATTTACTTGCAAATACGGAATTGACTTAACTGTTTTCAACTCTGTCAATTTTATATCATGCTTGTTATGTGCAACTTACAACGCAACTTAAAATTCCACTGTTTTTTGCTTTTTAACTCCTCATCTCCGGCAACCGATTGTTTTAGGGTTTATTTACCCAAATCACTCAACTCCGGCAATCGATTGTTTTAGGGTACCCTCAAATTTTCCTGGTACTTTTCGGCGACTGCGGAACTCCTCCCTTTGGTCGTCAAACAGTCCTCGTCGTTTCCGAAAAGTATCCGCAGAAAATTATCGGAAAACAAATGTTGCCTTTGAGTTGAGGATTTGTGCGATCATTGACATCAGGTTACTCCTCTGAACAGTGATCTAAATACTTATATTCCTGTGAAATAATGTTGAACTCTCTTAAATTAATATCTATAGATGTATCGTCTTAGTGTAAATCTGTTATCTCAAATATTCCAACATATCAGATGGAAACAACAATGAATAGCCACGCTTTTACTTATGATCCCATTTAACGATGAAAAGTAGATTGATTATTTTTTTAATTTGACAACAACAATTACAGGATTTGAGTCCTCTTTAAGTGTAGCTGCAACACGTTTCATCTCAGGAGATTTGCTCTTTTCGGCAGCATCAATAAACTGAATAGCAGAAAGCGGCATTATAAGCTCTCCTTGGGGGCTGTGGTTGATTGGCCAAAAAGCGACACCTCCGTCAATATCATTTATTATGGCATCTCTCTTGTCTCTTTTTCTCAGTAAATTAAACTCCCCGCTACTCTTATTATAAAGCGCTCTGTACCATTCTCCAAATTCCGAACTCTTAATATTCTCTCCTATTCTTAGTGATAAGAAAATTGCGTTATCGGACTCTGTAGTAAAAGTTGTGGTGGCAGATATGCTGTTTTCCCGGTCATTACCCGCTGCTCCAGTCATTTTGCTATTCCCATAATCAATAACATAAGCAACACTCCTTATTAGTGAATTATCAAACGAAATAATTGAATCGCCATCAGGGGTAACAATCCTCAACAAATCATTAAACCGATAAATATGGGCAGGGGTAGCTGACATGAATTCAACAGGGCCATCAGAGTCGTTATCTTTTGCATAGCTCTCGGGTTTTTCAAAATTTGGCAATGGATTAAGTGGAGAACCAAGTGAATCCAGAATAATAAGATGGCCTTTTCCGGATGTAAAATCTGATACATCAATAAAATAGTGACCACTGTATTTAACCATTTTAAATATGTGGACATTTGAGTTTTTGAAGTCAGGCACATAAAACTCCTTTACAAAAGCTCCCTCCCGGTCAAATTCGATAAGCTTTGTATTATCAAAAATATGAGGATAACCCGTTTCATTATCAACATAAAAGTTAAATGGGTTTGCTGTGGTAAACTCCCCCTTCGCACGGCCTAAACCTCCAACATATCCAAGGAATTTTCCGTCCCGGCTAAATCGTTTTATATCCTTCCATTTATTATCAATAATGTAAAAGGTTCCATCTATCAGATGAGGCCTTAAAAGATTTGCAATAAGAGATTTGTCTGAAGTTTCCAGAGGGATATACTCAATAGATGAGGCAATTTCACTAAGAAAAACATCTCTTTCGCTGTTTAGGGCATCTCTAAGAGAAAGTTTCACAAAATCATTTTGTTCACCTTTCTCCTTGTTGCATGAGGTTAGGATAAGAGCAGCAAAGCATAAAGCTGCTACTAAAAGAAAATTTCTTTTCATTTCGAATATATTTTGATTAATAATATTCAGGAATTCAGATATTAGCGACAATAAATATACAAAAAAACCGTGCATAGTTAAAACTTGCACGGTTTTTTAATAATTCAGAAGAATTTAATCCTCAGTCAGTTCGAATCCCCAGTCAATACCTTTCATGGTTGCAGGAACTCCTGTTTTCATCCATACAGGCATTGGAGCACCTTTAAGGTAGTGGTCAAAGAACTGTGAAAGCCTAATACTCAAGTCTTTCGCGTTAACTCTGCTTACAAGGTTGTGCTTCTCTTTATTGTATTGGAGCATCCATACAGGTTTGCCAAGACGGCGAAGCGCTGTAAAGTACTCAATACCCTGATACCATGGAACTGCATCATCTTCGTCATTGTGCATAATAAGCAGTGGTGTCTCAACTTTGTCAGCGAAGAACAATGGTGAGTTCTCGATGTAGAGGTCAAAACCTTCCCATAGAGTTTTACCGAGACGGCTCTGAGTATGTTCGTACTGGAATTGTCTTACCATTCCCGAACCCCATCTGATTCCACCGTATGCACTTGTCATATTTGCAACAGGAGCACCTGCTCCTGCAGCTTTCCATTTGAACAGATCTGGTCTGGTTACCATATATGATACCTGATATCCTCCCCAGCTCTGACCTTGTATTGCTACATTTTCGCTGTCAACCCAAGGGTTTTCACAAAGCATTTTAACACCCGGCACAATGCAGTCAAGTGCACTCTTTCCAGGATAACCAATTTGGTAATAAATGTCCGGTAGAAATACCAGATATCCGTTACTTGTAAAGTATGTGATGTTAATAGTTGAACGACTTGGAGCAGGTGCCCTGTAAAAGTGAAGCATGTCTGATGTCCTTTCATAGAAATAGACAATCATAGGGTACTTCTTATTTGGGTCAAAATCTTCGGGTTTGTAAAGAATTCCATCTACATCAAGACCTGTAGCAGATTTCCATCTTACAAGCTCGCTAGTTCCCCAGTTGTAATCTCTCTGCTGAGGATTAATATCTGTAATCTTGGTCTGAGTCTTGAAATTATCTTTTGTAACCCAAACATCAGGTGAGTTTGTGAAGTTGTGCTTTACGTAAGTTATTACAGGGCCGGTTTTAGCCTTGTTCAGGTAAACAAAAGTAACAGGTTCAACTATCCAACTCTTCATTTCGGGCTTTCTCTTTCCCATCTCTTTATAATAGTAACCGTTGTTCTTGGTTGTATTATCAAATGCAGAGAAGTAAATGGTCTCTTTAGGTTTAATCGGCTCCATTTTGACACCTGGTGTACCCGGAGGCAAAAGAACGTCGTCAAGCCTCACAATTCTAAAAGTAAAGTTGCTCTTTCTTCCAAGACCCTCTGTAAGGTTTATTGCAGGGGTCAGCCCTTTTGGATCTACCTGCCACACATCATATCTGTCATAAAGGTAGATTGCCTTATCTTCAGCAGCCCATCCACCACTACCGTATGGAGATGCCATCTGAGGTGTATCATCAAGTTCATTTGCAAAGGAAACGTCAATCCCTTTTGTCAGTGAAACGATCTTTTCTGTGGCAATTTCGTAAGAATAAATCTGCCTGTCGGCATTATTGTACCACACAAGAAACTTAGAATCAGGTGATGAACTTACTCCTGTAATATAAACATCTTTAAGAAGGAGTTTGCTGCTTCCATCCTTAATATTAACAATATAGAGGTCTCTTCTTGGATTTGCAGACCATTGAGACTCAATCTGATAATTATAATCGGTGGCTGAAAATCCCCAATCGGCACTCCACTCACCTGCAACCTGAACAAGCTGGTACTCCTCTTTTGCTAGCTGCACAAGTGTCGGGTTCTCATTAAGCTCAATGGTTGAGAGGTAGGATTTTCTTAGCTCTCTCTGCAGATTTATTAGCTGGTATGGCTGAACATAGGTCTCCTGATAGTGCCAGATATCAAGCTTGGCAACTTCTGAGTCAACAATTGTTGTGTCCTTTTCAGGCATAACAGGTGCAATTCCAAAGAAAATTCTATCCCCGGCCTTGTTAAACTGCAATGCTCTGTTCTCGCTTATCCTCCAGTTTTCTGAAAGACCTTTCAGATTGTTGTCCACAACAACTTTTGCCTGATTGAAGCCATCTTTATAATGAAGAATAGATATAATCTTGTCTTTCTGCTTAGTTGTGTCAAGCCTGGCGTAAAAGAGCATGTTTTTGTTGTCTTCGCTCACAATTGGCAATCTTACAGTCTGTTTAAGATTAAACTTATACAGGTTTGTCAGAGCCTTTGTTTTTGGAATATAGAGGAACAGACCAGGATCGTTTATTGTGTCTTTTGAATTTGGCCTTCTGATTACAAACAGTGAGTCACCGCCTGTACTAAAGTCATATTCAGATATAAACTTTAATGTGTCAATCTTTCCTGTTGACATTTGAAGTACCATCAGATTTTCACCCTCATCCTTATCTTTTTTTACGGGCTTTTTATTCTTGCTTGTATCAGCAGGTGGGTTAGACTGAAAAGCTATGAAGTCCTTTCCGTATTTTCCAATCTTCAAATTCTTCAGATAGGGTATTTTTCTAAGCTCTTTTGTATGAAGGTTGTAAATTCCCAAGGTGTCTTTTGGCATCTGGTCGGGTTTCACCTTCTTGAGTCTGGCCTCTTTTGTTTGTGCAAAAAAAGGTTTGATTGTCATTGCAACAAATTTGCCGTCTGCACTAAGCTTGGGCTGAACAACTCTTGGAATAGAGTCTTTTGTATAGTTTGTAAGGTTTAATGCCACAAGATAGCTGTCGCCCTCCTGTGCATTGACCAGAAAAATGGTGAATTTGGCGTCATCTGTCATATTAAATGCGCCAACATTTTTCCAGCCGTCATAAACGCTGTGGTCAAGTGGTTTCTTCTGCGCAAGCAGAGTCAGACTCACCATAACCAAAGCTAATGTCAGTAATTTTTTCATGTTGCTTTTTGGTTAATTATATTAAAGTATAGTTTCAAATTTCATTATTCTTTGAGCCATTTATCAAGCCATCTGTAGAATACTCTGTTCCACTGAACACTATTTTGTGGTTTTAGAATCCAGTGATTCTCTTCAGGAAAAAGAAGCATCTCAGATGGAACGCCAAGGGCTTGCGCAGCATTAAACGCCGCCATACTCTGATCTACAGGAACCCTGTAGTCCATCTCACCATGTGTAATAAGAATAGGTGTATTCCAGTTCTTAACAAATTTATGAGGTGAGTTTGCATAGTGTCTCTTTGCAACAGGATTATCGTCCCATGGAGCTCCTCCGTTATCCCAATGAGGGAACCAAAGCTCTTCTGTTGTCATATACATATGCTCCTGGTTGAAAATTCCTGCATGAGAAACAAATGCGCTGAAAACACCCTTGTGAATTCCTGCAAGATAAAATACTGAGTAACCTCCGTAGCTGGCACCAACAGCACCTACTTTACCAACATAACTCTCCTTTTTCATCTCCTTAACCGAAGATAGGTAGTCCTGCATATTTAAGCCCATATAGTCACCCGATATCTGATCTGTCCACTCCTGTCCAAAAGCGGTTGTACCTCTTCTGTTAGGAAGAATTACAATGTATCCGTTTGCAGCCATAAGCTGGAAATTCCATCTGTATGACCAGTTCTGGCTAAGGGTTCCTTGAGGTCCTCCAAGACAGAAGAGTAGGGCAGGGTATTTTTTTGCAGGGTCAAAGCCCGGAGGGTAGATTACCCACATGTGCATGTCTTTGTTATCAACAGTTTTAATCCATCTCTCCTCAACATTGCCCATGGTTATCTTCTCCAGAAGGTGGGCGTTTTCGTGTGAGATTTGAAAGTACTCTCCGGTAGCAGCATCAATTGATACTATTTCATTTGGCATTGACATACTTCTGTAAAGAGCAATCAATTTATCTCCGGCTATCTCTACCTTGCCGAAATCGTACCATCCGTCGGTAAGCTTCCTTACAGAATCATCAGCTATATTGATGTGATAAACTCCTGTAACAGCATTAACGCATGAGTTGAAGTAAAGACCCGAGCCATCATTGAGCCAAGTGGGACTATCTGCGTTGTATTCAAAATTTCTGGTAAGATCTCTCTTTTCACCTGTCTCAAGATTCATAATAAAGAGACGGTGTTTGTCGGCCTCAAAGCCGGCACGTTCCATGCTGAGCCAGGCAATATGTTTGCCGTCAGGAGAGAACTGAGGGTCTGTGTCGTAGCCGAGCATGCCCTCAGTGAGGTTTGTGTGGCTCTTTGTCTCTATGTCAAACAGATAAATATCTGTATTTGTTGAGTAGGCGTATTCTCTTCCTGTTAGTTTGCGTGAGGCATATAGTATCTTTTTGCCATCCGGACTCCAGCTTAGCTGCTCAATACCGCTTAGAGGAAGGGTAGGGCTTTCGTATGGCTCGCCTTCTAGTATGTCAAAGACATTTGATACGCTTTTTCCGTCAAAATCGGCAATAAACGGATGGGGAATCTCTTCGACAAAATGGTCCCAGTGGCGATACATAAGTTTATCTATCATTCTGCCTGAGGCTTTGTCAAGATCGCTCCATATATCAACAGCTTTGTCAATTGATTTAATGTTTGAGATAAAAAGAATTTTTGACTGGTCCGGGGAGAGTGTAAATTCAGAGATACCTTTGCCGTACTCTCCAATTTTAACTGTGCTCTTGCCCTCTCGGTCCATTTTAAACAACTCTCCACCCTGAAGGAACAGAATCTCTTTTCCTTCGTTTATCCACCTAGCATTATTTTCACTCTTTACGGTAGATGTAATCTGACGTTTGTTGCCGCCATCTACATCCATTATAAAAAGCTCTCTGTTGTTCCTGTTCTGGGCAATATCGGTAAATGAAACTCCAAACAGTATCTCTTTTCCGTCCGGGGAGATCTGAGGGTCGCTTACCTTCCCCATATTGTGCATAACCTCCGGAGTCAGCAAACCGTTTTCAACCGTGATGGTACTCCTTGAAATGGGGGTTCCCTCTTGGGTCTTCTCTCCTCCTCCAGTGCAGGCTGAGGTGAGTAGTGCAGATGAAATCAACATAACCAGTAATTTACTCTTCATAAAATGTAGTTTTTGTATATAATTATCACGTTTTTACGGAACAATCTCGTAAAAATAAACAAAAATGACATTAAAACGGAGTAATTATAAAACTATTTAACAGGAGTGAAGATATAGCCTCCGTTACCGTCACTCTTTAAAGTTCCGATTCCCGGATAGGGAATGTGCATTCCTGCGGCTGTAAGATTGTTTTTAACTATATACTCAAGAATTCTAAGTCGTGTTTTAACCGCCTCGTCGGGGTTGGTGTCATAACTTATGGCAACTTTGGGAAATGGCATCTGTATTGCCATTGCGTGAGTAAGGTCTCCCCATATAATGAGGTCGTCAACAAAATAGAGAGTGTGTCCCGGAGTGTGCCCATAACCTTTCATGGCGCTTATATTGCTGAAAAGCTTTGAAGGCTTATCATCACCCGGTTCAAACAACTCCATGTTGTCAGAGTAAAAGCCGAGTATTTTCTTTGCATTTTCATTTGCGCTTTTAAACTCTTCATTTGAGAGGTAGAGTTTTGCATTAGGGAAGATCGCCTTACCCTCCGCAACAAGACCGCCAATATGATCTCCGTGAAGGTGGGTAATGATTATTGCATCAATCTGCTCAGGGCGTACACCTGTAGTCTCAAGGTTTTTGAAGAGCTCTCTTCCAACGCCGGTATCGGCCAGAATATTTTTGCCTTTTGAGCGTATAAGAAATGCATTGGTGGCTCCCGGGTATGTTTTGTCGGGAGCTGTCTGCGCGATTATCTCTTCGGTTGCTCCAATGAGGTTATTGAGATTACTTGCCCGCTGACCTTCGGAAAGCAGTATAATTTCTGCATTTTTTGTTTTGTAAGTAAAGGTATTCTGGGCTTGCAATGCCATTGCACCAAAAAGTGCAACTAATGTAAGTATCTGCTTCATTGTCTGTTTGTTTTTATTTATAACAATTGTGTAGCTATAAAGTTACATTTATTCCGCATTTTAGCCATCTTCCCGGTTGTGGTAGGTTGCCAATAAAGAGATAATCGGAGTCAAAAAGGTTGGTGATCTCAATAAATGGAGTTACACTTTTTCCGCTCCAAAGCAGTTTGAAATCAGCAAGTATGAATGGTTTATAGGCAACCTCTGAATTGGCCGGCCCAAGGTAAGTTCCCTCTCTCTTTTGGAAAGAGAGGTCCCATCTTGCCTCCAGCTTGGATACAATTTTGTGGTCTATGCCTGCAAGTATTTTGTGGCGCAAAAAGTCTGTTGCATAAAGTGAGTGAAGGTTACCGCTCACCTTTGTTACATCAAGCCAGGCATAGGATAGAGATACCCTTTTGAAAAGGCTCCCTGATATCATATAATTTGCATTGACCTCAAACCCGGTAGTAGCAACATTTGTGAGATTTCCGGCCATCCACTGGTCAGTACCGGACTCTCTTGTCCAGTCAATAATACTGTATCCGTATCGATAGAACCCCGAAACAGCAGCTCTAAGGTTGTGCCTTGTTAATCTTAGCCCTAGTTGAGCAGCAATTGCCTCCTCCGGTTTGAGATTCATGTTTCCGGTTTGGGTCGGACTTTTATAATAGAGATCGGTAAAGGTGGGGTTTCTGTAGCTGTTGTTTATCCATCCGTTTGCCTCCAGGGTCGGGTTAATCTGATATGAAGCTGCCAGCCCTGCATAGATTCTTGTTGTTGAATAACTGTTACTGGCCATTGCGCCGGCAGTAAATCGCCACCTCTCCAGTTGTAGTATATGCTTAAGATAATATGAGACTGTCTCCCTCTCTTTTGATTTCGTGTAATTTATCCCATCTTCAAATGGTGCCGGCCTTGAAGATTGCATCAAATCACCCAAAACTGTGCTGTAGATGTGTTCATATCTGTATTCTGCTCCGGCAATTGTCGTTCCCCCTTTGTTCCACCTATAGGCCGCCTTGGCATTTACTCCGGCAATGTCGTTCATATGGTAGTTGTGGCCGGCGTACCAGGCGGGCGATTCGTAGCGGAATAGTTCAAACCTGTCGTAGTGCCTCCTCTGATATGCTGTGGCGGATATCTGAACTCTTTTACTCTCCCCCATATATGTTGCCGATGAGAGAAATAATCTGGTCTTCTCAAACTGTTCAGGATAGGCAATAGAGTAAAAACTGTTTGCTCCAAATGCCTTTTGCTGAAAACCGGCCTGCAAATTTATAGAGTGGCCTGTTCTGTTTGATGCCGTTAGATTTGAATATGCATTAAAAATCTCAAAATCAGTATTATCGGAGTATCCATCACCTTTGCTGTATGCTCCTCCAGCCTGTCCTGCTACGCTCCACTTTCCCGAAAATGCCTCTGAGGCAAGACCAACATTTGCCGATCCCCGGAAGAATCCGTAAGAACCGCCGGTCAGGGATGCTGAAAGTGTCCCTTTGACAGGTGTTTTGGTAATAATGTTAACCGCACCGGCAAAGGCGGCAGAGCCCTCGCTCCATGCGCCTGGTCCCTGTAGTATCTCAATTCTCTCAATTTGTGAAATGTCAACCGGAATGTTGAGTGAGTGGTGCCCGGTCTGAGGGTCAGTGTAGTTAACGCCGTTTATCATAACTACTGTCTGATCGAATGTTCCCCCAAGAATATTTATATCGGCCTGTACTCCTTCGCCTCCACGGCTTCTAAGGTCAGTGCCCTGTATGTATCGCAAAAGATCCTGAATATTCTGAACGGGTGCACGCTCTATCTCTTGCTGTCGAATTACAGCCACTACTCTTACAAGCGGCTGAAAGGGTGTGGGTCGTTCTGTATTTATTACCAACTCTTCAAGCTGAATTAATGTATCGTTTGCACTTTTTGATTGAGCTGCCAATGGCTGACTATTCATTACCAAAAGCGAATAGGTTACACATAAAACGCCAATCATTATAACCTTACCCATGGATGCAAATGCTGCCCAGGGTCTTCTTTTCCATCTTTTAAAGCAGATGAGAGCTTTTTTGTTTGCTTTTTTGTACATAAAATTTGATCTTTTGCGAGGCGCAAAATTGGTACTATTGTGAATAACCTCCAAATTATTTGCTACTTTTGAGAAAATGGAACACTATGAAAGCAAATTATCTAATCAGGGCTTCACTCCTTGTAACATTAAATTTATTCTGGCTCATGGCAAATACTCAAACAATTAACATTAACGGCCCCTTTTTGGACCAACTTCTTAAAATTAAAGCGGAGCTTCATAACTCACCGGAGTATTCAAATCAGGAGAAGCAGACAGCTGAAATTGTTCTCAGATATCTGAATGAAACCAGTCCTGATTTTTTACATAAAAACGTTGGTGGTTATGGTATTATTGCCGGATACAAAGGCAATTTGCCCGGCCCTTCTGTTATGTTTCGATGCGAACTTGATGCAATTAAGACAGAAAAGGGGTTTCAACATCTCTGCGGGCATGACGGGCACATGACAATTCTTTTGGGTCTCTCAAAAATTGTATCTGCAGACAGAAATTTTTACGGTACCATTTGGCTCCTTTTCCAGCCTGCCGAGGAGATTGGTGAGGGTGCTGCACGCATGGTTAAAGATATGGAGAAAATGGGTCTCAAGTTTGACTACTCATTTGCCATTCACAACAGTCCAAAATATGACTTGAATTCTGTAGTAATTCATGAAGGTGTTTATGCAGCGGGGTCAGTAGGTATGGAGATTCACTTCAAAGGCTCTCCATCACATGCAGCATACCCCCATCAGGCTGTTTCGCCCTACAAAGCATTAATTGAAACTGCAAATTATATGCAATCACTTAATTCGGCTGAGAATCTTTTTGAAGGGTTTATTCTGGGTACTGTTGTTAATATGACTCTTGGAGAGATTAACTATGGTGTAACTCCGGGAGAAGGCTACCTTAGAATGACACTTAGGTCTTTCATAGATTCAGACCTCGACAAACTTTGCTTTCTCATAGAGGAGTTTGCGCGCAACAAGGGTGGCGAACATGAACTGGATGTGAAATTTGCATTCTTTGACAGATTCCCTGCAACGGTAAATGATACAAAAGCTAACGAAATGGTTGTTGCTGCTGCTAAAGCAGAGAATCTGGGCATAATTTATGCTAAGGAACCTACAAGAGGCTCAGACGATTTTGCATTTTTTGCAACCTCGTCAACATCCTCTTATTTTAATATCGGTAATGGAAAAGGGGCAGACATTCACACCATAGGTTACACCTTCTCTCCCGGGATAATAGAAACGGCTTTAAAAATATACAGGAACCTGATTTATAATGTTAAAATACAAAATTGAAATGAAGAGAAAATTCTTTATCACACTGGCAATTATCGCCTCATCAATCTTTATTGCATCTGCTCAGAATCCTACACTTGAGACAATTTTTAGCAGAAAAAGCGTTAGGTCCTACACAGACCAACCTGTATCTGTAGATGATCTTATGTTGCTTGTTAAAGCGGGAATGGCAGCTCCAACAGGCATGAACCGTCAACCTTGGGAGTTTTTCATAATTCAGGATAAGGAGCTTATGGCCTCACTGGCAGACAAGATCCCTTATGCAAGAATGTTAAAGGAGGCTCAGGCTGCAATAGTTGTAATGGGTAATCCTGAAAAATCGATTTACTGGTATCTCGACTGCTCTGCTGCTGCTCAAAATATTTTGCTGGCAGCAGAATCCATTGGTCTGGGAGCTGTCTGGACAGCAGGTTACCCTTTTGAGGACAGAATGGAGACAATTTCAAAAGCGATTGGAATTCCAAAACCTTTTCTGCCGTTATGCCTTATTCCAATAGGGTATCCAAAAGGAGAGCAAACACCTAAGAATAAGTGGGATGAGTCAAAAGTTCACCTGAATAAATGGTAAGACCAAGTTACTTGTATGAGGTTTGCGGTTACAGTCCTGATGTCATTTTTTTTGCTGGTTGTTGCTGAGCTTGACGCCGCCGTTTTCACAGGTAAAATTACAGATGAAGGGGGGCAGCCGATTCCTTATGCATCTGTTTATATATATGAGTTGTCAACAGGAGTAAGTACAGACGAAAAGGGTGCATTCAGAATAACATTGCAGCAGGGTACATATACTTGTGAGGTTTCATCGTTGGGTTTTAAAAGGGAAAGGTTCACTGTTGAGGTAAACGCCAATCTGGTTAACAAAACAATTGTTCTTAAGGAGGAGGTTTATCTTCTTAGTGATGTGACCTTCAGGGGGGGCAGAGAAGACCGTGCAATGAGCGTTATAAGAAGAGCTATTGCAAAGGCCCCTTTTCACAGACAACAGGTGAGGGGATATGAGTCCACTCTCTATATGAAAGGGAGCATGAAGGTAACAAAGATCCCCGCCTTGATTCGGCTACAGGCCGGCAGGAGCAGAACAGGTCTGGTTCTTAATAAACTTTTTCTTATTGAGTCGCACTCCCAAATTGTTTACAGCTATCCAAATAACTACGACGAAACCGTTAAAGCGGTATCATCAACAATACCATCTGAAATAGACCCCGGTAACATGTCTGGTGTAATCAGAACCTCCGTCTATGATAAGGAGTTCTTTGGCAAGCTTTCACCCCTTGCACCAAATGCGTTCAATTATTATAGATTTGTCTACGAGGGTATTACAAATGAATCTGGGAGAATAATTAACAAGATTCGTGTAACACCAAAAAAAGGGGACTCAAAACTAATTACGGGACATATTTATATTCAGGATGATACCTGGAATGTATCCTACCTTGATTTTGTAACAAAAGAGGCAGGAGTGACCACTAATGTTAAAATTACCTATAACGAGGTTAAACCCTCAATTATGATGCCCACGGCCTATTCTGCCGATGTTAAGGTTGATATTCTGGGGATAAATGCCGGGGGTAGATTCAACTCATCAATCACATACTCAAAAGTAAATGAGGTTAAGGGTGCTCCCGCTCAACCCGACCCTCTGCCAGCAAACAAAGAGCTAACCACTCGTGAGGCACGAAAGATTGCCTCGGCAACTGAGAAAAGAGTGAGGCAAAACGATAGTACAACAAGAAAAAAGGATTTAGAAATTAAACGAGATACTACACACAAACGAATTGTAGATACTCTGGCAAAGTTGAGGGACAACACATATTGGACCGAGGTAAGAAGGCTTCCGTTAAGCGAAGAGGAGGTTCTCTCCTATAAGATATCGGACTCTCTGAATAAAGAGTTCAAACGAGTATTTGATGAGGATTCGGTAAAGAAGATAAACCGTTCAACAGGAAATAAAATTTTGGATAAAATTGTTTATGATGCTCGTTATAAGGTTGGTAAAAACATAACTCTCGGCTACGGAGGCCTGACAAGATTGGTTGGAGATTTTAATTTCACAGACGGTTATCAGATAGGACAAAACCTGTATGCCTCTTACCGGATCAACAACAACTCATCAGTAGTGCTGACTCCGGAGTTCTACTACTCTACATTAAGAAATGAGTGGTTATACAAGGCAGATGCAATATACACCTATTCTCCATTAAGACTGGGCAGACTATCTCTCAGTGCAGGAGAGGGTAGCAGCAATATTAGCAGAAGTTCGGGCATTTCTCCGTTAGTTAACTCATACGCTTCTTTCCTGTTTGGCCTTAATCCTGTGAAATTCCATTCAAGAAGGTGGGTTGAGGGCACAAACAGTATTGATATTTCAAATGGGCTCAGGTTGAATGTGGGCCTCTCCTATGAAGAGATTACCCCGTTGGAAAATGGAGATGTTAAATCGCTCTTTGGAAAAGTACCTCAACCGAACCTTCCGGACAATATTTATGGAGCTATCTCTTTAGAACACAAATCGGCCGCCTATACCATTTCACTCTCATACACACCAGATTATTACTATAGAATCAGAGATGGCAGAAAAAGGTATGTAAGGTCAAAATATCCCACTTTTACTCTTTACACAAGAGCTACATTCGCATCCCCTACAGAGGAGTACTCCTCATATGGAATGGCAGGCCTCACAGTATCACAAAGGTTTAATACCGGATTGTACGGGATGTTCATCTATAATGTTGATGCAGGTGGCTTCTACAAAAGGGATAGGGTCTTTTTGAGAGATTTCAGACATTTTGCCTCTTCTGACATAATGGTTACCGAGAACGGATTCAATGGGGCGTTCCTGCTTCTGGACAGTTACCGCTACTCAACCCCCGAAAGCTGGCTGACTACTGCTGTAGAATACAGGGCAGATTATCTGCTTCTGAACAGACTACCTATATTTAATAGCGCGTTGCTTTACGAGGCCCTCCATTTTAAAACTCTTTGGTTGCCCGAAAAGAAAATTTCCCACAATGAGATTGGATACTCCTTTGGAATGAAGGGGCTTGCAAGGGCAGGAATTTTTGTAGGATTTGATGGAGTTAAATACAGCAGTTACGGTTTTAGACTTGAGCTGCCAATATTATCCCAGATCAGGTAGCTAGGTGTGATTTGATATATTCGCCAATTACCCTTGGGAAATGCTCTTTTTCCAGCTGATGAATTTTTGCAGCTAATGTTTCGGCACTCTCATCCGGGTCTAATTTGCATTTTGCCTGGAAAAGAGTCTCCCCATTGTCATAAACCTCATCAACAAGATGAATTGTAATGCCAGACTCCTTTTCAAGAGAGTCAACTACTGCCTGGTGAACCCTGTGGCCGTACATTCCTTTACCTCCGAACTTAGGGAGCAGAGCAGGATGGACATTTATAATACGACCTCTGAATTTTGAAACAATCCTATCAGGAACCTTTAGCAGAAAGCCCGCTAAAATAATATAGTCAATTTTATTATCGGACAGTATTTCATCAACCTTTGACCCCTCCCTTAATTCGTTTGCAGAGAATATAATACCGGGAATCTCCAACATTATGGCCCTCTTTAGAACATATGCATCCTCTCTGTTTGTGAGTACCAGCTTGGTTTGAACCGTAGGGTCTCCGGAAAAATACCTGATTATATTTTCTGCATTTGTTCCACTTCCGGAAGCAAATATTGCTATATTTACATTATCCATTGAATAGACAGTTTGGGTGTGCAAAGATAAGAAAAATAGACTATTGTCAAGAAAATGAGCTTATTTATACTTTGATAAAATATCATACAGTCAGTCAGTAAGATATGGTTTCACTTTGTAGATTTTTTTCGTTTTTTGAATTTTTTAACTTTCTTTGCAACCTAATTTTGAAATAACAAACACTTTTTATTAACTAATTATTTAGAATCATGGCAGACATTAATGCAAAAGTTAAAGCCATCATCGTTGACAAGTTAGGCGTTGAGGAATCGGAGGTAACTCCTGCAGCTAGTTTTACTAACGATCTGGGTGCTGACTCTTTGGACACTGTAGAACTCATTATGGAGTTTGAGAAAGCTTTCGGCATTACAATTCCTGATGAGGCTGCTGAGAAGATCTCTACAGTTGGAGATGCTATAGCTTACATCGAGAATAATACCAAGTAATTTCCACAAGTTTATGAAATTAAAAAGAGTTGTAGTCACAGGTATTGGGACCATAAATCCAATCGGAAACAATATTGCCGAATACTTCGACAATCTTGACAAAGGTCTCAGCGGGGCTAACCTGATTACCCGTTTTGATACTACCCTTTTTAAAACCAAATTTGCTTGTGAAATAAAAGATTATGATCCGGCAAAATACGGGATAGATAAAAAAGAGGAACGTAAACTTGACAGGTTTACTCAGTATGCATTTATTGCTACAGGAGAGGCAATGGCCGACAGTTCCCTTGATATTGAAAACGTTAATCCCGATAAGGCTGGTGTCATACTTGGAACAGGAATAGGAGGGATTGATACCCTCTTTCAAGAGGTAATGGGCTATTTCGAAGGAGGTTGTATTCCTCGCTTTAGCCCTTTCCTGATTCCTAAAATGATCCCGGATATTGCTCCAGGAATGATTTCCATGAAATATGGATTCAGAGGGCCAAACTATACTACCGTTTCGGCGTGTGCCTCATCGACTCACGCAATGATTGATGCATTCAACACTATTAGAATGGGAAAGGCAGATATCATCATTACCGGTGGATCCGAGGCTGGTATTACAATACCAAGCATTGGTGGTTTCAACTCGTCTCAGGCGCTTTCAACAAACAACGAAAATTATAAGACAGCATCAAAACCTTTTGACAAAAACAGAGATGGATTTGTTATGGGAGAGGGAGCTGCCATTTTGATTTTTGAGGAGTATGATCACGCTGTGGCAAGAGGAGCAAAAATCTATTGTGAAATAGGAGGAGGAGGAATGACTGCTGATGCATATCACATAACAGCTCCGCATCCTGAAGGATTTGGCGCTATGAATGTGATGAAAGTCGCATTGGAAGATGGAGATATTAAAAAGGAAGAGGTAGATTATATAAATGTTCACGGAACAGCAACTCCGCTTGGAGATATAGCAGAACTCAAAGCTATAAAATCACTTTTCGGGGAACATGCATATAAACTAAATATAAGTGCAACCAAATCAATGACCGGTCACCTGCTGGGTGCTACCGGAGCAGTTGAGGCACTTGCCTGTATCCATGCAATTACATCCGGAACAGTTCCACCTACCATCAATTTCGAAACAGAGGATCCTGAAATTGACTACAAGTTAAACCTTACGCTCAATAAAGCTCAGAAGAGAGAGGTAAATGTGGCTATGAACAACACCTTCGGGTTTGGTGGTCATAACTCCTGCATCGTCTTTAAGAAGGTTAAATAGGTTTTAATCAAAGGAAACATACATGAGGCGGTCTGCAAAGTAGACCGCCTCTTTTTTGTAATACAACATATCGCAATTTTGGGATTTGTAAAAAGTTCATCATAAAGCAACATCTGTTTTTTAGCTTATTTTCTGAAGCGTTTTTCGGAAAAAGGCTGAGGACCGTTCAACGACCAAAGGGAGGCGTTCCGCAAGCCCCGAAAAAGGCAAAGAAAAAAGCGTTAAGAAAAACTGCGTTGCGATTGATGAACTTTTGCATAACAACCAAAAGAGCAACTCATTGAGCTGCTCTTTATATTTTTGCTGTATAGTCTAATCTGGTGTTAAATACGCCTTGATTATGGCATTACTGCGTAGGTGAGAATAAGCTTTGGTTTTCTGGCAGCGGCAGGTCCGTTTAGGATTGCCTTGCCGTACAAGAGATTCTGAACATAGAAGGTTGTAACTCCCGAATAGAAATCACTTGTCTTCATAACAGGAGTTACCCATGTCTGAAGAGCACTACCTGTAATTTTACCCTGAATAATTCTCTGTACATATGAGCTTACATCAAGTGAGTAGTAGAGAAGTGAACGGTTTATTGTGCCATTGGTCTCATATACACTCAAATCTTTCACAGGCTCATAAAGAACCAGGTGATCTTTATCTGATGTCTCTCTGGATGCAAGAAATAGTTGAGAAGGATAGTAGTTTAGTCTGGTAAAGTCAGCAGGGTTTTCATACGGAAGCCTAATCTCTGCTTTGGCAACAACAACTTTTGAGTAATCAACATTATTTTGCTGTGCCCAATTCATAATCTGGGTTTTTACCTTCGAAAAATCAATATAAGGTTTAATTCCCGCAAACCCCTCCATATATATGGTCTCTACTGCGTCTGATGTCTCCAGAGAGGCCGATGAATGTTTGAACGAGTTAACTGAAGGTTGCGATTCCCTTACATAATACATAATAGTGCTGTCTTTGTCAATGCCTTTTTGAGTATCAACATGACGGTATTGCATGAGAAAATATATGCTTGTGGGCGTAATCATATTAAAGCGGCCACCTTCTAGTGCTCCCGGAAGAGGGTCTGTCATAAGATAGAGACCTTTATACTTTTTTAGGAACAGCTCTAAGGAGTCGCTCTCCTGCATTGTTGCTGAAAGCAGTTCGCGCGCATAGTCAAGAGAGAGGCTCATGTTTAGGCTGTCGCCTCCGAAATAGACATTTCCTCCAATATTAAGAGGAATAGGGTCATAATCGCCAGCCTTTATTGAGTTGTTGTAAGCTATGGTTGAGTCAAGATCGACGTTCAGTTTATATACATAAAAATTCTGAGGCACATTTGCGTCATTTGCATAAAAATATGCTTTATCGTTTACGGCCATATACATTTTAAGAGATTTGGGAACCGGATTTTGTCCGAATGTGAGGGAGTCCCTTAAAGGAACAAATTGAAAAGCTGAAGATGCCTCAACTAAACCAAAATCACTGTCTTTATAATTACCCACTATAAGAGAAGATGGATACAACGTTTGTAAACTGTCTGAAAGCCTCATCTCTACAGGCAAATTAAACTCGGCTACAGATACTTTAACAATGTGGTCTCCAGGCAATAAGCCGGAGCCTATTGTTTTATCTGTATCTATACAAGATGAGAGAATTGCTGAGGTCAGGATCGCTGCTGCAGAACGAAAGATGTTCCTAATTGTCATTTTTTTGCCAGAATTTTATCGTAAAACTGAATGTATTCCTCTACATAAGTGGAATCGGGTGCCGATGTGTCAATGAACCCGAGAGTGGGTAGAGAGCTTTTCTCTATAACCACGTTAAGATCCGGTTCAAGTTCGTTTTCGCCGTAAATAATTCCATCGGAATACTGTACTGCTAGCTTTGCAAGATTTATGCCATTGGCAGGATTCATCACCTCAATATCTCTGGCTCTAATGCCTGAAACAGATATTTTGGACTTGATATCATCACCGAATACCTGGTCAAGACCTTCATTGTAAAGAGATAGCACTACTTTGCTATCTGCGAAAATAGGGTCTTCCTGGTATATTTTTTTCAGATATAATGGTAGAAAATGGGCTATCCAGCCCTGACAGTGAATAATATCAGGTTTCCACCTTAGCTTTTTCACAGTCTCCAATACACCTCTTGCAAAAAACGATGCTCTCTCTACGTTATCATTAAAGTAGGACTCGTTTTCGTCTTTGGTGATGTATTTTCTGTAGAAATAATCTTCGTTATCTATAAAATAAACCTGCATCCTTGCAGATGATATCGATGAGACTTTAATAATAAGGGGCCTATCAATATCGTTTATGATAATGTTCATGCCTGAAAGTCTTATCACTTCATGGAGTTGATTTCTCCTTTCGTTTATTAGACCATACTTTGGCATAAAAGAGCGAATTTCATATCCCCTTTCCTGTACACCCTGAGGTAAAAAACGACCTGTTCTCGAAATTGTGGTTTCGGGTAGAAAAGGAAATATCTCGGAGCTTACATAAAGGACTCTTGTGGGATCACTCATTTTTCCTGAAAGAATTAATGGCAAATTGTTCACAAAGATAATAAAATTAATTTAATTGGACATTTTATGTATCTTTGGAATCATTTAAGCAATGAAGAAGAGAGAGAGAAATATCATATACAGAAGGCTGATTCAGTCATATTTATCATCGGTCATAAGTATCAGTATGGTACTTATTCTTGTAGGACTTTCAGGATTAATGGCGGTTAATGCCCGCTCTGTTTCTGACTTTTTCAGGGAGAATATTAAATTATCTTTGCTATTCAACGAAAACACTACAGAAAGCTATGCAATGGAGGTGATGTCTCTTCTTGAAAAAGAGGAGTATCTTAAGGAGGCAAGGTTTATCTCAAAGGAGCAAGGAACTGCCGAGATGTCAGAGATCCTTGGTGCTGATTTTCTTTCAATATTCGAAACAAACCCCATACCTGTCTCTATTGATTTATTTTTAAAGGCCCGTTATCTTGAGCCGGACTCTTTAAGGAGTGTTGAAGCAAAACTAGCTCAAATCGAGGGAGTCGAAGAGGTTGTCTACCAGGAGTCACTTGTTAAAACTATTAACGAAAATATGGAGAAGGCCGGCTATGTGGTCGGAGTATTTATATTACTTCTTCTTTTTATCTCTTTTGTGCTTATTAACAATACTGTAAGGCTTAATCTTTATGCCAAAAGATTTATAATTCATACGATGAAACTTGTCGGAGCAAGAAGATCCTTTATAAGAAGACCTTTACTTGTAAAGGCTTTTATTCAGGGGCTTATCTCGGGACTTCTCTCAGTTTCAATTCTCTCGGCTGGGGTTTACCTAGTTTATAAAGATTTGCCCGAGCTGTTTAATATACTGGATTTTAATATGGTAGCGGCAGTTTTTGTGGGGGTAGTATTGCTTGGAATACTACTTTGCCTTTTCAGTACGTTTATAATTGTGAGCAGGCTCGTCTCTATGTCGGGCGATGATATTTATTACTAAACTTAATTTTTAACAATATGGATTCAGGAAAATTTGCAATCCCTTATAGAAACCTGATTTATGTGCTTGCAGGACTTGCACTAATGATTATCGGATATGCGCTGATGACTGGCGGTGGCACAGACGATCCTAATGTTTTCACCGGAGAAGAGATGTTCAGCTTCAGACGCATTGTGCTTGCACCTCTCTTTATTTTGGCTGGATTTGTTGTAGAGATATTTGCAATTATGCACAAACCTAAAGTTAAATGACTTTTTTAGAGGCAATTATTCTGGGACTGGTACAGGGTCTGACCGAATTTCTGCCTGTAAGCAGCAGTGGTCATCTTGCCATCGGTAAAGAGCTTTTGGGTATTGAAACCAGCAACCTCTCATTCGAGATTGCAGTTCATGCAGCCACAGTATTAAGTACTATAGTTGCCTTTCGGAAAGATATTCTATCGCTTCTTACATCTTCTCTTAAGCTTAAATATAACAAAGAGACTTCATACGTTTTAAAGATTGCGTTAAGTATGGTGCCGGTACTTATTGTCGGCCTTTTTTTTAAAGAGAGGGTAGAGGCAATATTCGGTTCCGGTCTTTTGATTGTTGGGATATGTCTGCTTTTAACATCATCTCTTCTTGCTCTATCTCAGTTTGTAAAGGCCAGAGAGAACGAAATAAAGTATTCTAATGCCTTTTTAATTGGAATAGCCCAGGCATTTGCTGTACTACCGGGACTCTCCAGATCGGGAGCAACCATTTCTACCGGACTTCTCCTAGGAGTTAAACGAGAAGAGATTGCAAAATTCTCTTTCCTTATGGTTTTGGTGCCTATACTCGGTGAGAGCTTTCTTGAACTTATTTCCGGAGGATTTTCCTTAGGTGAATCTGGCATTAACCCATATTCTCTATTTGCCGGTTTTACAGCCGCTTTTATTTCCGGCCTTTTTGCATGTAAGGTCATGATTACGTTGGTCAAAAGAGCCCGCCTAACCGGATTTGCAATCTATTGCGCTGTTATTGGACTCTTGAGCATAGCTTACTCAGTTTTTTACTAGGCCACTATGTCAAAAAATCTTCATATTTTTTTATCGGATGTCCACCTGGGCCTCAAAGCCTTTGATCCTGTAAAAAGAGAGGCGAAATTTGCTGATTTTCTAAATAATCTTCCGCTGGAGACTGAATCAATTTATTTGTTGGGAGATATATTTGACTTCTGGTACGAATATAAATATGTTATCCCAAAGGGATTTACAAGAAGTTTAGGCGCTTTGGCTAACCTTTCGGACAGAGGCGTTAAGGTTTACTTTTTTAAAGGCAATCATGATTTATGGACCTACGGCTATCTTGAGAAAGAGGTGGGGTTTAAGATTTTGCAGGATCCTACCGTTGTTGACATTGCAGGTGTAAAATTTTGTCTTGCCCATGGCGATGAGCTTGCCGATGACAGAGGACAAAAAGTTCTTAAGGGTATTTTCAGAAACAAATTTCTTCAGGCCTGTTTCAGCTCACTTCATCCGCGATGGGCATTTGCTGTTGCGTTAAGGTGGTCAAAACACAACCGGCTTTCAAAGGGAGAACAGTTCAAATTTAGGGGAGAAAAAGACCCCTTGTATAAATTTGCTGCAGAATTTGAACAAAAGAGTAAAACAGATTACTTTATTTTTGGACACATTCACACACCGGGCAACACCAAAACGCCTGCAGGTGCTGGTTTCTACATATTGGGTGAGTGGATACACGGTTGCGAATACTTGATTTTTAACTCGCAAACAAAGCAGCTGTCTTGGGCCAGTGCTAAAAAAGAGAGTAATATAGGTAGTCAAACGAACCTCTGTGATACATCTGAACAAGCTCTTCGGTAAGCTTATCGTCTCCGAATCTGTCATATGGTTTTCTCAGATCAGATCCGAAAAGCTTTGCGATTCCCTGCCAGAATCCTGCTGCTGCTCCACCCTTATAACCTCTTATTAGTGAATATGAGCTTTGACCAATTTCACGGTCAATTAGCTTTAGGAGTAATCTCCCCTGAGAAATAGTCATTTTTCTGAGAGGCTTTTCAAACTCGTTAAAGAGCTGTGATTCAAAACTCTTGATATATCTCTCCCTATCCCTCGCAGAAAACTTTTTGCTGTTCATAACGCTGTCTGCCTCCTGTATCTTCTGTTTAGCGATAAGCGCATAGGGGTATGTCTTTCTGAAATTGTAAACCAGTCTGTAAAACTCTCTCCACTCCTTACCCTTCATTTTATTCTTGTCCCATGCAAAATGGTAAACGGCACCCAGATTAATCTGAAATACCGTGTCTTTCCCCTCAATTTTGTAGTTCACTTTGTAGTTCTCATTCTGAGCGTACAGAAATGACTGAAAAACAGGAGTAACAAAAAACAATATAAAAAACAGGAACAATCTCTTCATAAAAACAAAATTACCTCTTTCAGCCATCATGTTCAAGAATTAGACCAAAAACACTATATTTGAAGAAAATCTTAAACTATGCTCTCTTCTGTTTATGGTCCCTGGACACTATTTACCGATCTGGGGATTATTTTTGCGCTGTTACTTGCCGGAAAACTAATCCGTGTTAAAGTTAAATTTATTCAACAACTATTTATTCCCCCTTCGCTTATTGCCGGCTTTCTGGGTTTGGCGTTAGGTCCCAATGGATTTGGACTACTTCCCTTCTCCGGCCAACTGGGCACCTATGCAGGAATTCTTATAGCACTCGTCTTTGCAGCTCTTCCACTCTCCTCTCCAAAGTTTTCATTCAGGGAGGTTTCAGGCAGGGTAGGCCCAATATGGGCTTATGCACAACTGGGTATGTTAATACAGTGGGCAGTGATGGGACTTTTTGGATTGTTCGTACTTAATGTAATTTGGCCGCAGCTGAATCCTGCTTTCGGGATAATGCTCCCAACCGGTTTTTACGGAGGTCACGGAACAGCGGCGGCAATAGGTAGCGCCTTTGAAGGTCTTGGATGGGATGAGGCAAAGAGTCTGGGAATGACCACTGCAACAACAGGTGTTGTGGTTGCAATTATTCTGGGGCTTATAATGGTTAAATGGGCAGCTGCCAGAGGAGAGACAAAATTTATAAAGGATTTTTCAGATCTTCCGGATGATCTCAGAACCGGACTTATACCTGAAGAGAAGAGGGAGAGTGCCGGACAAGTAACTACATCTTCAATTTCTATAGACTCTCTAGCTTTTCACCTTGCGTTTGTTTTTGTGGTTGCCCTGATTGGTTATCTCTTAAGCCAGGGTGTTAAATATTACTACCCGAAACTTGAGATTCCTGTTTTTTCTGCCTCTTTTATTGTCGGGTTGATTTTTAAAAAGATATTCGATGCAACAAAAGTATCAGATTATATATGCCCGAACCAAACATCACGCCTGAGCAGTACCTTTACCGACCTTTTGGTTGCATGCGGAGTAGCCTCCATACAACTTAGTGTTGTGGTTAAATATGCAATCCCTCTAATTATTCTGATTTTGACGGGGATTGTTGTTGTTTGGCTGATTACCTTCTATCTGGGTAGAAAACTATGCAAAACATACTGGTTCGAGAGGTCAATTTTTGCATGGGGATGGTGGACAGGGACCATGGCTATGGGTATTGCATTAATTAGAATTGTTGACCCCAAAATGGAGAGTAAAGCTATGGACGATTACGCTCTTGCCTATCTTCCTATTGCTCCGGTTGAGATTTTGCTCATAACATTCGTGCCAGTAATGTTTGCAAGTGGTATGGGTGCCTGGATTCTGCTGGCAGCATTAGTTGCTTCGGTATTTATAATAATTATTGCAAAGAGAATGGGCTGGTGGATATCTAAGGCAAAGACCAAAGGATGACAAAAATATTTTTTAAAACAAACTTATAATGACCCTTCATAATATTATACAAAAAGTTTCAGCATGTTTTGTGCTTGTTGCACTTTCAACATCCGCCCTCCACTCTCAGTCCCTGGAGCAAAAGGCTGCACAAATTCACAAGAATTTCTTTACAATTGATACTCACAACGATACTGCACTACACATTAATAACCCTGAAGACGAATACAGGGTTACTAAGGGACAGGTAACATTTCCCATGATGAAGGAGGGGGGACTAGATGCAGCTCTTTTTGCAATTTACATTGGACAGAAAGAGAGAGATGATGAGTCTCTTTTGAAAGCTACACAGTATGTTGCAGATAATCTGACGAGGTTCCGAAAATATGTAGAAGAGTATAAAGGTGTATCCATTGCATACAACTCAGGTGACCTAATCAGAAACAAAAAGGAGGGAATAACCTCTGTAGTCTTCGCAATTGAAAACGGATATGCTATAGGCAAGGATATCTCAAACCTGGAAAAATTCAGGGATATGGGTGTCCGGGCAATTACACTTTGTCACAATCTAAACAATGACATTTGTGATGCATCAATGGATAAGGTCACTGAACACAACGGGCTATCCCCATTTGGTGAGCTTGTAGTTAAGGAGATGAATCGTCTTGGTATTATAATAGATGTATCACACGCATCAACCGAATCAGTTTTTGATATATTAAAGATAAGCTCAAAGCCGATAATGGCAAGCCATTCGGGAGTTTGGTCGATAAAAAACCATAACCGTAATCTTAAAGATGAAGAGATTAAGGCAATTGCTAAGGCCGGAGGGCTTATCCAGGTGGCAACGGGTAGATTTTTCTTATCTGAGCTTCCGAAAGAATCTGTGACTGTAGCCCATATAGCCGACCATATAGATTATGTAAAAAATCTCGTAGGAATTCAACATGTAGGAATTGGAACCGACTTTGACGGCGGTGGCGGAGTAGTGGGCATGGAAAATGTCTCAAAAATGAAAAACCTCACAATAGAACTTCTTAAAAGAGGTTATACCCCTAAGGAGCTTGAAATGTTCTGGGGAGGCAATTTTATTAAATTCTTGAAAGTACAGAATTTGTAAAATATTTTCAACATACTTTTGCACATTTAAATTTTTTGGTATATTTGCATCCCGCTAAATACCTATGCAATATATCTATTTAGTTAAGGGATAGGGAATTAACCCTAAAAATTTTTTGACCAAAGCACACAATTATATTTACTGTTATCGTTAAACTGTAAAAAAAGCAATGTTACAACCAAAAAAAACCAAGTTCAGAAGGCAGCAGAAAGGCCGTATGAAAGGGATCGCACAGAGGGGAAATCAGCTCTCTTTTGGATCTTTCGGAATTAAAACTACAGCGGCGTGTTGGCTTACCGGACAACAGATCGAGGCTGCCCGTCAGGCCGTAGTTAGGTATATGAAGCGTGAGGGTCAGATCTGGATTCGCGTATTCCCCGATAAACCGTTTACCAAAAAACCTGCAGAGGTTCGTATGGGTAAAGGAAAAGGTGCTCCGGAGGGATTTGTTTGTCCTATTACACCTGGTCGTATGATAATTGAGGCAGAGGGTGTTCCGCTCGAGATAGCCAAAGAGGCACTTCGTTTGGGAGCTCAGAAACTGCCGGTAGTTACAAAATTTGTAGTCCGCAGGGATTATCAGGAATAATAAAAGAAGAAATAATATGAAAGCAACAGAGATACGCGAGTTATCCATTAAAGATCTGAAGGAACGCATTGAAACAGAAAAGGCAAACCTAATGCGCCTTAAGATGAATCATGCTGTTTCTCCTTTAGATGATTTATCTCAGATTAACAAGGCAAAAACAAACATTGCCAGAATGCTCACCATATTGAGCCAAATGGAAAATAAGAAGGACAACTAAGAAGTCATGGAAAGAAATCTTCGTAAAGAAAGAATAGGAATGGTGGTAAGCAACAAAATGGACAAGTCCATCGTGGTTGCCGTTAGAAGAAAAGTAAAACACCCTATTTACGGAAAATTCGTAAATAAAACCACTAAGTTTGTTGCTCATGACGAAAAGAATGAGTGCAGTGAGGGAGATAAAGTGCGCATAATGGAGACTCGTCCTTTAAGTAAGACAAAACGCTGGAGACTAGTAGAAATTGTAGAAAAAGTTAAATAGCCATGATACAGCAAGAATCGAGATTATTGGTGGCAGATAACAGTGGAGCAAAGGAGGTTCTTTGTATTCGCGTGTTAGGGGGAACCCGCCGCCGCTATGCCGGAGTTGGCGATAAAATAGTAGTTACCGTTAAAAGTGCTATACCCGGTGGCGATGCCAAAAAGGGAACAGTTTCAAAAGCGGTGATTGTTCGCACCAAAAAAGAGATCCGTCGCGCTGACGGTTCATATATCCGTTTTGATGACAATGCATGTGTATTGCTCAACAGTCAGGGAGAAGTTCGCGGAACCCGTATTTTTGGCCCTGTTGCCAGAGAGTTGCGCGAGAACTATATGAAGATTGTATCTTTAGCACCAGAGGTGTTATAATTTTTATAAGAAAAAGATATGAATAAGAAATTACATATTAAAAAGGGCGATACAGTTTATGTAAATGCCGGAGACGACCGCGGAAAAACCGGTAAGGTTCTCGAGGTTCTTACAGAAAAAAGCCGCGCCATAGTTGAAGGGATCAACCTGGTAAGCAAACATACCAAGCCTAATGCTAAGCACCCCCAGGGAGGCATTATCAAGCAAGAGGCTGGAGTACATCTGTCTAACCTGCAAGTTGTTGACCCTGTGAAGGGAGGTCCTGCACGCATTGGCCGTCGCTTAAATGACAAGAAAAAATTAGTTCGTTACTCGAAAAAATCTGGAGAGGAGATTAAATAATGGCAAATACTAAAGAAGGAGCAGCAAAGAAGCCAGCGGCAAGTGCTAAGTCTACGGCAAATGCTAAGCCTGCAAAAATCGAAAAAGCGGCAAAGTCAGAAGGAGCCCAGGTTGTTGTAAAGGGCTACAAACCTACTCTTCAAAAAATGTATAAAGAGGAGATCGTTGCTAAACTTCAGAAGGAGTTTGGATATAGTTCAATAATGCAAGTACCTAAACTGGAAAAGATTGTTATCAACCAGGGTATTGGCTCTGCTACAGGTGATAAAAAACTTGTGGACATCGCACAGCAGGAGCTCACTATCATAACAGGACAAAAAGCGGTACAAACAGTTTCAAAGAAAGACATTTCCAATTTTAAGCTAAGAAAGGGAATGCCAATCGGAGTTAAGGCCACTTTACGTGCTGCCAAGATGTATGAGTTTCTTGAGAGACTAATTTCCGTATCACTTCCTCGTATCAGGGACTTCAAAGGAATCAGCGAGAAGTTTGACGGTAAGGGTAACTATACACTAGGTATTAAAGAGCAAATTATATTCCCTGAGATCGATATCGACAAAATCACAAAGATTCTGGGTATTGAGATAACATTTGTTACTTCAGCGGAGAAAGACGAAGAGGCTTTTGCTCTTCTTCGTGAATTCGGTCTGCCTTTTAAAAACATCAAGAAATAATCTTTAAAAAGAGAAGATAGATAATGGCAAAAGAATCAATGAAGGCACGCGAGAGAAAACGCGCAAAATTAAGTGCCAAATATGCAGAAAAACGCAAAGCCCTTAAGGAGGCAGGTGACTATGCTGCTTTGGATAAACTGCCAAAGAACTCAAGCCCTGTACGCCTGCACAACCGTTGTTCTATAACAGGTCGTCCAAAAGGTTTTATGCGTATTTTCGGTATCAGCCGTATACAGTTTCGCGAAATGGCCAGCAAGGGTCTTATCCCGGGCATTCGCAAAGCCAGTTGGTAGAAAAATATGTGACGTGAGTCACAGACAACATATTATTTATAATTAGTTGGATATCGGGCGCCACTATGTGGTGTCGAATAAACTTAAAAACAAAACAAAATGACTGATCCAATTTCAGATTTTTTAACAAGGGTGCGTAATGCATCAATGGCAGGACACAAAATAGTTGAGATTCCTGCATCAAAAGTTAAGCTGGAACTTACCCGTATTCTTCATGAAAAGGGCTACGTTATCAGCTATAAGCTTGTTGAGGGTACACCTTTCAACACCATTAAAATTGCTCTAAAGTATCATCCTGAAACCAAAAAGTCGGCTATCAAGAAGATATCAAGAGTGAGCCGTCCGGGTTTAAGAAAGTATGTTGACGTAGAAAACATGCCTAGAGTATTAAACGGACTTGGCGTTGCCATAATCTCATCCTCAAAAGGTATGATAACCGATAAAGAGGCCAAAGAACTTAATGTTGGCGGAGAGGTTATCTGCTATGTTTATTAATATAATTAAATAAAGAATTCATAATGTCACGAATAGGAAAATTACCTGTAAACCTTCCAGCCGGAGTAACCATCAGTGTTGGTTCGGATAATGTGGTTAAGGTTAAAGGCCCGCTCGGAGAACTTACGCAAAAGGTGGATGCCGATATTAGAGTTGCCGTAGAGGGAAATGTGGTTAATGTTACACGACCTACCGATCAACCTCGTCACCGTTCAATGCATGGGCTTTACCGTTCATTGATTAATAATATGGTAACAGGAGTTTCAACCGGCTATACTATTAAGCAAGAGTTTGTAGGAGTAGGTTACCGTGTTGAGGCAAAAGGCCAGATTCTTGAGATGAGCCTTGGTTACTCACACGATATTCATTTTATGCTGCCCAATGAAATCAAAGCAGTTACCGAAGCTGTAAAAAAAGGACAAGCACCAGTGCTAACCCTTACCAGCTACGATAAGCAACTTATAGGAATGGTTGCGGCAAAACTGCGCTCTCTGCGCAAACCTGAACCTTACAAAGGCAAGGGTATTAAGTTTGTAGGTGAACAACTTCGTCGCAAAGCCGGTAAGTCGGCCAGCGCTAAATAACAAGTGGAGGATTTATGGCTTTAAGTAAAATAGAAAGAAGAAAAAGAATACGACTTCGTATTAGAAAAGTTGTAAACGGAACTCCGGAACAACCTAGAATGGCGATATTCAGAAGCAACAAGCAGATTTATGTTCAGCTTATTAATGATATTGATGGTATAACCATGGCATCGGCAAGCTCTCTTGACAAAGAGATAGTTGAAGAGTGCAAAGGCAAACCGGCAACTGAAGCGGCAAAATTGGTGGGTAAACTGGCAGCTAAGCGTGCGATTGAAAAAGGTATCGAAAAGGTATCTTTTGACCGTGGCGGCTACCTTTATCACGGAAGAATAAAAAGTTTAGCAGATGCCGCCCGTGAAGGTGGTCTTAAATTCTAAGAATTTTTGAGTATGATAAATACAAACGTAAAAAAAGTTAAGACTACCGATCTTGAATTAAAAGACAGATTGGTTGCAATAAAGAGAGTTACCAAGGTAACCAAAGGTGGACGCCACTTCAGTTTTGCAGCAATTGTTGTTGTTGGAGACGAAAAGGGTGTTGTTGGTTACGGACTTGGCAAGGCTAACGAGGTTACAACTGCTATCTCAAAGGGAATAGAAGATGCTAAGAAAAATCTTGTAAAGATTCCTCTTAACAAAAAGACTATCCCTCACGAGCAAGAAGCTAAATTTGGCGGAGCCAGAGTATTTATGAAGCCTGCTGCAGAAGGTACCGGAGTAAAAGCAGGTGGTGCGATGCGTGCTGTTTTTGAATCAGTGGGAATTCACGACGTTCTTGCCAAATCAAAAGGCTCTTCAAACCCTCACAACCTGGTGAAAGCAACAGTAGCTGCGCTTTTAGAGATGCGTGATGCATATACAGTTGCCGGACTGCGAGGAATACCTATGAACAGAGTATTTAAAGGATAAGGAGAAAAGGATATGTCTAAAGTAAAAATTACTCAGATTAAAAGTAAAAACGGAGCAACCAAAAGGCAGACTGCTAATTTGGAGTCTCTGGGTATCCGTAGAATACATCAGACGGTGGAAATTGAACTTAGTCCGGTTTACAAAGGAATGTTGGATAAGGTTCTGCACCTTGTTAAAGTTGAAGAAATTAACTAATAGGAGATTTTACACATGAAATTACATAATCTTACACCTTCATCAGGATCATTGGGTAGAGAGAAAAGAATTGGGCGTGGCGAAGGATCGGGACACGGAGGAACATCTACACGCGGTCACAAAGGTGCTCAGTCAAGATCGGGCTACTCTCGCAAAAAAGGATTTGAAGGAGGGCAGATGCCTCTTCAAAGAAGACTTCCCAAGTTTGGGTTCAACAACATAAACAGAGTGGAGTTCAAAGCGATTAACCTTTCGACACTTCAGACACTCAGCGAAAAATTGGGAACTGATATTCTTACTATTGATACATTGATTGAGTCTGGTTTCGTATCAAAAAACCATAAGGTGAAAATCCTTGGAAACGGATCACTAACCATCAAACTTGAAGTATCTGCTCATGCATTCTCAAAGGCTGCCATAGCACAGATTGAAGCTCAGCAAGGTAAGGCTACAATAATCTAACTAAACAATGAAAAAACTGATCGATACAATAAGTAATATCTTCAAGATTGAAGAACTGCGCAAAAGGATAGTCTACACTATCCTGTTGCTGCTAGTTTACCGCTTGGGAAGTTATGTAGTATTACCGGGTATTGACCCGACTCAACTGGACAATCTGCAATCGCAGGCATCAGAAGGTCTTTTAGGACTTTTGAATATGTTTTCCGGTGGAGCATTCGGTAACGCTTCAATATTTGCGCTGGGTGTAATGCCTTACATTTCGGCGTCTATCGTAATTCAGCTTCTTGGTATAATGATACCATATTTCCAAAGGTTACAGAGAGAGGGAGAGAGTGGAAGAAGAAAGATGAACCAGTGGACAAGGTATCTGACAATTGTCATCCTTGCGCTGCAAGGTCCTGCCTATATGGCAAACCTGCACGTTCAGTTGCCTGAAGCTGCATTCTTATTTAAAGGATTCTCGTTTAATGTATTCGCCACAATGGTTCTCATCGGCGGTACTATGTTCATAATGTGGCTAGGAGAGCGTATTACCGATCGCGGCTTAGGTAACGGTATCTCTCTTATAATCATGGTTGGTATAATTGCCCGTCTGCCTTTTGCCCTTTTAGCCGAGGGAAGTTCAAGAATCAGTCAGACTGCAGGTGGTGGTTTACTTATGCTCATAGTCGAAATACTTGTTCTGTTCTTTGTCTTTGTTGCAACTATTGCACTGGTTCAGGGTACACGCAAGATTCCGGTTCAGTATGCCAAGAGAATTGTTGGTAATAAACAATATGGTGGAGTTCGTCAGTATATTCCGTTAAAGATAAACGCGGCAGGTGTAATGCCGATTATATTTGCCCAGGCACTGATGATGTTCCCGCTCATATTCGCAGGCTTTGACGCAACACGCGGAATTGCTTCTACCTTGACCAATCCTATGGGATTTTGGTATAACTTTATATTTGGCCTCATGGTTGTTGCGTTTACCTACTTCTATACAGCAGTAACGGTAAATCCTTCTATGATGGCAGAAGATATGAAGAAAAACGGTGGATTCATCCCGGGCATCAAACCTGGTAAAAAGACCACAGAGTACCTTGATGCAATAATGTCGCGCATCACGCTTCCGGGCTCGATTTTCCTTGCCCTGATAGCAATTATGCCTGCATTTGCAACAATGTTGGGAGTCAACAATCAGTTTGCCCAGTTTTTCGGGGGAACCTCTTTGCTGATTCTTGTAGGAGTGGTTCTTGATACTCTTCAGCAAATTGAGAGTCACTTGCTGATGCGTCACTACGACGGCTTAATGAAGACAGGACGTCTTAAAGGCCGTACGGGAATGTAAACCGGATCTCAAAGTTCTTTGAAAATGATAAAACTAAAAACCGGGGAAGAGATTGAGATATTAAGAGAGAATGCTCTTTTAGTATCAAAAACTCTGGCGGAGGTCGGAAAGCATATTGTTCCGGGAGTAACAACTCTCGAGCTGAACAAAATTGCAGAAGATTTTATCCGCGATAATGGCGCTGAGCCAGCTTTCCTTGGTTATGGAGGATTTCCTTATACCCTGTGTATCTCTGTGAATGATGTAATTGTTCACGGTTTTGCATCCCAGTACCGTCTTGCCCAAGGTGACATCATCTCGGTTGACTGCGGTACCATCTATAAAGGGTTTTACGGTGACTCGGCCTATACTTTCCCGGTGGGAGAGATTTCAGAAGAGACCAAAAGATTACTTAAGGTCACAAAGGAGTCTCTTTATATTGGAATTGAGCAGGCAGTTTCCGGAAACAGAATAGGTGACATCTCATTCGCAATTCAGGAGCATGTCGAAAAAAACGGCTTCTCAGTTGTAAGGGAGATGGTTGGTCATGGCATTGGAAAAAAACTTCATGAAGTACCTGAAGTTCCTAACTTCGGAAGAAGAGGGGATGGAAAAAAACTGCAGGAGGGAATGGTAATATGCATTGAACCTATGGTTAATGCAGGTTCCAGATCTGTCCACATGCATGATGACGGATGGACATTGAGTACCGCAGATAAAAAGAATTCAGCCCACTACGAACTTATGGTTGCAATTCAGAAAGGTAAACCAATGGTTTTATCTACATTTGAGTACATTGAGAAAACAAATATTTAAATTATAAGGTTAAATTCAGATGGCAAAACAAGCTGCTATTGAAAAAGAGGGAACAATAATCGAAGCCCTGTCAAACGCGATGTTCCGGGTAGAGCTGGATAACGGTCACGTTATTATTGCTCACATCTCAGGAAAAATGAGAATGCACTACATTCGCATACTACCGGGAGACAGAGTTAGAGTGGAGATGTCCCCTTATGATTTAACAAAAGGAAGAATTTCTTTCAGATACAAATAAAACTTAGAAAATATGAAAGTTAAAGCATCCATTAAGAAGCGCAGCGAAGATTGCAAAATAGTAAAGCGTAAAGGTCGTCTTTATGTAATTTGCAAGAAGACCCCTAAGTTCAAAATGCGTCAGGGATAATTTTTAATAGTAAACAATAAAGAGATTAGATAAATTATGGCACGTATAGCCGGAGTTGATTTACCAAAAAACAAAAGAGGAGAGATAGGACTTACCTATATCTTCGGGATCGGACGCAGTTCTGCTCAAAAAATCCTTGCAAAAAACGGCATTGATTTTAGCACAAAAGTTAAGGACTGGAACGATGATCAGATTGCTGCAATAAGGGGAACCATTGTAGAGGAGTACAAAATTGAGGGAGAACTTCGCTCAGTAGTTCAGATGAACATCAAACGCTTGATGGACATCGGATGTTACAGAGGTATCCGTCACCGTCTCGGGTTACCGGTTCGTGGTCAGTCGACCAAGAACAATGCCCGTACACGTAAGGGTAAGAAGAAAACTGTAGCTAACAAGAAGAAAGCAACTAAATAGAACCTAGATCATGGCAAAAAAGACAGGAACATCAAATAAAAAGAGGGTTGTAAAGGTTGAAGCCTACGGTCAGGCGCACATATCATCTACCTTTAACAATATTATTGTATCCCTTACCAATAACACAGGACAGGTTATAAGCTGGTCTTCTGCTGGTAAGATGGGTTTCAGAGGTTCTAAAAAGAACACTCCATACGCTGCACAAACAGCAGCTGAAGATTGCGCTAAAGTGGCTTATGATTTAGGACTGCGTAAGGTTAAGGCCTATGTTAAAGGGCCGGGCGCCGGACGTGAATCTGCTATCCGTACAATTCACGGAGCAGGTATTGAGGTAACAGAAATCGTAGATGTTACTCCACTTCCTCATAATGGATGCCGTCCAAAGGGACGCCGCAGAGTTTAACCCTTTTAAAATCAAAATAACAGATTTAACATGGCAAGATATACAGGGCCTACCACAAAAATCGCCCGCAAATTTGGAGAGCCAATTTTTGGACCCGATAAAAGTTACGAAAAAAAGAACTACCCTCCAGGACAACACGGTCTGGCAAAAAAACGCAAAAAGACTTCTGAGTACGGCATTCAGCTGAAAGAAAAACAGAAAGTTAAATATACATACGGGCTATTGGAAAGACAATTCCGTAATCTGTATGACAAAGCATCAAGAATGAAGGGCCGTAAAGGTGAAAACCTCATTTTGCTTCTTGAGTCACGCCTCGACAACCTTGTGTACAGAATGGGCATAGCTCCAAGCCGTGCAGCAGCCAGACAACTTGTTACACATTGTCACATTACGGTAAACGGTGATATACACAGTATTCCTTCGACAACTGTTAAACCCGGAGATGTTGTTGGTGTAAGAGAGAGATCAAAAAGTCTCGAAGTTATTCAAAACAATGTATCACGTGGTACAGCAAGACACTCATGGATTGAGTGGGATGGTAATTCACTAACAGGCAAGTATCTGAACATGCCTATCAGGAGTGAAGTACCTGAAACCATTAATGAGCAGTTAATTGTTGAGTTGTACTCTAAATAATAATAAAATGGCAATTTTAGCATTTCAAAAACCCGATAAGGTAATAATGCTTGACGCAACCGAAACATTTGGTCGCTTTGAGTTTAGACCTCTGGAGCCGGGCTACGGCATAACAGTAGGTAACGCTTTGCGCCGTATTCTTTTGTCGTCTCTAGAGGGCCATGCTGTCACAGCTGTTAAGATCCAGGGAGTAGACCATGAATTTGCGACTATCCCGGGAGTAATCGAAACAGTGGTTGACATCATACTAAACCTGAAACAAGTTCGTTTTAAACGAATGATTGAGGGTGAAGATACAGAGATTGTAAACATTACGATAAGCGGCAAACAGGAGTTTACTGCAGAAGATATTTCAAAACAGTTGTCTTCTTTTAAAGTACTCAATCCCGAGCTGCACATTTGCTCTATGGAGCCATCAGTCACCCTCTCAGTTGAACTGAGAATTGGTAAGGGCAGAGGCTATGTTGCAGCAGAGGAGAACCGTATTGAAGAGGCACCTATTGGTATCATCCCAATCGACTCAATTTACACTCCTATCAAGAATGTAAAGTACTCTGTAGAGAACTGGCGTGTCGAGCAGAAGACAGACTACGAGAAACTTAATTTAGAGATTACAACAGATGGTTCTATCCATCCCAAGGAGGCCCTTAAAGAGGCAGCAAAAATCCTTATTCATCACTTCATGTTGTTCTCGGATGAAAAGATAACTCTTGAAACACCGATAGAGGTTATAAGCAATGAGTTGGATGAGGAGTCACTCCGCATGCGCCATCTGTTAATGACCAAACTGGCTGATATGGAGCTGTCAGTAAGAGCACTCAATTGCCTGAAAGCGGCTGATATTGACACTCTTGCAGACCTTGTGTCACTTCAAAGATCTGAACTGATGAAGTTCAGAAACTTTGGAAAAAAATCTCTTTCCGAGATCGACAACCTTGTTGAGCGCTACAGGCTTAACTTTGGTATGGATGTAACAAAGTATAATATTGAAAAGAAAGTTTTGAAAAATGAGGCATAATAAAACAATAAATCACCTTGGCCGTAAAAGCGGACACCGTAAAGCGATGTTGGCAAATATGGCTTCGTCACTCATAATTCACAAAAGAATTGAGACAACCTTGGCAAAGGCGAAAGCACTCAGAATGTACATCGAACCACTGATTACAAAATCTAAAGACGATACAACACATTCACGCCGTACAGTATTCTCGTACCTGAAGCAAAAAGAGGCAATTACAGAGCTTTTTCGCACAATTGCCCCAAAAATTGCTGATCGTCCGGGCGGATACACAAGAGTTCTTAAGCTTGGTTTCCGTAAAGGAGATGCTGCCGAGATGGCAATGATAGAGTTAGTTGACTTTAACGAAACAGCACTTGCATATGCAAAAACTGAGGTTAAAAAGAGCACAACCCGTCGTAGCCGCGCAAAAAAGAGTGAAGAGACAGAAGCAGAGGTAAAACCTGCAGCAAAAGCTCCTAAAGCTAAAAAAGAGCCAAAAGCAGAAGCAAAAGCAGAAGTAAAAGCTGAAGAAGTAGTTGTAGCAGCACCGGTAGCAGATGTAACTCCCGAAGTTGCGCCAGCAGCAGAGGCAGAGGCAACACCTGCAGCAGAAGCAACACCTGAAGCAGAAGAGCCAAAGGCAGAGTAATTTTTAACACACAAGTGAGCGCTCCTGCAGTAACAAAACCAACAGCAGAGTAATCCACGCTCAAAGGTGCACATAGATAAAGAAAAAAGAGGTCTTATTAAGACCTCTTTTTTTATATATAGTCGCCAATTCTGCTAGGAGCACAATTTGTGAATTTCGAAAAGATATTGTATTTTGCGAAAAACCTAATAGCAGCGTGGTTTTTAGAGAATTTATCCGACATAGTACAATAATTAAAATCCATAAAATATGGAAAACAGCCCGATTCAAAGAATTCAGCATTTGAGCAGTTTAGTTGGAAATACCCCGCTGCTGGAGATATTATTCAAGTACAAGGGGGAGGAGAGGAGAATTTATGCTAAGTCAGAGAACCTCAATATGACCGGCAGTATAAAGGACAGGATGGCCTTTACTATTTTATATAAGTCGTATAAAAACGGATCTCTCAAGCCGGGTGACACAATCATTGAGGCTACTAGTGGTAATACCGGAATTTCATTTTGTGCAATGGGAAGAGCTATGGGACATCCTGTAGTTATTTTTATGCCCAATTGGCTAAGTGTAGAGCGTTATAACCTTATCCAGAGCCTTGGCGCAAAAATTAATCTGGTAACTAAAGATGAGGGAGGCTTTCTTGGAAGTATTGCAATGGCAGAAAAGTTGGCAAAAGAGACTGAAAGTTCTTTTTTGCCAAGACAATTCTCCAACGAAAACAACATTCTTGCGCATTTTGAGACTACCGGGCCTGAGATCTGGAGCCAGATGACTTTCCGTAATCTTATACCAGATGCCTTTGTTGCCGGAGTAGGCACCGGAGGAACTATTATGGGAACAGGCAGATATCTCAAAAAGATGAATTCACGAATTAAATTACACCCATTGGAACCTGCTAACTCCCCTACGTTAACAACGGGATATAAAGTTGGAAGCCATAGGATACAAGGCATTTCGGATGAGTTTATCCCCTCAATTGTTAAGCTTAACGAATTGGATGAGGTAATTCAGGTTGATGATGGAGATGCTATCATAATGGCTCAGCGGTTATCGGCAGAATTGGGTATCTCTGTAGGAATATCTTCAGGAGCCAATTTCCTTGGGGCACTAATTGCGCAAAACAAAATTGGTTCCAATGCGAAGGTTGTTACAATCTTTTCTGACTGTAACAAAAAATATCTCAGCACAGACCTTATGAGGCAAGAGCCTGTAAAAGAGGGTTTTTATTCTGCCGAAATTGAACTTGTTAGTTTTAGGGCTTTTAAGCGGGTATGTATAACCTGCTGCAATCCGGACGAATGTGTTGAGACATATTCGCCAGGTGATATTGCAGTAAATTTACTCCCAAAATGTGTGAGAAGGTAATTTAAGCAATTAACATTCCCACCATTGCGGCAGACATTAATGCAACAAGAGTTGCTCCAAGCAATGCTCTGAACCCGAAAGCACTCAAAACCGGCTTTTGATTGTTAGCCATTCCACCAACTCCCCCGATAAGGATTCCGATCGAAGCAAAGTTTGCAAAGCCACATAGTACGTATGTTGCCATAATTACAGATTTTGAAGAGACAAAGGCACCGGTGCGGATCATCTCTGCCAGACTCTGGTAGCCGATAAACTCTGTCATAATTAACTTCTCTCCAAGCAATCTTCCCACCAGACCAATGTCTGAACCGGAAACTCCGGTTAGCCATATTACAGGAGCAAAGAGATATGATAATAAAAACTGCATTGACAATCCCTCAAAACGACCGTTTGTAGTATCTGCGATTATTGAATTTAGGGATGAGATATCACCGATCTTCATGAAAATTGCGTTGAAACCTGCAATAAGAGCATAAAATACAAGAAGCATAGCACCTACATTGGCAGCTAGTTTAAGTCCTTCGGTTGTACCGTTTGAGATGGCATCAAGAACATTCTTCCCGATTTTTTCCTTAGGAACCTCTACAGTATTGTCGATCTCCTCGGTTTGAGGTTTTAAAATTTTTGCTATTGCAATCGCTCCGGGTGCAGCCATAATAGACGCTGAAAGCAAATGCTTTGCAAATTCAAGCTCCATCACTCTGTCTCCACCACCAAGCATGCCAATATATGCCGCAAGAACTCCACCTGCCATGGTTGACATTCCGGCAGTCATAATAAGCATTACCTCACTTTTAGTCATTTTTGGGATATACTCCTTAACCATAAGAGGAGCCTCAGTTTGACCAAGAAAAATATTACCGGCAGTAGAAAGTGACTCTGCTCCTGATAATTTCAAAGTCTTTGACAACAGCCAAGCCATTGCCCAGACAACTCTTTGCAGAATACCCAGATAGAAGAACAAGCTGGTAAGTGCCGAGAAGAATATGATCGTAGGAAGAATCTGAAGGGCAAATATGAATCCAAAACTATTTATGTCCATCAAAGACCCGAATAAGAATGTTGAACCTGCCTTGGTCCAGTCAAGAACAGCCACGAAGAGACTTCCCATAAACTCAAAAACGCTTTGTACAGCAGGAAATGCTATTACAGAAACTGCTATTGTAAACTGCATCAGGAGCGAGAACCCTACAGTTCTCCAGTTAACCTTTTTTCTATCAAGACTGAATATCCAGGCAATAAAGACAAGTGAGGCCATTCCCAGGATACCTCTTAGAATTGACCACAGATTCAGGCTGATCTCCTTTCTGGCCAGTATGTCTTTATAGGGGTTTTCGGTTGGGGCAGAAGCAACTTCGACAGGAGTTACTGTACTGTCAGGGTTGACTAAGTTACCCTCAACTCCGGCATTACCGTGCATTGAATGACCGGCTACTGAATGACCGGTTGATGACCCGGCTGTTACTGAGCCGTGAGTAGTTTCCTTAGTATGTGCAGATTTATGCCCGCTTTCCGTTATTTGTATTGAATCTGAAACTCTGTTATGCTCCTGACCTTGCAGAATTGTTAATGTGAACAGAGTAAGTGTAATTATAAACAGCAGTTTTTTCACGTGGTTAAAATTAGTATATACTTAGGTGGGCAAATATAGCTATTATATTATTATCTTTGGGCGTTATTTTTTACTAATATGCGATTCGAAAAAACAGCACAGGATACCGAATCTTCGGCACGTTGCGGGTTACTTTATACAGACCACGGAGTTATTGAGACGCCCATTTTTATGCCGGTTGGGACCGTTGGTTCAGTAAAGGCAGTTTATCACAGAGATCTTAAAGAGGACATCAAAGCTCAGATAATACTCGGAAACACCTATCACCTTTATTTGAGGCCGGGTTTAGAGATTATTAAAAACGCCGGAGGGTTACATAAATTTATATCGTGGGACAGACCCATTCTTACTGATAGTGGTGGATACCAAGTTTTTTCGCTTGCCGAAAACAGAAAGCTCACAGCAGAAGGGTGTATGTTTCGTTCGCATATTGATGGATCGAAGCATTTTTTTAGCCCGGAAGGAGTTGTTGATATACAAAGAATAATCGGTGCTGATATTATTATGGCGCTTGACGAGTGCCCACCGGGTGATTCAGATCATGCCTATGCAAAAAAATCGCTCAAGTTGACAATGCAGTGGCTCGAGAGAGGCATTAAACACTTTGATTCAACTGAACCGCTTTATGGTTATTCGCAAGCCTTTTTCCCTATAGTACAGGGGTGTGTTTATCCAGACCTCAGAAGAGAATCTGCAGAACACGCAGTTGCACTCAACAGAGAGGGATATGCAATCGGAGGTCTCTCGGTCGGAGAACCTGCAGAGATAATGTATGAGATGATAGAAGTTCTTGATCCCATTTTACCAAAAGACAAACCAAGGTACCTTATGGGCGTTGGAACGCCTGCAAACCTGCTTGAAGCCATCGAGAGAGGTATAGATATGTTCGATTGCGTAATGCCAACAAGAAACGCAAGAAACGGAATGCTCTTCACCTCAGAGGGAATGATAAATATCAGAAATAAAAAATGGGCAGACGATCACACCCCCATTGATGTGAATGGTACGTCCTTTGTAGATAATACTTATTCAAAAGCCTATTTAAGGCACCTCTTTATTTCAGGGGAGATTTTAGGGGCTCAGATTGCAAGTGAACATAACCTGGCTTTCTATCTTAATTTGATGAAAGAGGCGCAGAAAAATATAAGAGAGGGCAATTTTAAAAAATGGAAAACTGCCGCAGTTAAAAAGCTTGAGACAAAACTTTAATGAAGGGTTTAAGATTAAATATCCTGGATAAATACATAATAAAGAAGTTCATAGGAACTTACTTTTTTGCTATTGTTATATTCATAGGGATAATTATCATTTTTGATGTCAGCGAGAAGATAGACAACTTTGTTGAAAAAGGGGCATCACTTCAAGCGATTGTTACCCAATATTACGGCAATTTTGTCCCTTACTTCATGAATATGTTCAGCCCGCTGTTCGTGTTTATCTCTGTAATATTTTTCACCTCAAAGCTTGCTTCCCATAGCGAGATTGTTGCTATGCTTTCCGGAGGTATCAGTTTTAAAAGGCTTATGTACCCCTATTTTATATCCGCAACATTCATAGCTGCAATGAGTCTGACACTGAGCCTTTTTGTAATTCCTCCTGCAAACAGGGTCAGATTGGAATTCACCGACAAGTACATAAAGGATAAATTTATCAATACCAATAAGGATATTCACCTTCAGCTATCTCCCGGCAATTATGTTTATATGGAGTCTTTCAACAGCTGGAGTAATATTGCTACAAGGTTTACCCTCGAGACAATAGAGGGCCACTCAATTATCTCAAAACTTTCAGCAGAAACAGCAGTTTGGGACTCCACATCAAGAGGATGGAAGCTATATAGCTATTACATTAGAGACAATAAAGGAAATACCCAGGAGATTAAAACCGGGCACCAGATTGACACAATAATCAATCTCTCTGTTGAAGATTTAAATAAGAGGGATAATTACGTTGAATCATACAATTACCGGGAACTTAACGAAATGATCAAACTCCAGAAATTAAGGGGAGACAAAAGAGTTATTTACTCTCAGATAGAGAAGCAGACCCGATTTGCACTACCATTTTCTGCCTTTATTCTCACGCTAATTGGAGTTTCTCTTTCTGCAAAAAAGAAGAAAGGGGGTATTGGTATCAATATTGGAATTGGACTTATGCTAAGCTTCTCATACATTCTCTCCCTTAGATTCAGCCAGATGTTTGTTCACGCAGGAGTTCTGCCAACATGGATAGCTTTGTGGATACCTAATATGTTGTACCTTCTTATTGCTCTGGGGCTATACAGAGCAGCTCCAAAATAATAGATATTGGGTTAAAAACAGATGCTTGGCAGAAGGAGCTATTTGCGGACTTTTTTGCTAATCTCCTTTAACATATCGTCAACCATGTTGTCAAGTAACCAATGAGGATTCCATCCCCACTCATCTCTTGCACATGAGTCATCCATGTTGTCGGGCCATGAGGCCGAAATTTTATCCTTAACAGGATCGACTTCGTAGTTGAATATTGCCTCAGGAACTCTCTTTTTAATGGCAGCAAAAAGCTCCTTAGGAGAAAAGCTCATAGAAGTAACATTGAAACTGTTTCTGTGAACAAGGTTTTCAGCCGGGGCATCCATCAAATCAGTGCAAGCCTTAAGAGCATCCGGCATGTACATCATATCCATGAATGTGTTTTCAGGAATAGGGCACGTGTAGCGGCCGGTTTTTATAATTTCATAAAAAACCTCAACAGCATAATCTGTTGTTCCACCTCCTGGTAGGGCTCCGTTTGAAATTATTCCGGGAAATCGTACACTTCTTGTATCTACTCCAAAGCGTGAAAAATAGTAGTCACTAAGTAATTCCCCTGAAACCTTGCAAACTCCGTAAATAGTATTTGGTCTCATGACTGTGTCCTGAGGTGTGTTTTTATGTGGAGTAGAGTGCCCGAAAGCCCCAATTGAACTTGGTGTAAACAGAGAGCAGTTGAACTCTCTGGCAAGTTCCAAAGAATTAATAAGTGCACCCATATTTACATCCCAGGCAAGTTGAGGATTCTTTTCACCGGTAGCAGAAAGAAGGGCAACCAGATTGTAAATACGGCCGATCTTGTTTTTTGAGACAAGTTCACGATAGCCATTTACATCTAAAGCATCCAAAACTACAGATCTGCTTATTTCAGATAACTTTTCAACCACATCCTTTTTGAGATCTGCAGCTATTACATTATCTTCGCCATACAGCGACTGTAAATGAGGAATAAGCTCTGTGCCGATTTGTCCGCCGGCTCCTACTACTAAAATGTTCATCTTATATTAAATTTGAATATATTCTGTAATTAAAAGTGGGACAAAAGTAAGAAATTTATTAAAAAATATCATATTATTGTTAAACTCTTTTGAGAAATGTCTCCTGATAAACTCCATACTATTATAAAGGACTTTTCAACGGAAATTGGATTTGTTGCCTATGGAGCTATTGCAGTTAAGGAGTTTCTCAAAGAGACTGAATTTCTAACCCGGTCGATTGAACACTCCTATAACGGTTCAATGAAGTATCTGGCAAGGAATATTAATATAAGACAAAACCCACAGTTCTTACTTGAGGGGGCAAAGAGTATGATGGTTTTTTTGGCACCTTATAAACCCTTAGTAAGCCAATCTAAGGAGTTCCCTTTGATATCTTCATACGCCTACGGGAGAGACTATCATCAAGTAATAAAAGATAAATTGCACAAGGTTGGAGAAAAATTGAAAGAGAGTATTCCTGTCGCAAAATATAGAGCTTTCACAGACTCCGCTCCAATTTTTGAAAGAGCAGCTGCCGAAGCAGCCGGCCTTGGCTTTATTGGAAGGAACACATTTCTCATCAACAAAGATCATGGGTTACACACTTTGATTGGTGTTATCATTACAGATGCGGTACTACACTACAACAATGAGGTTGTTAAAAACGGTTGTGGGACCTGTACCCGATGTCTGGATAATTGTCCAACAGGAGCATTGGTAGAACAATTCAGCCTTGATTCAAGGCGATGCATATCTTACCAGACCATTGAAGACAAGAGTATGTTCGAGGAACAACTTTTTAAAACAGATAGAAAGGGGAGGGTTTTCGGGTGTGAAATATGTCTTGAGGTTTGCCCGTGGTCCATCAAGGGAGAGTCATCAAAATGGGATGAATTCAAGCCATTTGCTACACTCAACGGTAAAACATCCATTTCATTGACCTCTCAGGAGTGGTTGAATATGCAAGAAGCAGAATTTAATGCAATTTTCAAACACTCTCCCTTAAAAAGAGCAGGGTTAATCAAAATCAAAGACAATATTGTAAATTCGCAATTATGATAAAGCAGTGGCAAACATTGGTTCATACAGAACCACTAAAAGATAGAATAAAATACAGCCATAAAATACTGTTCATCGGATCTTGTTTTGCCAATGAGATTGGGAACAGAATGCAAAACCTAAGATTCAAAACAATTGTAAACCCCTTTGGAGTGCTATTTAACCCTGCTTCAATAGCTCTCTCTTTAAAGAGAATTGAATCAGAAACTCCCTTTACAGCAGAAGAACTGATAAAGGCAGGAGATATTTTCAAGAGCTTTATGCACGGCAGTGAATTTGCTTCAACTTCTGAAAAGGAGTTTCTTGACAAAAACAATAAGCTGCTTACAGATACCTCATTACATTTTAAAGAGAGTAGCTGGATTGTGGTTACCCTTGGTACATCTTGGATTTTCAGAGAGAAAAAGAGCGGGAAGGTGGTCTCCAATTGTCACAAGCTTCCATCGGAGATGTTTGTGCGAGAGGCTATGAAAGCTGAGGAGATTGAAAAAGTGCTCTCAGAGATTATTGAGCGACACCCCGACAAAAAATGGGTATTCACAGTAAGCCCCATAAGGCATTTGAAAGACGGAGCTAACGGCAATCAATTAAGTAAAGCAAGACTTTTACTTGCTGTAAATGCGCTTGTGGAAAGATTTTCAAATGTTTTTTACTTCCCGGCTTATGAGATTTTCATGGATGAATTAAGAGATTACAGATTTTATGCAGCGGATATGATTCACCCTTCGGAGGAGTCTGTGGATTTCATTTGGGAGAGATTTTGTGAATTTACGGTAGATGCTTCATGTGAGTCCATTATGTCAGATATTACCTCTTTGAACAGGATGAAGCAACATAGGCCTCTTTTCCCTGAAAGTAAAGATTATAGGCGTTTTTTAGAGAAAATTGCAGAACTTGAGAGTAAAATTGCCTCTAAAGGGCTGTAAAATGCTGAAAAAATTTTTTTAATTACGTTTTTTTATTAAATTTGGTTGCTTCTTGAAACGGGGCATCATAAGTTGAAGAAATTTAAACGAATGTTTCCCCGAAATTCTTAAGATAATAATAAATAAATTCGATAATAAAACATTTCTATTATTTGTTTGAAACAATTATAAAATATACATTTGTATAGAAATCAGTTAAATCAACATCCTAAACCATAAATCATGAACAAGGCAGAATTAATAGCAGCTATCGCAGCACAGACAGAACTTACAAAAGTTGATGCAAAAAAAGCTCTTGATGCATTTATCGATGTAGCCAGCGAGTCTTTGAAAAAAGGCGAGAGACTTACTCTCGTTGGATTTGGTTCATTTTCGGTAAACGAAAGGAACGCTCGTAACGGAAGAAATCCTCGTACAGGCTCGAAAATTGAAATTTCCGCTAAAAAAGTGGTAAGATTTAAAGCTGGTGCAGAATTAAATGACCTAGTCAACTAATCTGTCTCAATCAGAATCGAAAGACGCCCTGCACAGGGGCGTCTTTTTTTATAGTAATCATCACTATATTGATTGTAAATAGATAGTTATTAATGAGATAAAAATGAAGACTGCGTTAGTAAGCGATAAACACCAGAATTCTCCCCTTTTCGATAAAATGCAATGTAAACTCGTCACCTTCACATTCGTTTAGAGTACCTTTCCACCAAGAGTCAAAAATAACCTTGTCAAGCGGGTATTTAAGCCCCTCTGATTTAATCCTTACTCCGCTATCTAATGCGATTAATGAAACATTACAGCCCTTTGTTACGCTAAATGTCTTGTCCTCCCAAATCGGGTAAAATACGCCATTGTTTGTCCACATCTCAACAGGGGTTGTACTCTTTTGTGCATACATTAACAATAGAGATATATTTCCGAGTGAATGGTCTTCTCTGATTCCTGTTGCTCCAAGAATTACAATTTTTTCAGGGTTTTGAAGCAGTGCAAAATCAAATGCCTTGGTCAGATCATTGGTCTCCTGGCAACTATTAGGGTGAATTATTGAAGCAAATCTATCTTTTATATTGCCGCTTAAAGAATCCATATCACCCACGATTGCATCGGGAATAATGCCGGTGGCAATTAGTCTGTCTGCAGCACCGTCACAGCAAACTATATATCCCGCCTCTCTCAACTGATTCAGGGGCGCTGAGTGAATTGGAAATTCACCGTCAGCAAGTATGATAAGGGGTTTCATTTTATTCAAATTTATACAGAGAAATATCTCTGAAGCCGGCCAGAAACTCCCTAATATTAAGTCTTTTCTTTCCTGCAGCCTGAATTGAAGTAATTGAGATGTAACCGTCATTACACCTTACCTTTAAAAACGTTTTGCCATCTGTGAGTATTCCACCGGCATCGAGTTTAGAAGAGTCATCTTCAAGGAGTGCTGAGTATATCTTTACAGGTATTGTCGTATCATCTTTAATAAGAGATGAGTATGCCGCAGGGTAAGGACTTAGTCCGCGGATTTGGTTGAAAATCTTAACGGAGTGGCAGTTCCAGTCAATTTTGCCGGTGTTTTTGTCGAGTTTTGGAGCCTCTTTTAGCGAGTTACCTCCGGTTACAAGAGAAGATTGATTTATGGCATTTGCCTGCCCGTTTATAATAAGGTCAACAGTTTCGCAGACAAGATCAGCACCAAGATTCATGAGTTTATCATGCAGCTCCCCGGCAGTTTCAGACATTCCAATTTCGCACTCTCTCTGCAAAAGGATCTCTCCCGTATCTATCTTTTCATCAATTATAAATGTTGTCACTCCACTCTTTTTCTCACCATTCATTATGGCGTGGTTAATAGGTGCAGCACCACGGTATTGAGGGAGCAAAGATGCATGCAGGTTAAATGTTCCGAATTCGGGAATCGACCATACTGCTTTAGGAAGCATTCTGAATGCGACAACAACAAAGATATGGGCATTTAATTTTATTAAATCATCCAGAAACGACTCATCTTTTAAAGATAAGGGCTGAAATACTTGTATCCCGTTTGCAAGGGCGTACTCCTTTACATCACTCATAGACATCTTTAAGCCTCTGCCCACCGGTTTGTCGGGGGCGGTGACAACCGCGCATACATTGTACCCTTTATCAAAAAGGGCCTTTAGGGGTGCAACGGCAAATCCGGGTGTGCCCATAAACACAACTCTTATATCATTCGGGTTTCTCACCTTTGTATCTGTTAATTTTATCCAAAACTTTTTTGAAAAATTGAATATAAGCCTCAGTATTAAATAGTGATGAGTCTCTTGTCGATTTCCATGTCAAATATACCCCAATGGGGAAAAGAACCATCGACGATATAAGCGTACCCATCGCCGGAGACACAACTCCGTCAGTGGCAAGTTTTTTTCCGCTGATGTCAATTACCCAGTAAACAACAAAAAAGAGCATGGAGACTATTACAGGAGTACCAAGTCCTCCTTTTCGGATTAACGCTCCAAGTGGTGCACCAATAAAGAAAAATATCAGGCAGGCGATTGAGAGGGTAAATTTTCGAATACTTTCGATACTTATTTTCCTGAGTGGATAAACATACTGATACTCTTCAATCTGAAAATTATCTACAAGAGTTGTGGCATTTTCAAGTTGTCCAATGGTAACTCTAAGGTCCTGTCTTTTGTCTTCCAGTGATTTCCATTGAAACAGGGAATCATATTCTATTGTCTTTGTATATTTTGATTGATATGCTGTGTCAAGTTCACGACTAAATGTGAGGCCTCCTCCGCTGACAAGATTGCGATATTGGTTGGTTTTTATTTTAACATAGACTGAGTCAATAGAATCTTTGGCCATTCTTAGCTGAGAAAGGTTTTGTGTCATAACTTCGTTACTGAACCTGTCCTCATCTGAACGTTGGAACGCATAGCTTTCAATCGAAATTGCCATCTCCTGCTTTGTGAATCCGATTCGTTGAAGTGTAAAGGGGCTGTCAAGAATCCCAGGATCGTGTGGTTCCTCTTCATACGAGTAGCCGTCATAAAGTGTAAAAAGCAGACTCTTCTTGTCAGCCGTAAATTTTATGGATCCGGAATCTGCAAGGGTCAAATTTGTATTCCCGAATCCACTCTTATGAGTGTAAACCATAACATCATAAATTGAACCGGTCTCATCGTCACGACTTCCAATTCTTATGTTATATCCTTCAATTCCATTATAAAATATTCCGGTGGGAATTCTGATCTCCTCTTTTGTTTTGCTTATATCATCCCTTAAAGAGTATATTTTGTTGTAAGATACAGGTATAAGATTGTTTGAGGCAAAGAATGCCCCTATACTTATAAAGAATGAAAGTATGATAAGAGGGGCCATTATCCTTTGCAGGGAGATTCCGGCCGCCTTCATCGCAAGCAATTCGCTGTTTTCTCCCATGCCGCCAAGTGTCATGATTGAAGCAAGCAGTGTTGCAATTGGCAAAGCAAGTGGAATCAGAGTCGCAGAACCCCATCCCAGAAACTCAAGAATGACCATAACTCCGAGCCCTTTTCCTACTAGTTCGTCAATGTAAAGCCACAAAAATTGCAGCATAAGTGAGAAAATTACAATGAGAAATGTAAGAACAAAGGGGCCTAGAAATGATTTAACAATAAACTGGTCTAGTTTTTTCAAAATTGACTATTTAGAAACCATTTCAATCAACTTTACAATAGCATCGGAAATACCGTCAGGGTTTTTTCCTCCCGCCGTTGCAAAGAAATTTTGTCCTCCGCCTCCGCCGTTAATAAATTTGGCCGCTTCACGGATGTCTTTAGAGGCGTTGCACCCATGTGATGTCATATCATCTGTGTACATTAATGCAAGTGATGCTTTACCCTCATAACTGTACCCTGCAATGAATGCCGCAGAGGTAAATTCGCTGCGAATCATAAAGGCAACATTCTTCACCACTTCAGGATTATGTTCACCTTTAAGAATCATAACTTTAATTCCTTTAACCACCTCCATATCCTGGACGACTCTCTCCTTTAGTGCTTTTGCTCTCTCCTTCATTGCCTCTTCAAGATTCCTGCCAAGAGTTTCGTTTTCACTTACAAGTTTCTGAATAGCACTTATTACATTCGGGGTGTTATTTAAAAGTTGTTTTATTGCCTTAATTGTATCTTCTTCTTTCTCAATCAGTTGTTCTGCATTAACCCCTGTTGTTGCCTCAATTCTTCTTACACCGGCTGCAATAGCTGATTCGGAGATAATTTTAAAGAGACCAATATTTCCTGTAGATGATGTATGTGTTCCTCCACACAACTCAATAGAATCTCCGAAACGAATAACCCTTACCGATTCTCCGTACTTCTCTCCAAAAAGGGCAATTGCCCCCATACTCTTTGCCACATCAACTGGAACATCTCTATATTCATCCCTGGATGAATTTTCTCTTATATAACTGTTTACCAAATTCTCTACTTTACGAAGGTTTTCATCAGTAGCTTTTTCATAATGTGAGAAGTCAAACCTGAAATGGGACGGGCTTACAAGTGAACCTTTCTGTTCAATATGGTTGCCAAGAACCTCTCTGAGAGCTCTGTGCAAAAGGTGTGTTGCAGTATGGTTGTTGGCGGTTGATAGCCTCTTCTCAAGATCTATCCTGGCAGTAAAAATTCCTGTAACCTCTGAAGGAAGCTTTTCGGCAATATGAATGCTAAGATTGTTCTCCTTCACTGTGTTTGTTATTTCAATAACCTCTCCTTTTGCTGAAGTGATTGTGCCGGTATCGCCAACCTGACCACCACTTTCTGCATAAAACGGACTCTTATCAAAAACAAGTTGACAGAACTCTTTGTTGTTGGTCTTGATCTTTTTGTATCGTACTATGTGGACCTCATCGGTGCTTTTTTCGTATCCGGTAAATACCGGTTCAGAATATGGCATAACCTCAATCCAGTCTCCCTCTTGTGCAAATGTTGCTTTCCGACTTCTCTCCTTCTGTTTTCCAAGCTCCTCTTCAAATGATTTGTGGTCAATTGTAAATCCTTTCTCCCGTGCAATCAGTTCACTAAGGTCTATCGGGAAACCGTATGTGTCGTATAAAATAAATGCATCTTCACCAGAGATTTTTTTAGAATCCTTGTTTTTTTCCATAAGTGAATCCAGAAGGCGAATACCCTTCTCAAGTGTTCTTAGGAAAGACTCCTCCTCCTCTTTTATAACCTTCTCAATTAAATTCTTCTGAGAGACAAGTTCAGGAAATGCACTCCCCATTTCGGATACCAGTGTAGGAACAAGTCTGCATAGAAGTGGCTCTGAGCAATTAAGAAATGTGTATGCGTACCTGACGGCTCTGCGGAGGATTCTTCTTATAACATATCCTGCTTTCACATTTGAAGGGAGCTGACCATCTGCTATTGATAAACTTATTGCTCTTATATGGTCTGCAATAACTCTCATTGCCACCCCTGTCTGATGAGATTCGTTATAATCTTTTCCTGTGACGTTTGAAATCTCCTTTATCATACCAGAAAACACATCTGTATCGTAGTTGCTCTGCTTACCTTGCATAGCCATACAAAGCCTTTCGAGCCCCATCCCGGTATCCACGTGTTTCTGAGGAAGTGGAACAAGCTCTCCGTTTGCCTTTCTGTTGTATTGAATAAATACAAGATTCCAGATTTCAATAACCAGATGGTGACCTTGATTTACCAGTGTTGCTCCATCAACAGCAGCTCTCTCTGAATCGCTTCGAATATCTACATGGATTTCACTGCAAGGGCCGCAAGGGCCTGTGTCACCCATCTCCCAAAAGTTGTCCTTCTTGTTTCCAAGTAGTATTCTTTCTGCAGGTAAATATTTTTTCCATTCATTAGCTGCCTCGTTGTCAGGATCGATACCTTCATGTGGATTGCCTTCAAATACAGTTGCATATAGTCTGTTAGTATCCAGTTTATACACTTTTGTGAGAAGCTCCCAGGCCCAGTCAATAGCCTCTTTTTTAAAATAGTCTCCAAAGCTCCAGTTGCCAAGCATCTCAAACATAGTGTGGTGGTATGTGTCGTGGCCCACTTCTTCTAAGTCATTATGTTTTCCGCTGACCCTGAGACATTTTTGAGTGTCTGTAACTCTCGGGTATTTTGGAACGGAGTTACCCAAAAACCAGTCTTTAAACTGGTTCATTCCGGCGTTGGTAAACATAAGGGTAGGGTCGTCCTTAATAACCATTGGAGCCGAGGGAACAATTGAATGTCCTTTGCTTTCGAAAAAATTTAAAAAATTATCTCTTATCTCTTTTGATGTCATATATTTTAAGGCTGTTTGTCGGTTTTTTTATGAATCACAAAAATAGGTTTTTTATTAAAATTATATAAATTTGCATGAAATAAAGATTGATTTTCCCTATGTCAAAACAAAGAAGATACAAGTTTAACCCTGATACTCTGGCTTATGAGATTCACAAGATACCAATAAAGGCCAGATTTTCAAAAGGATTTATTCTGTTTCTGCTTAGTATTGCCACTTCTGTCGGATATTATTACCTCTACACTCAATATTTTTCGCTGGATACCCCAAAATTGCTCTCCATTAAAAGAAGCAACGATGAGCTTGCTAACAGGCTGGAACTTATTAACCGCCGTTTTGAGAGTGCAAACAGAACTCTGGTTACTCTGCAGATGAGAGATAATTATGTTTACAGACCAATTTTCGGAATGGAAGAGATTCCCCAAGATGTCAGAAATGCCGGCTTTGGTGGGGTAGACAGGTATTCGCACCTTGAGAATTTTGAAAGATCTGGCATACTTAGTAAAACTGCATTTAACCTTGACCTCCTCTATAAAAAGGCCTATGTTCAATCCAGGTCATTTGATGATGTTTCACTGCTGGCTAAAAATGCTGACGAGATGACTCTGTGTGTTCCGGCTATACCTCCGGTAAATATTGCATCTAAAAAGATCAGATATTCGAGCAGCTTTGGTTATAGGAGAGATCCTTTCCACGGAGACTTTAGAATGCATACAGGTATTGACCTTTCCGGTCCTTTAGGCGAGCCTATCTATGCAACTGGTAATGGTAAGGTGGTTGAGGTAGGTTATGACTTTTTCGGTTATGGCAACTTTGTACTGATTGATCACGGATACGGATATAAAACCAGATATGCTCACCTTAAAAATGCATCTGTCACTATTGGCAGGGTTGTCAGAAGAGGAGAGGAGCTGGGAATAATGGGCAATACAGGCAGATCAAAAGGGCCTCACCTCCATTATGAAGTAATCTATAGAAATAAGCCGGTTAATCCTCAGAATTACTATAACCGGGATATTAATCAGGAAGAGTTCTTCAATTTATTAACTCCCAAGAGTTAAAAAGCTATGAGCAAGTACAAATTCAACAGGGAGCAGCTGAGATTCGTAGAGGAGAAACTCGGACTGACAGGCAGACTTGCACTTGTAATCAAATACATAATTGGAAGCCTGCTTCTGGCGGTGCTTTATTACATTATTTTTGCCTCCTTTTTCAATACCGGTAAAGAAGAGCGTATTCTTAAAGAGAATCAGATGCTAAGCCTTGAATACAGGAGAGCACTTGAGAAAATGGATGTTTTGGATAGTGTGTTGGGAGACCTTAAACAGAGAGACAGGGAGATATATATGAGCATATTCAAATCATCTCCTCCGGAACTTCTTAATGAATACAACCCGGGGCTCTATGCACAGCTTGACTCCTCTTCAGATATTGCGCTTGTAAGTTACGCGTCTGATAGAGTGAGGTTTACGGAGTATCTTGCGGGGGAGCTCAACAGTAAATTCGCTGCAATATTTGACACCTTGAAAAAAAGAGATGACCTCAACTCTATTCCATCTGTAATGCCCGTAAAGGGGATGACTGTCTCTCAAACAGGAGCCAGTATTGGAGATAAAATTCACCCCTTTTACAAAACCATGACCAAACATACAGGTATAGATCTGTTAGCCGGACTTGGTACAGAGGTGGTGTCAACGGCAAGGGGAGTAGTTGCCGAGGTCTCAAGGTCGGACAGAGGAAGGGGCAACCAGATTACCATAAACCATGGAGGGGGATATCAGACCTATTATGCTCATCTTGGTGAGGTACTTGTCAGAAACGGTCAGGTTGTTAACAGAGGTATGGTTATTGCGAGAGTAGGAAGCAGTGGACTTTCATTCGCTCCGCACCTGCACTATGAGGTGAGATTTAACGGAAAGCCGATGGATCCGGTCAATTATTTCTTTTCGGAGTTAACCCCATCGACATACCGCGATATGATGATTATTGCACTTAATAGTGGTCAGTCAATGGACTAGCCTGAAATATAACCTTTTAAATTCTGATATTATGCCATACAAAGAGTTTAAGATCGAGAAGCTTTATTATACCATAGGTGAGGTAGCAGAGATTCTAAACGAAAACACCTCTCTGGTAAGATTTTGGGCACAGAAATTTCCGGAGTACATTAAACCGGCAAGAAATAAAAAGGGTAACAGGCTTTTTACAGCCGATGATCTTGCAAATTTCCGGCTGATTTACTATCTCGTAAAAGAGAGGGGAATGACCCTTGAAGGGGCATCAAAAAGACTTAAGGACAACAAAAGCGGGGTGGATAGAAGAGTAGACGTTGTTGAAATTCTTACAGGCATTAAGGACCGTCTGCTAGAGGTATCTGATTCTTTGCAATAATGAAAGCAGGGGAGATAATTAATATAATTGAAGAGTTTGCCCCTTGTCACTTTCAAGAGGAGTGGGATAATTCAGGGCTAATGGTTGGAGACTCAGAAAGAGAGGTCTCCTCAGTACTTCTTGCTCTCGACTGTACACTTGATGTTGTTGATGAGGCACTGGATTCAGGAGTTGGAATGATTATCACTCATCACCCTCTTATATTCAAAGGAATCAAACGAATTGGCACAAAGAGCCTGCAGGATAGGATGCTATCCAAAATCATTAAAAATGATCTTGTTGTATATTCTGTACACACCAATATTGACAAGGTTCCAGAAGGTGTAAGCGGGATAATGGCAGACAAACTTGGCCTGATAAACAGAGTGATACTTTCAAAAAGTGAAAACGAAGGAGTTGGTCTTGGAATTGTTGGAGAACTTACAAATGAGATGTCTGCAGAAGACTTTATAACCTTTGTTAAGGAGCGTTTCGGCCTCTCTTTAATCAAAAGTTCCAAGCCACTAAATGGTCAGGTAAAAAAAATTGCACTTTGCGGAGGGAGCGGAGGGTCTCTTCTAAGTGACGCAATTAATTCCGGGGCTCAGGTTTATATCTCCGGAGACCTCTCATATCATAACTATTTTTGCGAAGATGGATTTATGGTAATTGATATTGGCCACTACGAGAGTGAAATAGGAGTACTGGATTTGCTGATGTCAATTATTTTGAAAAAAATTCCTAACTTTGCCGTTCTCAGAAGTAAAAGAAGTAAAAATCCAATATATTATCGATAATTGATTATGTCAGCAGCCAAAACAAAAGCACCTATAGAGACCCCGTTGGACGGCGGTACATTTATATCATTGCAGAAGAGCTCCGTTGAGGGTGACCTTACGATGGAGTCGAAACTGAATCTGTTATACAAATTACAGCTGGCAGATTCTAAAATTGACCAGATTCACCTTTTAAGAGGAGAGCTTCCACTTGAAGTTCAGGATCTTGAAGATGAAATTTTGGGAATGAGGACCCGTGTTGAGAATTTTCAACTTGAGATTAAAGATATAGAAAAGTCAATTTTACAAAAGAAGCTAGATCTTGAAAACTCAAAATCATTGATTGAAAAGTACACTGGTCAACAAAATAATGTTAAGAATAACAGAGAATATGACTCATTATCCAAAGAGATAGAGTTTCAAGGACTGGAGGTGCAGCTATCGGAGAAGAGAATTAAGGAGAATACCATTATTCTTGCCGAGAAAAAAGCAGTTCTTGTTGACACGATTAAAGCTCTTGATGAGAGAGCGCTTGACCTTGAAAATAAGAAAAGAGAATTAGATGCAATAGTTGCCGAGACTGCAAAAGAGGAGGATGAGCTTATTAAGTTTTCTGAAGATATTCAGTCACAGATTGATGCCCGCCTACTTGCAGCATACAAAAAAGTAAGAACAAACGCCAGAAACGGTCTTGCCGTAGTAACAGTAAGGCGTGATGCATGCTCGGGTTGCTTTAATAAAATTCCACCTCAGAGACAGATGGATATTGCCTCAAGCAAAAAAATTATTGTTTGCGAATACTGCGGCCGCATCTTGGTAAGTGCTGAATTCGAAGGCGAATAAATGAGCAGTGTCCCCTATACTATAAGGGAGCTGTTTTTCAAGCACATAGCACAAACCTCCTCCTCACCTTTAGGTATTGAAATCGAAAGGGCTGAGGGGGTTTTTCTTTATACCCCCGATAATCGCCAAATACTGGATTTGGTTTCAGGAGTATCTGTTTCCAACACAGGTCATGGCAATAAGGAGATAATTGAAAGTGTAAAAGCGCAAATTGAGAAGCACATGCACCTGATGGTTTATGGAGAAATAATCCAAAGCCCTCAGTCTCAGCATGCCCGTCTGCTTTCAGAACAATTGCCCTCTTCACTCGACTGTATCTATTATGTAAACTCGGGTAGCGAGGCAAATGAAGCCGCCCTTAAACTTGCAAAAAGACACACGGGAAGAAGGGAGATGATATCTTTTTTTAATTCATACCACGGAAGTACACATGGTGCATTGAGTGTTATGGGAAACGAAGAGTTTAAAAACTCTTTCCGGCCATTGCTACCCAATGTAAAGCACATTTGCTTTAACAGTTTTGATGATTTAGAACAGATTACATCAAAGACTGCCTGCGTAATTGCCGAACCGGTTATGGCTGAGGGAGGTGTAATACTTCCGCAAAGCGGTTATCTGCAGGCGTTAAGGGAAAGATGTAACCAAACAGGAGCCTTGCTCATTTTTGATGAAATACAAACCGGGTTTGGTAGGACAGGCAAATTATTTGCGTTTCAAAAATACGGAGTCACACCAGATATTCTAACTCTTGCCAAAGCACTCGGCGGAGGCATGCCACTTGGAGCAATTGTGGCATCGCAGTCGCTTATGAGGGACTGGCAATCAAATCCGGTCCTGGGACACATCACCACATTTGGTGGTCACCCTGTCTCATGCGCTGCTGCTCTTGCCTCTCTTAAATTGCTTTTAAAAGAGAGCTGGATTGATGAGGTTAATGAAAAGAGTGCTATATTTGTAGAAGCGTTAAAGGATCATCCGAAGGTAAAAGAGATAAGAGCCGCAGGCCTGCTGATAGCCGTAGATCTTGTAAATGAAGAATATGCCAGAAGAGTACTTCCTCTTTTGATAGAAGAAGGTATTCTCAGTGACTGGTTTCTCTTTTGCCCTACTGCCTTCAGGATTGCACCTCCTCTGATAATTGACAGAGAGCAATCAAAAATGGCTGCTCAAAAGGTAAAAAAGGCGCTTGACAGGTTATAATTTGGTATAAAGCTGTATGGCAAGAAAAGTTGGACGAGGCAAAGCCTCAGGTGATACAAATCTGGATGTTTTGGGTCTTGAAATGGGAAAGAGACCACCTCAGGCTGTTGATATTGAGGAGGCGGTTCTCGGGGCTCTCATGCTTGAACCTACTGCCATTACCGACGTTCTTGACATAATCAGCCCGGACTGTTTCTATAAAGAGACCAATAGAAAGATTTTTACAGCAATTTCTGCACTGGCTGCAAAGCATGCACCGGTAGATATTTTTACCGTATCAGACGAACTTAAGAATTCAGGGGATCTTGAATCTGTAGGCGGAGCATCCTATCTCAGCCAGCTGAGCATGAAGATTGGTGCTGCAGCACACATCGATTATCACGCTAAGATACTCCTCCAGAAATATATTCAAAGAGAGCTTATCTCAATCTCTTACGGTGTACAAAAAGATGCATTTGATGATGCTGTCTCGGTAGACGATCTACTTGATACCACCCAACAAAAGATATTTACACTTGCAGACAGAAATATGCGCAAAGATGCGCAGGTTGTTCAGTATGTAATTAACCAGGCGATTGACGATCTTCAGAAGAATCAGCTCCGTACAGACGGCCTTAGCGGTGTCCCTTCCGGTTACACCTCTGTTGACAGGGTTACTCTGGGGTGGCAGCCGGCCGATCTTATTATCATAGCAGCACGTCCATCAATGGGTAAAACAGCATTTGTTCTTACAATGGCAAGAAATATGGCTGTTGAGCACAAGGTGCCGGTTGCATTTTTCTCTCTTGAGATGTCATCTGTTCAGCTGGTAAAGAGGCTTATGATTAGCGAAACCGGTCTGGATGGTGATAAGATTAAAGGTGGTTCAAAATTGAAAGACTATGAATGGGAACAGCTCCACTCAAGGCTTAAGCAGTTGGTAAAGGCTCCACTGTATATTGATGATACACCATCTCTTTCAATAAACGAACTTAGATCAAAGGCCAGAAAACTTGTTTTGATTCATGGAGTAAAGCTAATTGTTGTTGACTACCTGCAGCTTATGACAGGTCCGCCGGAGTTAAGAGGAATGAGAGAGCAGGAGGTTTCTGCAATTTCCAGATCATTAAAGGCTATTGCTAAAGAGTTGGATGTTCCTGTTATTGCGCTTTCTCAGTTGAGTCGTGCAGTGGAGACGCGTGGAGGCACAAAGAGACCGCAGTTAAGTGACTTGAGAGAATCGGGAGCAATCGAGCAGGATGCCGATATTGTTGTGTTCATTCACAGACAGGATTACTATAACCTTGGGGATGATAATCCGGCACTTAAGGGAGTATCCGATATCATAATTGCAAAACACAGAAATGGAGCAGTATGTGATGTTCAGCTTAGATTCAGAAGTTCAGAAGTTAAGTTTACAGACATGACAGACACCTCTCTCTCCAAAGATCCATTCACAGGAGGTTTTGAAACATATCCATCTAAGATGAATCAACAGGAATTTATGTCAAATTCAGATTTTGAGAAAGAGTTTTGATGAAAATTAAGATACTGTTAGCGATATCGCTTTTTTCAATTTCCCTCTTTGCAGCGGTAAAAGTTAAACCCTGCACCCCCGTTAAAGATGTTCCCGAACATTTGAGAGCGTATGATCATGGTGAAAATCTGGTATATGTTATTAATTACAGGTGGGGAGTTATTAATACAGATGTAGGGGAGGCTGCTGTCAACCTTACTAAGAAACGACATCCCAATGGAGAGGAGTATTTTCACTCTGTCATCACAGGAATAACATATAAATTTTACGATGTATTCTTTAAGGTCAGAGACCTTTTTGAATCAAAATTCAGCACAAAAAACGGCAGACCATTCTATTTTCACAGAGATATTCATGAAGGGAAGTACACTATGAAAAACACCTTCCATTTTCAGCCCGACTACACCATCAAGGCAAAGGTCGAAAGGAAAACAGATCCTGTCATTGATACGGTACTTGTGGGCAGAGAGTGTACTTTTGATCTTGTGTCGCTCTTCTATTTTTCCAGAAATATCGATTTTTCTAACATTCCTGCCGGGGTTGAACAGCCAATCTCTTTTGCGATTGATAACGAAGTATTCGAACTCTACTATCGCCTTATTGGTCCAGAGGTAAAAAGAATTCCCGGACTTGGCCAATACAAAACACTAAAATTTGCAGCCAGGGTTGTTGCCGGAGAGGTATTTTCCGGTAAGGATGAGTTGATAATCTGGGTAACAGATGACAGAAACAGAGTGCCATTAATGTTTGAGACTCCTATTAAGATGGGCCGTGTAATAGGCAGACTCAGTAGTTTTAAAAATCTTAAACACCCAATGATAAGCAAAATATAATGACAAATAAATCAGATTATATAGATCACGAAGGTGTCGTATTATCAATCGATAATGAATTTATTGCGGTTGAAATATTAAACAAATCAGCATGTGCGTCCTGCCATGCCAAATCGGCATGTTCGCTCGGAGATGTAAAAGCAAAGATCATTGAAGTAGAGAATAATTTCAAAGATATTTACGAGACCGGAGAGAGGGTGAATGTAAAACTAAAGAAAACTCTGGGATACAGGGCTCTTTGGATTTCCTATGTAATTCCTCTTGTAATCCTCCTTGTTTTATTAGCATCTTTGACCTCCGCCGGAGCATCCGAACCCCTTACAGGACTTACGATTATTGGTGGAATCGCTCTTTATTATTTTATAATATGGCTGTTAAAAGACAGACTAAAGAGAGAGTTTATATTTATGATAGAAAAACTTAAATAATTGATGACTACTACTATTCTTTTTACAGTTGTCAGCCTGAGTGTTCTGGGCCTTATTCTGGCTCTGATTCTCTATTTGGTTGCTCAAAAATTTAAAGTTGAGGAGGATCCTCGTATAGATGATGTAGAGGCAATATTGCCTGGAGCAAACTGTGGAGGCTGCGGATATGCCGGCTGCCGCGCCTTTGCTGAAGGGTGCGTTAAGGCAGATAATCTTGATTCGCTTTATTGCCCTGTTGGAGGTAATGACACAATGAAGAGCGTTGCTTCATACCTGGGAATGGAGGTTGCAGAAAAGGCACCGCAGGTTGCAGTTGTAAGGTGCAACGGGAACTGTGATTCAAGGCCAAAAACTAATCACTACGACGGGTACTCATCTTGTGCAGTAATGGCTTCGCTTTATGCCGGAGATACTGCCTGCAGCTTTGGTTGTCTGGGGCAGGGAGATTGTGTGGTGGTTTGCAACTTTGATGCTATTGTGATGGATCCGCGAACAGGTTTGCCTGATGTAGATCAGGATAAATGTACTGCCTGCGGAGCATGTGTTAAAGCATGTCCAAAATTTATCATAGAGCTAAGGAATAAGGGGCCTAAAAACAGAAGAATCTTTGTATCGTGCATAAACAAAGATAAAGGTGGTGTGGCTAAAAAAGCTTGTGCAGTCGCCTGCATAGGTTGCTTCAAATGCCAGAAAGTTTGCCCTTTTGACGCAATTACAATGTCTAATAATCTTGCATATATAGATTATAACAAATGTAAGCTTTGCAGAAAATGTGTAACAGAGTGTCCGACACACGCCATCTGGGAGGTTAACTTTCCTGTAAGAGTACCAAAGAAAGAGGAAGAACCAGTTGTAGAACAGTAAATTATAAATCTGATATGAGCAGAACTTTTTCAACAGGGGGTATTCATCCCCACGACCATAAGATATCAGTCAACGCTTCAATTGAGGATTTTCCGCTGATGGATATGGCATATATCTCTGTTTCCCAACATCTGGGAGCACCGGCAGAACCAGTTGTAGCCAAGGGTGACCAGGTGAAGGTGGGTCAGCTGATTGCCAAGGCATCAGGTTTTATTTCGGCAAATATTCACTCCTCTGTTTCGGGGACAGTTACGGCAGTAGAACCTCTGCCCGATATCTCCGGAAACCTTATTAACCACATTGTAATAAAGGTTGAGGGTGATGAATGGGAGGAGTCAATTGATCGTTCACCTGAGATTGCTAAAGAGATTAAGGCTTCTCCAAAAGAGATAATTGACATAATAGCAAAATCGGGAATCGTAGGATTGGGCGGAGCTGCCTTTCCAACCCACATCAAACTATCTCCACCTCCGGGAAAGACTGCAGAATTTCTGTTGATTAACGGAGCAGAGTGTGAACCATATCTAACATCAGACTACAGGGTAATGCTTGAGTACCCCGAGCAGATGCTCATTGGTACCAAGATAATGATGATGGCACTTGGAGTTGCAAAGGCATATATTGGTATAGAAGAGAATAAACCTAAGGCATTAAAGCTTCTGAAGAAGATTGCTTCAATGAGCTATAAAGATATTAAGGTTGTTTCACTAAAAAAGAGATATCCGCAAGGGGGTGAAAAACAGTTAATTGACGCAATACTTCATCGCCAGGTTCCATCAATGGGTTTACCAATTGATGTGGGGGTTGTTGTGCAGAATGTTGGAACTGCATTTGCTGTTTATGAGGCTGTTCAGAAGAACAAACCTTTATTTGACGGAATTGTGACAGTTACCGGCGGTTGTATGACAGAGCAGAGAAACTTCCGATTGAGGGTGGGCACAAACTTCGAAAGAATAATGTTTGCAATAGGTGGTTTCCCAAAAGATGCAGTAAAGCTTATCAGTGGAGGCCCAATGATGGGAAAGGCTATTTCAAGAATGGATGCAGCAACTGTAAAAAGCACATCGGCGCTACTACTGCTTACAGATGAGGAGACAAGAAGAGGTGAAGAGGGTAACTGTATAAGATGTGCCAAATGTGTAGATGCTTGCCCGATGGGTCTTGAGCCATACCTCCTGAACCGACTGGCAAGAGCCAGCCGTATTGATGACCTTGAAACCAATCTTATTCAGGATTGTATTGAGTGCGGATGCTGTTTCTACAGCTGCCCTTCGAATATTCCTTTGCTTGATACCATAAGGCTTGCAAAGGGACAGGTTTTGAGAATAATTAGAAGCAGACCTAAAAAGTAACAGATAATCTTTATGAAAAAACTATTAGTATCACCTGCTCCGCATATTCACGGCAAGGATAGTACCCAGGGGTTAATGAGAGATGTGATAATTGCACTCTCTCCTTCACTTATGGTTTCTATCTACTTCTTCGGCTTCTCTGCCATAAAGTTGGCATTTATTGGAGCAATGACCTGCCTGCTGGTTGAATTTGCCATACAGAAGTATATTATAAAGGGAAAAGTAACAGTTAATGACTACTCAGCAGCCCTGACCGGGTTGCTTCTTGCCCTCAATCTGCCGCCTAACTCACCGGGATGGGTTGTCTTTATTGGTGCGGTAGTTGCCATTGGAGTGGCCAAAATGAGTTTTGGCGGAATCGGACAGAACCTCTTTAATCCGGCACTTGTGGGACGTGTGTTCCTGCTTGTCTCTTTTCCTGTTATTATGACAGATTGGACAATTCCTGAATCATGGTTCCGTGAAGGTATTGACGCTACTTCGGGTGCCACTGCACTTTCAATAGTCAAGGAGGGTCTTTCCAAGGGGATGACAATGGATCAAATTTTTGAAGCGAACAACTTCTCTTATGCAGAGATGCTCTTCAGTAAAATTGGCGGATCTGTGGGAGAGGTATCTGCCCTGGCGCTGCTGGTAGGACTGGTATATCTGCTTATAAGAAAAGTAATAAGACCGCACATTCCACTTTCAATTATAGGTTCTGTGATGGTTCTATCGGGAATTTTCTGGATAATTGATCCAACCCATAATCCTGACCCAATATTTACTATACTTACTGGAGGTCTTCTTATCGGTTCTATTTTCATGGCAACAGATTATGTGACATCGCCAATGAGTACAAAGGGAATGATAATCTTTGGTGTAGGCATTGGAGTAATTACAGTTCTCATCAGAAATTTTGGAGCATACCCGGAAGGTATTTCGTTTGCAATCCTCATTATGAATGCAACAGTTCCTCTTCTGAATAATTTTTACAAACCAAAAAGATTTGGTAAGGAGGTGAAGAATGGCTAAAAGTTCAACTTTGAAAAATATGGTAATGACCCTCTCTGCCGTAACTTTAATTGCATCGGCACTTCTTGGAGGAGTTTACGCACTAACAAAGGGTCCGATAGACCTTGCGATGGCTGCAAAAACAAATAATGCAATTGCAAGTGTATCTCCTGAATTTGATAATGACCCTTCGGCCGAGATGTTTCTTGTAGAGAGCGCAGGAAAAAGTTATAAAGTTTACCCGGCAAAAATAGCTGGTAACGCTGTGGGCTTTGCTATTGAGACATATGCATCGGGTTTTGGAGGGAGAATTGCTCTAATAGTAGGTTTTAATGTGGACGGGACTATCAAGAATATTTCAGTGCTGTCTCATGCCGAAACTCCGGGACTAGGGGATAAAATTGAGCCTTCAAAAAGCAGCTTTAGTACTCAATTCGAGGGGAAAGACCCTCAGAATTTCAAATTAATTGTAAAAAAAGATGGTGGTGATGTTGATGCTATTACTGCTTCGACAATTACCTCAAGGGCTTACTGTGATGCGGTAACATCTGCATGGGAGGTTTTTAAGCTATGTTCAATCCAAAAATCAGAGGAGGAGAAGGCAAATGAGTAAACTATCATTAATCACCAGAGGTATCTTAAAAGAGAATCCCATTTTTGTTCTCTTTCTTGGAATGTGTCCTACATTGGGCACAACCACATCGGCAATGAATGGTCTGGGTATGGGTCTGGCCACAACCTTTGTACTCATATTGTCAAATATTGTAATTTCATCTATTGCAGGTCTTATCCCAAGCAAAGTCAGGATACCCTCATATATAGTTGTTATTGCGGCATTTGTAACCATCCTTCAACTGCTTATGCAGGCATATACTCCCGGCCTTTATGAAACTTTGGGTCTCTTTATACCACTGATTGTTGTAAACTGTATTGTTCTTGGAAGAGCAGAGGCTTTTGCATCTAAGAATAATATTACAGATTCGGCTATGGATGGAATAGGCATTGGATTAGGCTTTACTCTTGGTCTGACTGTTCTTGGAGCTGTTAGAGAGTTGCTTGGTAGTGCATCACTCTTTGGAATCAAACTTATTGATGGTGACGGAATGCTTGTATTTGTACTGGCTCCGGGAGCATTTATCGCGCTAGGTTACCTTTTGGTGCTGTTTAATAAACTTAAAACCAGAATCTCTTAATTGATTACAGTATGGAATATATATTAATAATCATTTCGGCAGTATTTGTAAACAACATTCTTCTGTCACAGTTTCTGGGAGTCTGCCCGTTTCTTGGAGTATCAAACAAGGTGAGTACTGCTGCCGGAATGTCGGGTGCAGTAACCTTTGTTATGGCTGTTGCAACTCTTGTTACATACCTTTTGCAGTACTATGTTCTGGTTCCGCTAGGCATAGAGTTTATGCAGACTGTAACCTTTATTGTGGTAATTGCGTCGCTTGTTCAGATGGTTGAAATTATCATGAAGAAGGTAAGCCCTGCGCTCTATCAGGCGTTGGGGATATTTCTTCCGCTAATAACTACCAACTGTGCTGTACTGGGTGTTGCAATTTTGGTGGTGTCAAAAGAGTTTACATTCGGAGGTGATCCTCATATGCTTAATATGGCTCAGGCTGTTGTATTTGCAATAGCAAATGCTTTGGGATTCGGTCTGGCAATGATTCTTTTTGCCGGGTTAAGAGAGCAGCTGGAGCTTGCAAATGTGCCTAAGGAATTTAAAGGCACGCCAATTGCATTGATAACAGCAGGAATACTTGCTCTTGCATTTATGGGATTTGCAGGTTTAGTTTAATTGGTTATGGCTAAAAATTTACTTGAAATTGAGCAGTTACTCCGGGAGGGTGAAATTGCAAAGGCTCATCAGGAGCTGGAAGAGTTTCTGAAAAGGGAACCTGAAAATGCTCAGGGTTGGTATCTGATGGGGGGAATTCTGAGGCGTGAACAGCAGTGGGGAGAGGCTATTAACGCGCTTAACAAGGCGAAGTTTCTGGATCCTGCGGGCCCTGCCGCCCATGCGATTGAGCACATTTACGAGATTCTTCGTTTTCAGAACACTGATATGATGAACCCGTAATTTTCATAATTTGTTCAGCGATCTGTCCAGCAACAGCAACGCAGTTTTTCTTAACGCTATTTTCTTCGGGTTTTTCCTGCCTGCGGAACTCCTCCCTTTGGTCGTCAAACAGTCC
>PHDA01000016.1 GCA_002842465.1 Bacteroidetes bacterium HGW-Bacteroidetes-7
TCTTTTTCGGCATCTGTCAGCTTAGTCTTATAATCTTCCAGTGCTTTATTGTCTACTACTGAGTCTCTGCTAAATAATTCAATTTTCGCAATCTGTTCGCTTAAAAAAGAGATGCTGTTTAATTTGGAAACAAATGTTGCATTCTGCTCCATCATTCTGGCCTGTGCCATAATCTTTTCTTCCAAACTTTGCAACATTATTGTCGAACTTGTCTTTTTCAGAAGGATATCGTAGTAAATAATTTCATACTCTTTTGCAAGAGATGAAACTTGCTTTGTCTGCTCTTCGTAGTTAATAATCTTTTTTTCTACGTAGTACTGAGTAAGCGAGTCTTCTGACATTCGTAATCGTCGGCCTAATTCCGCAAGAGTTCTCCTAAAGTAATCAATTACATCATTGGTTTCTCCAAACCTAAGAAATCCGTACTGTTTTACATATTCTTCATTAAGTATAACGAGAGTGTTGTATGCTATCCCCGGATCATCTGCTGAATATTCTATATCAAGCATATCGCTGTTGAACATCCTTTTGACATTAATCTTTTTTAATGCATCATAACTATAATGAGGATGGTACCAGTTAAACAAACCATACACAAAGTTTTGAGGGGAGGCTCTCTCATATCTCTTTAAATTCGCAACAGTAGAATCTTCTGAATTCTTGTTAATAAGTACTCTTACATCTTTTGGTGTTATTGCAACAAGTCTTCTGTAGTTTGCAGCCTTTATATGATTATTATCTTTGATTGAATCACCATGAATCATATTTTGTGCATACAACCTTAGCGAAACCTCTCTCAGTGTAGTTCTGGCCTTAATTATACTTATCAGGTTGTCAATACCGTTATTTACTCCATTCCAGTCAACCCTTGTCCCCTCCAGACCTGATTCTATTGTAAATCCCGATGCAATACCAGTATAAACTGTTGTATTAACTTCGTAGATTCTAACAAGATTTTTAGTTTGGTAAATAGCAAACAGAGCTGCAAGTAAAGGAATTATTATCAGCCAATATCTGATTCTGTACAGCAACTTGATAACCTGGGTTAATATTTCCATAATGTGCTAATTCATTATCTTGTAGTTTGATAGAATCTCAAGTTTATAAAGTGCAATGGTAAGTTCAGCTTTAACGTTTTCAAGTTGGACTTGGGATTGTGATAGCTGCCCTCTCGCAACGCTAAGCTCCTGGGAGGTACCTCTTCCCGCAATGAAGTCTTTCTGAGCAATCTCAAAATATGACTGAGTTTCAATAACCAAGTCATAAACAAACCTTAGCACATTAAACATCTGTTTTGCCTTGGCATATTGTTCAACAATCTTCATCTTCTGTTCATCGTGCCAAAGATCCCTCTCTTTTAATGTCTCATCAATTTTTAGCTTTTGCCTTCTTATTCTGTTTTTTCTGTCAAAAACCTGATCAAGAGGCACTCTTAATGTGGCGCCTATATTGTACCATAATTGATCATTTACAGTATATTGATATACTGGAGCCATCTCAATACCACCATCGTAATAAGAGTTAATTCCCATAATACCATACTGATAACTTCCCTGAATTGATATATAGCTAAGCCATCTACGTCTTTCTGTTTTGAGCACAAGTTCTTCTCCCTCCTGTCTAAGGTTATAGAACTCAACCATAGCACTGTTTCTGGCGCTTTCAAACAAAACCTCTATCGGAGGCAATTCGAGCTTAACAAGCTCTTCATCTTGTACTTGCCCTTTGACAGATGAAACAAAAGACAATAAAGTTGCAATAACTAAAAGCGTCCGTATTAACCTATACATTTTCTTTCTGAATAAAAGCAGTAAAAGTTTTTAAAATTATTTTCAGGTCCATTGAGATTGAGTAATTCTTTGCATAGAAGATATCTAGTTGCTTTCTCTGCTCAGGAGATAATTTGCCTGAATCTCCTCTTTTTTCTACCTGCCATAAACCTGTTAGGCCACTTGGACCCATAAATCTGTCAATATAATTGTCAGAGGTGAGTTTTTCAGCTTCATACAAAGGCAACGGCCTGTTACCTACAACAGACATATCCCCTTTTAAAATATTTATGAGCTGAGGAAGTTCGTCAATGCTATATTTTCGTATAACCCTTCCTATTTTGGTTATGCGGGGATCATTTTCATATTTTACAAAATTCTCTTTGTTTCGTGTCCTCTGTTCATTGAGAAAATCAGACTCTTTAACAACCTGATCATCTGAGTAATATAAGGCCTCCTTCTCGATAACCTCTGCAGTTATTGGAATTGTAACCTCGTCAACATAATCATAATAGCTACTGACATCAGCCTCTTTATACTGATTATGTTCCATGAATTCTTTAAGTCTCTTGTCGGCATCTTTGTACATAGATCTAAACTTTAAGAAGTCAAATACATTGTAATTACTGCCAACCCTCTTTGATTTATAGACAGCAGGCCCCCTGCTTTCTATTACAATTGCTAAAGAGACCAATATAAGCAACGGAAGCAGGACGATTATTGCAATTAATGAAAAAATAATGTCAAAAGCTCTTTTCCAAAGGGGACATTTGTATATACCAAGTGACTGCTGCTCCCTGGATGCAAAGGTGATAAGATCCTGATGTGTTGCTACAAACTCAACACCATTAAGCAGTCTTTCCTCTGAAACATTTGGATGTATGGTGTCACTGATTCCCATCCTTTGATATTTGGGTATCTCCTCTTTATCAATCTTTTTGGTAACAAGAACTATATATGAGTTTGGGAAATTTTTCTTGAGATATTCTATTCTGGAAGAATCAAGTTTAGCTCCTCCCTTTTCGTAAAGAATCATTAAAGGGAAAGACTCTGTGTTCTCTTGCCTCTTGATTAACTGTTCAGCTTCGACATGGTCACCCGAAATAATTAATTCATCTTTTAAGATTGACCGAAAATGGTTTATAATCTCTTCATTTTTGCCGACATATATTGTGATAACATTCACGATACTAGTTTTTTAAGTCTTACTTTCAGCTCCATAGGGTTGAAGGGTTTTGAAATATAATCATCAGCACCCTTTTCTAAAAGGTCAATCTTTTGTGAAGTACTGTCTTCACTGGAAAGCACAACAAACGGAATTGAGCGAAAAAGATCGTTTTTCTTAATATAGTCCAAAAAATCAATCCCGCTCATGTTGGGCATGTTTAAATCTGAAATTATCAAGTCAGGAAGATTGCCTTCGGTAAGCCATGCAATAGCCCTTATTGGGTCCTCAAAATATATGCACTCAAAAGTCTCTGCAATATAGACTTGAATTACCTTGGCAATAGTCGGTTTGTCATCCACAATCAATACTTTTTTTTTCACGAGGTTTTGCTGTTATAGGTTAGTTATAATAATATGTAAATATATGAAAAAGTAATTATTTACTGACTCTTAAAGAAGACTTTTGAAAAAACAATTTGCTTATGCTTATTAAGATTTGAAGAATTGCTATATTAGTGGTGAACAATATTTTTAAAAAAAACTAATTAATGGGAATTAAAGCAATCAAATTGTACTTCAGAATCATTCTTACGGCTATTTCTGTCTTTATTGTTTTATTGTCTTTATCTGCAATCTGGGCTCATAAAATTGACCCTTCAACTAGTATTGGAGTACATTACATATTGTTTTTTTACCCCTCTTTGATAGTTATCAATATCATCCTGTTTGTCTGGTGGTTAGTTAAAAAAAGAAGATTAGCGCTGATACCTCTTGTCGGGTTAATTCTTAATCTCTCATTTATTCTATCGTCAGTAAAATTTACCCGAGGGCTCAATCTTTCAAAGGAGGGATCAATTTCCGTTATGTCGTACAATGTACACTACTTTTCAAGTGGAGAAACTTCCAACCTCCCTTTAATCGCAGCAATGATCTCGGATTACGATGCAGACATAGTATCTCTGCAGGAGGTTCAGCCACATCCTCTGTTTAGTCTTAATGAAATAAAGCAGGAGTTTGATAAGTTCCCTTATTCATTCATTCATGTTGGTAATCATCTTGAGATCGGCATGGCAGTATTCAGCAAACACCCAATCATCAAAACTGAGAGGATAAAATTTGAGGATAGTGGTAACGGAATTATGTTGGTCGATGTACTTTTTCGTGGGGATACCATTCGTATTATTAATGCACATCTTCAGACTACGGGTATTTCAGGAATTAAAAGGTTTAATGCTAAAAAAATAATTAATTCAATCGGAGGGAATTTAATAAAAAGATCATGGCAGGCAAAGTATGTGAGAGAGTTGATAGACAAAACAAAATACCCTATTATAATCTGTGGAGATTTTAATGACATGCCTCAAAGCTATGCTTATCATACAATTATCGGAAATGATCTGATTGATAGCTTCAAGGAGGCTGGGAGTGGATTCGGTGGTTCCTACAGTAATATAATGGGCTTACTAAGAATAGATTACATCCTCCACTCAAATCACTTTAAAGCCATAAAATTCAGGCGAGACAAATCAAAATTCAGTGATCACTTCGCTATTTTTTCGGTGCTGGAATATCAAAACTAAAGGTTGACCCCTTGCCCTCTTCTGAAACAAACCAGAGGCTACCTCCGTTCCTTCTTACAAATTCATCACATAGAAGTAATCCAAGACCCGAACCCTCTTCGTTTCCTGTTCCAAAGCTGGTAAAGTGGGTGTCTGTCTTAAACAATAGTTTCTGTTTTTCTTGGTTGATTCCTGCTCCATAGTCCTTGATGTCAACAATAACTCTGTTATCCTCCTCGGTAATTTTTATCTCAATCCGGGAACCATCAAAGCTGAATTTTATTGCATTGCTTAACAGGTTTCTTAAGGCTGTTTTAGCCATGTCAATATCAATTCTGGCAATTCTATCTGTACTCCCCGAAAGTTCAATATCTATGTTTTTAAGCTTAGCTACTCCTCTAAGTACCTCAACAACACCGTTAACCAGATTCATGATTTCAACATCATCCTGGAATACGCTGTTGAGTCTGCCGGTCTGGCTTTTTGTCCACTTAAGAAGATTGTCCAGCAGTGTAAAGCTGTCATCTGTAAGACGATTTGCCATTATGAGGAGGTCATACATGTCGGGGTCAACACTCTCTTTGGTAATTCCGTTTATTAGCACCTCCATTACCATTCTGATTGAAGCAATAGGAGACCTAAGGTCGTGTGCAATTACAGAATATAATTTATCCCGACCGAGAATGGTCTTTCGTAACTCCTCTGTCTGTCTGGAAATTGTTCTTTTGGCTGCAATAAGTGATATCTGGTGATTTATACGAGTAAGCAGTTCGTCTTTATTAAAGGGCTTGGAAACATAGTCAGCTGCACCTAATTGAAAACCTTGAACTATGTCATCTGTTGAATTAAGAGCTGAGAGAAAAATTATTGGAATATCTGCCATTTCGGGAATCTCTTTTAGCTTTTTTGCTACTTGGTGTCCATCCATTACAGGCATCATAATGTCTAGAAGTATAAGGTCGGGGCTTTGCTCCATAACAATCTCCAAGGCATCTTTCCCGTTATATGCCGAAATGGTTTTGTATCCTGCTTTTGAGATAAGAAGCTTTAGTAAAAGTACATTTGCATCTACATCATCTACAATAAGTACAGTAAAATCTGAGTTCTTAAAATCCATTTCGTTCATTTCCCAGTTTTTTAAAATAGCCAATAGTTTTTATCAGACCATCATCCAGTTTAACTTTTGGACTCCAGTCAAGAAGTTGCTTAGCGTAGCTGATATCAGGCTGTCTCTGTTTAGGATCATCTTCAGGTAATTTTTCGAAAATAAACTTTGATGACGATCCGGTAAGGGCTACAATTCTTTCTGCCAGCTCTCTGATTGTATATTCATCCGGATTACCTATGTTAACAGGTCCGATAACGGTATTATCGGTAGCCATCATCCTTATCATTCCCTCTACAAGATCGTCAATATACTGAAAACTTCTGGTTTGCATTCCGTTACCATAAAGGGTTATCTCTTTATTTGCCAGGGCCTGTGTTATAAAGTTTGAAACAACACGGCCGTCATTCGGATGCATATTGGGACCATATGTATTAAATATCCTTACAATTTTAATTCTTACCCTGTTTTGCCTGTGGTAATCCATAAAAAGCGCCTCTGCACACCTCTTCCCCTCATCATAACAGGAGCGAATCCCTATGGGATTTACATTCCCCCAGTAACTCTCATCCTGAGGATGAATAGCCGGATCACCATACACTTCACTGGTTGAGGCCTGCAGAATTTTTGCATTCATTCGCTTTGCAAGGCCAAGCATATTTATTGCCCCCATTACAGAGGTCTTTATTGTCTTAATGGCATTGAATTGGTAGTGTACAGGTGAGGCTGGGCATGCAAGATTGTAAATCTCATCAACTTCGACATGATATGGGTTTATCACATCGTGTCTTACAAGTTCAAATCGCGGGTTTCCAATCAGGTGAATTACATTAGCTTTGGAGCCGGTAAAAAAGTTGTCCAGACATATTACATCGTGTCCCTCATTTACAAGCCTGGAGCAAAGGTGTGAGCCTATGAATCCAGCGCCACCGGTAACCAGAATTCTCTTCATAATTTTTGTATTAAACAAAGATAACAAAATTTGACTTTTAGTATTTACCTTTGATATATAAGTTACAAATCATAAGATAGTTTTTGCAAAATAAGCATGATTAGTATTCAGACAAAAATACACGACAGATATTCGGTTGAGTTTAAAACATGGTTAAAAGCTGACACTAGCCTACTAATTAACAAATTTGCCGTAAACATCTGGGTATTTATCCCTTACAACCTTGACATCAACCGCTCTACCTACTCAAAAAACATGTTCTACAGGGATATCCGAACCAATATAAGGCTCATTACTCCTGTTTATAACCTTGAAAATATTGCCAACGAAAATTCAGAACCTCTCTTGTTTCTTAGGCAATCATTTCTGAAACTGGCAGAAACCCCTGATTCAAACAATATTGCCGACTTTGAGTACAACATAAAAATGTTCTCGGCAATCTTTAAAAGCTCTTTACGTAATTATGTTTTTCATATTATGGGAGAGCAAAGCACTCAGGCCAGAGATGCTGAATGTAAAGTGCTGATTATTGAGACAGAAAAAGTACTAAAGGAGTACAGAAACCTTTTTGAAATTATTCGAAATGGGAATATTCCTAAAGAATGTTCCGATTACTTTAAGTTTGGGGATGAGTTTTTAGGAAATATCGTAAACAGACAGTTTTTTAGACTATTAAACTATCTTAAACAACATGACTCAGGCGTATATTCTTCTAAAAAAGAGATTTTTTTAAACCTTCTTAAAGAAGAGATCCTGTACAGAAAAGAGAGGGGTTACCCAATTGTTGACAAAGAGAGTTCGAATATGAATCGTGACCTGGTCTACAGGTCAGGGGCTCTAAAAAAATATGCTGAGAGCGAACTTTTCCTTAATGCTATCAAAAAGAGAGATGCGGTGCTTGTAGAGCAAATTTATCTTAGCTTGGCTGCCGGGATTTCAATGATATTTGCCACAGCAATAGCGTTCTCGTTTCAACTGAGGTTCGGCAGTTTTACTATGCCTCTGTTTGTAGCTCTTGTTGTAAGTTATATGCTAAAGGATAGGATTAAAGACCTTGTAAGATACTATTTTGCACACAAGCTAAAGGAAAAATATTTTGATAATGTAACCACCATAAGTTTGAACAATGTTCAAATCGGCTGGAGTCGAGAGGGAGTTGACTTTATCAAAGAGGAGAAGGTTTTACCCAAAGCAATGAAGATACGGGACCGGACTCCTCTCCTTGAGTCAGACAACAGAAGTTCTGAGGAGAAAATCCTGCTTTACAGAAAACTTGTGGAGATTGACCGCGAACAGCTTGATAAAAATTCGGAGTACTATATCTCAGGAGTAAACGACATTTTACGATATAACATCTCCACATATTTGAATAAAATGGATGACCCTTATGTTCCTCTTTATGTGGTATCTCCTGATGTAGATTATGAGGAGGTCATAGGAGAGAAGATCTATTATCTGAACTTTGTGATTCAACTTAAATACGGAGAGCAAGAGTCCTTTAAAAGATATCGATTGGTCTTTAATCGTACGGGCATAAATGAAATTGAGGAGTTGTTTTAACTCCTCAATCCATTCCCGCAGATTCAAAACTGCTCTTTACAGAGCTTGGTTTTTAGTTTCTTATTTCGGAAATCTCTTTAATTGCTTCAATAGCCGCATCAACCTCCGCTTCTGTAGTAAACGCACCGATACTCATCCTTACAGTACCGTGCATATCAAAGGTTCCAATTTGTTTATGAACCAGTGGTGCACACTGAAGGCCTGTTCTTACAGCAATATTGTAATCAACATCCAGCATTGTTCCAACATCACCGGCCTCAAAACCTGCAATATTGAACGATAGTACCGGATTATGTTTCTCTCTTCCATTGGCACAGTAGGTTGTCACACCTTTTATTTTATTTACCTCTGTTACCAGTTTATCCCATAGATCCATCTCTCTTTTGTGAATATTCATAATACCCTCGGTGGTAATCCACTTAACTCCGGCAAAAAGTCCGGCTACACCAAGCAGATTTAGGGTTCCGTACTCCAGACGATAAGGATACTCCTCCAGATGACCTCTGTATGCCGATCTTACTCCGGTTCCTCCCGCTCTTGTGTGGTTAATATGAACCCCTTCACGTACATATGAGCCTCCGATTCCTGTAGGGCCCATCAGACACTTGTGCCCTGTAAAGCAGTAAACATCAATTTGAGACTCTTGCATGTCAACATCTACCGACCCTGCGCCCTGACTTCCGTCAACAACAAAGAGAACACCCTTCTCTTTACAAATCTTTCCGATTTCTGTAAGCGGTTGAATTGTTCCCAACACATTAGAGCAGTGTGTTACAATCACAAATTTTGTGTTCTCCTTAATGGCATTTTTAATGTCTTGAGGGTTAACATACCCGTCAAAATCAAAAGGCACATAGGTTACCTCAATTTCACCTTTCTGTTCTAAGACGTACAGGGGCCTCAAAACTGAGTTGTGTTCAAGCATGGTTGTAACCACATGGCAGCCCTTTTCGACAAGTCCGTTGATGATAAGATTAAGCGAATCTGTTGCGTTATAACTGAAAGTTAGCCTGTTGTGATCTTCTCCTCCATTAAAGAGTTTCGTCAGCATCTTTCTTGTACCGTTCACAACCTCCTCTGCCTCAAGAGCTGCATCAAAGCCCGATCTTCCGGGACTTACCCCTTTGTCTCTGAAAAAGCTGTCCATAAATGTATAGACCTCTTCCGGTTTGGGATAGCTGGTCGCAGAGTTGTCCAGATAAATAAGTTTGGCCATATTAAGTTTAGTTTATTGTTTATTTATAACCAGGGCGTCTGCCACTATTTCGGCAATTGTCATAATCTTAACCCCTAGTTTGTATGTATGATTCAATTGTTGAAGTTGATCTACGCAGTTATGACACGGAGTAATCACCACTTTTGCACCACTTTTTGCAATCTGTTGTGCCTTAATTGCCCCTATCTTAATGCGTCTTTCGTTATACTCGCTCATTGCAAGAGCTCCGCCTCCCCCTCCGCAGCAGAAATTGTCCTCGCCGTAGGGACTCATCTCCTGAAGGTCAGATACTGCGCTTTTTACTACAAACCTAATTTCGTTAAAGAGGCCTCCATTTCTAACAAGGTTGCAAGGGTCATGTATAGTGACCTTAGTGCTGTTTAATGATTTATCAAGAGTTATTTTACCTTCGCGAATGTAAGAGGCGATTAATTCTACCGCAGTTATTGTCTCAAAATCAAATTTTGTCTTCAGATAGCCCGGTCCCTCCCATCTTGTTGCCCTTGAGCCGTGCCCACACTCGCCAAGCACAAGTTTTTTACCTCTTAATTTATGAATCTCGTCATATAGATATCCGGCAATTTGAGCAGCCTGGTCGTTATTACCATTAAAAAAACCATAATTGGTTACATCATAGTACTTTGAAGAGATAGTCCAGCTCTCGCCCGCAGCATAGAAGACCTTAGCAATTGCACTTATTGAAAGTGGGAAAAATTTAGGTTCTCTTGGATTTAAGGTGTAGAAAACATTTTTATCTGTTTCGTCAAGAGGAATTCTTGCATTTGCATCTTCCATCTCGTCAATCAGCTCCTCCTCCATCCATTTAATTGTATCAACAAACTCCTCCTGAGGAATCGCCATGTTGTTACCTGTATTCAAAGCGGCATCTACTGTCGATTGAAGCGTTGCAGGAACCATGTTCATAACTGCAAGCATCTCTCTGCCCTTTCTGACAATGTAAGGAATATCAACCCCGATAGAGCAGTGTTTTACACACCTGCCGCACATTGTACATGCCCCAAAAAGCATATCAACCATCTTGTCTGCCATCTCTTTGTCCAACTCTTTAGCATTAAAGAGCGAAGGGGCTATTTTCCCTGTAAATGTGTTGTATCTTCTGTAAATAGATGAGACCAGTTCAGCCTTTGCTCCTGGAACATACTGCGGTTCTTTGAACGCCAGGTAGTACATGCAGCTTTCGGCACAAAGACCGCATTTAACGCAAGAGTTCATGTTTGTCTCCAGCTTACTGTCATCTTTTTTGCTTAATATCTCAAGTGGTTTTTTTATATCCATCTCATTTCCCCTCATCTCTAATTTTTCTTTGATACAGGCCAGGTTCCACGTCTTCCGTAAAAGTAGCCAAGATGTATCCTGGCAAAGAAGAAGTAGAGCAAATGTTTTGTTTTTCCTAAAGGTAACCAGATAAAGAAAGCTGCAGCTGTAATGTAGTATAAAACAGGAGGTATAGCACTTATTATAATAAGAGCTGTAACAGCCTGAATTGCAGTGGTAAGAAAATTCGAAATATAATCGTCTGCAGAAGAAAAATATCTTAGTTTATCTGTAATTAACCTCTTTATTAATATCCCTGCTCCGGAAATGGCTGATATTGCAAGACCTCCTGCTACTAAATAAATAATAATCTGAGGTAAACTTTCAAGAATATCTGATAAAAGTAAAATTACAGGAAACATAAAAAGTGAAGTAAAAGTTCCTATATGATAGACAATCCCGGCAAAATAAGTAGGCATATGCATGTAGGCACTCTCTTTTGCTTTAGGGGACATAGCGCCTGTAAAGGAGTATACTATACCATCCTTTACGCTTCCGCTTGGTTGTGATAACTCTTTAGGTAAACCAAGTTTTATGAGATTTACCAGTTTTGTTGTTAAAAGAGTTATGCAAAGAAAGGCAGATATTACTGCCAGTATTTGATACCACTCCATTTTATAAAAAAATTGTAGCAGAACGGCTATACGCAACCATCTGGTTTAGGAAGACCGGCAACTCTGCAAGCTCCTCTTGCAGGGCCTAACGGAAAAAGGTCATAAATTTCACGAAGTTTAATTCCGGTCTCCTGACAAATTTTTCTGATCATAGGAGCATTGCCATGTGTCTCAAAATTATCTCTGATAATTTTAAGGATAGCCCAGTGTTTTTCGTTAAGTAGATCAATTCCGTCAGATTTTGCAATGAGAGCCGCAACCTCTTCATTCCATTCAGATGGATCGGAAAGAAATCCGTCTCCATCTACGTCAAAAACTCTTCCTTCAATCTCAAGTTTCGCCATAGTAGTTTCAATGTTTCATTTTGGGTTAATTGCCGACGAAGTTAGAAAAATTATTAATTTGCCCCAAAAACATTATTGAGTTACATTTGTTTTATAATAAAAAGTAATTGTTTTACATCAAATTTTATTAAAATGACAGATTTGGAAATTGCCCGCACTATTAAAATGCAACCCATTACAGATGTTGCAAAAAAGCTTGGTATTGATCCGGACGATCTGGAACTATACGGTAAGTACAAGGCTAAATTACCCCTAAAGTATATTGACAGAAATAAATTCGGCAAACTTGTGCTGGTCTCTGCAATTTCACCAACACCTGCCGGTGAGGGTAAGACAACCGTCTCTATCGGACTTTCGCAAGGATTGAACAGAATTGGGAAAAAATCGGTGGTAGTTCTCAGAGAACCATCACTTGGACCTGTATTCGGAATTAAAGGCGGTGCAACCGGGGGAGGTTATTCTCAGGTTTTGCCCATGGAGGATATTAACCTCCATTTTACCGGCGACTTTGCAGCTATCGAAAAGGCTCACAACCTACTTGCAGCACTTATAGACAACAACATCCAGAGTAAAACCCGCTCTTTGGGGCTTGATCCGAGAACTATCTCCTGGAAGAGAGTTATGGATATGAACGACAGGTCTCTAAGGACAATAGTTGCAGGACTTGGAGGCACCACTCACGGAATACCGCGTGAAACCGGCTTTGATATTACAGCTGCTTCAGAAGTTATGGCTATTCTTTGCCTATCAAAGAATTTGGAGGATTTGAAAGAGAGATTGGGTAAGATTTTCATCGGCTTCACCTTTGATAAAAAGCCAATTTTTGCAAAAGATCTCAAAGCACAAGGTGCAATGGCGGCACTGCTTAAAGATGCGATAAAACCAAATCTTGTTCAGACAATTGAAGGAACCCCGGCAATTATTCACGGAGGGCCTTTTGCAAACATCGCTCAGGGAACAAACACAGTAATCGCCACTCAGACAGCAATGTCTCTTACAGACTTTACGGTTACCGAGGCAGGTTTCGGTTTTGACCTTGGAGCTGAAAAATTCCTTGATATTAAATGCCGGAGTGCAAAATTATCGCCAAATGCAGCGGTACTTGTTGCAACAGTTAGAGCACTTAAGTACCATGGTGGAATGGCTCTTAAAGATATTAAAACTCCTAATGTAGATGCATTGGCAAAAGGAATTGTAAACCTGGAAAAACATGTCGAAAACATAAGGCTTTTCAGCCTCAATCCTGTTGTGGCTATAAACCGTTTTGTAACTGACTCTCAGGAGGAACTTGATTTTATTCTTAACTTCTGCAAAAGCAAAAATATTCCTGCAACCATTGCCGATGTTTGGGCAAAAGGTGGCGAAGGCGCAGAGAACCTTGCAAGGTTGGTTGTAGAGGCCACAAAAGATTGTTGCCCTAATTTTGCTCCTCTATACCCTTTGACCGACACTGTTGAACAGAAAATTGAGACAATCGCCAAAAAGATTTACGGGGCTGAGGCAGTTGACTATACAGCTAAGGCAAAGGCAAATCTTAAGAAGATTGAGAGCCTTGGGCTTGGTGGTCTTGCAATATGTATGGCCAAAACTCAAAAGTCACTCTCTGATAATCCTGATCTCTTAGGTCGTCCAAAAGATTTTGTAATTACGGTGCGCGAGATAGAGATTGCTTCCGGTGCGGGATTTCTGGTTCCAATAACCGGAGAGATTATGAGAATGCCGGGGTTGCCTGAAGAGCCCTCTTCAGAGAGGATTGATATTGACAACGATGGCAATATAACAGGTCTCTTTTAGAGAGCTATTTCATTCTCGAGAACAGTTCATCCTCAATATCTGTAAATGACAGGTTGAAGTTCTCAAGCAAAACCATAAGATGGTATATGAGATCGGCGGTTTCATATACCAATCTTTTTTTATCCCCCTTTATAGCCTCGATTATTGTCTCAGCAGACTCCTCTCCCACCTTCTTAGATATCCTTTCGACACCTGCCTCAAAAAGTTTTGTGGTATATGAGCCCTCAGGCATCTCTTCATGCCTTTTTCTAATAACATCGTTCAGTTTTCCCAAAAAACCCTCACTGTCTCGTCCCTGAAAACAGCTGACAGAACCTGTGTGGCACACCACCCCTGCAGGATTTACCCTTATCAGAATTGTATCATTGTCACAGTCTGCCTCATAGCTTACTATTTGAAGAAAGTTCCCACTGCTCTCTCCCTTTATCCAGAGCCTCTGTTTTGAGCGGCTGAAAAAAGTAACAAGCCCTGTTTTCAGGCTTTTCTCCCAAGATTCAAGGTTCATATATCCCAACATAAGCACCTTAAGTGTTTTATCGTCCTGAATAATTGCAGGAATTAGCTGAAGTGGGTTTTGGAAAACACCATCTTGTATATTTGTTTTACTATTATTCATATCTATTGTTCTTTGTGTTTTTTAAACCGTTTTCTGATTTGTTTGCTTAATTGTTCTTTGAATTGTTTTCTGAATATTTATAATTTTTCTTTTCTATCTGATGTTATACAGCTTTAAGAGATATGTTCAACTGATTACTAACCTTTATTTGAAGTTAAACTTTGGTAATCCTAACCGGAATTCCGCAAGATTCAAGATATCGTTTTAATGTTGGAATCGGTACGGTTCCCTCATGGAAAACCGAAGCTGCAAGGGCAGCATCAACACCACTATTCAGAAACAGCTCGCTAAAGTGCTCTGCCTTACCTGCCCCTCCTGATGCTATTACAGGTATGTTTAAAAGGCTGCATAATTTAGCTAATGTCTCAACAGCAAAACCTTGCTTAGTTCCATCGTGATCCATTGATGTAAAGAGAATCTCACCGGCTCCCCTTGATTCTGCCTCCTTGGCCCACTCAAAAAACTCCCTTTGGGCACTTAATTTTCCCCCATTGCTCATGACATCCCATCTATCTGATGAAAATTTTGCATCAATTGCCACAACTACAAACTGAGAACCATATCTCTTTGCAACTTTTTCAATTAAAGAGGGATCCCTTAATGCAGCACTGTTTAACGAAATTTTATCTGCCCCCGAATCGAGCAATCTGGCTGCATCGTCTGCTGTTGATATTCCTCCACCAACCGTAAATGGAATATTCAGCGTTGATGCAACTCTCTTTACAAGAGAGAGAAAAGTGCCTCTCCCCTCGTTGGTAGCACTGATATCAAGATAAACTAACTCATCAGCACCTTGTTGAGAGTACATTCTTCCCATCTCAACAGGGTCACCCATAACTCTCAGGTTTAAGAAATTAACCCCCTTAACTGTCTCTCCTTCGTGCACATCAAGGCACGGTATTATCCTTTTTGCAACCATTTTATTAACTCCTTAGCATTAATTCTATTTTCGTAAAAGGCTTTTCCCACAATAACGCCGTCTGAACCTGTCTCTATAACCTGTGCAATATCTTCTGTTGATGATATCCCTCCACTTGCAATTAGTGTGATGTTTGGAAACACCTCCCTGATTTTCCTGTATAACTCCAATGATGGCCCTTCAAGCAATCCGTCTTTTGAGATATCTGTACAGATAATCTTTGTGATTCCAAGTGTAGTAACACTTCGTATAACATCATATACTGTTTTATCTGTTTGCTCTTTCCACCCTTTTACCGAAACCATTTCTTCTCTCACATCGGTACCAACAATAACTCTGTTTGGACCAAAATCAGTAACAATTGATTCCAGTATTTGGGGACTTTCTGTAGCAATGCTTCCACAAATTACCTCTGTAGCGCCAGCTTCAAAGCACTTTTTTGCGCTTTCAAGGCTCTTTACCCCTCCGCCAAACTGGATTACAACATCTACCTGAGATGCTATTCTTTCAAGAACCTTAAGATTTACAGGTAAACTTGCTTTTGCCCCTTCAAGATCTACTATATGTAACCTGCTGTATCCTGCTATTTTGAAAGCCTTTGCCACTTCAACCGGATCTGATGAGTACTCTTTGATAGTGTCATAGCAACCTTTGGTTAACCTTACACATTTACCATCGTAAATGTCTATTGCAGGTATTACCTCGAATTTTGTATTTTTTTGGTTATCTCCCATTTTTAACTCGATTTTAACTCTTTTTTAAATTTTAATCACAAAATGTAAGTAAGTATGCATGTAAGTTCGCATGTCTATATGCACGTATATAATTAACAATCTTCAGTTTGCATTAAATATATGGTAATAGACTTAATAATTCTTACTCGTGTTTAAGAAATTCATCAAAAACCTCTCTCCGGCTACTCCGCTCTTTTCAGGGTGAAATTGCGTTCCGACAAAATTATCTTTAATAAGAGTTGAGCCAAACTCAACCCCGTATTCGGTTGTAGTTAGCACTGAAACCCCCTTTTCCGGTGCAAATGAGTGTACAAAATAGAACCACTCACCTTGTTCAATTCCATCAAAGAGCCCTACACCTAAACCATTTGCTTTGTTTACACCATTTACTCTGTTCCAGCCCATATGAGGAATTTTTACCCCCTCTCCACCAAGTTTTAATACTCTCTCGGGAAAAATAGACAGACATTCAGTCCCTCCCTCTTCGCTGAATGAGCACATAACCTGCATCCCTATACAAATTCCAAGTACCGGCACCTTTAGTGTTTTAATGGTTTCAGCCAGATCTCTACTATCTATCTCTTTCATTACTTCAGATGCTTCACCCACACCCGGAAGAATTACATGAGATGAGGCTTTAATTTCATTTGTGTTGCATGTAACCGTATAGTCAAACCCGGCTCTTTTTACAGCATTACAAAGCGAAAAGATATTTCCTGTTCCGTAATCTATTATTGCTACCATATCTTCTAAAATCAAATAATTCCTTTACTACTGGGTACAGACTGAGAGTTACCCGAAGCTAATGCCATCTTAAGAGCTCTTGCAAAAGCTTTAAAAACAGCCTCTGCTTTGTGGTGGTCATTCTCTCCCTCTGCCTTGACATTTAGCGTGAATTTTCCTGCTGAAGCAAGGGTTGAAAAGAAGTGAGAAAACATTTCGCAAGGGAACTCTCCAATTTTTTCTCCTCTAAAATCAACCTTCCAGCTAAACCCGGCTCTTCCTCCAAGATCAATTAAGACTGTTGCCTCTGATTCGTCCATTGGCAGAGAAAAACCATATCTTTCATAGTTGCCTGCTGATGTGAAATATCTGTTGAGGGCATCTCCAAGCACAATTGCAACATCCTCTACAGTGTGATGGACATCTACCCAAAGATCTCCGGAAACATCAACATCAAGAGATATTCCCCCGTGTGTTGAAATCTGATCCAGCATATGGTCAAAAAACCCGATTCCGGTGTTTAGATATGATAAACCGCCACCTGTGAAGTCCGCTTTGAGAGTTATTGCAGTCTCGCGGGTTATTCTAGTCACCTCCACAAATGGATTCTCAGTAGCAGCCAAGGTCTCTTTACCAAAATTTGAAATAAGCATTAAGAGTCTGTCGTTCTCTGCAGGTTTTCCTATTGAAATTCTAAGACAACCTTCACAACCGTTTGTTTTACTTCTGTCTCTTACAATAACTCCATTATTAAGCAACAAATTATACATTCCTGATGCTTCTTTGAATTTCACTAACAGAAAATTTGCGCTGCTATCATAAACCTTGAGCACTTCTGAAAGTTCTGTAAGACCAAGTTTAACCCTTTCCCTCTCTGAAATAATTTCGGCTAAAGTTTTGCTTCCCTCTTTTATCCTTCTGATTGCCATCTCCTGGCTTACTCTGTTAAGATTATAGGGATACTTAACTCTGTTAAGGTAAGAGATCACCTTGCTATCACCAAAGGCAAAACCTACCCTTAATGCTGCCATTCCCATAGATTTTGACATGGTCTGCAAAACAACAAGATTAGGATACTCTTTTAGTAGAGGAATATAGCCGGAATCCCCCGAAAAATCTCCGTAAGCTTCATCAACAACAACCAACCCCTTAAATTCTTTTACTACACTAAGGACAGTCTCTTTATCAAGCAGATTGCCCGTTGGGTTATTGGGTGAGCAGAGGAAAATCACCTTTGTATTTTTGTCAATCAACTTTAGTAGTGCTTGGGAATCCAGACTGAAATCATCTTTAAGAGGAGCCTCTCTGTATTCGATATCATTTATTGAAGCGGCAACCTTGTACATACCGTAGGTTGGTGAAATAGATAAGATATTATCTCTGCCCGGTTCACAAAAAACTCTTATAACAAGGTCGATTGCCTCGTCACTACCATTTCCGGCAAAGATCATATCCTCATTAACTCCTTTTATCAAAGCCAGTTCACGCTTTAATATTTTATGATGAGGGTCGGGATATCTGTTATAGCCAGTATTGTATGGGTTTTCGTTTGCATCAAGGTATGTTCCATAGCCCACATTACTCTCATCTCTTGCTGTTGAGTATGGGGTAAGCCTTTTTATATTTTCCCTAACTATTGATTCGGGAAAGTTTTCTGAAATTGGAGTAGTCATTGTCAACTTTTTTATTGTTATAGTAGCTTAACGCTTTTGCTTAAGCCTAATCTCCGCGGCATTTTTGTGTGCATCCAGCCCTTCGGCAGCTGCCATAACCGAAATTACCGGTCCAAGGTTTTTAATGCCGTCATTGGTTAATTCCTGAAATGTAATTGTCTTCCTAAAGCTCTCCAGGGAGAGTGAACCTGAAGATCGGGCCCATCCGTTGGTTGGAAGCGTGTGGTTAGTCCCGGAGGCGTAATCCCCTGCACTTTCCGGTGACCAATTTCCAATAAATACACTTCCTGCTGCAGTTATCTTATTAGCAATTTCCCATGGATTCTTAAGTGCAATAATGAGGTGTTCGGGAGCATAATCGTTTGAAAAACCAACCATGTTATCTCTCTCCTCAAACACAATAACCCTGCTTGTTTCAAGTGTTCCTTCAATCTCTTTAACCCTTGGCAAAGAGCGCTTCTGCTTCTCAACTGCATCTATACATTTTTGCGCCAGTTGTTTTGAGTTGCAAAGCAATATGACTTGAGAATCTGAACCGTGCTCTGCCTGAGAAAGCAAGTCTGAAGCAACAAAATCAGGATTTGATGTTTCATCGGCCATAACCAACAATTCCGATGGGCCTGCAACCATATCTATTGACACATACTTACTTACAAGCTGCTTAGCTACAGAGACATATTGATTTCCTGGTCCAAATATTTTATCAACCCTCTCAATACTCTCTGTTCCAAAAGCCATAGCGGCTATAGCCTGCGCTCCGCCAACGGTTACCACATCGGTAACTCCGGCTTTATATGCTGCATATGCAATAGCGGGGTTAATTGTCCCATCTTTTGCAGGGGGTGTGAAGAGGGTTATCTTACTGCACCCGGCAATCTTTGCAGGCAGAGCCAACATAAGAACAGTGGAGAAGAGTGGCGCAGAACCTCCGGGAATATAGAGGCCAACCCTTTCAACGGGCAAATGTCTCATAAGACATCTTACGCCCTCTGATGTCATCAGGTCAATATCTTTACTAATCTGAGCCCTGTGAAACCTCTCTATGTTTTCGCAGGCAGTATCAATTGCCCTTTTAAGCTGATTATCAACCTTAAACTCCGAATCTGTCAGAAGTCTTTTGTCTGCATAAAGTGATTTAAGCTCAACTCCGTCATATTTTTGAGTAAGATCGTATAGAGCCTTGTCTCCTTGTTGTTTCACATATGAAATTATCTCAGAGACTCTAAGTTCAACAACCGGGTTATCTCCCGATGGTCTGGCCGAAAGCTCGGGCCAAAGTTGAATTTCAGGTTCTAAATAGAGCTTCATTAGGGTAAAATTTTATCAAGCGAGAGGACAAGAATTCCTTCTGCACCAATGGATTTTAACTTTTCAATTTTTGACCAGATATCTTTCTCTTCTACAACAACGTGCATCGAGCACCATCCCTTTTGTGCAAGAGGTAATATTGTAGGGCTTCTCATACCTGGAAGAATAACTATAGCATCTTCAATCTTCTCTTCAGGAAGGTTTAATAGCATATACTTCATCCCACGACTTCTCTCAACTGCCTCAAAACGTGCTATCAGCTGATTTACCTCTGCCCTCTTCTGTTGGTCAAGTTCTCTGTTACTAACCAAGACGGCCTCTGAGTAGAAGACCTTTTCAACCTCTTTTAAGCCGTTGGTAATGAGGGTTCCCCCCGAACTAACAATATCAAAAATGGCATCGGCCATACCCACAGAGGGTGCCACCTCTACAGAACCTGCTATTTTATGAATCTCTGCCTTAATGCCCTTTTCAAGAAAATACTGGGAAAGGATGGCCGGATATGATGTAGCAACACGTTTTCCGTTAAAATAACCAAGGCCGTTGTAATCTGTTGTTTTGGGTACGGCTAGAGATATTCTGCATTTACTAAATCCCAGATAGTGAGCGATGTCAATACTCAAACCTCTCTCTTCAACCTCATTTAAACCAACAATACCTATATCGGCAACACCCATAGCTACTGCTCCGGGAATATCATCATCCCTTAGAAACAGAACCTCCATAGGAAAGTCCCCACATTTTGCCAGTAATTTTCTTTTGCTCTCTTCAATTGAGAGTCCCGCTTCTGAGAGTAACTGCATGCTCTCGTCGCTTAATCTTCCTTTTGCTTGTACTGCAATTCTTATCATAATAGATGTGTGTAAAAAAAAAGAGGGCTAACCTTTCGGTAAGCCCTCAAACTATAATATATCTTATTTTATTTATCTCATAGATACAAATAGCCATTCTTGCCTACCGTTAAACTGCAGGTGATGATGATGTAGTGAATGGATATTTGAAATAATGTTCATCTCTCTTTTTTCAGGTGTCAAATGTAATGCAATTTTATTCTAATTCACCAATTTTTTTAAATAAATTATTAATAAACATGTATACTTCCTTGTGCTGCAGGAAGATAATTAACACCCAACCAGGTTATCATAAGCATTACAAATGCTAAGGGAAGTATCCATAATATGACTCTGAGAGGGTATTTTTGTACTCTTGCGTGAATGTAAATAACATAAACTGCTGCTGTAATAAATGCCCAAACCTCTTTTGGATCCCATGTCCAGTAATCTCCCCAAGCCTCTTTAGCCCATATTGCACCCAGCAACATTCCGGTCATCAAAAAACCAAGCCCTATGTACGTTAAATTGTCAATTAACGGCATTAACCTTTCGCTTTTACTCTTTAACTCCCTTATAGCGATGAATGATGCTATTGTTGCAGCTCCAAACATTGCATAAGAGAGAATATAGACCGTAACATGAGGTACAAACCATATACTTTGAAGTGCAGGCATAAGGTTGGTAAAGTGTATTTCGGGCTTTAACAGATTAACCGCAATGAATACCCCCGAAACAAGAACACTGTACCCGACCAACCATTTGTACCTCCACCTTAACCAGGTTCCAAACCCTACCAGAGTTATGAAAAATGAGTACCAAAGTCTTGTCTCTCCCATTGTTCTCAATGGAGGGTGCCCAATATCTCTCCACAGAAGGAGTATGAAGGCCAAAAATAGAGCAAGCCCGGCAGAAATAAGAATATTGCCTGTAATAGCAGTTTTCTTATTTAGGTATAGTGATGCTACTCCAATTATCCAAAGCAACATACATGCTAGTGAAAACCAAATAAAATTGTCCCACATCATGATTTACCTCCCTTCCAAAATAGTGTTATTGCACCAAAAATCATCATTATCATACCTATGTAGGCAGGAATTATCCAAGGATCATATACCAGTTCAAAAAGTGACCAGACAGAGTCTCTCCCTCTTGCAGAATCGTAAGAGTGCTGGTATATTTTCCAACCTCCAATTGTCATTGGGTGGTTCACCCTTATTATTCCGTTTTTGACCTTTCCGCTTTGGGTATAAGCCTCAACCTTTGATCTGAACTCTTTGGGTTCAGGAGAGGTCATTGCTACACAGTAAGTACTGTCCAGGCTAAGGGTCTTAAAGTGTTGAAAATAGTTGCCGCAACTCACCCAACCTTCTGTTGCCTCATCGGAATATATATCAGTCACCCTCACAAAGGCAGCCGGAGCATATCCTGGTTTATATACGACAGAATCTACAGTCAGAGTCCTGTTTTCGATGGTTGCAAAAGCATTCAGGTTAGCCTCAAAATAGAAGGGGCGCTTTTCAGGAAGAGCTATTCCGGTATTTCTTTCAATAATAGCAAGTTTAGGCGGATACTCATCCATTTCAAAATCTTCCAGACTGATTGCAATCGGTAACTCTACAGCCTCAGCTCTCTCCTTACCGCCGCTCTTTTCTGCACGCCACTCCACCTTACCCTCAAACACCCTCATAAAATATCTTGCCTTATCTGCAGAACCCGGGCCGGCAGAAAAAAGAAGAATAAGCAGACCAATGTGATTTAGCATGAAAGAGATATCTTTTCTGAACTTAAAAATTCTGAGCCTCATTAGCACAGATGCTGTAAGGTTTATCAGCAAAGCCAGATAAATTAGTGTAAATGGCCATGAACTCTTTGCCGAGTTACCCGGAACCAGACCCATATAGAGAGCAATAATTGCAACAGTACTAATAAGGATAATTGAAAGGGAGCCCGAAGCCAAATGCTTCAAAGCCCCTTTAAAAAGAATCAGTAAAACCGGTATCGCGGTTATAAGAATAAGATTTGCCGGAAAGGCAAGTATCTCTCTGTTAAAACCACCGGTAATTACCTGCAGAGCAAGCCCTGCGACAGTAATGGCAGCTACAATAACGGCCTCTATAGCAATCTTTTGTTCTCTCTTGCCTTTGCCAACCATTCCGGTACCTTTTCTGCAATAAATTTATCTTTAGCGCCTTTAAGTTTTGGCATATCCAGGCCAATGTATTGTTGAGCCTTCTCTTTTGTTGAGATATCCGGAACAGGGATCTCCTCTGTTACGCCTAGTTGTTTGAGAACCTTGTTAACCTCAAGCTGTGCCTGATAGCTCTTATCAAGACTGTGAGAAAGAATTCTTTGCGTCTCAACCGGTGCATGAAAAGATGCTCCATGGGATGCAACTGCAAAGTCCCATCGCCATTGTGCAGCCCTTAATAATTTAAGTACCGGCTCCATCTGTTTTTCTGTAGCACCCTTATCCCAGGCAAACTTAGCTCCAACGTGAGCTTTTACAAGCTCTTCCTCCACCCTGTCTCTGGTCTCAAGAATCTTATCCTGATACTCGTATACATACTTAAGCAGATTCTCTTCACTGTCTCTGTGACATGTCTGGCAAGTACGGTCAATATATAAAAGGGGCGAAACAAGATGGTGGTCGCTGTACTTTATTGCTCCGTCAGATTTATATGGCATATGGCAATCGGCACAAGAGAGACCTCTCTGAGCGTGTGGCCCCATCATGAAAAGCTCATAGTCCGGGTGTTGCGCCTTTAACATAGGTGCTTTACTGAGTGTATGAATCCAGTCTGTAAAGCCAACTTCGTCATAGTATTTTTCCATATCCTCCGCAGTCATACCCTTGTCCCAAGGGAATGTAAGGTATTTGCCATCACCCTTGAAGTAATACTCCACATGGCATTGGGCACAGGCGAGAGAGCGACGATCCTGAATTGTTGATTTGCTAATATCTTTGCCCATTCTGTCAAACGCTTCTGTGAGTGCAGGCCTTGAGATGGCAATATTCATATTCTCCGGGTTATGGCAATCGGCACATCCAATTGGATTAACTACCTCATGTCCAAATTCTGACCATTTTGACTTGTAGAAGTTCTCAATACCCACCTCAGCCATGAGTCTTGGTACGTCAGGACTTTTACATGCCCAGCAAGTTGCCGGTTGCATGTTCTCTTCAATAGTCATTGGAGCCCCTGTTCTGAGGGTGTGAACTACATCTTCAACCGCATAAGCATGGCCTCTTGGAGCCGAATAGTCTCGCGAAAATGCATAGCCGGCCCACAATACAACCATATTTGGTCTCATCTCAAGAACATCAACGAATTTGTTTCCGTTGTGTTTACTCTCGAACTCCATCTCCTTTGTTTTTATCCAGGTTTCGAACTCGCGCGGGTAATTTTCACCCCAGATTTCGCTTCTGGATTCTATACCTTTAATCTCAACTCTTTTATTGTTGAAAAGAGTTGCAATCTCTGCCCTTCTCTCTGTAACTGATGCTGCAAGCAGCCCCAGCAGAAACACGACCACTATTGTGCCGGCAAAGAGGGTCCACAAAAGTGCAACCCGGTGTTTTTCGAAGTATTTTTTAACTTTCATAGAGGTAAGTTTTATCTTTTCATCATCTTATTAAGCCACTGAGGTACTGGCGACTCCGGCAGGGGAACGATAGCATTAGGACTCATCGCAAGATTAGATATCATCCCGTGAGGAACATCTCTGTGACAATCCCAACAGGCACGAGCTTCGCCCTTCTCTACCTGGGCGTATTTTACCATTCCAGTTTTTACAAACTCGGTATTGAGCTGGGTGTGACATCTGATACAGTTTTCCATAATAGCTCCGTAACTCTCGCTTCGCGGCCTTATCACCTGCGGTTCCATCCTTAGCGTGAAAATGGCTGCGTGGTAAAGACCATCTTTTGCTTTAAATGCGTAACCCCTTATGAAGTTGTCCTGTGGCACGTGGCAATCGTTACAATTGGTCCAGGGTTGATGTGAGCTCTTTTGCCATGATTGGTAATAAGGTGCCATAATATGGCAATTGACGCAGGCTGATGGGTCATCCGAAAGGTATGAAGCCATACGGGAAACATATGCCAGATAAAATAAGAGACCCACCGCTATTCCAAGTAGAATAACGGTAGGTACTATAAGTTGCCGTGGGAATATTCTCGCCATAGGCTTGTGTTTATCTGTTATAACAAATATAACAAAATAAATCAATAACCCATTCTATAATCCAATTCAATAGCGCTCATCCCCTTATCCATCCACTCCGGCATAGGTTTGCCTTTGAGGTAATGGTCAAAGAACTGCATCATTCTAATTTGAAAGTCCACCTTGTTCTTAAGCTTCTGAGGCCAGTGAACCTCACCTGTGTAGTTTAACATCCAAACAGGTTTCCTGAGTCTCTTGAGAGCAACAAAGTACTCTATTCCCTGATACCATGGAACGTGGCCATCCTGGTCATTGTGCATGATGAGTATAGGGGTAGTAACTTTATCCATTGTAAAAATTGGCGAATTCTCGATGTATCTCATAGGTGACTCCCAAGGAGTTTTGCCGATTCTGCTCTGCTGATGCTCATATTGGAACGACCTGTTAAGGCCTGTACCCCATCTGATGCCTCCGTATGCACTGTACATGTTCACAACCGGAGCACCAGACTCTATTGCTGCAAAGAGATTTGTCCGGGTTGCAAGGTAAGCAACCTGATATCCTCCCCAGCTGTGACCCTGAGCCCCGATTCTGGCAGGATCTACAAATCCCATGTTGACTACAGCCGAAATTCCCGGCATTATGCAGTTGAAGGCACTCTCACCAGGGTAACCCTCTTTATAAACAATGTCTGTGTTAAGTACTATGTAACCATTGCTTGTGTACATATGGTAATCAATTGTAGAGCGGTGCGCCTCAGGCGTTCTGTGGGAATGTAGAGCCGATGAGTTTTTATCATAGAAGTTGACAATCATAGGGTACTTCTGAGAAGGGTCAAAATTTTCGGGTTTGTAAAGAACTCCCTCCATTTTGTGCCCATCAAGTGAAATCCAGCTTATTAACTGAGCGTCTCCCCATATAAATTCGCTTTGTTGAGGGTTGGCATTTGTAATTTTTACCGGTTTTTTAAATTTTGAATCAGTTAACCATATATCAGGAAATTCTCTGAATGTCTCTCTGGTAAAGATAAAAGTATCTGTATTCTTTGCCTTTGAGATATCTGACAACATAGCTTTGCCTTCATACAACAAAGCCGGCTCTTTACCCTTTTCAGGAACAAAGGTAAAATATGAGCTCTCCTTTGTTGTATTGTCGAAACCGGTTAGAATAATGCTCTTTTTAAGGTCTATCTCCTCTGAATCATCAATAGGTGAGTATCTGTATGTTATGTTCTTCGTTTTTCCGTTTAGGGTTATGTTTATGGGAGCCTCTTTTGCAAGGGGATCTACCATCCAGATATCGTATCTGTCGTAAACCAGAAAATATTTGTCTCCTGTACTCCATCCTGCAGCAGAGTAGGAAGATGGCCAGTCAGGAACGTCGTTCTCCTGATCATATGCCTGAATGTTTTTAGGGCTGGTTATCTGTTTTATCTCCATTGTCTCGGGTGAAACGGCAAACCAAGCGCTGTCCGAATCGCTGTACCAGTAAATAAACCTTCCCTCAGGAGATACCCTTGGCTGACCGGTTGCCCCATCTTTAAGCATAGAGGCTCTCTGCAGAGCTGTGTTTACAATGTAAATATCTACTTTAGAGCGCCCTTCCCACATTCTTTCTACTGCATATCTGTTATCCGAAAGAGCAATTACAAAATCGGAGTTACCCTTATTAATCAGTCTGGACTCTGTTGTATTTTCGTTTGTTATCTGTGACGATTCTCCGGTAGTAAGGTTATAAACATAAAGAAAACTTCGCTCAGAATCACGCTTTTTATCCACAACCTGCTGAGTAAATTGTTTACCCTCGTTCCAATGCCAAATTTGAACTTCCGGAAAATCCTCCTTTGAAATGGTTGTGTCTCTTTTCATTGGCTCAGGTCCAACACCGTAATAAACTTTAGTTCCATCCTGCGAAATTACAACATCTCTTTTATCAGAAACACCCGTTGCAACTTTTTTGGTCTTTGCATTATTGTCATAAAGGTAGAGGTTACCGGAGGCGATAAATGAGACCAAATCACCCTTTTCACTAATAAATGTTTTCACTCCTTTTGGCGCCTTCTTCATTAAAGTATCCGGATTGGATTGTCCCGGTTTGTGAAGGAGAATATTGCCTTCTGAAATATAGACAATTCCGGGCCCCTCTTTTGCAATTTTAAAGTCAATTACCTTTCCCAGTGAGATTTTACTACCACCCTTAAGTGTCTCAATAACCAGAGTTGAATCATGCAATCTGTAAACTACCTCTGAGCTGTATCCCTTTGGAATTGAAAAATCTTTAACCCCCTCTTTTATCTTTTTATCTCCTGATTTAAGGTTATAGACTATTAATGAGCTTTTTTTATCGGCACCTCTTTTAAAAAGCAGATATTCTGAGGCTTTGTCGAATATCAGTGAAGATGAAGAATCTGCTGAGAGCAACTCTTTTCCCTTGTTATCATATAGCTTAACCGTTGATGCTCCTTTCCATGGTTCAAGCTTAACGGCTACAAATTTACCGTCAGGTGATATCTCCTTTTCGGTAATTCTGTTCCACTTAATAACATCGTCGATTGTCATGCTTCTTTTTGTTGTCTGAGAAGCTACCGTCAGGGCCGCTGTCAAAACAAGTACAGATAAAACAACTCTTTTAATCATATTTAATTTTTGTTAGTATTAGCATTAAAATACAGAAATTCCTATGTCGGTTGTGAACTTTTCCAGGGTGGCAATTCCCCTGTAGGAGTTGCCGTTTTGGTTCAATTCAGGACTCCACACAGCGATAGAGAGCTTTCCGGGAATTATTGCAACAACGCCTCCGCCTACACCGCTTTTACCGGGAAGCCCAACACGGTAGGCAAAATCACCGGATTCGTTGTAAAGACCGCAGGTCAATAACAGTGCGTTCATCCGCTTTGCGCTTCTGTGCCCTGTAACTCTATTTCCCGAAAGTGGGTTTAACCCTCCGTTTGCAAGGAAAAGGAAAGAGCGGGCAAGTTCGGCAGTATTCATACTTATACTGCATTGGTGGCAATAGATGTCAATTATTGTGTCAACATCACTTTTAATGTTGCCAAAGCTCTTCATAAAATTTGCAAGGGCTATATTTCTGTGAGAGTGGTCAAGTTCTGACTGGGCAACCTCTTTGTCGTAGTAAATATCGTCCTGTGAGCTGATCTCTCTTACAAAATCCAAAATTGCCTGCTTTGGCTTTGGAAACAGTTGGGTGATCATGTCGGTCACCACCAGTGCTCCTGCGTTGATGAATGGGTTTCTGGGAATACCCTTCTCTTGTTCAAGCTGGATAAGGGAGTTAAATGCAGTACCTGATGGCTCTCTTCCAACCCTCTCCCAGATTTTCTCCTCAAAATGGCCTATCACCATTGCCAGAGAAAAGACTTTAGAAATACTTTGAATTGAAAATTTTGTTGTGGAATCACCTATTGAAAACTCCCCTCCTTCGAGATCACACACTGATATCGCATATGAATCGGGGTTTATCTTAGACAGCGCAGGAATATAATCGGCAACCTTTCCCTCTCCTCTGAAATTTTTAAACTCTTTATAAATATTCTCAACTACCTCTTTATACAGCATACAAAACAGTTTATTAAACAAATATAACCAATTATAACGGCAGGACTACTTTCCAAAACGGCTCAGATTTGCAAATGAGCCGAGGAGTATAATTATGTCCTCTTCATAAAGTGTAATGTCTCCCTTTTCAACATCAACAACCCTTACCTCTTTGTGTTTTGCTCCAAACATATTTGTTATTTCGACCTTCCTTTTGAGGCTTATAAATTTTACTTTATGGTCCGACTTAAAGTTAATCATCGAAAGCTTGAGTCCTGCGAACCTCTTTGGAAGATACATCTGAACAATAAAGGTATCGTCATCAAGCTTATAGGAGCTAATGTAGTTTTGCATCTCAAGGCTTAATGCATATTTCTGGGCAGCGTCTTTTTCAGGGAAGATAATATGTTCTACTCCCAAAAAACTTAAAACAGTTGCATGAATTTCGCTCACAGCCCTAACAATCAACTTATTTACACCATATTCCTTAAAAATGGCATAGGCCATTAGTGACTCTCCGAACTCCTTCCCGAGAGCAATAATCACCCCATCAGCACTCTCCAGGGGCAAAACACTCAGGTTGTTCTTATCGGTAACATTAAGACATACTGCAACCGATATCTTAGATTTTATATCCTCTACCCGCTCTATGTTTCTGTCAACACCCACAACTTCGTAACCCATTTGGGTGAACCGTTCGGCCAATACCGAACCAAAGTTTCCTAATCCAACAATAATGTACTTCATAAAATGAGTTTTAGTTAATTAATATATCGGCTCCCGGATAACGGTATCTGTTTTGAGTGTGTGATCGGATAAACGAGCTTAGCAAAGTAATAATACCTACTCTTCCGGCAAACATCAAAAAAGTAATTACAATCTTTCCTGCCTGGAGTAACTCTTCGGTAACTCCCATACTTAAGCCTACTGTTCCAATTGCTGATACAACTTCGAAAAACAACTTAAGCGGCTCAATATCAGGGTTTATTTTAACAAGAATAATGTGTGTCGTTACAATTGTTATTATTGAAAAAACAACTGCCGCAAAAGCTCTGGTTACAGATAGTGCCGAAATCTCTCTTCCGTGAAATTCAACCCTGTCACTACCCCTCACCAATTGAGCAGCATTTCTGATCATAAGTGCAAATGTTGTAACCTTAATTCCACCGGCAGTTGATTGAGGAGCTCCACCTATCCACATAAATATCAGAAACATATATAATGTAACCGTTTTGAGTGCAGAGGTGTCTACTGAGTTAAATCCTGCAGTTCTGGGAGTAACAGAGTTAAAAAATGCTTGTATAATTTTATCCTCATCGCTGAATTGAGAAAGGATTCCGTTCCACTCAAAAAGCAACAGGTAGGTCATTCCGGTTACAATCAGTATTGCGGTTGTTCTCAAAACAATAATTGAATTCATATCCCACTCTCGAACAAATCTGGTAAATTTTCCGTATCTGATATACATGTAAGCCTGTCTAATCCGATGACCTGAAATTCTGAGAATATTTGAAAAGATCGGAAATCCTATCCCGCCAAAAATAATTAGCACCGAAATTATCAGGTACAGTGGCCCAATGTTTATAAGAACAGGGTCGGCCAGATTTTGGGGCATTGTTGAAAATCCTGCATTACAAAAGGCAGAAATTGAGTGAAATACCGAAAAATAGATTTTTTCCCACTCCTCCATCTGAAGGTGGGGAGCTGTATAAATATAGATAAGCACAGCCCCGGCAAGTTCCATTATGAATGTAACTGTGATAATTCTGGTAACCAGAGATCTCAGCTTTGAACTTCTGTTGCCGGAAATAATATCCTTTATGACATACTCGCTATTAACAGTAAAGCCCTGGGTAAAGAAAACCGCAAAAAATGTAGTAATAGTAATCACTCCCAGACCTCCTGTCTGTATAAGAAAAAGAACAATAAGCTGTCCGCTCAGTGTAAATGTTTCAGAAAACGGTACTGATACAAGGCCGGTTACGCAGGTAGCAGAGGTGGCAGTAAAGAGAGCATCAGTAAAAGCAATCCCGTTATATGTAGAGTTTGGGAACATCAGCAAAGCTGTACCGATGGTTATAATTGATAAAAAACTAACCACAAAAATCAGATTCGGGTGCACCGATTTGGACAAAATCTTGACAAGTGCTCCAGATATCTCCATTATTGAAACATAGAGAATAACTGCTATAACAAAGCGGTAGTTATAATAAAAAGGCAAATTAACCGACTGTCCAAAAATGGTAATGTCAAAAGCAACGAAAATTGATGCTGCGAGAAACAAGAGTGATAACCATCCCTTTTTAGCCGAACTCTCCCTTGATAAAAACCCTTCCATTATCCTTAAAAGGTGGAGGAAGAAAAAGAAGATTATTACCAGTTTATAAATATCATACAACCGAGCCTGTATAATCTCTTTTTGTTCAAAACCAATACTATAAACAACAAATATTATGCTGGCGATACTAATAAAAAAGGCACCCCACGATGCTGTTGCCAGCAAGGGTGCCCTGATTTTTTTAAGTATTTCTCCTATTTTATAGTAAAGGTATCTCACTGTATTACCTTAAGTCTCTCTCCGGCCTCCTCCTTAACGGCTCTCTTCCATTTCTCATTATAACCAGGGAAAAGTGGAGATGCCGGGATATTTTTGCCGCTGCCATTGTCTATAAAGCAACCCGGCTGGCTCTCTTTTTTAACATTTCCGTCAATATATTTAATAAGGAGGTATCTGTCAAGCTGCACCCATTTTTCAAAAAGGTGCTGAGCTGTATTAACCGAATAGTCTGTCAGAAACTCTCTCGCTTTCTGAGGAGATTCCTTGTAAATAGACATTGCTGCTGCATCAATAGCAGATGTTCTGTCCAAAGCTGTAAGCTCGTGCTCATCAGCTGCACGTTTGATATCTACAGACATCATGTCATACCTTAGATATGCAAAATTTGAAACCCTGCTGAAGATCCAGAATGCCGATGTTGGCGAGTATTTGGTCATGTGGCCGTTACCCTCCCTGAAACATTCAGGAACCCTAAGAGAAGATGAGTAGATTGGGGTAAGTGCAGAGGTAGCTGCAGCGTCAACTCCAAACCAGAGAATTCCTCCAATCTCATCCGGTAACCAGCTTCTAGCCTGACCTAACAGCCAAAAACCTGTTTGCTGAGTTCCTATTGCTCTTTCGTTTGTATATCTCTGTCCATCAACCTCAAAACTCATTGGCCTCCATCTGTAAGGCAATGCATGTCCGCCGGCTCCAATATCCTTTGTCATATCAAGAGCAGTGCCTTCGTAATGATCTCTCATAACATCGGCAACCATCTTAACCGTTACCTTCTCTTTTGGCTTAATGTAAAGCGGCATTCTGTTCTTAGGGTTGTGTCCCATTGCGTAGTCAAGGTATTCGGTGTACTCTTTGTCACCAATCATACCTCCGCCAAGAATATTGAACGCAGCCCACACCCTTGCCTCACAACCTCTCATTCCGCTGAATGTAAGAGGAGCATAGGTGTCAGAGAAGCTGAAATCTTTATCAGCACCTTTATAGAGCCCACTCTCTTTTGCAAATGAGATTACATCAGGCGAGTAGAGGCAGTTTGCAGGATCGTTCAATGGAAAAGTGGTAATTCTTGCCTGGTTTGCGTGTGCAGAGATATATCCGTCCGGAATTCTCATCGCTACCCAAACAGCGCCTTTGTTCACATTTTTCCCGTTGACCAATTTTGTCCCTTTGCCAATCATCTCCATAATCCAAACCTCATCCTTATCTGCAATAGAGAAAGATTCTCCTGATGAGTAATATCCGTATTCCTTAACAAGATCGGTCATAACCTTTATGGCCTCTCTGGCTGTCTTTGCACGCTGAAGGGCAATGTATATCAAAGAACCGTAATCCATGATACCTGTAGTATCCACCAGCTGATTCAAACCACCAAAAGTAGATTCGGCAATAATAAGCTGATGCTCATTCATGTTGCCAACTGTTGTGTATGTCTTTGCAATCTGAGGAATTTCACCCAGGAATTTTCCTGTGTCCCATTCATAAATTTTTAGCATAGTGCCCGGTTTATGTTCTGCCCCTTTACGGAAATAGAGCTCTCCGTAGAGTTGGTGTGAGTCGGCAGAATATGTTACCATCACAGAACCATCTTTGCTGGCACCCTTGGTTATGAGTACATTTGTACACGATTCACCCTTGTTTGGAAGGGCAAGTATCAAAACCGCAATTAAAATTGTAGTTAAGCCTTTTTTCATTCGTTTTTATTTTAATTAATAATATTATAGGAGTTTTATAAATAAAACTTATCCATTTTTTACAAATATAATATTAATTTTGTTGGTAGGCGGACTTAGAGTAACCTCGCTAAAAAATTACTGATATGACTTATAAGTATAAAATTTTCTCTCTTTTAATCGCATTGTTGATCTTTTCCCCGGCATTTTCACAAAACAACCCTCCCCCACAGAAAAGTCCTGTTGAGATTGCCGCCGAACAGGCAGATCGTCTCCAGATTGACCTTAAGCTAAATGACTATCAAACATTTCTTGCCGACTCCATTCTGCAGGCCAATATTGCAGGCGTAACAGAAGAGTTCGAAAGAATGAGAGCCGGAGGTATGCAAAACCCCGACAGTTACAGAGAGGTTCAGAATAAATGGAGAACTAAGACAGAAGATGCCTTTGAAAAATTTATGACATTTGAGCAATTTGACAGATATTTAAGAATCTCAGGAGTCTCCACAAAGGAGAGAAAGAAACGGTTAGAGAAGAAAGAGGGAGCTAAATAGCGGTAAAGAGCGGTTTCCTCTTTTCATAATTCACCACATATTTGTAGCCCATATTTTTTAGTACAGCCCTGAAGTTCTCAAACTCCTCTCCCAGTCGCTCTTTTGAGTGAGCGTCAGAGCCAAGGGTAATAATTTCTCCTCCAAGTTCACGGTATCTTAATAGAATGTCCCTGTCAAGAACAGGTATTGCACCATTTCTTAACCTATAGGTATTTGTGTTGATTTCCAACGATTTCCCATTATAAATCAGTGACCGGAAAATTGTATCCAATATATCTGCAAAATCACGATAGTGAATAGTGCGGGTTTTATAGGGTGCATACCGAGCTATATAGTCGTAGTGACCAAGTATATCAAAATCTGGGTACGCCACCACCATCTCTGCCATAATTTCCAGGTATCTTCCGTAGGCCTCTTTCTCTGTTTTGCCCTCATAATATTGGCCCTCGTAAGGGTCAACTCCATCCACAAAGTGTATGGATGCAATAATGGTATCAAAACTGAAGGTTGAGAGAAAGTCCTTAATTTCAACAAGATTACATGGCTGAAGTCCAATCTCAATTCCCGTTAAGAGTTTAATCGATGATTGTTTCGCCACCTCGTAAATCTCGGCCTGTTGCTCGGCTGGATCAAACGCAAACTTGAGGTTGTCACCGGGAGCCTTGAGATCAAGGTGGTCGGTAAATGTAATCCCTGCCAAACCGTTGGCAAAGGCATACTCAGCCGCTTCGGCTATGCTCATCCGGCTGTCTGGCGAGTAGCTGCTGTGTGTGTGAGTATCTACATATTTATTCATACCTGTACCGGTTTATCTGCCTAAATCGACAACCTTCCACTCTTTATCAATTTTTGAGAGCGAAAGCGTGTTTTCTATTCCGTTTGGAAAACTTGGAAGTACTACAATGTAGGTGACAATAACAGTATCCTTTTTTGAATCAGTATCAACAGATTTTATCTCAGTCTTTACTTCTGATGTCTGTTTTATGACCATTTCCCTTACTCCATCATCAAGAGATTCGATGCTTTTAAGTGAGGCAGTAAGCTCCTGTGCAAGCTCTTCTGTGCAAAGCAATGCCGCCGTATTGTAGTCAATTTTAAAAAATGCATCAAGAAACTCCTTAGCTTTCAGTTCAGCCGTCTTTTCTACCCTGTTGCATGATGCAGCAAAGAAAAACGACATAATAGCCAATGATACAAATGTAACTGTCAAATACCTTTTCATAGTAATAAAGTTTTTTAGTCTTCTAGTTTAACAATGGTTATTCCGGACCCTCCCATCTGAATGCTTTCATCCCGAAAAGAGCTCACTCCTCCCATTGTTTTTATATATTTTCTTATCTCTTCCCTAAGGATTCCGTTGCCCTTGCCATGTAAAATTCTCACCTCTGAAACACCAACCATTATTGCATCATCAATAAACCTGGTTACTATTTCAAGAGCCTGTTCAAGCCTCTCTCCTCTGATGTCAATTGAGGGTTTAAACTCAAGTTTTCTGTTGGTTATCTCCTGGCTCTCTTTTACAGAAAACCTCGCCTGAGAGCCCTTTTTAGAAACAACTGAATATTCGTTGTTGGAAATTCTTTCAACTTTATCTTCAGCCAATCTGCTCATCACAGATCCTATTGCCACATTTACTGTTTTACCGTCTGCACTCAGCACCTCACCAACCAATTCTCCCCCTTTGATACGAACCTTGTCTCCCTTCTTAAGTGGCAATAATTGTTCACTTCTGCTCTCTTTAACAATTTCAGGCCCCTTTTGTTTGGGAGAATTCTCTCTCTCATTGCGCTTATTGTCTCTCCTCTCTCTTCTTTGCTTAAGCAGCTCCATTTTTCTGGCAATCTTGTCATCGGTATCATCATGAGTGGCTTCCTGCGAATCCTTTATAAAGTCGGTAAGAGCTTTTCGCACAACTTTAGTTTTCTCTTTATCGGCCTGACTTTCACGAATTTCCCTTATAGTTGCCTCTATCTTTTTATTTGCCTCATTCAAAAGCTGTTCAGCCTCTGCTTTAGCACTGCTTATGATTGACTTTTTAAGCACCTGAATATCCGATAGCTCTTTTTGATATTTATCGGTAATGTTTTCAAGAGTTCTGTCTGTACTCTTTATTTTAGCCAGACGCTCTTCCCATGCCCTGCGGTTTTTTGCAATTTTTTTTAGGTGGCGTTCAAGGTCAACAAAGTCTGTTCCTGCTCTCTCTTCTGCCTTTTTGACAACATCTTCGGGCAAACCTATCTTTCTGGCCAGTTCAAAAGCAAATGAGCTGCCCGGTGTGCCGGTTTCAAGTTTAAAAAGCGGCTTAATATTTTGAACATCAAACTGCATACCTCCGTTTAACACCCCTCTGCTGCTGCTGGCGTAAAATTTCAGATTTGAATAGTGGGTGGTAATGATTCCAAAACAACCACGTCTCTCAATCTCTCCGAGAATTGCTTCTGCAATTGCACCTCCTGCAGTTGGCTCGGTTCCCGCTCCAAATTCGTCTATTAGTACAAGGCTTTTCTCATTGGCTCCCTCCAGAATTGCTCTCATATTGGTCAGGTGAGAACTATATGTACTAAGGTCATTATCGAGTGACTGCTCATCACCAATATCTATGAAAATATCGTTAAACAGAGTCATTTCCGAGTTCTCGCCCGCAGGAATCAGGAACCCACATTGGAACATATACTGTAAAAGGCCTACTGTTTTAAGACACACCGATTTACCTCCTGCATTTGGCCCTGAAATAAGCAGAATGCGCTTCTCTCCATTTAGTGAAAGAGTTAGTGGAACAACCTCTTTACCCTCTTTCTTAAGTGCTTTTTCAAGCAAAGGGTGTCTTGCATTTCTGAGGCTTAGCTCTCTTTGGTCTGCAATAACCGGCATTCCTGCACCCATAGATGCAGCCAGTCGTGCCTTTGCCCATATAAAGTCAATTTTGGCAAGAATCTCTGCCGACAAAAGCAATTCAGGGGCATAAGGTCTCAGGAAGTCTGAAAATTCTGCCAGGATTTTGATTATCTCTCTTTGCTCTGCAAAATGTAGCTCTTTTACAATATTGTTAAGTTCAACTATTTCAAGAGGTTCAATATACAGGGTTTTGCCGGTAGCAGATTCATCAAGTACAAAGCCGGGAACCTTTCTTTTATTGGAGGCGGTAACAGGAAGCAACATCCTTCCGTCCCTAATAGTAACAGAGGCATCCATGTCAATTATGCCATCACTCTGCGCACTTTTAAGGATAGAGTTAATCTTTCTTGCAATCGAGCTCTCCTTCTCTTTGATTGCCTTTCGAATAGCAGCCAGATCTTCACTTGCATTATCCTTAATCTCACCGAATCTGTCAAGCAGAGAATCAATCCTCCTTGAAACTTCAGGGAATAGAATAATTGGCTCAACCAGATTTTTTAGATATGGATATTGACTCTCTTTTGTCTTATTGAAAAAAAGCTGAATCTGTCTGAGGGTTTCCAGAGATGTCCTTAGCTTAATTATTGAATTTAAATCCAGATAGTAGGATGTGTTTTCAAGTCTTGAAATAAATACTGCTGTATCAACATAGCCGGAATCGGGAAAACCTTTCTCCAGCATAGAGATTACTCTCATTTCGTCAGTCTGGCACAGTCTTATCTTAAGCTCCTGAGGATTATTACAGAAATCTGCCTCCTGAGCCATAATTTTTGCGGCTGATGTAGAACACATAGACTCAACGGCAGATCTTATTCTGTCGAATCCAAGCTTCTGTTCCGTTCTTTCAGAGTTAATCATCATTTAGACACGATTCTTATAGGAGGCTTCAATTGCTAACCGGAGTTCCGCAATACTATTAACCGCTTTGATTTCACCATTGGATACAAACGATATCTGCCCTGTCTCTTCTGAAACGACAATTACATTGGCATCACTATGCTCAGAAATACCTGCAGCTGCTCTGTGCCTCATACCGTATTTTGCGGGTAGATGCGGGTTTTCTGTAATAGGTAATGTACACCTTGCCGCCATAATCTTGTCTGAGGAAATAACCATAGCCCCATCGTGCATTGGAGCATTTTTGAAAAAGATATTCTCGATAAGTCTTCGGCTTATTTTGGCATCAAGTCTGTCGCCACTCTCAATCACAAACTCCAGAGATGAGCTTTTTGCAAGAACTATAAGGGCTCCCGTTTTTGATTCCGACATTCTTCTGCAAGCCTGGGTGATTTCGTTTAGAGCTTCGCCTGAGATAGATTTCCCCTGAGCTCCCAGGAAGATATTAACCAATCTAAGTTTATGGCTTGAGTCCATATACCTTGTTCCCATTCTGAGAAAGAATCTTCTGATCTCCTGTTGAAAAAGTATTATGAGTGCCAATACACCAACTCCCATAACCTGTCCTAAAATGGCGCTCAACAACTCCATTCTCAACGCCTTAACAACAAGCCATATAAAGTAAAAGACAATTATACCCGTGAAGATATTAAGAGCAGCTGTGCCTCTGATTAGTTTATAAGCCTGATAAATGAGAATTGCGACAAGAAATATGTCGAGAATGTCAATAAGCTCTATTTTAATAAAATCCAGCATAATCGTATAACCACAAACTTAATCTTTTTATTCAACAAATGCTAATGCAGCAAAGCTCAATTTTACACCGTAAGCCTCCACCAACCTCATTCCGCACTCTTTTGCCGTTGCCCCGGTTGTAAGTACATCGTCAACAAGCAAAACATGTTTTCCCTCAATTTTTTTGTCCCGTTTCACATAAAAAGCACCACTTACTCCTTTTGACCTTTCTGTTTTATCTTTAAGTGTCTGAGAAAATGAATATCTGCCACGCTTCAATATGTTTTCTGATGCGGGAACTCCCATTATATCTGAGAGTTCATAAGCTATGACAGCTGCCTGATTGAATCCTCTCATCCATTTTTTCAAGGGGTGCAAAGGTACGGGAATAATTAATTCGACATCATTAAAAAGACCCCCTTGAACCATCTTTTTACCAAGAATTCCCGAAGCATATCTTCCAACTGATTTATCGCCCGAGTATTTGAAATCATACAAAATATTTTTCCACTTACTCTCCTTTCTGTAAATCATCAATGTAGCAACACTCCCCACCGAAATTTTTTCTGCAAGAAGTGAGTGTGCCGGATTGGAGGCACAATTCCAAAAGTACGAGTATGGGAGATCTGAAAGACATTCTGTACAGATATGCTTCTCTCCTCTCACCAACAATCTTTCGCACACCGGGCATATATCCGGGAAAAACAGATCTTTCAGACCCACTATTCAATAAGTTTAATATTTAATGCATTATGTAGCTGATCATCACTTCTTATCATACTCTCCACCCTGCCTCTTTGGTAGTAATATCTTGAAGAGATCTCCTCTTCAAGCAGCGCTTTTATTTCGCTCTTGTTTTTTCTCAGGACTTCGGCTTTACCAGGTTTAATTTTCTCTCCCAATTTTGTAAGATCATCTTTTAACTCGGTATAAAGTCCCTCCCTTACTGCAAGAGCAATCAGTTTGTCGTACTCCACTTCAGAAGAGGTCCTGTGGTCAAAATTCTTATCAGATGCCCACACAACAAATTTTTCATATTCGGCGTCGGTAAGGAGAAATTTTGAAGGAGTCGCTATTGATAAATTATTTTTATAATAATCAACAGAATACTCTTGCAATACATCTCCGTAAATGAGGGCCATAGCGGGTCTGCTATAGGTTTTAGGCTGGATATAAACATCAGGTGTAACACCACCTCCATCATAGACCGACCTTCCTTTAAGTGTTTTAAACTCCTTTATGAGCGAGTCCGGAATATTGCCCAGACTTCCGTCTTCATTTCTTTGTGAGTAGTCAATTGCCTGTACACATCTGCCACTTGGGGTGTAATATTTTGCGGTAGTTAATTTGATTTTATAGTTAAACCCCACATCTCTTATTGACTGAACAAGACCTTTTCCAAATGTTCTTGTTCCTGCGATTGTTGCTCTGTCAAGATCCTGAAGTGCACCTGCAACTATCTCAGAAGATGATGCCGAAGATGAGTTAACAAGCACAACAAGGGGTATTAAGGTATCAACCGGCTCTTCTCTTGTATAGTAGATCATATCGGCCTGACGGAATCTGCCGATTGCCGAAACCACCTTTGTGCCCCTTGGAACAAACAGTGACACAATATCTACTGCTTCGTCAAGAATACCTCCGCCATTACCTCTAAGGTCAAGGATTACCCTTTTTAGATTTGGGTTTTTCTTCAAATCAAGAAGCGCTCTCTTTACATCTTTTGAACCACCAATGGTAAACCCCGATATTCTAATATAACCTGTTGTATCTGTTATCATTCCGCTGTAAGGAACATCCGGAAAGTGTATCTTTTCGCGAGTTATTGTAACTCTCTTTTCCAAACCCTCTCTCAGAGTTTTGATTGTAAATTCAACCTGAGTCCCCGGAGTCCCCTTCATTTTCGCGCTACATTCGTCCACCTGCAAAGGTTCTACCGATACACCATCTATTGAGAGAATAATATCTCCGGCAACAATCCCTGCACGGGCAGCTGGTGAAAACTCATTCACCTCTGTAATAACTATCCCTTCATTTGTCTTTTTTATGATTGATCCGATTCCCCCGTATGAACCTGTCGTTAATAGTTCAAGATTCTCTCTATCCTCTTCGGGTATCAGGACCGTATAGGGGTCCAGACCTTCTAGCATAGCATTAATGGCAGCGATAATCATTTTATCGGCCTCCACACTGTCAACATAGAGGTATGATAGTTCTCTTAAGACATTTAACTGAATGTCAAGATTTTTTCCAAGCTTGAAAGCTGCTGACTGACCTGTGGCTGCCACTGGCACCAAAAGTGTTATAAAAATAAGTGCCCGTAATATAATTCTATTCATCACCCTCTTAGTTGTTAATAAATTATGCAAATTTAAAGTTTTAGTATCTTTGATGCAATTTTGATTTCAAATGGAGATAATTTTTGCAACCTCAAACCGTCATAAACTTTCAGAAGCTAAAGGCATTATCGGAACAGATATAATATTGATAACTCCTGCCGATTTAGGCATTACGGAATCAATCCCTGAAGATGCTCCCACTCTGGAGGAGAACGCCCTCTTTAAAGCCCGATACCTTTGGGAAAAGACCGGGAGAAATGTATTTGCCGATGATACGGGCCTCGAAGTTGAGGCACTTAACGGTGCGCCCGGAGTCATGTCTGCCAGATATGCATCTGAGGAGTGTGACGCCGGTAAAAATATGCAAAAACTACTCAAAGAACTTAAAGACACCCAAAACAGAAAAGCAAGGTTCAGAACTGTTGTTGCCCTGATAATATCTGGGGAAACTCATCTTTTTGAAGGTATTGTAAATGGAACCATCCTTGAAAGTCTCTCCGGAACAGGTGGATTTGGTTACGACCCGCTTTTCCTACCGGATGGTTACACCAAAACTCTTGCCGAACTCTCTTACGAAGAGAAAAATTTAATCTCACACCGGGGAATTGCCATGCGTAAGCTAGCGAAATTTTTGCAATCAACACAATGACAGGAAACTCTTCATCTCTTCAGATCATTGTTCTTCATACAATTAAGCACAAAGAAAATGGTGTAATAGTTCAGTGTTATACTGATAGAGGAGGCAGAGAGAGTCTTTTTTTAAAATATTCAAATAAATCAAAGGGAAAGATTAATCTCTCCCAATTACACCCCCTGGCAATTCTTAATGTAGAACTATCCCTTCTGAGACTAGGCAGTATGCATAGCATAAAGGAGGCAACACCTATAATAAGGTTGGCATCGATAAGGGGAGATGTTTACAAATCATCAATTGCACTTTTCATTAGCGAACTTATCCTGAGAAGCGTCAGAGAGATTGAAGAGAATGCTCAACTCTATTCATTTTTGAGTAACGCAATATTGACCCTTGAAAACCTTAAAACAGGGATAGCAAATTTTCACCCCTGGTTTCTGGTTAACTTCTGCAGACATCTGGGATACTCTCCAAAAATTGAACATATCCCGGATGGAGAGGTTTTTGATATAGTATCTGCAGAGTATATCAAGAAGCCTGAAATCGAAACCATCTGCTTTAACGAAATTGATAGCATGTTGCTTTACCGTTTTTTTAAAGCTAACGCACATGAATTGGACCTAATTAAAATTGATGGCAATAAAAGATATCAATTTATTGGCCAGATGATCAAGTATTTAAGCTTTCACACTGGTACAGAATTAAAAATTGAGTCTCTTGATGTTCTTCACGAGGTGTTTGAATAATGTCTATATTTGCAGCATGTCACTTTTATCATATATTTTCTCCCTCTTAACAAGCAAGCCGCTGAACACACTTGAGGAAACCCGGAAAAATCCGGTGCACTTCCAACAGAAACTGTTCAGCAGTCTGACTGATTCACTCAGCCATACAGAATTTGGAAAAGAGCACGGAGTTAAAAAAGGCATCTCGATTAACGAGTTTCAAAATTCAATCCCCCTAAGAGACTATGACAGCTTTGAGCCATTTATTGAAAGGGTGAGAAAAGGCGAGAAAAATGTACTCTGGGACAAACCAACTATATGGTTTGCAAAGTCCAGCGGAACAAGTACAGCACGATCGAAATTTATTCCTATTTCATCCGAATCACTCCACAGTTGCCACTTTTCAGGGATGAAGAAAATGATTGCAACTTATGTAAGCAACAATCCGGATTCCCGCATTTTTGATGGAGACGCACTTACTCTCGGCGGCAGTGTTACTGTTGACGAACTTGGCATTGGCAAAAGCCACTATGGTGACCTCTCTGCAATATTACTTAAGAACTCCCCATTTTGGGTAGAGAAGAGAAGAGTTCCCGGGCAAAAAATAGCCCTTTTAGGTGATTTTGAGCAAAAGGTTGAGGAGATCTGCAAAAATGCCCACAAATATAATGTTACAAATTTTTCTGGTGTGCCATCCTGGAATCTGGTGTTAATGAGAAAAATACTGGACTATACCGGGAAAAAGACACTTCCTGAAATCTGGCCAAACTTAGAGCTTTTCATGCATGGAGGAATAAATTTTGATCCATACAGAAGCGAATACAAAAAAATAATCCCATCTGAAAAGATGAGATACATGGAGAACTATAACGCATCAGAAGGGTACTTTGCATTCCAGGATAACCCACTAGATAAATCTATGCTTCTACTTACAGACAACGGAATATTTTATGAGTTTATTCCAATGTCACGTCTAAACGAGGCATTATCCGGCGGGTTTACCAAATTCGACACAATAGAAACGGTCAATACAACAGAAAACTACGCAGTTGTACTTACTACAAATGGTGGCCTCTGGCGGTACCTTCTTGGCGACTGCTTACGTTTTACATCAACTTTCCCACACAAGATTATCATTTCAGGCAGAACTCAACTCTTTATCAATGCATTTGGAGAAGAACTTATGATAAACAATGCCGAAAGAGCTATGACCGCTGTTTGTGAGAAGCACATGGCATCAGCTGCAAACTATACCGTAGCCCCACTTTTCATGCAGGGTAATTCAAAGGGTGCACATCAATGGTTAATAGAGTTTTCCACAAAACCTAAAGATATAACCTCCTTCACATTCGATTTAGATAAAGAATTAAGGAGCCTGAATTCTGATTATGACGCAAAAAGAAACAATAATGTTACTATGTCTATGCCAGAGGTCGTTGTCTTAAATGACGGAGTTTTTTACGAATGGATGAGACAAAAGGGAAAGCTAGGAGGTCAAAACAAGGTTCCGCGTCTGTCCGGAGAGAGAACCTATGCCGATCAACTACTTGAAATTCAAAATTCTTCTTTCGGCAAAATTCAATGAAAGAGAGAATATTCAATATAACCACTCAGGAGGAGTTTGAAAAGATAGCTCTTGAAATATTCAGAATTCAGAGCACAAAATGCACACCCTACAGAGATTTTATCAATCTGGTGGGAATTGACCCATCAGCCATTAATTCCATTGAAAAAATTCCCTTCTTACCCGTTTCACTCTTTAAAACACATTCAATTATTTGCGAAGGACTTGATCCTGAAATTATTTTTACAAGCAGTGCAACAACCGGCATGGTGCCTTCAAGCCATCCTATTGCCGATTTATCAATTTACAAAGAGAGCTTTTCCCGGGCATTTCGCCATTTTTGGGGAGAACCGTCGGAATATGCAATTTTGGCACTCCTCCCATCTTACCTTGAGAGAGAGGGATCATCTCTGGTTTATATGGCAGATACACTCATAAAAGAGAGCTGCAACAAAGATTCAGGTTTCTATCTATATGATTTTGGCACACTATATGAAAAACTCATATCTCTCAAAGAGAGAAGTGTAAAAACACTGTTGTTAGGGGTTAGTTTTGCACTTTTAGAGTTTATAAACGAGTATAAAATCAACTTTCCCGAACTGATTGTAATGGAGACAGGAGGAATGAAGGGGAGAGGTAAAGAGATATCGAGAGAAGATCTCCATTTAGCCCTTAAAAAAGGATTCGGAGTGGCTAAAATAGCATCAGAATATGGGATGGCAGAGCTACTCTCTCAGGCATACTCGTATGGTGAGGGAGTGTTTAAAACACCGCCCTGGATGGAAATTTTGATACGAGATCTATCGAATCCATTTCGTATCCTCAATGGCAATGTCTCCGGAGGAATTAATATTATTGACCTTGCAAACCTAAACTCCTGTTCATTTATCGAGACTCAGGATATGGGAATAAAAGAGGCCGGAAACACATTTCGTATCTCCGGCCGTATTCAGAATTCAGAATTAAGAGGCTGTAATCTGCTTCTTGAACAGTAATTTACTACCTCAACAGTTTTTATATAGCCTGCAACTCTGTGTACAGGTCATTAAGAATCTTCTCGTACTTAGCAGCCTCCTTCTCATACCCTCTGTCTGCAAAGATATCCTGCAGATAATGCAAATATGAAAGGTTGCTTTCAAGATCACTCTTTGAGATGAATCTACCTCTGAAAGGAGTTGCAAAGAGTTTTATAGACCTAAGGGTTTCATCTGCAAACATATCAGCAAGCTTGCTCCCCTTCTCTAGCTCCCCCGCCACCAAATAGGTGTCAATACTCTCAATTACAGCAAGTTCATTAAGTGAGTTTGACATTGCAGAACCGTTGAGTGGAAACTGAGAAGGTAACATCACCTCCTGCATACGATCAAGCACCTCAACAGCCCTGATTGAATCTCCAGCCTCCATAAGAGACCCGGCAGTCTGACTGAAAATGTTCCTAACAGAGAGAACGGCATTGAATGTTAACAGGTTCTGATAATCAATATTAACTGAAGGGTCGTTCATATTACCCCATTTGTAAACATTCATTACTAAATTGTACATCACATCAGGCTTAACTCTGCCCGGATTTCCGAAAGTGCTTCTGTTCTTGATTGGCACAAACTTATATGCAAATCCATTGTACTCTAGATAATCTCTTATACCTATCTCAAGATCGCCACCCATTGCAACAAAGTAAATAGGTCTTTCCCATTTGTAGTTTGCCAACAGATCAAGTATCATCATCTCACTCTTAATCATTGAGTTTTTTCTCTCCGGAAGATCGAGCTGAATTGTGTCAGGAACAAGGTGCGCCTCAGAGGCATCAATAATACCACTTTCAATTGCCTTTTGCTTATCAACAGGCAAAAGCAACTGTCTTGCGGCAAAGTAGCTTAAAGTTCCCCCAAATCGTGTTGTTACTTTAGCAGCAGGATTTGATATCAGGTCAATCACTGCCTTTAGTTCAACCGGACGGTTTACCCTCTCGACAACCTCAATCACATCGTTTGTGCCATATATATACTCATGTCGTGGTATCGAGAATGGCAATGGCTCAGACTCGTAGGTTTTATATTGCATTTGATCAATATACCAGTCTGTTCCCAAAAGTGAAGTGTTAACAATGCGAACATCTGTTCTCACCCCTTCAACCTCCTGAAGATACCATAACGGGAAGGTGTCATTGTCGCCGTGAGTAACAATTATTGCCTGCTCTCCGCACGATTGAAGGTAGTTGTACGCTAGGTCTCTTGCAGTGTATCTGTTGCTTCTGTCATGATCATCCCAGTTTTCTGATGCCATCTGTATAGGAACCAAAAGGACTACTGTACTAACAGCAATTGCAGATATCTTTTCAGGCGCCCACTTTTTGAGTTTGTCATGAATTGCCATAACAGAAAGCCCAACCCATATAGCAAAAGCATAAAACGATCCCGCAAAAGCATAATCCCTCTCTCTCGGCTGGAACGGAGGCTGGTTAAGGTAAACCACAACAGCTATTCCGGTAAGTAAAAACAGAAGCATAGTTACCCACCAGTTTTGTTTGTCTTTACCCAACTGGTAAAGCAAACCGAAAATTCCAAGAAGAAGCGGAATCATATAGTAATGGTTCTTGGCTTTATTATTAACAATAAAGTCAGGGCCCTCTCTCTGGTCACCAAGTCTTGTCCTGTCAATAAACCCAATTCCTGACTCCCAGTTACCTTTAATCAGATCACCCGGACTCTGCGCATGAAGGTCGTTTTGTCTCCCTGCAAAATTCCACATGAAGTATCTGACATACATCCAGTTAATCTGGTAATCAAAGAAGTACGCCAGATTATCTTTGAAGGTAGGCATTTTGTGATCGCTACCTGTGATACTCTTGCCTCTTCCCTTTGTGTACTGCTGATAGAATTTTATATAGTCGGGATTGTTGCTACTCCACATACGAGGGAACAGCATCTTGGTTTCTGAGTCATATTTTGGTTGTATCGGACCATTTACAGATTCATACTTATCTCCGGTTTTTGCCCAGTATTTCTTAGATTGCAGTTGATATGTAGAGGCATAGGTCTCTCCATAAATTAGAGGGTTGCTGCCGTACTGCTCTCTTGCAAGATAACGCACAAGAGAGAATGGGTTATCTGGCTGGTTTTCGTTTGTAGGAGTGTTTGCCGATGAACGGATAATGATAACAGCAAAAGCAGAGTAACCAATTACAATCATTGTGAATGATAGCATAATAATATTAAGCAACACTTTGGATTTCTTATAAGAGTACCAAATGAGATAGAAAGATGCAGCCAAAACAAGAGATACAAATACTGCCGCGCCACTGTTGAACGGTAATCCGAATACATTTACAAACAACAGATCAAATATTGCAGCAGCTTTAGGCAGATATGGAATTATTCCATACAGAACGGCAGCTAAAATAACTGCTGAAATACCCAGTACCATAATACTTCTCTTTTTGGTAACCTCGTATTTTTTGTAATAGTAAATGAAAACCAGGGCAGGAATAGTAAGTAGATTCAAAAGGTGAACACCAATTGAAAGCCCCATCAAAAAAGCGATAAGAACTATCCATCTGTTTGAGTATGGCTCATTTGCCTCCTCTTCCCATTTTAACATAGCCCAGAAAACGGCTGCGGTAAAGAGCGAAGACATCGCATATACCTCGGCCTCAACTGCAGAATACCAGAATGTATCTGAAAAAGTGTAAACCAATGCTCCCAAAACACCTGCACCCAAAACAGAAATTGCATTTGGCAGATTAAGCTCTTTACCGCCCTTCTCTAGAATCCTTCTTCCAAGGTGGGTAATTGTCCAGAACAGGAACATAATTGTAAGAGCAGAACAAATTGCACTCATTGCATTGACCATCATGGCAGCCTTTTCCGGCCCTGCAAAGAGGGTAAAGAAGCGGGCTATCAGCTGAAATACAGGATTTCCCGGAGGGTGGCCGATTTCTAGTTTGTATGAAGAGGCAATAAATTCGCCACAGTCCCAGAAACTTGTCGTGGGTTCGATTGTTGATAGATAAACGAATGAGGCAACAAGTAGGAGCGCTGCTCCTATCAGGTTGTCAATCTGTTTGAACTTTTTTAATTCCATATGATTTATCCGGTAAGTTGCACATTAAAAGACAAAGATACTATTTTGGATTTTTCTACCTAAATTTGCACAAATAAAAAAAAAGATGGCGGAAAATGACTGGAAGAGCAGATTAGGTGTCGTATATTCCACCAATTCAGATTTCGGCTACAAAAGTGATGCCCCGGACGAGCAACCAGATACCCTGCACCCCTCTAAACAGAGGCTCGTGGTAAAAATTGATCGGAGAAACCGAGGAGGGAAGCAGGTGACTCTAATTACAGGGTTCACAGGTAAGGCCGAAGATCTTGAAAAGCTGGGCAAAGAGCTTCGCACAAAATGCGGAACCGGAGGAAGCACAAAAGATGGAGAGATTGTAATTCAGGGGGATTTCCGTGAGAGAGTTGTCTCGTTATTAGGCTCTATGGGATATAACGCAAAGAGGGGTAATTGATGCAGATCAGAGACACCATAACTATAACAGACTCGCTGTCAAGTAGATTCATTGTATTTGAGAGGGAGCAAGCTATAACATCCATAAAAGTACTTCCTGTTGATTCTCTTTGGAACACATCTATAATTACACAAAGTCACATCGGAAATATAAAGGAAACACCCACCGGAGAGAGCTATCTGGACTCTTCACTAATTGTTTTTTTCATAATAATAACCTTATTTTTTTTTAAAGAGATTTTAAACACGCTTCCCACAATTTTAAAATCGGTGTTTAGTCATAAAGAGCATGTGTGGATCGAAGAAAGGTTGTCGGCATCTACACAAAGAAATATAACAGCCCTTATTGCCGCTATTTTTTTTCCGATTTTTCTTACAATTACAATCGGTGATACAGTTTCGGCGTACTCAGGAATTCCAAGTTGGTTACAATTTGTTTTCGCTCTTGGACTTGTGATTGTTTACTGGATATTTAAGAGCCTCGTACTTATTTTTCTTGGCTGGGTAACAAAAAACAAGCAAACTTTCAACCTTATCGGGAAAATTGGTTACAATCACCTTATTATGGCTGTAATATTCTCAACCCCTTTACTTATTTCCCGATTTTTTATTCCTGAAATTGAATTTTCGCTTTTTTATAAAATACTGATTTATTGCATAGTGTCAATCTATATGCTATATTTAATAAGAGTTTATCAGACAATAATTTCAAATCGGTTTTCACATATTTTCTATATTTTGTATCTTTGCACCGTCGAGTTGCTACCTATAGCACTACTCGCCAATTTTTTACTCTCCTACTAATAGTATGAAAATTAAAAGGATACTCATCTCACAACCCGCCCCGACTAACGGTTCTCCTTATACAGAACTAATATCAAAATACAAGATTGGAATAGATTTTATTCCCTTTTTTCGTGTTGAGCCTGTGCAGGTAAAAGAGTTTCGTCTGCAAAAGATTAACATTCTCGACCATACGGCCATTGTCTTTTCATCAAGGACAGCAATTGATGCATTCTTCAAGATTTGTGAAGAGCTTAGAATTACTATTCCTGAAACCATGAAGTATTTTTGTGTTTCAGAAGCTATTGCACTATATCTTCAGAAATACATTGTTTACCGCAAGAGGAAAATATTTTTTGGAAACGGAAGCAACTGTTCAGTAATTGACATTATCGGGTCGAAACATAAAACAGAATTATTTCTGCTCACTGTAACCGATAATAATAAATCAGACCTAAATAAGATTTTCACAAAATCAAAGCTTAAGCATTCAAGCGCTGTACTGGTTAACACCGTGCCTTGTGACCTTAAAGAGGTCAACATAAATGCATACGACATGGTCGTTTTCTATAGCCCATCGGATGTTAAATCTCTTAAGGAGAACTATCCTGAATTCAAACAGAATTCTATTCTTTTTGCAACTTATGGACTAACTACACTCAAGGCGCTTAAAGCAGCAAAACTAACATCCGAAGTTGTTGCTCCAACCCCTGAAGCACCTTCAATTGCAAAAGCTCTATCTATATACCTGGAACAAAAATAGCAGTGCACTGCTTTAAAACAAGTGAACAGTCAGACAAATTTAAAATTTGGAAAAAGCATTAAGCTTTGCTCTGAAATTACCATTTCTGAACTGTTTCGTGAGGGTGTTATTGTATTTAATCATCCTTTTAAAATATACTACCAACCCAATAACCTGAATGTTTCCAGAGTTTTGATATCTGTTCCAAAGAGAGCATTTAAGAGGGCTGTTGACAGAAATTTCATAAAGAGAAGAATCAGGGAGGCACTCCGACTAAACAACTTTGCCCGGTTTTTTGAGAACTGTAAAGACATCTCAATTGTTTATATTGGAAAGGAGTTACCCGAAACTGCAATATTAAACCAAAAAATCAAGGATGTTCTGGACAAGATTAAAAGAGACCATAAAGATGCTCCTGTCACTTCCGTTTCTAATTCTGATTAAGTGTTATCAGTTGTGCATCTCTCCGCTTAAACCCCCTACGTGCAGATATACTCCTACCTGTTCGGCTTACTCAATTGATGCCATTAAAAAACATGGCCCCTTTAAGGGCCTTTGGTTAGCTATCAAACGTATTTTAAGTTGTAATCCCTGGGGAGGAAGCGGTTATGACCCCGTACCCTGAATATCTTCGGTAAACCCAAATCTCTCCATAATTCTTTTCATATCAGGCTCTCCTTTGGCAAGTGCCATAATCTCAGGTTTTGATACCTGCATTAAATCCAGAAGTACCAGACCATCAACACAGTAATTAAAATCCGGATCTACATTAAATGAGATTATTTTACAGTTGATCTTGAGGTACTTTTTAACCAAAGTTGGAAGTCTGTACTCGTTGTTGCTTAATCTTAAAAGAAATTTATCAAACTTCTCCAGACTCTCCATTTTGTTAAATAAAAGGTGGTCAACTGAGGTCTTCATATAGTCCGGGAAAAACGGGTTGCTTGGAATAACATGCTTTCCAAACTCTTCGGCAGAGTGGCTATTCTTAATGTAATGAACAATAAGACTTCTATAAAACTTTGGATACCAAGAGCTGATACTTACAGGCCCCAAAAGATATTTAATCTCGGGATGATTTACTACAGAACAAAATAGCCCTTTAATCAGGAGTAAAAGCGGAAGAGCCTCTTTCTGATAATCAAGTACTACAAATGAGCGACCCAGCTCCATTGACTTTGAAAGAACAGGATGAAAAGGCTTTTCGTAGTCGAACAATGACCTCGTATAAAACCCTTTAACTCCTTTTGACTTCATTATTTCGTTTCCAAAGCCAAGCCGATATGCTCCAACTAGTCTTGTCTTTTGCCTGTCCCAAAGGATAAGATGTTTGTAGTATTCATCAAAGGTGTCAAGGTCGAGCGGCCTGCCGGTACCCTCTCCTACAGCTCTGAACGCCTCCTCTCTTCTGCGGCCAAGTTCATGCATCATTAAAGGTATGGACTTGGAGTCGGTAAGGTAACAGCTATAATGACCATTTGTGAATATGTGCTTGTCAGGGCTTAGGGCGTTAATCTCCTTTTGCATTGCCCTTCTGTTTTTTGGAAGCGCAATTGGCTCAATATTCTTTCTCTCCTCAACCTTTTTAATATTGTTATTAATATTAGCCTCCAGCGCATAAACCCGTGAGCGCACCATTAGGCTCAAGTCCTTAAGGTCCTTTTGTTCAGTAATTTCAGACTGTAAAATTGCTCTTCCTATACAAAGTTTAAAATTCCTGTTTTTCTTATTAAGAAGCTCTGCCGGAAGTCTGGCAGTTCTTAGCATTGGATGGATCTTGCCTATCCAGTGAAAAAACCTTGAGTTGGAACCGTGAAAATAAACAGGAACAACAGGGACATTGGAATTTTTAATAAGTTTAATTACTGAGGGATTCCACTCTTTATCTCTTATAACAGATGTTCCGTAGGTGGTTGAAACCTCCCCTGCCGGAAACAGTGCAATACCTCCGCCCTGCTGCAGGTATTCAATCGCATTTCTTAATCCTGAGTAGCTCCCTGAAAGTTCCGGCCTGTCACTAAAAGGATTCACCGAAAAGAAAAAATCGTTGATGTTGGGAATATGAGAAAGTATAAAATTTGAGATTGTCTTAATGTCAGGGCGTATTGAGCTAAAAATATGAAGAAGCAGAATTCCGTCAATTCCTCCATACGGATGGTTTGATACAACTATAAAGGGCCCCTCCTGCGGAATGTAATCCATCTCCTTCTCGTTCAAATCAAAAGAGACATTAAAATCTTTGAGTATTGCCGATGTGAACTCTCTTCCCTTATACTGGGATACACGTGCATAAGTCTTATTAACTCTGTTAAGGCCAATAAGGGACATTATTACCGATGCACCAATATCCCCAAAAAAGCCACGTAGCTTAAAAGCCCGCTTAACATCAGCTCTCGAAACAAGTTTAGTTGCCATATCCAAACACAAATATAAGATAATTGTTACTTTTACAAAAAAAGAGTTTCCAACCAATAAGATATGAAAGAAAACCCTCAAAATTCTTCACTTAAAGAGAGAGTTAAGTTGTTACCCTCAGTTCCCGGTGTTTACCGATTCATTAATAAAGAGGGTTCAATTATCTATATTGGTAAGGCTAAGAGTCTTAGGAACAGAGTCTCCCAGTATTTTCAGCCTGAAGATAGTCTAACTGCAAAGACCAGGGTAATGGTATCCCGAATAGCAGCAATTGAGCATACTGTAGTTTACAGTGAGGCTGACGCTCTATTGCTTGAGAATAATCTAATAAAAGAGTATCAGCCCAAATACAACATAATGCTCAAAGACGGGAAAACCTACCCCTGGATTTGTGTCAAAAAAGAGCCCTTTCCAAGAGTTTACATCACAAGAAGAGTAGTAAAAGATAAATCTCTCTATTTTGGGCCATACAGCTCAGCTACAATGGCGTACAATCTGATAGAACTTATAACATCATTGTTTTATCTGCGGGACTGCAAGCTTTTACTCTCAGACGAAGCTATTGCACAACAAAAGTATCGTCCTTGCCTCAAGTATCATATCGGGAAATGCAAAGCTCCCTGCGTTGGAAAGTTCAGTCATGCTGAATATAATAACCAGATAGAAAAAATTGTGAAATTACTAAAGGGAGATATCGGACAGATAATATCGGAGTTCCGCGACCAGATGAAGGAGCATGCTGAGGCCCTTAGGTTTGAAGAGGCGCAAATTTACAAGGAGAAAATCGAACTTATTACAGGTCATAACAACAAATCACTTGTTGTTAGTCAGACAATTACAGACATCGATGTCTTCTCACTAATATATGATACGGGTATCTCTTTTGGTAACTATATAAGAATAGTAAACGGCAGCATAATACAATCCTTGAATATTGAGCTAAAGCTCCCTATAGAGGAGAGTAAAGAGAGAGTTTTGAGTCTCTTTATTGCGGAGATGCATTCAAAATTCGGAGACACATCAAAAGAGATTATCGTACCCTTCATACCTGATAGTGAAACACTTGCTGCAAAATGTCATGTGCCGGTAAAGGGAGACAAATTCAAACTACTTAAACTCAGCGAAACAAATGCAAACCAACTGAAAACTGAAAAGATAAAGCAAGAGGAGAATTTAAGGCCCGACGAACACAAAGCAAGAGTAATGAACACCCTGATGAGAGATTTGGGAATGAAGGAGGAGCCAAGACATATTGAGTGTTTTGATAATTCTAATATTCAAGGAAAATTTGCCGTATCGGCCTGTGTTGTTTTCAGGGATGGATTACCCAGCAAGAAGGAGTACCGGCACTTCAACATAAAACGGGTTATTGGAGCCAATGATTTTGCAACAATGAAAGAGGTTGTCAACAGGAGGTATTCAAGAACACTTGCCGAGGGTGGTGAATTGCCTCAATTGATTGTAATTGACGGGGGTAAAGGACAGCTTTCGTTTGCGTGGGAGGCTCTAAGGGAGCTTGGACTTGAGGGAAAAATAAAGATAATTGGTATTGCAAAACGACTTGAGGAGCTATTGGTTCCGGGTGACCCGCACCCCCTTTTCCTGGATAAAAACTCAATCTCTCTAAAGGTGATAATGAACCTGAGAGATGAGGCGCACAGGTTTGGCATCTCTCACCACAGAGACAAAAGAAGCAAAGGGCAGTTAGAATCAGAGTTAAGCACAATTCCCGGAATAGGCTCAAAAAGCGAAGAGAAGTTGCTCAGAAAATTCAGAAGTCTGGGTGCAATAAAACGGGCATCATTTGAAGAGCTTAAAGAGGTTGCAGGGGCAGCTGCAGCCAAGGCAATTACAGTTTATTTTTCGAAAGCCTGATCCAGGTAATCCATCCGTTTATCGAATTGGCCAGATAGAAAATCCACATTATCACCATCAGAGCTGAGTGAGATTCCCCGTTTATGAGTGCAATACTCCACATTACTATACTTATAATGTTTACTGCAACCCACAGTGTCCATTGCTCCATAAAGCGTCTCACCATTAAAAACATTGCAATAACTGACAGGACTGATGTTGCTGAATCTTTTATTGGCTGAGGATCATTAAATAAATATAATATCCATGCCACCAGAGCAGTAAGAAAAATACTAGTCAACGCAAGATAAACCCTCTCTCGGGCAACCATTCTTCTTGCAACCACAGTAACCGACTCAGCCTCCTCTCTTCTCCTTACCCAACTGTACCAACCAATAAACTGCATCGGGAAATAGTAAAGAGCGTTAAGTGCTGCATCGCCATAAAGACCGGCTTTATAGGCGATAAAAGCGTAAAGCGAAACATTGACAACACCAAAAATGTAGTTTAAAATGTTACCTCTGGCAACCAAAACAACACAAATCACTCCGGTGACTCCGGCCAAAGAGCCTACAACATCAATGCTCTGCTCAAGTATGGAGTGGATAAGGTTGGCAGCAATAATTCCCAGAATCAGTATCCAGTCAAAAAGGTTAAGCGTGTTAATCTGTCTGAATTTTAACATTTTAATGACGTTTTATTATAATGGTGTTTTAAACAGAAATTCAAAAAACGATCTTTTTTCTCCCGTGTAACCTACCCTGACACCAATTTCCAGTGGATATGATACGCCAATAAGGTTTACATCAAAAATAATATCACTGCCGGCAGAAAATAGTGTCTCGCTCTCTCGCTCTGCGCCGTTTCGTGTGAATGAAACAAAAGGTATCATCTGAACCCTCTTTATGTATAGAAGAGATGTTAATGAAAAGTCCCCTGTAAAGAGGGGCATTGCATATTCGGCCATTACACCGGCAGCCCATCTGCTATATCTTGATTCATAGCCTCTTGGAAAACCAATAAGACTTGACATCAAATAATTCTTTTTCTCATAGAACTGCTTCTGTGCCGCCATCGACAACCTGATTCCGTGATTTGCCCCTATACCCGGAAGGTATCCGTAAAGCGAAGAGAATATAATTGACCCAAAATTCTCACCTGCAAACGGTACTGACGCAATCTGGAAAGAGGCCCCGGCCCCAAACCTTGGAAACAGATCTCTGTGAGATTGCCCCATAACGCTGTAAAGACTCACTCCAAAATTTAGGTACTGATAATTTGAAAATTTATCATTGTCATAAGAGAAAAAGGAGTCATTGGTATATCTCCAGAGCATTTTTGGAACAACTCCTCTGTACCACCCTCCGCTGTTAAATGTAAGCGGCACGTAAACCAACAGATGTGAATTCAAATATGGCTTCCCTTTTATTGTATCTTTCTGTATTATTGGCCTTTGATTCGGCTCCCAAATGAGTGTGCTGCTAAAACGGTCTCTATCGTTTATGTCTGCTTTTATTTCAATAACAGGGTAAAGGCCCCGGTAGGTAAATTTGAAGTGACCGGAATGAAACCCTCCTTTCCAAGAGTAGCCTGCCATTCCAAATGCTGTGCTCAGAGAGTTCTGGGAGTATAGAATAAACCCGGGAGTGGCAATATCATAAACGCTCTCATAGGTTAGACTTTTTATATTGTCAATATTGTAATAAACCGGGGCCCATGAGTGAATGTTTATCATCCCCGACAATTTTCCATATCTCTTTGCTTTGTAATTTTTAGTATTTACAGGTGTCACCGTATCGGCTGTAAACCCCTCTCTTAAAGAGAGATGTTCTGCAATCTCATCTTTATAGAACTTTGAAAAATCTGAGGGAGCCCACAACATTGAATCCTGGTTAGCCCTGACGGCACTATACCCCATATGTGAAAAATCAGAATAGAGAAGCTCTTTTTGGTCTTTTGAAAAAGTGAATGAGGCTACCCCGAAACGGGCGTTAGTGAGGCGTCTTAAAAACTTTGAATCAGGAGAGTAGCAATAAATGTTATTAACTCCGTTAAGGTCACTTACAAAGAAGAGTTCTCCTCCGCTTAATCTGAGGCTTTTCAAAGATCTGCTCTGCTCTTTAATCTCCATGCTCCATTCTCCGGTGGCTCTGTTGTAAACATAAATTCCTGCGCCCTTTCCTGTAAGTATGATGGCATAAATATGGTCTCCTGATGATACTACCTCCTTAAGTTGGGCGCCAAACGGGGCTTCAATAGACTCAATTGGATTAAAGGTCTGGCTGTCCAGAATTGTAATATTTGATGATCCCTCAACAGGATATGTTACAGTAAAAAGTTCGTTATTGCTGAAGTGGAGAGAAAAATATGCACCCTTTCTGGTATGACGTTTTGTTGAACCTGTATACAAATCATATGAGTAGATATCCGAAAAGCTCTCCATCTCCCACCTTGGAGAACCTATAAATTCTGTCCAAAAAAGCTTGTCCCGATTAATTACAAGCGGCGAACTTACTCTTCCCATATGCCTCAAAATGCTCTCTTCTCCTCCCGGGTTAATCTTTACAAGCCGCCTTATTCTTCCAAGATCGCTTTTTAACGCGATAGTTGTATCACTCTCTATTTCTGTTAGGTTGAGGTACGACGTAAACTCTTTTTGACTTTTATTTACAACTTTAAATGGTGTTAATGGCCCTCTTAACGAATCCTCTCTGCTCCACCTCGATGTCATTACACTTTTTAGAAATTCAAAGTTCTCCTTTTTGGTCATGCCGGTAAAATCTCTGTAAGCTTTTCTGTCTGCCCATGGGTTATAGAATCTGTCAACAATCCTCTTGGTGATTTCGTCAAGATAGTAGTAGTTTCCTGAGTTAAACCGAATGAAGGAGCTCATCATATAACCAAAACTGTAAACATCGGGAACATAATCTTTGTATGAGCCCATTGTCCATCTGTGCCATCTTCTGAAATCATTGTTTAAAAAGGCTGCCCTGAAGTACATCAGATGGTCGGGATCTCTCCCTCTTCCGGATGATGTAAGTGCCGTCTCGGCAACCACAGCATCGCCCTCCAGTTTCCATGTATTCATGTAGAGACCCACCCCTATTGCTGCCGCCTGTTCTCCTATAAGCCATCCAAGTGGTTTAAAGATGCCCCTTTCAAATTTATTAACCTGGGCAAGGTGTCTTAACTCATGTATAACCAAGTGTTTTGCCCACTCTGCATGGTACTCACTGTCCCACGGCGGTCTTGTGATTAATTCGATTCGCTTGGGAGCCCACCCTACCATTCCGTTACTCATCAGGTTGTAGGGGTGTAAAACTATATCTGTTTTAGATGGGTTCGATCGCAGCGGAGCAAATACTGCATCTCTCAGATGCTCGGAATAGAAGGCGTATCTTCTTGCTAATGAGTCAATCTCCCTTGGGTATATAATTTTATGGTCAGCAGTTTCAATGTACATCCACTTAGCCCTTGCGGGATCGCTACCGGTACTGAAAAACTGGGCATTAAGAGGAATTGTTACAAAAATATTAAGCAACAAAAGAGTGGTAAAAAAAGTATTCAGCGTTGGCCTACTGTTCATTATAAATACTATAAGATGCTTTTGGATATTCCCGGCAGTTACGAAGGTAGCAAAAAGGTTTCAAATTTTTCAAGGGGTTAATTATATGCTTTATATTTGCAATTCAATTCAGCATAAAAATTAATGGATATCATTTATCAGGTACTGAAAGTTCTGGGCTCCCTTGGTCTTTTCCTATATGGAATGACACTTTTAAGTGAGGGGCTTCAGAAGGTCGCCGGAGATAAAATGCGGAGCATTCTTGCGGCAATGACCTCAAACTCATTAAAACGAGTACTCACCGGACTATTTATCACCGCCATTATTCAGTCATCAAGCGCAACAACCGTTATGGTTGTAAGCTTTGTGAATGCAGGGCTTCTCTCTCTTGCTCAGTCTGTGGGTGTTATCATGGGTGCCAACATTGGAACAACAGTTACCGCTTGGATCATCTCTTTACTAGGATTCAAGGCTGATATCGCTGTTCTTTCAATTCCTCTTATCGGTGTTGGATTTACCTTTATGATGTTTAAGTCCAAGAGGAAAAAATCAATAGGAGAGTTAATTATTGGCTTTGCACTGCTCTTCCTGGGCCTAAGTTTTCTCAAAGAGTCGGTACCAGACCTTAAATCAACACCGGAAGTTCTTGAGTTTCTTAAAGAGTGGACAAGTTTTGGCTTTTTATCAGTATTGATATTTGTTGCAATAGGAACTGTACTTACAATTGTACTTCAGTCATCCAGCGCAACCATGGCTCTGACGTTGGTAATGTGCTCTTATGGATGGATTCCCTTCGAAATGGCAGCAGCCATGGTACTGGGGGAAAATATTGGAACTACCATAACAGCCAACATCGCAGCAGCAATAGCAAACGTCTCGGCTCGGAGAGCCGCCCTTGCACACACAGTATTTAATCTTTTCGGGGTAACATGGGTGCTTATCTTTTTCAATCCGATTCTCAGACTTGTTTCTCATATAACAGTAAGCGTAGGAGCCGGAGACCCATTTATTGTTGCAAGTTCAACTCTTTATGGGGTATCATTTCTTCACACACTTTTCAACATCACTAATACACTTATTCTTGTTTGGTTTACACCTCAGATTGTTAAGCTTGTCAGTTATGTGGTAAAGGCTCCTAAAACCGAAGAGGTTTTCAGACTTCAATATATTCAAGGAGGTATGTTAAGCACTGCTGAATTATCTCTTACACAGGCCAAACAGGAGATAGTAAGCTTTGCAAAGCTTGCTCAGAAACAGTTTGAATATGCCCGACAGGCCATACACGACAATGACAAGGAGAACTTCGAAGAGCTTTTCTCAAAACTGGAACACTACGAGCAGATAACTGACCGTGTTGAACTTGAAATTGCCAACTACCTTAATGGTATATCAGAGGGAGAACTTAGTGAAGAGTCAGGGAGAAGGCTTCAGGCAATGTACACCATAATCAGTGAATTAGAGAGCATTGGAGACTCCGGATACAACATTGCAAGAATACTCCAGCGCAAAAGGGTTCACAATAAAAAGTTTGACAAAGATATGATCAAAAAAATTGATCATTTGTTAAATCTTCTGGACAACGCCTTTAATCACATGATTAGTAATTTGGAACTTGGATATACCAATATTACCAATATATCCAATGCCGAAGATGCAGAAAATTCTATAAATGAGTATAGAAATCACCTTAAAGAGGAGCACCTTATCAATCTGGAAAACAACGTTTACAACTATCAGACCGGCACATTCTACATGGATATAATTGCCGAATGTGAAAAGGTTGGTGACTACATTATTAACGTTTCCGAAGCGATTATTGAAATTCAGTAATTTATAGCTGAATTTCAATAATTATTGCTGAAATTCGTACTTATTCCGGAGCAGATACCGGTTAAAACATAAGATTATGAAAAAACTTATTGTAGCATTACTGCTGTTTACAAGTATAAGCTTAACCGCCTCCAATGACTCAATCCTGCTTGTAACCTCAACCTGGAGCAGTACAAATGTCGCCCCCGGCATTGTCCACAGGCAGATTCACTTTTCAAACGGAGAGCTATTCGGGTCAAATCAATTTATTAATATAATCGAGGTTAATCTATCGGAAGGAAGAGCAGTAGAGATTATCCCGAGTCCTGTGCTTATTGAAACTTCAAAACTTGCCGCACAAAACGAAGCAATTGCTGCGATTAACGGCTCTTTTTTCAAATTTAACTACGAACACAACACTGTTGATTACAACTCTGTAGATTATATTAGGAAGGAGGGGCGCAACCTTGCTCCAAATACTTATGACAGAAACAGAAGGGCTATGCACCAAAGGGGAGCTCTTGCTATTCACAATAATAAATTTTACATCCTCAAGGCCGATCAGCTTAAGGAGTGGGAGAGGTTTATTCTCGCCGACGAGGTAATTACCACAGGACCGTTACTCAGGGTAGCTGGAGTTGACGAAGCACTAGAAAACTCATCATTCTATACAACCCGCCACCCGCGTACAGCAATGGCAAAAAAGGAGGATGGAACCATTATATTGTTTACAGTAGATGGACGAGCTAAAGAGTCTGTAGGAATGTCTCTCAAAGAGCTTCAAAATACACTAAGATGGCTTGGGGCAACAGATATTATTAATCTTGATGGTGGCGGATCAACCACGATGTACATCAACGGAGCAGGTACAAACGGCATAGTAAACCATCCGACCGATAACAGAACATTTGATAATTTTGGAGAGAGAAAAGTAGCGAATACTATCATTATCAAATAGATAATGAAAAGAAGGGCACTATTTATCTACACACATCCTTCGACATTTGTAAAGGGAGACATCACAATTCTTAAGAAGAGATATGATGTAACCGAATATTGCTTCAAAAATCAACCGAAAAAAGTTCTTCCTTTTTCTCTGATAAAGCAGTTTATTTTTCTGCTCTTTAAAATTTACAGATATGATATTGTTTATGTCTGGTTTGCAGATTACCACTCACTGTTTCCCATACTATTTTCACGATTTACCGGGAAAAAGAGCTTTCTGGTAATTGGCGGATATGATGTTTGCAGAGAGAAACAATACGCCTATGGCAGTTTTAGCAATAAATTAAGAGGATCATTTGCATATCTGTCAATCCGTTACGCCACCCAAAATTTGTGTGTTTCAAAAAACATAGAGAGAATCGTTGCTGCCATTGTTCCAAAATCAAACCACACAACTGTTTACAACGGAGTATCAATTAAGACAGAATTTGACGGAACTCAGGATAAAGAGCGAATTGTTCTTTGCGTTGCCCTTGTCTCAACCCTTCAGGCATTCTATATTAAAGGTATAGACAGGTACAACTCTCTGGCAAAAGAGATGAGTGACACACATTTTACTCTTGTTGGCTGCAACCCGGCCATTTTTGAAAAAGCAGGCATCAAAAAGGCTAAAAACCTTAGGGTAATCCCCGCCCTGGAACACTCAAAACTGGCGCTTTTATTCAGCAAAGCAAAAGTTTATTGCCAACTATCCCGCAGAGAGAGTTTCTCCCTATCCCTTGCCGAAGCTATGTATCACAACTGCATCCCTGTAATCTCAAACACCGGAGGCATGCCCGAAGTTACCGGAGGACTGGGCTACTGCATTAATCCGGAAGCAATCGGTAACATGGCGTACTGCGTTAATACTGACTTCACCATTTGCCTGGCAGATGCTGTCAGAAAAGCCCTTGACGAGCCCCTCAACACCGCCTTCCGCAAACACATCGAGCAGAACTTCTCCGCATCACACAGAGAGCAGGCAATTTCAGCCCTACTATTCAACAGAAACTAAACAGTCTCCACGCCAGTTTGTGGTATATTGCTGATATACAGCAATATGAAAATGAGCCAGCTTAGTTAGTTAAAATTAACTAAAAAATCTCCGCGCCACTTTTGGATATGTGCTTGTTTATCTGGTATTTGCAAAACAGACTAAGGCTATTTTAAGACGAAATTCTCTGAAGTCTCTTTTGCAAGACGTTAAATATTAAGCAGTTGAACAAAAGTGGCGCGGAGTTATATTGCGTAGAGCACAGATGTCTGCGTTTAAAGCTCACCATAAAGCTACATCTGTTTTTCAGCTTATTTTCTGAAGTGTTTTTCGGAAAAAGGCTGAGGACCGTTCAACGACCAAAGGGAGGCGTTCCGCAAGCCCCGAAAAAGACAAAGAAAAAAGCGTTAAGAAATACTGCGTTGCGATTGGTGAGCTTTAAACGCAGACATCTCCGCGCCAGTTTTGGACATGTGCTTGTCTTACAGTGTGTTGCAAACAAGACTTCTGTGCTTTAATGTCATCTCTTCGCAAAGTCTGTTTTGTAACAAGCTTAATACTTGACAGTTGTCCAAAAGTGGCGCGGAGAAAAGTGCTAAATGCTCAGAAATAAGCAACGGATCATAAGTAAAAGTTGGGGGGAAGAGAGTTCAACATTATTCCACAGGAATATAAGTATTTAGAAAACAGTTCAGAGGAGTAACCTTTTGTCAATGATCGCACAAATCCTCAACTCAAAGGCAACATTTGTTTTCCGATAATTTTCTGCGGCTACTTTTCGGGAACGACGAGGACTGTTTGACGACCGAAGGAAGGAGTTCCGCAGTCGCCGAAAAGTACCAGGAAAATTTGAGG
>PHDA01000017.1 GCA_002842465.1 Bacteroidetes bacterium HGW-Bacteroidetes-7
ATTTATAGCAGTCCTGCTTGGTCTTACAAGCTGTGAAAAATATCTGGATCGTAGTAATCTGGATTCCTTTGACGACGCTAACTTTTGGACTAGCGAAAACAATATGAGACTCTTTGCTCAAGGTAACTACACGGCCTATTTCACGGGCTACGGCAGCGGCTTTGCCTGGGGAAACTATTTTACCGGAGGTGCCTGGAGCGATGAGTATAGCTCAAGTGCCATCTGGACACAGAATACCGCAACATCGGGTAATGGATGGTCTTTTACATATGTAAGAAGACATAATCTGATGATAGACAGAGTTGATAAAATGCCTGGAACAGAAGAGGCTAAAAACCACTGGAGAGGCATAGGCCGGTTTTTCAGAGCTATGGAATATTCTGACCTTGCAATAGCATTTGGAGATGTACCATGGTTTGATAAAGAGGTTCTTCCATCCGAGGTTGAAATCAGCTTTAAGGAAAGGGATTCAATAGCATTTGTAGCAACCAAGATTATGGAAGATTTCCAATATGCTGCTCAAAATGTACGAGTTAACGACGGCGCCTTTCAGGTAAACAGAGATGTTGTTTTAGCATTTATGTCAAGACACCTTCTTTATTTTGGTACATATCTCAAATACCACAATATTGACCAGGCTGTTTCCACAACCATGCTCGAGAAGGCAAAATGGGCAGCTGATCAGCTTATTACTTCAGGTAAATACCTGGTAGCTGATGATTATCGTGCCTTATTTTCATCTGCAGACCTGTTGGGCAACAAAGAGGTAATTTTCTTCAGGCAATATGAGACAGCAAAAGCTACACACGCCTTGCTATCATACAATAATAACGAGCCACAAACAGGTACTACATTAAAAATGGTAGAGACCTACCTCTCAGCAGACGGACTTCCAATCAAGCAATCTCCTGTTTATAACTACGCTTCTGACAATGGTCTTAGATTCTACCCTGCGCAATATGCAAACAGAGACCCTCGTATGGCAGCAACACTTGTAGATACAGTGAGAATCCAAGGAGCACATAATGCATATTCAACCACAGGAATCGCCTCCTGGAAATTTCTGACATATGGAGCGAACTTAGCAGATCTTATTTATCAGGGATCAACAAATGTTACAGATGCACCGGTTATTCGTTTTGGTGAAGTGCTACTCAATTATGCAGAAGCATCGGCAGAACTTGGACAATTTACCCAGGCAGATGCAGACAAAAGCATTAACAAACTGAGAAACCGCTCAATCAAAAAGAATAATCAAGGTAGTTTTCTTCCAAAATTACCTCCTATGACAATTGTTGGTGATAAAGTATTTGCTAATGGTGTAGAGATTAACGACCCTGACAGAGACCCATCTGTATCACAGCTTATTTGGGAGATAAGAAGAGAGAGAGCTGTGGAGTTAATGTTTGAAGGTTTTAGAAAAAGAGACCTCAAGAGATGGAAAAAGTATCAGTACTTAAAAACCATTGAAACAAACGGCCCTACAACCTTAGGACGTGGTGCTTATATAGATTTAAGTGTTTTCAATGCCTCAACAAAAACAAGAATTCTTGCAGCGGTAAAAATCTTTTACCCAACGGTGGGCGATTTAAATAAAGGATTCATTTATAATTTACATGATGCAAACATGAGAAGAGACTGGCAATCTGGCAACTCATATTATGAAAGGCAATATCTTAACGCTATTCCACTTGATCAGATCAAATTATATAGTGACTTAGGTTTTGTCCTGGCCCAAAACCCCGGATGGGACACCGTTAACTAGAGCAGTTTAAATATAAAAGTAAGAGAGCATGCATCGCTGATGCGTGCTCTTTTTTTATTTGGAAAAAATCCTTGTCGAATGTTTTGATTTATTATTAATTAGGCAGTTTTTCTAAAACAGTAATTCGTATTGCCCTGTTAACTAGGAGCTAAAATTTATACATTTCTGTTTGAGATGTCAAATTTTAATTTATATTTACACTGAGTTTAGAGTTACTATAACTAGCATATTTTAAATGTTTTTGAAGCCCCTTGGATAAATTTGTTTAGCGCGCATAAGGTAAATTTTAATATATAAAAGCACCTTTTAGTAAAAATCGTTAACCTAAATTTAAAATCTATGTATGTTTCAAAAAAACCGGCTTGTCGGTGCGTTCGTTTCGCACTGTCGGCAATTGCTGTTATCATGTTATGCGGAACATTAGCAGCTCAGAACATAAGGATTACCGGAAAAGTAACAGACAGAGCTAATCTACCCCTTATTGGTGTATCTGTTATGGTTGACGGCACAAGAACCGGAGTCGCAACTGACTTGCAAGGCTCTTATGCCATCAATGCACCCGGTAACGCTACTTTGGTATTTTCTGCCATTGGTATGGAGGCTCAGAGAATACCGGTTAATAACCGAAGCTTAATCAACATAATCATGATCGAAGATGCAGTACTCCTCGATGAGCTTGTTGTTGTAGGCTACGGTACTCAAACCAGAGCTAATCTGACAGGTGCTGTTGCAACCGTAGATACGAAGCTTCTGGAAGCACGTCCGATTGCAGACGTCGGCAGAGGCCTTCAGGGTTCTACACCAGGTCTTAACATACAGATCCCGAGTGGAGAAATTGGGTCAGACCCAATTATCAGAATACGGGGTCAGTTTGGATCCATGCAAGGGGGCTCTTCTCCTCTTATCTTAATGGATAACGTTGAGATTCCATCGATTCAGATGCTCAATCCAGACGATATTGAGTCGATATCAATTCTTAAGGATGCTGCCTCAGCATCAATCTATGGTGCAAAAGCTGCCTTTGGTGTTGTGCTTATTACAACAAAAAAAGGAGCAAGAACAGAGAGCGTTAATGTTAGCTATTCTGGCAATATATCATTCCAGAACATCTCCAAAAAGATGGAGATGGGTCAGTTGGATGCACTGGAGTACACTCTTCATGCAATGGAGAGAGTAAACGCAACTGTTTCCGGAGCATTCTGGATGGTGACCAGAGAGGGGTATGAAAGAGCCAAACTTTGGCAGCAGAATTGGTCACAAAAAGTTCATCCGGATGACCCTTGGGTTTATGGCCGTGACTGGTATGTGGATGCCAATAACTACAAAATTGGTTTGAGAACTTACGACCCTTACCACTATATGATTAAAGAGTGGACACCTACACAGACTCACAATCTTTCTGTTAACGGCAAAAGTGGAAAGACCGATTATAACATTGGCGTTGGTTATCTGGAACAGACAGGTATAATAAAACCATCCAAGATTGACGACTTCAAGCGTTATAACGGCTCAATAAGAGTAGGAACTGATGTGAATAAATGGATGAGGGTTTACGCAGGAGCAATGTATTCAAAGAGGGCAAAAAGGTATGCCTATGCAACCAGTTCCACAACTGCCGACCCATGGCTTTACATCTACCGCTGGGGCCCACAATATCCTATGACAACCGAGGACGGGTACCCGTTAAGGAGCCCAAAATATGAGATGGAGTTTGCAAATACTGCATCTATGGAAACCAACTATACAAGCTTAAACGGAGGTATTACACTAAGCCCGGTAAAAGATCTAAAAATTACACTGGATTACACACACGCAAATCAGGAGTATATAAACCATACACCTGGTACCAGCTTTACCGCCGGAGATACCTGGGCTGCTGCTTTGCCAAAATTTGACAGTAACGGAAGCCGGATATATGTCAATGATGCAGGAGTGGCTGTTCCTTCCACAACTCCGGGTGCTATGGCAGCATTCAGGTTAAATAACTGGAACTATACATCTCCCGGCTCTAATCCGGATCATATTTACCGTCTGTCCCAGAATAACCAGTGGAATACAATAAACCTCAAAAGTGCTTACGATGTCAATATTGATAATAATCACATGATGAGCTTTTTGGTTGGTATTAACAAGGTTGATTATCAATGGGCAAGTAACTGGTCTCAGACTACACAGCTGATTGACATCACCAATCCGCAGTTCAATCTTGCCACAGGGACACAAACCACTGGTGGTAGTGCAAACTGGGAGTCACAGCTTGGTTTTTTTGGTCGTGTTAACTACAACTACAAAGATCGGTACCTTGTGGAGGCAAACCTAAGGTATGACGGAACATCAAAATTCCCCGAAGATCTTAAATGGCGCTGGTTCCCTTCTTTCTCTGCCGGTTGGCGGATAAATGAAGAGAGCTGGATGGAATGGTCGAAGCCGGTGGTTAGTGCACTAAAAGTGCGAGCTTCGTGGGGAACAATTGGCGACCAATCAGTTTCTAACTCACTCTATATACCAACAATGGGAGGATCACAAAGTTCGTATATAATAGGCACTTCAAGACTCTATCAATTTGGCACACCTGCATCTGTTTCGACAGACATTACATGGCAGGATATCACTACTTTCAACCTGGGTCTTGACGGAAGGTTTTTCAAAAGTACCTTAGGCCTAACAGTTGAATGGTTCAGAAGAGATACAGAGAATATGCTTGTTCCTCTGGAGGGGATGCCAACTACATACGGGACAGGTGCACCCCAGGGTAACTTTGGTTCGTTAAGGACAAACGGTGTGGAAGTTCAATTAGATTATAACAAACGCTTCAAGAACGGCCTTGGTATAAACATCGTTGCAACCTATGCGGATGCAATCACCACAATTACCAAATATGGATCAACTCAAAGTATCGACTCCTGGTATGTTGGTAAAAAGTATGGAGAGATATGGGGCTACCAGACCGATAGATTGTATCAGTGGTCTGATTTTGAAACAGATGCATCAGGTAATCTGATTCTTATTACTTCTTCTGACGGATTTCAGGTAAATAAACTTAAGGATCCAAACGCTGCCACACAGGGTCGTTTACAATCGGGTAACTTCAGGTTTGGCCCGGGTGATGTTAAGTTTAAGGATCTTAACGGTGACGGCGTGATAACTCCGGGTAACAGACTTTTGGTGAATCCCGATGGTAACCCCGATTATGGTGACCTTGAGGTTATCGGAAACTCAACTCCTCGTCATGAGTACAGCTTACGCGCTGGAGCAGATTACAAAGGGTTCGACTTCTCTGTTTTCATTCAGGGTATAGGTAAGCGCGAGATTTGGGGTGATGGATTCCAGGCAATTGCCGGTTATAACTCATCCAACGGTGCAATGCCTCAGGCAATGGCAGGAAACTTCTGGAGAGAAGACAGGACGGATGCTTACTACCCAAGACCATACAATCAGAATGGTAGCAGCACTACCCTCAATATGCAGGTTCAGTCGAAATATCTTCTTAACATGGCCTATATGAGGATTAAGAATATTACGTTTGGATACTCTATCCCACCTAAACTTCTTAAAAAAGTTGATATTAAGCGTCTGAGGGTATATGCCGCTCTTGAAAACTTCTTTACACTTGATCACCTGGGTACTCTTCCAATCGATGCCGAAGAGATAAGTGGATACTCTATGTGGAACACATCTAACTACAACGCGGGGCGTACAGGAACAGGAGTTCCTACCTTCAAGAGTGCGTCTGTTGGTTTACAGATTAACTTCTAAATTGAATGATTATGAAAAGGATTAAAATTATACTATTAGCTGTAGTCACAATCGTTCTTGCAGGTTGTAGCGATTTTCTGGATAGACCTTCGTTAACAACCATGAATGACGGAAACTTTTGGACCAATGAAAACAACGTGAAGTTGTTTGCAAACGGCTTTTACAATAACTATTTCACCGGGTACAGTTCTGCCTGGGGAGTGGATTACACACCGTTAAGAGGTTATAACTTCTCGGATGACTTTACCTCTACAGGTAAACAGGCTGGGTTTGAGACACAGGCTCCGGCATCCAGAGCCTCTGTAAGTGAGGCGGCGGGCTGGTTATCAACCTATGCTGGACCCACCTGGTGCTTTGCCTGGGTGAGGAAGTCAAATCTGTACCTTGAAAGAATTGACGCTATGAAGGACAAATATCTCACAGCAGAGGCATATCAGCACTGGAGTGCCGTAGCACGATTCTTCAGAGGTTATGAATACAGCCGTCTAGTAAGTGTATTTGGAGATATTCAGTATTACGACAAGGTTGTTGGGGATGGGGAATTGGATATACTCTACAAAGACAGAGACAGCCGGGAGTTTGTAATGGACAAGGTTTATGATGACTTTGTTTATGTTCTTGCAAACATGAGACTTGTTGATGGAAGTGATCAGTATCTTAACAGGTACATTGCCGCCGGCTTCATTTCAAGATTTATGCTGTTTGAAGGAACATGGCAGAAGTATCATGAGAACAACAACACTCTTGCTACAAAATATTTGCAGTTGGCAGTAACCGCTGCAAATATTGTAATGCAATCAAACCGTTACACCTTTACCAGTGACTTCCGCTCCCTGTTTGGATCACAAAATTTGGCGGGGAACAAAGAGGTGCTGATGTTCAGACGCTATGATGATGCCCTGGCTATTCGCCACCACATTGCCTCGTACTCAAATTCTACAGAGAGTCAACCACAATCTGCAAACCTTTGGTTGATTAAATCTTTTATCTGTAGTGACGGTAAGGTATATCAGCAATCTGCCGTCCAAAATGCAGCTGTGCTTGATATTCCAAATCTCATCAAGACCAGAGACTCTCGTTTTGAAGCAACATTTGTAGACAAACCTTTACAGGAGGCAGCTACATTGCTTTACGCCACTAAGTTTATTGACCGTGTTGGTCCTACTTACAAAGGAGGGGCTTATCCTGCTATGTATGGTTCAAACACTAATACAAACGATGCTCCTGTGATGCGTCTTGCAGAGGTAGTACTAAACTGGATTGAGGCAAAGGCCGAGCTTGCAACAATAGGAGGAGCTGCTGTAACACAAACGGACATTAATTCATCAATCAACGCAATCCGTAACCGTCCTCTTGATGCAACTGCGATTGGCAAGGGTATAGTAAAAACAGCATCTTTACAGTTGTCAAGCTTACCAAACGACCCTGACCGTGATCCCGATGTGCCTGCTCTTATCTGGGAGATACGCCGTGAACGCCGGATGGAATTTGTATTCGAACATACAAGGTTGATGGATATCAAACGCTGGAAGAAAATTAACTATATGAATGCAGCTGTTAATCCCGACTTGCTTGTTGGGCCATGGGTTAACTTCCCGGTAGAATTTCCTCAATGGTTGGTTGCGTCAAAAGTGAACATTCTTAAAGTAAGAAAAGCTGACGGTACTGTTGTAACATATAATGGTACAAATGCTGCTCAGATGGTGGGTTACTATATGCCCGTGACCGTGTCAAACAGGGATCCGTTTACAGACAGGGTTTATCTGGCTCCGGTAGGCAACCAGCAGATCAGCCAGTATATTGACAAAGGATATACACTTACTCAGACCCCTGGCTGGTAATTCTTCCAATGACGAATGTTTCTCTTTTGCTGAATTCAAAGAGAGTGTAATTATTTAAGCTATTGCATTACCATGGCTGCATCCCATAAACGGTGCAGCCATTTTTTTTGCATGGAGAAAATGTAACCATTAATTATGCAGATTTAAGGTTGATAAGTTGATATAAAGCTACTTAAAAACAAAGCGCCAGATTACGAATTGGAATGAAAATGTTTGTAATTATAAGTACTGCAGCTATCCGCTCAATCGTTTGCTTAATCATTTAAAACAAATGGCGTTTTATAGTGTAAATATGATAGCAAATAATGATAAAGAATGAAATTTATGTATGTAAATTAAAAAAAATATTTTAATTTTACATCTCATAAAACTGAGCTATAGCTTGAGATTATCTAAGTGTTTGTGTGAAAAAGCTCGGCATCTCCTTAAAATTATAACATTAAATTTAATAAAAGTTTTAAATTGTAATAAATCAAACCAATTTTTATAAAATTCAATCGTTAACCTAAAAATTTAATTTATGTATGTTTCAAACAAACTAGCCGAAAAGTGTATGCGCTTTGCACTTTCGGTATTGGCCATGGTTCTGTTATCCGGAACTCTTTTGGCTCAGAACATCAGGGTTTCCGGAAAAGTTACCGACAAAGCCAATCTCCCTTCTATAGGAGTATCGGTTATGCTAGAAGGTACCAGAACCGGAGTTGCAACCGAGCTTGATGGTACTTATACCATCAGCGTTCCCGGTGATGCAACCCTTGTTTTCTCAGCTATTGGAATGCAAACTCAAAGAATTCCGGTAAACAACAGAGCTACAATTAATGTTGTGATGGAGGAGGATGCCCTTCTTTTGGATGATGTAGTAGTAACTGCGTTGGGTATCAGAAAAGAGAGAAAAGCACTTGGATATGCTGTTCAGGATATCAAAAGCGATGAAATTCTCAAAAATAAAACTTCAAACGTTCTTAACTCATTATCGGGTAAAATCGCAGGTGTAAATGTTACTCAGACCAGTGGATCTGCGGGTGCAGGAGCTCAGATTATTATTCGTGGTGGTACCTCTCTTGAAAGAGATAACCAGCCATTGTTTGTAGTTGACGGAATTATCTATGACAACTCTACTCCAATTGGAGGAAACAGCGGTTTTGACGGTGCAACAAGAGGTGGCACTACTAACAGTAACCGTATCATGGACATTAACCCGGAGGATATTGAGAACATGTCAGTTCTTAAAGGTCCTGCTGCAACTGCACTTTATGGCTCAAGAGCTGCAACCGGGGTTATTGTAATTACTACCAAAAAAGGACAAGAGGGTTCAATGAAGGTGAATTTCAGCTCAAAACTATCTACAAGCTGGGTTACTAATCTTCCTGAACAACAAAATCTTTACAAAAGAGGTATGTACAATCAGGCAGGAATCTTCACAGACTTTACTACTCAGTCATGGGGTGATAAATTTGCAGCAGGAGATCAAATGTATGATAACATTGCAGATTTCTTCAGAAATGGAACCGTTTATGACAACAGCGTGAATATCTCAGGTGGCTCAAAGAATGGCTCTTTCTTCTTGTCTGCCTCAAATTATGATCAGGAAGGTATTATTCCTGAAACCGGATTCAACAAATCTACTTTCCGTTTTAATGGTGAACAAAAGTTTGGTAAACTAAGCGTAGGCGCAAACGTTGCTTATTCTCAGGCAACAACTGACAAGACTCTCACCAGTTCAGGCCTTTGGGGCGGTGGTGGTAATGGAGCCATGACTGCTGTTTACGGATGGTCAAGAAGTGATGATATGAAAAAGTATCTGAACCCTGATGGAACAAAATATCGTATGTTCGAAGGACTTCAGCCGCTTGCTGACGATGTTGAAAACCCATACTGGATTGTAAACAAGAATAAAATGTATGACATCACAAAACGTTTGACAGGTTCGATCAATGCAAACCTGAAAGTGACTGATTGGTTTGATGTTGTTTACAGAGCAGGTATTGATACATATAACAAATTTGACTATACATTTATTGCTCCCAACAGTGCAGTAAGAGAGACTTACCAGAAGGGTAGATTGAGCAATTCAACAATTGATTATCAATATCTCTCTTCTAATCTAATGCTTACATTCAATAAGAAGATTGCTGATTTTGACCTTAATCTTCTTCTTGGTCAGTCAATTGAGGAGACCACTATGAAGAATGACGGTATGCACGGTTATAACTTCATAACTCCAGGATTCTACAGCTTCGGTAACATTAACAACGCTGACAAATTCATGCAGAGCACATTGTCTGAAAAGAGACTAATGGGTGTATTCGGTGAATTCAGAGCTGCTTACAAAAGCATAGCTTACCTTACTGTAACAGGCAGAAATGACTGGACATCTACACTTCCTGTAGATAACCGTTCATATTTCTATCCATCTGTAGGTGGTAGCTTGGTATTTTCGGAACTGCTTCCAAAAAACAATATCCTATCTTTTGGTAAGATAAGAGGTTCTTGGGCACGCGTTGGTAAGGATACTGACCCATATGCAACCAGTACAACCCTTTGGGCTCCTAGAATGTTCCTGGCCGGAACAGGTGTAGGTAACAGCTGGACACGTGGTAACCCTTATTTGATGCCTGAAATTACCGAGTCAATAGAGGCAGGTCTTGAAGCAAGATTCCTAAACGGAAGATTTGGCTTTGACCTTACATACTATCAGACAGAAAGTAAGAACCAAATTACAACTCCACGTCTTGGACAATCAACAGGTTATATCCTTCTTTCTGTAAATGTCGGAAGCGTAATGAATAAAGGTCTGGAGCTCTCTTTAAACGCAATTCCGGTTCAGACAAGAGACTTTACATGGGACGTAACTGTTAACCTTTCAGGTAACAGAGGTACAGTTTCTAACCTTCTTACTGGACAGGATGTGCTTTATGTAACAGATGTACAATATGGTAATGCAAAGGCAGCATCGTTCAACAATGGTAAATTCTTTGGTATTTCAGGTTCAACCTGGAGAAGAGATGATGATGGTAATGTAATCCTAGACTGGAATACAGGTATGCCACTTAGCGATAACCTAACTACAAAATATGTAGGAAACAGGGAGCCATCTTTCACAGGCGGTATCAACAACAGTTTTACATATAAAAATTTCAACCTTTCATTTTTACTTGATGTAAGAGTAGGTGGCGATATCTTTAACGGTACAGACTATTACATGACTATGATGGGTATGAGCCAAAGATCGATGGACAGAGAATCTCTTACTTTAAACGGAGTTTCACTTAACCCTACATCTAAGGAATTGGAGCCAAAAACTGTTACTTACCAGGCGAATCAGAGTTACACAATCAGTGGTGTTCAGCAGTATGGTGCAGACCTTATCAGAAGATACTGGGCAACACACTTCCCGCTTGAAACAGCAAACTACATAACCAAGACAAACTGGTTACGTCTGCGCTCTGTATATGTAAATTACAATGTTCCACAAGATGTTCTTAAAAAACAGAACTTTATTAAAGGTCTGTCGGTTACTTTACAAGGAACTAATCTTTGGCTGCTTACCAACTATAAAGGTATGGACCCTGAAACAGGCGTTGCCGGATCGGGTGTTATCGGATCAAGCTCTGCAGGTATTGACTATGCAGGTGTTCCTGCAACTGCCGGAGTATCTCTTGGGTTAAACTTAACATTCTAAGGGTTAAATATTATAAATGAATACTATTATGAAAAATATATTTAAACTTGGTTTAATTTCTTTATTGGCATTAAGCTTAAGTTCTTGTAACAAGTGGCTTGACATAAATGTCAACCCTAACGCGCCAACCAACCTGGTTGCCTCTGTGGATGCAAGACTACCTTGGATCCAGCACCACTACCAGTATGCTTACGGCTCTGCAAGTGTTCGCGCAGGCTTTATAACCGGAGCATTGACAGCCAACTCAACCACAACAGGTAACGGTCTTTTGGCCGCCTGGAATCCTGCTCAAGCTTCTTCTACTACACCTTACCAGCAATGGTTTGTGGGTGCTGCATGTAACCTGAAAGACCTTATTGAGTCTGCAGAGAAAGAGGAGGCATGGCACTACATTGGAGCAGCCTATACTTTGAAAGCAATGGGCTTTATGTTGATGCTTGACTGGTACGGAGAGATGCCTTATACTGAGGCTTTAGGATCAAGCCTGACTCCAAAATTTGATGATGGTAAGACCATTTTTGAAGGATGTATGGCAGATCTTGATATGGCTCTTACTTACTTCCAAAGAGCTCAGCCATCTACGGCAACTCCACTGTCAAGAGGTGACAGCTGGAATAACGGTGATGCTCAGAAGTGGATTAAGATGATTTGGGGTTTGAAAGCACGTTGGCTGAACAACCTTTCGAAGAAGTCAATCTACAGCCCGACTGCTATTCTTGATGCTATTTCAAAAGGACCTTCAAATAATTCAGAGAGTTCAGTTATTAACCATGTGAATGACCTTACCGACATGACCGGTGACGTTCTTATCGGAGACCCTTTAAGAACATCTTATCTGTTTAATACAACAGCATGGAGTGATGGTAACCGTTTCACAAAGTTCTACACAGACCTTCTTGACAATACATTTACAGGTGGTAGCGGCGTTGAAGACCCTAGGGCTTCAAAGATTCTTCCTTCCCGTCAGAGCCATTTTGTATGGAATGCAGCCGAGAATAAATTTGAAAAAGGCTTCATAAGAACAAAGGGTGTTGATGTACATAAGAGCAACATCCGTCTTAACGGCGGACCTCTGCTTATGTCTTTCAATACTACTACCAAAAAGTATTTCATTAACTCAACAAATCCGTTGAGACATGGAGATACTATTTATGTTGGTGTTAGATCACTTTGTGCAATGACAGGTGCAACAACATCGGAAAGCTTATGGAAAGCAACAGATGGAACAATTCTTAGCACTGGAACATTCTTTACAAGACCGGAGTCTCCAACTTATGTTATGACATATCACGAGATGATGTTCATTAAAGCTGAGGTTTTATTCCGTCAGGGAGATCTTCCTAATGCTTTAATAGCCTACAAAGCGGGTATAAGAGCTCACATGGAGCTTATGAACACTAAACTGACTCAATACGGCATTGGTGAAAACCCAACCAAAACCCCAATGAGTACAGCATCTATTGATAACTTCCTTGCAAGTGCAGCAGTAGCTCAAACAACAGCTCAACTTACAATGGCCAAGATTATGCAGCAGAAATATATCGCCATGACACTTACTCAGCAAACATGGAATGATATGAGAAGATTCAACTACTCTGCAGGTAATATTGGAAACTTTGGTGTTGTATATCCTGATTTTGACAGACCGTTTGAGTTTGGTGCAACAGCAGCTACCAAGCTTACAGGTACATCAAAGAGCGAGGACAACTACTGGTTCAGAAGGATTATGAGTATTTCTCACGAAATGAACTACAACAGAGCACAACTTGAGGCATCAAATCCAAAAGCATTTGATGTTGACATCTGGAGCGTGCCTGTTTGGTGGGATATGCAATAATAACTAAGTTCTAATAATTGGTTTGCTAAAGGGTTGCCCGTGAGGGTAGCCCTTTTTTACATAATAAATCAATAAAATTGTATCTTTGTTAATGTCATTATTAAACTTAAAATTATGTTTTCAAAAGAGGTATATGCAAACCGGAGGTCAAAGCTGGTTTCAGGAATAAAATCGGGAATTTTACTATTTACGGGCAATTCAGAGCTGGGGATGAACTATCCTTCCAACACTTACAGATTCAGGCAGGACTCTTCGTTTCTCTATTTTTTCGGGCTTGACCAACCGGATCTGGCTGCTGTTATTGACGCAGAGAGCGGGGAGGAGATTATCTTTGGAAACGACGTGAGCATAGATGATATTATCTGGATGGGCCCTCAACCGGCAATGGCAGATAAAGCTGCAGGAGTTGGGGTGAAGAAGGTTCTTCCTTTTGATCAGTTGGAAGCTTATATCGCAAAAATAAAAGCCGGGGGCAGAAAGATTCATTACCTTCCCCCATACAGGGATACTACTAAGATATTGCTTAATAAGATGCTTGGCGTCTCTTTTTCGGACTTAAAACAGGGTGCTTCAGAGGAATTTATTAAAGGAGTTGTTGCACTTCGTGAGATAAAGGAATCTGTTGAGATAGCCGAGATGGACAAAGCTGCAGACATAGGATATGTGATGCACTACACAGCCATGAAGATGGTGAAAACAGGCCTTGTGGAGCAGGAGTTGGTAGGGATAATGGAGGGTATATCTATTTCAAACGGTACAATGCCATCTTTTCCTATTATCTTATCACAAAACGGAGAGACTCTGCATAACCACAGCCACCATCAGATACTTACTGACGGAAGACTTCTTGTGATTGACGCCGGTGCCGAAACAAACATGCACTATGCCTCCGACTTTACAAGAACTCTACCTTCAGGTGGCAAATTCACATCAATTCAGAGAGACATTTACACTATAGTCTCTACTGCCAATAATATGGCAATTGATATGATAAGGCCGGGAATTACCTACAGAGAGGTTCACTTAGCGGCAGGAAAAATTCTTGCACAGGGCCTTATTAACCTTGGAATAATGAAGGGTAATGCCGACGAAGCTGTGGCTGCCGGAGCACACGCCCTGTTTATGCCTCACGGATTGGGTCACCAAATGGGGCTTGATGTTCATGATATGGAGGACCTTGGTGAAAATTATGTTGGATATGACAATGTTCATATCAGAGCAACTCAGTTTGGACTAAGATCTTTAAGGATGGGTAAAGAGTTAAAGCCGGGTCATGTCATAACAGTTGAACCGGGTTGTTACTTTATTCCTGCTCTTATTGAAAAGTGGAAGAGCGAAAAAACTAACAGTAGCTTTATCAATTTTGATAAACTCGCTGATTATTATCAGTTTGGCGGAATTCGTCTTGAAGACGATATTCTGGTTACAGAAAAAGGTTGTCGTCTGCTTGGTGCAAAAAGATTGCCAATTACAGCTGATGATGTAGAGAGAGAGATGAGTGAGAATTAATCTATGAATAAAAATACCTTTAGCGGCTCACTTCTCAGAGTTCTGACAATAGCCTTTTTGTCTCTTTATGTAATCTCATGTTCAAAAGAGGAGATTATTATTGTACCTGGTAAATCTGATTATAATGATCTTACAGGATTTACCTTTAAACGCTCGGATAATGCAAATTTTACCGAAGATTGTGTTCCCCACATAGCAGGAACTACATTTTACATTACAGTTCCCGAAGGGGCAAATCTTACATCGCTTAAACCCACAATTACTGCTTCTCCAAAAACAACCGTTCATATAAACGGTACTTTAGTTCCTGCAACTCCCGGAAGCTATGACTTTACTAACACTGCTAAAGTTATCGTGACCTCTGAGTCGGGCAGAACCAAGGAGTATAAACTTCTGGTACAACCGGGAAGAAGAAGCCTTGACCTTATGGTTTACAGTTTTATGACCAAATATTCAATACCGGGAATGTCTGTAGCAGTTTCAAAAGGTGAGCAGATTGTTTACAAGACCGGTCTTGGTTTTGCAATTGTTGAAGAGGGAGTCAGAACAAAACCCAACCATCTTTTCCGTCTTGCAAGCGTATCAAAACAGTTTACCACTATGTGCATTATGAAGCTGCTTGAGCAGGGTAAACTCACTGTTGAGGACAGGGTTTTTGGAAATGGAGGTATTCTTGCAGCTGAATTTCCAATTGTTTCAGACAGGGCAGCAACAGTAACAGTGAGAAATCTGTTGGAACATAATAGCGGATGGACAAGTAATCCCGATCCGATGTTTACTTCAAGTTTCAAAGGGCAGACTCTGGATCAGAGAATAAGTTATGTGCTTACCTCAAATCAGACGACACCTGGCACCACATATTCATATTTTAATATGGGCTTTGGTATTCTGGGTAAGGTTATTGAAAAGCTTAGTGGTAAAGATTACGAGGTATTTCTTAAAGAGGTAATGGCTCAGGCTGGAATTACAGAGGTTCATGTAGGGGGAGACCGTTCACAAAAAAGAGCTAACGAGGTTGTTTACTACTCTCAGGACGGAACCAACGGTTACGGTAATGAGATGCCTGTTATTGCCGCAGCGGGAGGGGTGATTGCCTCAACCGAAGAGATGCTTAAACTAATATTCCATATTGACGGGAAGACAACAATACCTGATATTATATCTCCGGCAACAAGGTCTCTTATGTTAACTCCATCTGCTGCATACAACAGATATGCTCTTGGATGGAGAATGAATCACACCTATTACCCCAATTCGTGGTACCACGGAGGTAATCTTGCAGGTACAGCTACAATATGGGTTATGGGCCCTGAATATAGTGCCGTAATTTTATGTAATTCAAGATCCTATATTTCGGGATTCGATGATGAACTGTACGGCTTGATAAAGGATGTGCTTGCCTCTGCAGCTGCAACCTGGTAGAGCTCTGCAATTATCATTGCGGTGGCTCCCCAGATAACGTGATTATCAACAACATAAGAGGGAGCCTCAATCCACTGATCAGGCCCTGCCTGAACTCTGCTTCGTATAATCAAAGAGGGATTGAAACAACTTAAAGGGGCGTGAATATATCCTGCAACCTCTCTGGGGTCGGGGTTATATTCGCTTCTTTTTAAGCTTATTGCAAGAATGGGATATATTATATAATTGCTTGGTGGTACATATAACCTGGATAGTTGGCCAATAATTTTAATCTCTTCCCTCTTTATGCCCAACTCTTCAAAGGCCTCTCTGCAGGCAGTATAGGTGATGTCAATATCGTCCGGATCACATTTTCCTCCGGGAAAAGATACCTGCCCGGAGTGAATTCCGTTATAGAAATTTCGTTTTATAAGGACTACCTCCCATTCATCATTTGAGGGTACAAGAAGGACAAGAACTGCAGATTTTATTGCATTTGCAGGGGGGACTTTCTCCAGAGTCAGAGAGTTAACTCTGTGATCAGGAGCCATAATTAAATGTGCACTTTTACCTGGTAATTTGTCCTGCAGATTGTATATCATTCGGAGTAGTGGAATTATTGAAGTTATACTTTTTAATTATTTGAGTAATCTCATTTTCAGGCAGTATTGAATTGAAGTTGCCCCAGAAATCCTCGTCGTACACATAACTGGCTTCAAACAATATATCCCTTACGGGCAATCTTTCGCTACGAGGTATTTGTGTTACATTTTCTGTTATTGTTTCACAATTAACCATCTCAAACCATGCATGCATTTCAGAACTGAACAGCCGTTTTGCCCTTCTTACCCTGAAATTAAGATCACCTCTTATGTGCTGAACATAATATGTGTCATTAAATGGCTTGAAAGAGACCATGTATTCAATACTCTTTGGGACAATCTCTACATTTTTGCCTCTCTTAAGAACGAAAATCTCTGATGTTTTGTTCACATAGGCGGGGTTTATTCTGAAATTTGCCCTGACAATTGCCATTGTAGCGGCATCAATAAAAATTTCACCCTCATACAGTGGTTCAGTTATATGCTCTTTTTGGCTGAACGAAATTACAAGCACACGCCTCTCATCAATAACGGTAATGTCGGTGTGTGAGTAGTTATATAAACCAAATGTTTCAGGTGAGAGAAAATCGGGTGGATTTTTAATAACATCTAATAAAAGTGATGAATAGACACTTGATTTAATTTTTGCAACAAGGGTGTCTTTAGCATCAAGATTAGTAAATTTTCTCATTTTAAGTAGTTTGACCTGCTCGCTTGAGATGCTGCTTTGATAGCCCGTTTTATATACTTTAAATACTGCCTCTGTATGGCTCAGATTCTCTTTGTACTCTACACCCTCTCTATAGAAGGAGGTGTGGTTCACAGGAGCAGTTGAGTAGTTTGTCTCCCTTTTTTGCATTGCCTCTCTTATAGTTCTTACCGGGTCAACAACTCGTATTACAACCTCCTGCAAAGGGATTAATTTCTGATCCAGTAGTAATGTGACTCTTCTTGTGTTGAGCAGTTCTGCAGATAGCTCTCTTGTGACATAGCCCAAGTGTGAAATTTTTATGTTTGACTCTTTGAGAGTGTCAGGTAAAATAAATTTGAAGTTGCCGTCCAGATTTGAAACGGTTCCAAGGTTTAATCCCGATAATGAAATTGTTGCGTAAGGTACAGCCTCTCCGGTAATTCGGTCTTTGATAGTTCCCTCCATTGTAAAATAAGGGTTGGATAGTTCACTGTCCGTGATTATTGTATCTCTTAAGAGAGGGATCTCTGTTACAACAGGCAAAGAGATTAGTATGTGACTGCCAATTAATTGTGTCTCCAAACGGGTATCTCCGGTAATAATTTGCACTGCTTTATCGAGCTGATACTCTCCGGAAGGAATTCTTACAACTTTGTCATTATCAAAAAGCCTGCTGTCATAAATGAACATATAACCTGTTTGCTCAGAGATTGAATTTAACAGATTATATATAGTACCCCTTGCTCTTGATAATTTTACCTTAATGTCTGTGGTCTGAAAATTCTCTTCATGTGTCTGAAAATTCTCTGCATGAACAATGCTGCTCTTTATAATGAGCAGCATCATTGTGTATGCAATATGTTTCAGAATCGGTTTCACGGGACATTAATGTCAGAGTGATTCGTAGATTGTTATTTTATTGCCCTCTTTTAAATACCTTAAATTGAGAGCCAATGAAATCAGTTCTGCAACTGAATCCGGGGAATCTTTCGAGAATGTGGCAGTTATTGCTCTTTGCTCAATGCCAGAAGAAATTTCAAATTTGAGGCTGTCGATATTTCTGTTTAAGACATCAACTACATTTTGCAGCGGCTCGTCCTTGAAATGCATTCTGCGTGAGTATGCTATAAACATTTCAAAATCTTCCGTGAGTATTTTTTCAAGTCTTTCAGGATTGATTATAATAGTCTCTCCGGCCACAGCATTGTAACTTTGTCCTCCGTTTTTATGAGTAACCCTTACCTCTCCTGTGTTGACTGAAATTGATGAGACATTCTCTTGGTTGCTCTTTACATTAAAGGATGTACCAAGTACCTCTATATTAGCTAAGTCAGTTTCAATTTTGAACCCTGATTTATTAACCTTACTTATTTCAAAATAGGCTTCGCCGTTGAGGAATACTTCACGGCTCTCTTTTTTGAATTCATCCGGATACGAAAGGGTCGAGTTACCTGAAAGATAAACCACGGACCCATCTGCCAGTGTTTTTACATATGTCGAACTGGTGTCAGGATTGTGCAGAGAAAGCATCTGCCGGTTGGAGTCAAAAACTCCTATGTACAAATATATGGTTGCACCAGTGATAATTATCAAAGATGCCGCAAACCTCAAAACCAACCCGGGGTTAAACCCGGTTTTTTGCTTTTTCTCATTTACCTCGCTGAGCAGCCCGTCCCTCTCCAGGCGGTTATAAAGACGGTCCCATGCCCTCTCTGTTTGTCTGCTCTTATCCGGTTGTAATATCATAGTAAACTAGTGTAATATTCTATATCTTTTCGTAGTGCCTTAAGTGCCTTGGTCATTTCTGCCTCTACTGTCTTTACCGATACCGAAAGATTTTGAGCAATTTCTGCATATCTTCTGTTTTCGAATCGGTGCATTTTAAAAATTTTCAAACGCCTTTCCGGCATTTTGTCCATTGTTTGTTTGATAATCCCCTCCAGTTCACTTGCTTCAAGATTTTCTTGTGGAGAGTGCCCTGAGGTGCTTAATGGAGCTGACTTAATGCTCTCTTTGTAATTGTTTTCGTTTCTAAGGCGTTCGCAGTACTGTAGTGACCTGTTCTTGACAGCGCTGTAAAGGTATCCTTTCAATGAACTTAGTATATTAATCTTTTCTCTGTCTTTCCAAATCTGATAGAAAAGCTCCTGTATGATCTCTTCCGCCACCTCTATCCTTCCTGTTATTCCTGCAGAGTAGTATAAAAGGGGGGAATAGTTCTCTTTGAAGACTTTTTCAAATGTCTCAATATTCCCCTCTTTTATCTTTTTAAACAGGAACAGATCGTTTATCATAAGAATACAGTATTAATACCTGTTTCAAATATACTAAATGTGCCCGGTTTATTTAGTGTTAGCCTTTTTAAGTTTGCTTACAGCACTTTCAAGTGATTCATCCGGTTCGATAATGTTGTAATCTTCCCAGAAATCTTTATCGTAAAAACTGTCAACTTTGTCATAAAGTGCCTGGCTCTCTCTGAATGCAAGTTTTGCAGGAATTCTGGTTGCATTCTCCTCTCTGCCGCCTGTGATTACTGTCTCTGAAACTATTGTATAGTTTGTAGAGAAGAGGCGTTTTTTCCAGTCACATTTAAATCTCATTTCACTTCTTATGTAGCTGAGATAGGTGCGGTCGTCTCTCTGCTTATAGTTTACAAGGAATGTAATCTCATCGGGCCTAAACTGCATTCCCATTGGTTTTTTCTTTAAAATAGCCTGGGTTGCTTTGTTTCTGTCATCCATACTTACACTAAAAACAGCTTTTGAGAATGTAAGATTGTCTTTATCGATGTACAATTTACCATAATGTAGCGCATAAGGAAGTGAAACTTTTGGTTCGAAGGCTACAACAAAATGTGCTCTGTCGTCAATCATTACAGACTCCTCGATTGCAAATTTGTAGTAGGAGAGTGTCTCTTCATTAAGCATTAGGTCGGGGTTTTTTACTACATCCAGATAGATTGCAAGTGTTGGACCGCCTAGGAGCCTTACCATTAGGGTGTCCTGAGGGTTTGGGCTAATGAGTTTACGACCTTTGTAAATCTGCACCACATCTCTGTTAAGTCCTTGTTGATAAGGTGTTTTGAATACCTCTACAATTGCTTCAGAAACATTAATATAGGTTCGTCTTTTTCTAATGGTCTCCCTGTAAAATCCTTCCAAAAGGGCTGTGTTCGGGCTGTAATTATACTCAATTCTGCTGATTGCCCTTCTTACAAGAGCTTCGGCGTCAAAGCCAAGAACTGTAATCTCTTCAAGTAAATTTGCATTAGGAGTGAGAAGGATTTCGACATCTGTCATATCCCCTTTCCTGATGGTTTGATTGTGGGTGGAGTATCCCAGGTGAGAGACCTTAATGCTTTTGGCATTTAGGGAGTCCTTGATTTTAATGGAAAATTCTCCGTTGATATTTGTAACGGTTCCTATGTTGGACCCGGGAACGGAGATGCTTACATAGTCAAGAGCTCTTTTATTTGTTTTGTCTTTAACTACTCCTTTTACAGTAATGTAATCTTTACCGTCCTGTGCAAAGGTAGGAGCAATGCATGCCAGCATAATAACTGCTGCAAGTAATCCTGCGATTTTTGTGAATGTTGTTTTCATTGCTAATTATTTAAAATGAATAAAGTCGGATAATTTGTTGTTCTGCATATAAGACTGCCAGGAAACAAAAAACCCTAAACTTTTGTGAAAATTTTAAATAAATATTTTTTGGAGGGCTATATAATATTGACTCCGGAAAGTTTTTCAGACACAGTCCAAAGTTGTTCTGCTACATCTTTTTTGAAGAGAGAGTCATCACTTGTGCTCATAGTGGGGTATCCCCACATGTTCTGAAATCCTCCTGGGCCTATGTACTCTCCTCCCTTAAGATCTGGATTAGAAACGGAGTACAACAGCGGAAGGGCTCCCATATGTGCAGGCTGAGCTATCATGTTGAAGAAGAATTTAAAAAGTGTTCCACTCTCTTTGCCTGACCCTCTTGAAGCAAGATTTGTGGCCGAAACTCCGGGGTGACAAATGATACTCTTTATGGTTGAGTTATTAAGTTTTAGTCTTCTGTCAAACTCTTTACCGAATAGTAGGTTTGCATATTTGCTCTGTGAATAAAACTTTGCAGATGAATACCCTTTGGAGCCGTCAAGATTGTCAAAGTCCATTTTCCCCATTCTGGCTGCAATACTGCTTACTGTGACAACCCTTGCCGCAGGAGATCTCCTCAGTGCCGGCATCAGAAGTCCGGTAAGAGCAAAGTGGCCGAGGTGATTTGTTGCGAACTGCAATTCAAGGTTGTCGGCACTTATGGTAAATGGAGGAAACATTACTCCTGCATTGTTAATAAGGATATCGAGAGTGTCATATATAGATAAAAACTCGTGAGAGAAATCCCGGACACTTTGCATAGAGTCCATATTAATCTGCATAAGCCTCACCTTTGCTCCGGGGTTGTCTGAGCAAATAAAACGGACGGCCCTCTCTCCTTTACTAAGTGAGCGAACAGCCATGATTACCTCTGCACCCTTAGAGGATAAAATTTTTGAAACCTCAAGCCCCAGCCCGCTGGATGCTCCTGTGATTACCACCCTTTTCCCGGTCATGTCCGGTACCATCTCTACATTCCATTTACTCATGATGAATCTTATTAATTTATCTTATTGTTACCCTCAGGGCACCCTGATATCCAAATGTTGCAAAAGGGGCATCTTCATAAGTGAAGGTAGGAAATTTTTGCTTCAAGATATCTGTCATCTTTTGCCTCAACACACCTGCGCCACCTCCATGTACAAAATCAATTTTTTTACCCTTTTGAAACCTATTGGCTGCCAATGTTCTTTCAAAATGTTCGAGTTGGTATATGAGACAGTCTGCCGGGGAAAAGCTTCGGTACCCCCTGGCAATTTTTTCTATGTGCAGATCTGTTACCGATACAATACTCTTCATAATTTCTGCTTGAGGTACTTTTTTGTTTTCTGCAAAAATGCAGCCGCAATTTAATGAAATTTATGTTAAGAAATTTGCAGCTGATAAATATATGTCGTAACATTACGACATAATTCGCAATATCATGAAAAGATTAGATAAGTTCGATAGTGAGTTGAATGAAATTGCACTTTTTGCAAAAGCGGTGTCCAACCCGGCGCGTTTGGCAATCTTAAGATATCTTGCACAAGCAAAGAGCTGTATCTCAGGCGATATTTCAGACTTTCTTCCTTTAAGCAGAACTACGGTTTCACAACACCTTAAGGTGCTGAGAGACAGTGGTCTTATTAAGGGTGAAATTAATGGTCCTAGAATCAATTACTGCCTGAATGGAGTTCAGATTGAAAGATTCCTCAAAATGACAGAAAATTTCTTTGCTCCGGTAAGATCAGCCGAGGCCCTTTGCTCCGATTGTGAGGTTGATTCAGAAAAAAACAATTTTAAACAGTTTTAAATCAGATCAATATGAAAGTATTAATATTATGTACCGGAAACAGTTGCCGTAGTCAAATGGCACACGGGTTCCTACAATCTTTTGATAGCCGTATTACAGTAAGATCTGCCGGTACACAGCCCGCAGCAAGGGTCAACCAAACAGCCGTTAAGGTAATGGGTGAGATTGGAATTGATATCAGCAAAAATATTCCAACTCTAGTTGATGAATACATAAGCCAGGAGTGGGACTATGTAATAACTGTATGCGACGATGCAAATGAAACATGTCCGGTATTTATTGGTAAAGTGAAGAACAGACTTCACATGGGGTTTGAAGATCCTTCACATAAAACAGGGTCAGATGAGTTTGTAATGAGCGAATTTTACAGAATTAGAGATTTGATAAAGGAGAGATTCTTTGCGTTTTATAATTCGCAGATCAAAAGCAGTTTGTAACAAGAGTCAATCGCTTATCATTAATCTGCAAGCAGTAAAAAGCAAGCAACATACAGCAAGCGTCTAGTAGCAAATTGTAAACAGGAATATTGGACAACTTAAAAACAATAACCACTAATAATAATGAAATCGTCAGATATTAAATTTGTTGTACAAGAGAAGTATGGCAAAATAGTCAAAGGAGGCTCTTGCTGTAGCGGAGCTTCGTGCTGCGGAGGCACCGAGTACAATATGTCAAGTGATGAGTATGCCAAAGCAGAGGGGTATAATCCTGATGCTGATTTTGGGCTTGGATGTGGTATTCCGGTAAATTATGCAGCAATCGGCAAGGGAGATAAAGTCCTTGACCTGGGAAGCGGTGCCGGTAATGATTGTTTTGTTGCAAGGGCTTTGGTGGGCGAATCGGGTGAGGTTACAGGTCTGGATTTTACTGAGGAGATGGTAGCTAAAGCCAGAGAGAACTGTCTTAAAAAGGGCTATACTAATCTCATTTTTGTAAAGGGAGACATAGAGGATATGCCATTGCCTGATAATAAATATGATGTGGTATTGTCAAACTGTGTTTTGAACCTTGTCCCCGATAAACACAAGGCCTTTTTGGAAATATTCAGGGTCTTGAAACCGGGTGGGCATTTCTGTATCTCGGATGTTGTAACAATGGGTGAACTACCGGAAAAGATGAAAACCGATGCCGAAATGTATGTTGGTTGTGTTGCAGGGGCTGAGTTGTACGACTCATATTTGGAAATCATTTCAAGCTGTGGATTCGCATCTGTTACTGTCCACAAGAAAAGCAAAATTGACCTCCCCGAAAATGTAATCAACAGCTATTTGACAAAAGAGGAGGCCGATGATTTTCTGAGTTCCCAAAAAGGAATATTCAGCATAACTGTTACCGGCGTTAAACCTATTTAAAAATGTAAATCAATTAACTGTCATCAATTAAATGGCAGCTAATTATAAATAACGATCGTTTTAAGTTTCTCTTAAAAAATTTGATAATAACCAAATACAATAATAAAAATGAATAAGTTACAAGGTATTTCCTTCTTTGACAGATATCTTTCGATCTGGGTTGCTTTGTGCATAGTTGCAGGAATTGCAATTGGAAAACTTTTACCGATTGTGCCAGAGGTTCTGGGTAAGCTTGAGTATGCAAATGTGTCAATACCAATTGCCATATTAATCTGGATTATGATCTTTCCAATGATGCTTAAGATTGATTTTACAAGTATTGTTGATGCTGTCAAGATGCCAAAAGGGTTATCAATTACCCTCACGGTAAACTGGTTGATAAAACCATTCAGCATGTTTGCAATTTCTTGGTTGTTCTTTCATTTCATCTTTAAAGCATTTATTCCTGCCGATGTTGCAAATGAATATCTTGCCGGCGCGGTACTACTCGGCGCGGCCCCTTGCACTGCAATGGTATTTGTCTGGAGCCATCTTACCAAGGGCAATCCTGCCTACACTCTGGTTCAGGTGGCCATTAACGATCTTATAATTCTTGTGGCGTTTATTCCGATTGTAACATTTTTGCTGGGCATAAGCGGGATAACCATTCCATGGGATACTCTCATAATGTCGGTTGTACTGTTTGTAGTCATTCCTCTCGTCTTAGCCTTCATTACCAGAAGATCCGTTATAAAAGCGAAGGGTGCCGAGTTCTTTGAAAATACATTCCTTAGTAAATTCAAAAGCACAACAATTATTGGGTTACTGCTTACCCTAATCATAATTTTTTCTTTTCAGGGAGATAAGATTCTCAAGAACCCGCTTAATATTTTGCTGATAGCTGTGCCACTTGTACTGCAAACCTTTTTCATATTCTTTATTGCATACAAATGGGCAAAAATGTGGAAACTACCTCACTGCATTGCTGCTCCTGCAGCGATGATTGGTGCAAGCAACTTTTTTGAGCTTTCGGTTGCAGTGGCCATAGTGTTGTTCGGCTTGAATTCAGGCGCAACACTTGTTACGGTTGTGGGAGTTTTAACCGAGGTTCCAGTAATGCTCACCCTTGTTAAGTACGCAAACAAAACAAGAGGGCAATTTCAGGCGTAACCACAAACTGGCGCGGAGAATTATCGCTGTATGATTTCGATAAGTGCGCTGTTTGGAAGTGCGTTGTAAAGAATGTATCGCCCTTTGCTATCATTTAGCAACTTGGACTTCAGATATGTGTCGCCCTGTTTAACCGTCGCTCCAACCCACTCGTTAGGAATGTAGGTCTTCAATGTCATTGGGTGATCGTACAGCTCTTTATCCAGCGAGTGTTTTAGCTCTATAGCTATCTTTCCTCCAGATGCTTTGCCTGCAGTGGTTTGAGTAAGGCTCGCGTACATGCGCTGCCTTATATATTTAACGGCATCCTTAAAGGTTGCTGTCCAGATTTTATCATCGTGCTTCTTAATGTAGGTGAAAAAATCGGTAACCTCTTTCTCGGTTTTGGGTTCGTACCCGATTCCGTCAACTCCGTGAAATGTGAGAACCAGCCAAACTTTTTCATGAGTCAGACAGGTGTCAACCCATGCATTCATAGCCTCAATTGTTGTGCTTGTCTTGGGCCCTCTTTGCCACTGTACATACTCCTTTGAGGAGGTCCCGGGAGCCATTCGGTTCCATCTGTTAATCTCTTCGAGGAAAGGTTCTGGCATTCTGTTTCTTAATGCCGGGTGTAATTTGTAGGCAAACTCCATTACCCTCTTATTTTCACTGCCGTGGGGGCATTCTGCCGAAAAGGTGTGAGCAGGACCAAGGTTTTTAAGAATTTCATCTTTGCTTTTTTCGAGTTCATACAAAAGATTTGCATCATCATAAATTGCAAGCTGAGGATGTGTTACAGTGTGGCTTCCGAATTCATGACCCTGCTTTGCAATCTCTTTAAGTTCTCTCCAGGTAATATCAACATCCGGGTTATCATAAATATTTGAAGGGTTGTCGGGCTTGATTTCGCCGGAGTTGATTTTATCGTATGCCTCCTGAATATGTCTGTAGGCCTCGTCAAATTTCCCAAGTTCGAACATATCTCCTGCCCGGGTGTGGTATAATCTAGCCTCCATACTTCCAACATACCTTATGGCAGATGCTCTTTCAAAAAAGTTATCCCTGTTAACCGGTACAGTACGGGATTCATTTATAATCTCATTAATATCTCTTCCCACAAAAGCACCTATGTCCTCTGAACCGGATATATCGCCGGTGACAATATAAAATGTGGCGGGAAGGTTAAGCTTATTCATAATGGGGAGTGCAACCTTAAACTGGTTAATGGTTCCTCCATCATAGGTTATTGAAATGGCCGAGCTTTTTCCGTTATACCATCTTGTGATTTCGGTCTGACCGTGTGCGTTTATCGAAGAGAGCAGAACCAAAAGGCTAATGCAACCCTGTAAATAAATAGTGGTTGGAATTGATGGTTTGGCTAGTTTTTTCATAATGTGTCCTCCGATTAATGTTATGCCAATTTAGATATTTTATTAATATGAAAACTTTGTAGTATCAAAATTTGTTTGTAAATTTGAATAATTCTTAATTAGGAATAAATATTATTATTAAATGAGTTCAAATTTAAGAGAACAATTGTCGCAAGCGGGCCTTAAGGTTACGCCGCAGCGTGTTGCTGTGCTGGAGTCTTTCAATAATGCGCCCAAACATCCGACTGCTGAGCAGATTATTTCCCAAGTGCGATTGAAACATCAGGAAATTGCAGTTGGTACCATATATAATATTCTGGATACATTGGTTGATAAAGGTATTATATCAAGAGTCAAAACCGACCGGGATATTATGAGATACGATTCTATTTCAGAAAAACATCACCATTTATACTGTTCAGAATCACAAACTATTGCAGACTATTACGACGATGAGCTCAACATAATGCTGGAAGAGTACTTCAGAAAAAAGAGAATAGAAAACTTCTCGGTTGAAGAGGTAAAACTTCAGATAACGGGTAAATTCAAAACTCTGAGTAAAACCAAGTAATTAGAAGTGTAATCAGCACCATATTAAGCACTTTAGCAATTTAACAATTCAACTCAGCAACGCAATAAAAGGAATATTCAACATTAAAAAATAATACAATATGGAAACAAATCAATTTTCGATGCCAAGAATAGGAGAGGCAGCTCCTGAATTTAACGCAATAACCACTCAAGGTGATATTAATTTCCCGGGAGATTATAAAGGTAGTTGGGTAATTCTATTTAGCCACCCGGCCGATTTTACGCCGGTTTGCACATCTGAATTCATGACCTTTGCAACAATGGAGAAGCAATTTAACGATGTTAATTGTAAACTTGTTGGTCTTTCGGTGGACGGCCTTTACAGCCACATTGCATGGCTTAGAACAATAAAGGAGAAGATAGAGTACAAAGGGATGAAGGATGTGGAGGTAACATTCCCTCTTATTGAGGATATTACAATGGAGGTTGCCAAAAAATATGGAATGATGCAACCTGGAGAGAGTAACACCAAGGCGGTTAGAGCCGTTTTTGTTATTGACCCTAAGGGCATTATCAGAACTATTATTTACTATCCATTAAGTCTCGGCAGAAACTTTAGTGAGCTTTACAGAGTGGTAATAGCTTTACAAACTGCAGATAAATTTGGCGTTGCCACTCCTGCCGATTGGCGTCCGGGTGACGATGTAATTGTTCCAACTGCCGGTTCATGTGGAGTTGCAAAACAAAGAATGGAGAGCAAGGAGGAGATGAAGTGCTACGACTGGTTCTTCTGCACCAAGAAGCTTTCTGCAGAAAAGGTTATGTCGGAAATTAAAAAGGGATAATTTTCCCTACGGGTTCATAGTGGCTTCCCAGACGGCTTTGCGGAGTGTGCCTTTAGAGTCGTCGGCGTCATATTGCCAGTACATCAACCCCTTCAAGCCGAGGTTCATTGCCCATTTGCCTTTTATTGCTATACTCTTAGGATTGTCGTAGCCACAGAAAAAGGCTCCATCTTTAGTTACGTAAGGGACATTGGCTACAGGGTCCCAGTTGTCAATTTTATAGTGTACAGGATCGAGGGCAAGGATTGTTTTGTAGTTAAGAGATGTAGGTTTTACGGAAAAGGAGTGGCACCCGTAGAAAGGGATACCCAAAACCATTTTATTATAGGCCACTCCTGCATTTCTGTAGGCATTAACAGTACGCAGGCAGTCCCAGTAAGCCCTTGTATCACTGAGTGCTGAATGGTGTTTCGGGGCTGCATCCATGTTGTATGTCATAAGATTTACAAAGTCAACATATTTATCCACCTCTTTAACATCAATGTAACGGTACCCCCCGGTAACGGCAACTTTGTCTTTTACATAACCGGCATAGGTGATTGTGAATTCAGTGCCAAGAGTCTCTCTGATCTGTTTCATCAAAAGAATATGGTTTGCAACATCAACCGAAGGGTCACTGGCAGCCCCGCTCCATGAAAGCCCGGGGAACTCCCAGTCAATGTCAACACCATCAATACCCCATGATGTAACAAATGCCTTGCAGTCATTTGCAAAAGCTTTTCTGTATTCATCTGATTTGGCAAGGGCAGAAAAACTTCCACCCTGAGAATTATCGGAGTTGTCGACTACGTGTGTAAATGAAATTAGAATTTTAAGTTGCGGAAATTGTTGTTTAAGGTTAACTATCTGCCTGAATCGCTCCTCTTTGCCCTGAAGTTTGAACCCTTCATAAACTCCGTTTCTTACATAAAGCTCTGCAAATGCATAACTGATATGAGTGAAGAGTCTGGGATCGGGAGTGGCAGTACCCCAATATGTTACATAGGCTAAAGCAACTCTGCCCTCTACTCTTTGAGAGGGTACATAAACCTCCTCCTCCTCCTCCTCCGGAATAATTGGAATTGGCTCTTTCTGACATGCCTGAAATATAAACAGTAAAGCAAGTAGCGGGAGAAGTATTTTTCGCATTTTACATTCTAGATTAAAAACGATGTAATTTTAAGCATAATATTGCTTTTAACAATAGCTACCAATAACGTTTTAACAATTTTTAATAAAAAAGAGCCGTTGCCCATTTAATCATGATGATTATACAGACAACGGTTTTTGAAAATAACTAAAAATCAGATCTAAACCAGTTTGCAATGATTTACAATGATTTGCAATGTCAACATTGGCAGCGGTTAGCAACTAGTTATATAACAAATATTTCTTCCTGGTCTCTTTGTACTCCGAAAGTGCAGGCTCCCAACTATCTCTTATCTCCTGCTCGGTTTTCCCTTCAATAATCTGCTTTCTTAGAATATCTGTACCGGCAAGTCTGTCAAACCTTCCTTCGCGGAAAAACTCCTCTTTCTTAGGGTAAAAGTTGTAGAATTCTATTAACCAGCTTAGGTTTATTCTTCCTGTCTCCTTAAAAATGTTTGTGTCGTATTCGCGGAGGTCAAGCCCAAAGCACTCAACATCTTTATGCGGAGGATTGGTGCTCATGCCTTCAATAGATACCGGGGTGAAAGAGAATGAGTAGTGCTCTTTAAGGTTGGGATTTCCAAGAACCTGGAACGGGAAGTATGTTCCTCTTCCCTGGCTGATTATCGTACCCTCAAACAGACATAGTGATGGATAGAGCAGAATTGACTGGTGGGTGTTGAGGTTTGGTGATGGATCTATTGGGAGGATGTAAAGTTTGCCGTGCTCATAGTTGGCAACCTCTACTACTGTTACTTTGCATTGAACGCCATTTTTAAGCCAGTTCTCTCCGTTTATCATATTTGCATATTCACCAAGTGTAAGTCCGTGGAGGATTGGGATCGGGTGCATTCCTACGAATGATTTGAAGGTTGTATCCAGAATTGGTCCGTCAACATAGTAGTCGTTAGGATTTGGGCGATCCAGAACAATAAGCTCAACATTATTCTCGGCGCAGGCCTCCATTACATAATGCAGAGTTGAGAGGTAGGTGTAAAAGCGCGTGCCCACATCCTGCATGTCAAAAATCACAACGTCAACACCAACAAGGTCTTCGGGGAGTGGCTTGTAAGTTTTAGAGCCGTAGAGTAAACTTATTGGAACTCCGGTCTGTAAATCTAATGTGTCATATCTGTTTCCACCGCGGAATCCGTGTTCCGGGCTGAAAATTCTTACGACATTCACTCCGCTTGCCACAAGAGTGTCAAGTAGCGGAGTTGTTCCTACAACTGAACTGTTGTTAATTGCCAGAGCAACACTTTTGCCCCCTAAGAGCGGCATATAGACCTCAGTTTGATCGGCTCCCGGAATAATTTCGGGCTCTCCTTTTTTGGTGCATCCGATAGCTAATAGAGCCAGAAATAAAACTGTCAGAATTGTACGGTTAGTCTTCATAGTTTTTTATTTTAGGTTAAAAAAACGGGTTGCTAACAAATATACAAATTCTGACAGTGTAATTATTATTTAAATGGGATTTTTACAGTTTTTCAACCGGGACTTGTATTTCGGTGAGCCATTCACTCTCAGACTCCTTATTCCAGATACCGTCGATGTAACAAAACCGTGGTTTTTCAGTAATTCTGAATCCGTTCTTTTCGATATGCTGATAGAGTATGGCGAATGATTCGGGTAGAGCCTCATAAACGCCATAGTGATTAATGCATACTGCTGTTTTGACGGCAGGAATATCTTTGAATGCAATCATTTGAGAGTCCTCTTTCCGTTGGGCAACAGCCTCAAAATATTCAATGTCAATGTTGGTACTGCAGTACTCTTCGTTGTGATCTACTGTAAAACAGTACTCAGGGTTTGCACATTCGCATCCAAGCCTTGCCATCTCCGGACCAATAACATTAGGACACAGGTTAAACAATTCTTGATAGCCTTCAATTACTCTTCTGTGGGTGGCTGCTGTTACGGCAGGTAATGATTTGATAAAAATTTGCTCCATAATCTCTCTTTTTTGTAGCTTATCTTCAAGCGTTGAGAGTTCGTCTGCCCTTTTTTTGAGAGTAATAAGTTGGTCACTGCACTCTTTCAGTTTCTGCTTAATCTCATCAACCGATGGCATCTCCCTGCCATCTTCAAAAATCTCCTTAATCTCCTCCAGAGAAAAACCAATCCCTTTCAGATAAATAATCAGATTCATTTTGCTAAGTTGATCAACTGTGTAGTACCTGTAGCCGGTCCACTTATCAATCTCGTCCGGGGCAATCAGACCAATCTCTTCATAATGGCGAAGTGTTTTAACTGTCACCATATTTAGCTTTGAAAACTCGCCGATTTTTAACTTAATTTTTGTTCTGTTCATAAACTTGCGCAATGTTTACGGATGCAAAGATATTCCCTGCCCTTAGGTACGAGTCAAGAGATTTTTGATAAATTTATAAAAATTTTAATCTCTCTGTAATATTTTTGAATGTCGTGCGACTAATATGGGTGAAAAGCAAAAAGAAATGAACAACTACGAACAGGAATTTATCAGCTTCATCAACGAAAACAGAAACATTATTTATAAGATCTGTTTTCTCTATTCAAACAAACTTCAGAGTCATGATGACCTCTTTCAGGAGGTGGTTGTTAATCTGTGGAACGCTTGGCCAAAGTTCCGCGGAGAGTGCAAGGTGCAGACCTGGATTTACAGAATAGCACTAAATACTTGTGTGAGTTTTCTGAGAAGAAGCAAATCGAGACCCGACTCAATTCCACTTACCCGAAGCATCGAAGCCATTGCCCCTGAAGAGGATATGGCAAAGATTTATGAGTTGTATCGGTTAATAGGTAATCTTGGGAAACTAGAGAAGGCGATAGTTTTGCTCTATATTGAAGAGAAGTCTCACGATGAGATCTCGAAAATAATAGGGATCTCCCGTTCAAATGTTGCTGTTAAGCTTTTCAGAATAAAAGAGAAATTAAAATTAATGTCAGACAATTAAATTAATTATGGAACTAGATCAACTGAAGGCCAACTGGCAGGAGCTATCCAAAAAAATGGAAAACTCAGAGATATTTAACAGACAAGTGACAATCAATATGCTAAAGAGAAATGCTGATTCATCAATTGGCAAACTGGAGAGATTCGAATACTTTTTTCTTGCATTGTGTGTGGTACTGACGGGGCTGTTTTCGACACTCCTTGCAATAAATGACGAGTCGATATTCAAAAACGAAAGTATATTGGTAACAATTGGCGTATTTGTACTTGCAGGAATATGGCAGGCATACAAAATTTACCTTCTTGGCAAGATCAAATATGAGAGTTGTACCACCGTAGATTTACTCAAAAGAGCTTCGGAGTTTAAGCTTATGACTCAGGCAAGATTTGTTGTGGGAATGGTGTTGTTGATTCCGACAATAATTCTGCTTGTAAATTTTCAGAGGGATATGCTAACTCGGGAGATGATAGTTGGAATGGTTGTGGGAGGTACATTCGGTCTTCTGATTGGATTCAGAGCCTTTCTAATGCAGTGGAAGAGCATTGACGAGTTAATCTTTGATCTTAAAGAGATCAGAAGCTATGAAAAGGAATAAACGCCAAAAAAGTAATAACCACTATGAAAAAAATTGACAGATATTTCTGTGTGGCTTTTATTGCAGGTACTATTTATTTCGCTGCCTATAATATTCTTACCCGATTAATTGAGATTGATTTTCAGATTGTTGAATTCCTTTATAAGGTTGCACTGGTAACAATTCTTATTTCTGCCGGCTGGTGTTTGGGGAAAAGAATTTCACCTTATAAAATTTTAAATCGCAAAGGTAAATTTTAGCTATTTTTTCAACCACTTATGCCACTCTTTCTCCAACTCCTGAAGCTCCTTTCCGTAAATACTCTTCCACTGTGATTCTGATTTCCAGAGATCAAGAAAACTTTTCTGACCATATTTTGTAATCAGAAACCTCACAAATGACCCCGAAGCAGCATATCCCATCTGTGTAAAATCGTTATCTGCTCCTATCTGAAGCTCTGCAAGCTTTTCGATTGGGAGCAGTTTCCCATTTTCAAGAAAATTTTTTGTAATCTGGTCGCTCTTTTTTGCAACGACATTACTATTGTCCGATTTTACCGACTCTGCCTCTGCATACATAGCAATTCCCTCATTTAAAAATGAACTTTGCCGGCCCCAGTTATTATGAAATAAAATGTGAGTAAGTTCGTGAACTGCAAGAGCATAGTCATTGCTCTCTTCATCATAAATTGAAAATATTCCTGCCTTACCTGCAGCCAGCCCTTTACCCCAGTGATTTGTATAAAATAACTTTTCGTCATAATCAGAAAAGTAGGTAATGAGTTGTCGCTCCTTTACAGGATTAATTTCTGCAAAAAAATGGTATAGGAACCTTAGTGCCTTTTCGTTATTGTCTGCAATCTTTATAGCAGCAGTGCTATCCAAAATGTTTTTGTTAAATCTTATTGTACAGTGTTCTGTCTCAATTTTGTCAAAGTTACCTTTGAAACTAAAATGGAAATTAAAAATGGGCTCTTTCATCACAGGCAACTTACCTTCTGAAATAGTCCTTTTTACAGATTCTAAATCGTAACCGTTGGCGTAGAGCATGGTGAATGCAGTACTACGATCAAGGGAGATAATTGGAATTTCTTCTTTTGGGAAACAGATATTTTCAACATCAAAAAAGGGGTTTTCTTCTTTTATTGAAAAAAGAGCAATAGCGGAGACTCCTTCATTTATAAGTTGGTTAATATTTTCTGTGGCTGTTAATTTGTTTTCTGAAAATTGTTCAAGTTCAGGACAATATAACACAACTCTCTCTTTTATTTCAACAGCCTGGTCATCATAGCCTTTTCTATGATGAATTGAGGGAACAAAAACCAGTTGTTTGTCTATAAAGACATCACTGGTATATGAGTTGGTTCCATACGGGCCGCTTGTACTACCTGCGAGAGGGAAGAAGCCTGTTTTGATAGAACTGCCACTTTTAAATTTTAAACTTCCTTCTGCCCATGGGAGGTGTGCCTTGCCAGTGTAAAAATAGGGGAGTTCCGGACCTTGTGAAGCAGCGGTATTTGCAAACAGTACTAAAATGGTTAGTATAAGTACTATTTTGTAGAGGGTATTTATAGTTTTCATTTGAGCATAATTTTGGATTACTGCATCATGAAGATTTGCAATCAATTAATTATGACACAAAAATAATTCCTTTTGATATTTTTATATGAAAAAATATCCGAAAATGTTCATGATTAAACTGAAAGAGAACAAGAGGCCTCTTGAGAGTGCGGTTTAAATGGTCAAAAAAGATGCTATTGAGCATAGCTTCAAATTGCTAAATATCAGAAGCACAACTCCAAAACAGGGTAGTGGGGTTCGCTAAAGCCGAATTTTCTGTAGAGTTTCTCTCCGTCTTTTGATGTATGGAGAGAAATTTTACTTATTCCTCTACGCCAGGCCTCATCAATAAGCTCCTGCAGAATGACCGCCGAGTAACCCTTTCTTCTCTCTTCGGGCAATGTGTACATATTAAGAATGTCCCCCTCAAGGTATAATGGTTTGTTTGCATCGCCCGGAATTTTCTTAATAACCATTGCCCCAAAGCTTACGACCTTCTCACCTTGCAGGGCCATGAATGCAAAGAACCTCTCTCCCTCCATAGCCTCTCTAAAGTACTCGTTAAGCCCTTTTTCAAGCTCTGCTTTGTACTCCCTCGAAAGCTCACCCTGCATCTCTGTAAGATACTCCAACCTGTATTTTGTAAGCAGCTCTATCTGCTCAATCCCAATTTTTTGTAGTGTTAACTTGCTCATCTGTACTGTTGAAATGTTTACGTTTTGGTTGTCGGAGGTGTTGTTCATTGCCAAACATTTAGTTTACAAAGGTACAAAAAAAATCTCCGCGCCACTTTTGGATATGTATTTGTTTCCCAGGTGCTTGCAAAACAGACTTAAGCGAAAATTATAAAAAATCACAAAAGTCTCATTTGTAACATTCAGTAAGTTACGTGGTTGTCCAAAACTGGCGCGGAGAATTACTTACGCGGAGATTTATCGCGATATTTTCTGGAGATTTCCAGCGCTTTATTACCAATGAAAAGTTTGGTTGGAGTAATTTTGCTGATATGAGCTCTGTTTACCAGATACGATCGGTGAATTCGTATGAAACGAGAATCAAGTGCCATTTGCCAGTTTGAGATATTCATCTTTGTTCTGTATGATGTATCAGTATTTGTTCTTATCCACACCTCATCATCACATGATTCGATGTATGTTATTGAATCAATTTCAATTGATACCTTTTTTCTGTCAGATGTGAATTCAATAAATTTTGACTGGTGACTCTTGGTCAATGACTTCATCTTGTTTTCAAGCAGTTTCTCTAGTGATAAAAATGCAATGATTATTAGCCATATAAAAAAGGGATTAAAAACTAAGTCTGCATTTTTTTCAGACATATAGTTGATAAGATAGATGTCAACCAGGATAATACATAGGTATTCGATTATTAGTACAGCAAATGCCAGACACATTATGTGGAACACCCCTCTCAAGCGTTTAGTGAACGAAATATCCTCAATGAAAAATTTTGCTGTTATAACTCCGGGCAGTGTTGCTACCGACAGCATAAGCGCAGATGAGTATCCATCTGCGGTGCTCATGAATACACCGCTCAGCAAAAAAGTCACGAATACCCAGTATAGAAAATTGATAAAACCGTTCATACCATAAAATTAGATCATTTAAATCAACTTCACTACCAATTTTAACTTAACATTCTAAATTTCGATTAAACAGCGGGTTTTTACACCCGGATGAGGGGTTTTGTAAGGCACAACCGGAGGTAATCTGTTAAGAATGAGGTTAACTTTGCAATAACCTTTTAAAATTTTTATCATGTCTATCAGAACTATGTTTCTTGAGGGAGGAGTATTTGGAATGGCTCTCCTCACAATTGAATTAATCCTTATTATTCTTGCCGCATGGAAAGCTCCGGCCTGGGTAAAGGAACTTGGCTTAATTGCCCTTATGACCGGAGTTTTATGGACGTTTAGTGGTTTTTACCAGATTAGTGACATTGTTGCTGATAACCCGGGAATCACTCATGATGTTATATTCGGAGGTGTAAGAGTAAGTTTAATACCCTTTTTTTACGGAGGGTCAATCTATTTGGCGTCTCTGATACTGCGGATTATAAACAAACCGAGGTTGTAGTATTTTTCTCCGCGCCACTTTTGGATATGTGTTTGCTAAACAGGTGTATGCAAAATAGACTTATGCGAATTTGCTCTTGCATTTGCATAAGTCTCTTTTGTAATGTGTTGAAAAGAAATTAGTTGTCCAAAAGTGGCGCGGAGAATTACTTATGCGGAGATTTATTGCAAAAGAAAAAGCAGATATTGCTATCTGCTTCTTCACCCTAAACAAAACAGTTACCTAAACTTAACCTAAGAAACTAGAACTATGATTAGAATGCTCAAAAAATTTTCGAGCATACTAATAAAAATTAAACTGATATATCCTTAAGAAAATCCAATACTCCGAATATCCTAAGCAGCCAAATAATAACTATGATTACAACAACGATATTCAAGATTCTCTTGATTTTTACGTCCATTGGGATATAAGTGTTAACAAGCCACAAAACGATACCTGCAACAACAAGTACAATTAAAATAGTAAGTAATGGCATAATATATTTTTTAGTTTTTTACTATACCAAAGCTAACTAACAAATACTTAAAATATTTTCAAGATTTCATGAAATATTTACAATGTTCACACATTTGAGATTATGAGGATAGTTCATAGATAGCAAAACGAACTATTTTTAAAAAGGGGTACATAAAATCTGCTAAAGTTTGCTTAATTTTAGCATGTTGAAGTGTTTGCTTCAATACAATCAGCATATTTGAATCGGCATATATGAAATCGCATTTTATCAAGGCATTAATAATCAGTGCTTTTGTGTTTTTTGTGAATATTCTTCTTTCTCAGCCGGCAAAATTAACATTTGCACCTCAATGGATGCCTCAGGCGCAATTTGCAGGATATTACATTGCTCAGGAGATGGGATTTTACAAAGAGGCAGGTATTGAAGTTGAATTTATTCACCCCTCGGCAAATATTCCTGCCACCGACCTTCTATCCTCAGGCAAAGCAGATGTTATCTCTCTCTTTTTGGTTACCGGAATGTCAGCCAGAACAGAGGGTATGGATATTGTAAATATTTGCCAGCTCTCCCAGCACTCTGCAATATACATAGTTGCAAAGAAATCAAGCGGTATTGACAAGCTGGAAAAGCTAAACGGAAAGAAGATAGGGGTCTGGAAAAGCGGGTTTGACGAAGTTCCAAAGGCAATGATGAAAGAGAAAAAATATAATATTGAATGGGTTCCCATCCTTTTCTCTGTTAACCTTTTTATGCTCGACGGAATTGACGCAATGACGGTAATGTCATATAATGAGTATAATAATATCATCAATTGTGGAATTAACGAAGACGAACTCAATGTTTTTCCAATTTCAGAATATGGTTATGATATACCTGAAGACGGCCTCTATTGCCTTCATTCAACCTACGAAACTAAGAGAGAGGATTTCAAGAAATTCATAGCGGCTACTTTAAAAGGGTGGGATTATGCTGCAGCAAACAAAGCGACTGCCATAGATATTGTTCTTGACAGAATGAAGAGCGCACACATCCCTGCTAACCGTGTTCATCAGGAGTGGATGCTTGACAGAGTACTTGAGATGATGATGGTTTCAGACAATGATGCACAAGACAATGATGCACAAGGCAAGGGAGCTCAAAACAGGAGTTTTCTAAATAAGAGAGTAAGAAGAGGAGAGTTGCTTGAATCCGACTTTGACCAGACGGCAAAAATAATTAATAGCATTTCGGAGAAAAGAGTGAGCTTTAAATTCGATGAATTCTACAAACCCCTTAACAGGTAACTATCAGCTATGAAAAAGACAACACTTTCATACCACATAATCAAGAATGTGCTGTTTTTTTGCATCGCGCTATTTCTGGTTACCTTTTCGGTCTACTACTATTTTGCGCGGAAAACTATCAGAGAAGACACAAGGGAAAACTCTGTTTACCTTGCAAAGACTACCATTAACATGATAGAGCAGGTTCTGACGCTGGCAGAGAAAAATCCACAAATTATTGCCAAGATGCTGGAATCATCATTTGTAAGCAAAGACTCTCTTTTGCCATTTTTGAAGTCGATGCTTAGTGTAAACAATAGTTTGTATGGCTCTATAATTGCCTACGAACCAAATTATTATCCAGAACATGGAATGTACTTTGCCCCATATGTTTACAGACAGGGTGATTCAATTTGTTCATCAATTTTAGGTCATATAAACTACGAGTATTTTTATATGGATTGGTACCAGATACCAAAAATAACAAATAAGCCATACTGGTCAGAGCCATATTTTGATGAGGGGGGAGGAAATGTGTTGATGACTACATACTCGGTCCCTTTTTATACCCAAGTTAACGGTAAAAGAACATTTTCGGGTGTTGTAACTATTGATATCTCTCTTGAATGGCTTACAAAGATTATAACAGATGTAAAGATACTTAACACAGGATATGCCTTCTTGCTCTCCCGCAACGGAGTGGTTATCTCCCACCCGAACAGCGAATACATTATGAACCAGACAATTTTTACAATTGCAAAGGAGATTAACCAGCCGGGAATGAGAGAGACAGGGAGAAGGATGATAAAAGGCGAAACCAGTTTTCAGGCGGCAGAGTTCCGAAGCGCATGGAAAAAAGGCAAACTTTGGATCAATTATGCTCCGCTTCCGTCAAGTAAATGGTCAATGGGAATCATATATCCAGAAGATGAGATGTTTGCCTCACTGCACAGAATGAACATAATACTTCTTGTTTTGATAATCGTAGGACTCATTAGTCTCTCGATTGTTATATTCAAAATTGTAAGCAACCTTACCTCTCCGCTAAAAGATTTTGCAGATTCTGCCAGATTGATTGCTGCCGGCAATTTTAATGTCAGATTGCCGGAGATTAAAACAGAGGACGAGATGAAAGAGCTTCACAACTCATTCTCGTTTATGCAAAAGGAGCTGGATGAATACATGGCAACATTGAAAGAGACCACCTCGGCCAAAGAGAAGATTGAAAGTGAGTTAAGGATTGCCAATGAGATTCAGATGTCTATGATTCCACATATTTTTCCCCCTTTTCCGGATTTGCCTCAGATTGATCTTTTTGCAACACTCAAATCTGCAAAAGAGGTAGGTGGAGATCTTTACGATTTCTTTGTAATTGACGGGTGTAAGTTCTGCTTTGCAATAGGAGATGTTTCAGGAAAGGGAGTTCCGGCGTCGCTTTTTATGGCTGTAACACGAACATTGGTGCGCTCTATATCGGATAATGTACACTTACCATCGGCAATCGTAGAATCTCTTAATAAATCAATCTCACAGAATAACGATTCAAATATGTTTGTGACACTTTTTCTTGGAGTACTTGACCTTAAAACCGGTGAACTGCAGTATACAAATGCGGGACACAATCCGCCGGTACTAATCAGGAAAAACAGAGAGGCATATATGTTTGAAAAGACCAAATTTATACCGGCCGGGCTCTTTGAAGATTTTAAATACGGAGAGTCATCGGTTAAACTTGAGTCAGGCGATATGCTCTTCCTCTATACAGACGGCGTAAGTGAAGCAGAAAACTCACAGGGCGAACTGTTTGGAGAACAAGCAATAATGCAGATTATAAACAACAATATAACCGCCCGGCCGCAAGAGCTGATTGACAAAATGAGCGCAGAGATATCCGGACATGTGAACGGATACACTCAATCTGACGATATTACAATGATGACAATTGTTTACAATGGATAATCATAATAATAAAAGGAGTTTGCTTATCAGTAACAAAATTGACGAACTCTCAAAAGTTGCAATATTTCTGGAGGAACTTGGGATATCATGGGGTATGCCGGACTATTTGACAGCAAATTTAAATCTGGTTATTGAAGAGGCCTTGTCAAATACAATTCTGTATGGCTATGATGATGCTGACAATCATTCTATTGAAATAATATTAACCAAAAGTGATGGCCAAATATCCATAACAATTAAAGATGACGGGCTTGAGTTTGACCCAACAAAAAAGAGAGATCCCGACACAACGCTCTCTGCCGAAGAGAGACCTGTAGGAGGGTTGGGCATATTTTTGATAAAACAACTGATGGATAATGTACAATATTTGAGGGAAGAAAAAATAAATTACTTAATTTTAACAAAAAACATCACTTTATGAACACAACCCTTGTTAAGTCAGGAGAGTACTCTGTAATAATCGTCGAAGGAAGAGTTGATACCACAAATGCAGGTGAATTTGAAAAGGCAGTAATGGATGTTGTTGAAAGCGGCACCGACAAGATAATTCTTGATTGTACGGGATTAAACTACATCAGCAGCTCAGGGTTGAGGATTTTTCTGATTGTGCATAAAAGGATGCTTGCAAAAAAGGGCTGCTTAAAACTTTGCTCTCTTCAGCCCGGAATAAAAGAGATTTTTGATATTTCGGGTTTCTCAACAATTTTTTCAATTTTCCCGGATCAGCAAACTGCCGAAAGCGACTAAAAAAATAAAATAACAGGAAAATAATTTATTGTTATGGAGTTCCTGGAATCAATTGTTAACTCGTTTAATAGTAACCTTATATTGAACAACGGATGGCTTGTTGTTCTTAAAGGGTTGTGGGTTACTATACTGATTACCGCATTTGGACTTCTTTTCGGAACCATTACAGGTGCGATTCTGTGCTTCTTAAGGCTGTCTGCAACAGGATTACTGAGAATTGTCGCAAAAACAGTCATAGCATTTCTCAGAGGCAGCCCTGTACTGCTTTTGCTTATGGTTTTCTACTACGTGGTGTTTGCAAACAGCAGGATTGACGCCGTCTATATTGCTGTAATCGCCTTTTCGCTTAACAGCGGAGCACATATTGCCGAAATCATGCGCTCTGCTCTTTCGGCGGTAGATAAAAAACAACTCGAAGCTGCCAGAATGCTTGGCTTTACAAAATACAGGGCATTTATGGCAATAACGCTTCCTCAGGCAGGCAGAATTGCCAGACCTGTCTATCAGAATGCAACGATTAACCTCCTCCAGTGGACATCCGTAGTAGGATACGTTACAATTACAGATCTCACACGAACTGTAAACAACATTGGAGCGCGTACGGGGGATCCATTTTTTGCCCTCTTCTTTGGGATACTTATTTATCTAGGTATCTCATATCTGGTCAATTTTCTGTTCACTTTAAAAATCAGAAACAGGGAGGCATTATGATACAGACAGTTGACCTATGCAAAAGTTTTGGCAATCTTGTAATTTTTAAAAATATTAATATTACAGTACAGAAGGGTGAGTGCGTTGCTGTTATCGGGCCCTCAGGAACCGGCAAGAGTGTTTTGTTCAGAACTATTGCCATGCTTGAAAAACCGGACAGTGGTCAGGTATTTATAAACGGAACGGATATAACCCGCAAGGATATCAACATAAACAAAGTAAGAGAAAAGCTTGGGATGGTCTATCAGGGTTTTCATCTCTTTTCACACCTTAATGTAATTGACAATATTACCTTGGCTCCAATAAAGGTCAGTATAATGAAAAAGCAGGAAGCTCAGAAAAAGGCTATGGAACTTCTCTCGATGGTAGGGCTGACAGAGAAAGCCTCTGCTTTCCCTCACCAGCTCTCCGGAGGGCAGCAGCAAAGGGTGGCGATAGCAAGATCTCTGGCAATGGATCCTGACATTATTTTGTTTGACGAGCCCACATCTGCACTTGACCCTTCAATGACAGGAGAGGTGCTGGCGATTATAAGAAAGCTTGCCCGTAGTGGTCTAACGATGATGATCTCTACACATGAGATGAGTTTTGCTCAGGATGTTGCAAACAGAGTCCTCTATATTGATGAAAAGGGTGTATACGAGCAGGGAACCGCTCATGAGATTTTTCAAAATCCACAAAGGGAGAAGACCAGAATGTTCATCCGTAAGCTCAAAGTATTCAGCTATTCAATTACTTCCCGAGGTTTTGATATGGTTGCGATGAATGTTCAGATTGAACTGTTTTGTCAAAAATACAACATTGATTCCAGGAAGATTAATCATATCCAGCTTGTTTTAGAGGAGCTGATACTTGAGGTGTCAGGAGAAGCCGAGGGTAAGCAACAATTAAAAATTGATTTCACAATAGAGCACTCAGAAGAGAAGGGTGAGATCTTAATCACATTCTGTTACGAAGGAGAGTTTCAAAATCCTTTTGAGCATGAAGAGGAGGGTGATAATTTAGGAATGGTTCTGATTACAGGTGTTGCAAAGAATTTTAGCCATAAGTATGAAGATGGCCGAAACACCATAAATATTAACATTTAAATTTTAAGAACTATGAAAAACAAAATTTCCATTTTATTAATTGCCCTTATAACACTGGGGATAACCTCATGCGGACCTAAGACAGCAAAAATTGAGACATTGGCCGACCTTCAGGGTAAGGTTATCGGAACCCTCTCTTCTGGAATTTCTGAAGAGGGAAGTAAAGCAATGATTACAGCTTTGATCGGAGGAGAGCCTTCTCAGATACTCAGCTTCAACAGGTCTTTGGATGTGCTTGCAGCACTAAGAAGCGGTAAAATTGACGGGTTTGCATCACATCAGTTTGCAGCCGATTACAATCTAAAGAGAAACACAGATGTAATGTCAATTCCTGTGCTGGACATTCCAATTGAAGGACAGGCAATTATGGCAGTACGTTCAGAAGACACAAAACTGAAGGCACATCTTGACAGCGCAATCTTAATTCTTAAAGATAACGGAATGATTGCATCTCTTGAAGAGGAGTGGATTACAAACCTCCCTGCCGAGAATGAACCAACTTTCAATGAAATTCCTGAAATCGAAGGAGCTGCAACATATTATGTTGGAGTTTCAGGTGATCTGCCACCACTGGATTATGTAGCAGCTGACGGTTTCCCTGCCGGATTCAACGTTGCCTTGCTAAGCGAAATTGGCAAAATACTTAATGTCAACTTTAAATTTGTGTCACTTGAAACTCAGGCAAGATTCACCGCTCTTGCAAGCAAAAAGATAGATGTTGTATTCTGCCACTTCCAAAGTTCAAACACAAACTATTTTGACGAACTGAAAAACGACGGTTGGTTAGCAACAGAACCATATTTCATTTATAAAGGAGGCTGTTTTATCGTTAACAAATGATACGACTTTGCTGCTCCACAGCTCTGTTTATACTGCTGTTTATAACTTCTGCTTACAGCCAGGGAGCCACTACGGGAACTCTTGAAGGAAGGGTGACCCTAGAGGCTTCCGGGCCTGTGGCGGGGGTTTCTGTTATTGCAGTACACATGCCATCGGGTACTAGATATGCTGCAACTTCAAGGATCGACGGAACATACTCAATCCCCGGGATGAGGGTTGGAGGGCCTTACAGAGTAACCATAAATTACCCGGGCTATTACAATGCTCAACCATCAGATTTGAAAATCACTGTTGGAAATACTACAAGATATGACTTTACAATCAGTGAAAAAGCGACCGAACTGCCTCCAGGTATTGTATGGGCAAGCCGGGGTGAATCGGGAACCATAATTAACAACCGAGACATTGCTACACTGCCATCAATTTCAAAGTTAATAACAGATTACACCAGACTGGTTCCTCACTCAAGAGGGACATATTTTACCGGGAAAGACAACAGAATGAATTCATTGACAATTGACGGCTCAATCTTTGGAAATTCATTCGGAATAGCAGGCGTGCCGGGAGAGAGAACAGGTGTTGCACCCATCTCTTTTGAAGCCATTGAGCAGGTTGGCATTGCAATAGCCTCGTCAGATGTGAGGTATTCCGGATATACCGGAGCAGCTATAAACATGGTAACAAAAAGCGGAACGAATGACTTAAGGTCATCTGTTTATTACAGCTTAAGAAACGAATCCATGGTTGGTAAAAGAGCTGCAGCAGCATCCTTCAGTTCAGGCACTTTTCGGTTCAATATGGGAGGAGTCAATATTTCCGGTCCTATCATAAAGGATCGTCTCTTTTACTTTGCCGCATTAGAGGCAGAAGAGTACGTAAGGCCTGCAACTCTGTTTGTTGCCAATGACGGGACACAGAATGCAGGAGGCAACATTACAAGAGTTCATAAGCAGGATTTAATTCAGCTTAGATCGTTCTTAAAAGAAAATTTCGGTTACGAAACAGGAGAGTGGGAGGGTTATGATTTTACTACGGGAGCGCTAAGGTTCATAGCAAAGCTTGACTATAACCTAAATGACAGAAACAAAATAAGCATTCGCTACAACCATCTTAACTCCTCTTCTGACCAATTCATTGCCAACTCAGATGCACTGGGATTCGGATACCGCAGAGGAACAATAAGTTCACTCAATTTCCAGAATTCAAACTATTCTCTGGTAGAAAACATAAGATCTGTGATTGGAGAGTGGAACAGCACAATAAGTGAAAAGTATGTCAACAACCTGATTGTAGGTTACAGGCACCATGACGAAAGCAGAAGAAATCCGGCCAAACTCTTTCCAATGGTAGATATTCTCAAAGACGGAGTAACCTATACTACTTTTGGTACTGAGCCATTTTCACCATATAACGGGCTTACTTACGGCACTTTTCAGCTACAGAATAATATCAATATCTACCTAAAAGGCCACAACTTACTGGCCGGTTTCAATCTGGAACGATTCACATCAAGTGACAGCTTCTTCCCGGCAGCTCAAAGTATCTATGTATACAATTCTCTGGATGAATTTTATGCAGACGCTAACGGTTACCTTGCCAACCCCGACAGAACAACATCAACGGTTAATCTCAGGAGATTCCAGTATCAATACTCCAATTTGCCGGGAGTTGAAAAGCCGGTTCAGGAGCTCAAAGTTTTGTACACAGGAGTCTATCTTCAGGATAAGTGGACTGTTTCGCCAAAAATAAAGCTGACCTTTGGTCTTAGATTGGATATCCCATTCTTTGAAAAGACAGGCTTCAAAAATCAGGAGGCAGAGCAGTTTACCTTTCGCGATGAAAATGGTGAAGATGTTAAATTCGCCACAGACAAACTTCCTGGTCCCAATCCTCTTTTCTCTCCAAGAGTGGGAGCTGAGTGGGATATTTTTGGGGATGACTCGTTTAAGATAAGAGGAGGTAGCGGAATATTTACAGGTCAACCTCCGTATGTGCTTATATCCAATCAAATAGGCAATAACGGAATACTTACGGGATTCGAGTGGCTGGACGGCACATCTGCCTTTCCGCTTTACAGCAGACCCTTTAGCCCGGGAACAGACAGGTATAAACCTTCTAATGTAAGCGGTGCTCCGGCTCCAAGGTACAGTCTGGCGCTGACAGATCCTGAATTTAAATTCCCTCAGATTTTCAGAAACAACATTGCATTAACAGGCCGGCTTCCCCTTGACATTGTAGCCAATATTGAATTCATATTTGATAAGGAGATAAACGGAATGACCAACATTAATGTGAATCTTCCTGCAGCAAACAGCACATTCAAAGGGCCGGACAACAGAGCCCGCTATACTGCAGGCAGCAGAATCCATTCAAAAATATCAAACGCAATTCTTCTTAAAAACAGTAAAGAGGGGTACTCCCGGAATTTTGCCTTAACTCTTGAGAAAAGCGTAAATGAACTCTATTTCTGGAAAACCGGCTACTCATACGGGCAGACCAAAAATCTGATGGACATAGGCACAGTTGCATACAGCACCTGGAGTTCTAACCCTCACCACTCAGACCCTAACAACCCACGATCCGGAATTTCGTTGTACTCCCCCGGCCACAGATATTTTGCAGCTCTATCGATGTTAGTTAAGAACTTTAAATTTGGTCCTGCCATGTTCTCTCTTTTCTTTGATTCATACACAGGAGGGCGTCAGAGCTATATTGTAGCAGGGGACCTTAACGGAGATGGTGCAAACAGCAATGATCTAATTTATGTACCTAAAGATCAGTCAGAGATGGATTTTGCACAATATACTTCCGGAAACCGTACCTACACCATCGCCGAACAGAAAGTAGCCTGGGATTACTACATCTCTCAGGATAAATACCTTAGCAAACGTCGTGGTTTGTATGCCGAGAGAAACGGAGTAACATTACCAATGATATCACGTATTGATATGAGCCTTTCCCAGCAGTTAAAATTACCTATATTTGGCAAAGAGAACAGAATCACTGCAAGAGTTGATATACTGAATTTTACCAACCTGATTAACCGCAACTGGGGAGTGAGCAAGACCCTGATAACCACCCAGCCGCTCATACTTAACGGAATGGTAGCACATGATGGTGGAGTTAAGCCGGTTTACACCCTTAGGGCAGTTAATAACCAGTTGATTAACAAATCACTAATCACCACCGCCACCATCAACGACGTCTTCCGCCTTCAGTTTTCTATAAGGTGGGATCTTTAATGTACTCCTGCTTAGTAGATCCTTTTCCCGTCAGAGGTGTAGTATTCAACTGCTCCGTATTTCTCCAGAGTACCTTTTATATCTTCTACCTTACCCTCAATAAAAACCAAACATTCGTATGGCTTTATATATTTTTGGGAAGCTTTCCTTACATCCTCTGCTGTAATGGATTGTAATTTATTAGGATAAGTTTCCAGATAATCGTCCGGAAGGTTGTATTTGTCTTTTACCATTCCAAATCCGATTATTGCAGGAGAGTTAATATTAGACATTGAGAGGGAGAAGTCGCCTAAAAGTCCATTCTTTGCCATCTTTAGTACTTCATCCGATACCAGCTCGTTTCTCATTCTTAACATTTCGAAAAATATGTTCTCCAGAGCATAGGCAGTCTCTTCATTTCTTACCATTGTTGTGCTGGTGCAGTTTCCGCCGGTTATATTATTGGAAAGAAAGTTTTTTGCACCATAACTTAATCCTTTATCCAGTCGAATATTCTTATTAAGATTTGAGAGATATCCATCACCATAGATTTGATTCATCACCATTAGAAGTGGCTCGTTATCTCCATAGGGGAATGCATCTCCAAGTGGCCATTTTACAGAAATTTTTGACTGTACGGCGTCGGGTTTGTCAACTACATAAATTTTACGTGTTTGAGGAAAATTAAATGAGTAAGTATTAGTAAAATGCTCTTGAAAGCGTTGACCACTCTTCCACTCCTTAAGGTAGCCGGTTAATAAATTATTAGCCTCTTCAATAGTGAAATCACCTGAAATTATACAGTAGCTGTTATCCGCATTTATATATTTATTGAAGTAGGATATTACAGAAGCTTTTGTAATTGTGTCGTATACTTCAGCTCTCTCTTCTATTCTGGGAGGTGAAGTCTCTTTATAAAATGTGAGTGAATCCTCAAGAGTAGCCATAAAATTCCGAGTCAGCTCCTTTTTTGGTCTCTTCTCTGAATCCCTTATTCTGGAGGCACTCTTTTGAGCAAAATCCCTTACAAGTTCATCACTGATTTTTGGAGCAGTGATGTATGAAACCATAATGGTCAGCATTGTCTCAAGCTGACTCTTCATTCCTGCACAAGAAACTCCGTTAACTGAACCCCCGACAGATGAAGCATAGAAGTCTGTTATTGCTTTAATTGTGTCTGAATCATATTTCAATGTCCCTTTTGATAATATATCAGCAAGAATCTTTCTTGCCTCCGGCTCTCTCTCTTCAGGAATAAGTGGCACTCCAAAATCTATTGAAATTCTGAATTTTGGGTATCCTGTCTTCTTTATAAGAAAGACCTTCATGTTGTTGTCGGCAGTAAAAGAGTGGAATTCACCTATTTTAATTGGTTTTGCTTCAGATGGTTCCGGTTTTAAATCGGGATTAATCTGAGCATTAAGTGAACCAAAACTTATTATAAAAGCTATTAATATTATTACTCTGTTCATCTTGCTATTTTTTTGGATAGATAAGTAGTATTTTACGATTGTCAGGAGTGAAATACTTTTTGGTTACCTTCATTATATCTTCGTTTGTAATCGCTTTAACTGAAGGAATCAAATTATTTACCCTTTGTGTGGTTCCCCATTCTAAATAGCTGATTGCAAGCATATCTGCAAGAAAGGCCATGTCGTAAAACATATCTGTATAGCCACTCTGGTAAGAGTGTTTTAACTGGGATAACCTCTTTTCATCCAGCCCGTTATTTGCAAGATTGTTTAGTTGGTTCTGGATTGTTTCGACTACATAGTCATACTTAAGTGTATCCTTGTACGAACTTCTAAACCACATATTTCCCGCCATTTCATATAACTCTTTGGATGAGGCAACTTTCAATATTCCAGGATGGTTTTTAGTTATTTCGTTTAATGGATTGCTGCCTGTAAAAGTGAGATGAGAATTTATAAAGTCAAGCACAACGGCATCTTGGTGGGTCTCAGGAACTGCTTTATATGAGATCACTATATGAGGATCTTTTATTCCCTTTATAGAATCACGGATTATGCGGCTCTCAGATGTAGCTGAAATATACTGAGGATGAATTACACTCTTCCCTTTGGGGATTCTCTCAAAGTACGCCTTAATATATTTTTTGGCCTCTGCTATATCTACATCTCCTGTTATGACAAGGCAAGCGTTGTTTGGAATGTAATACCTATCAAAAAAATCTTTAAAATCATCCAGAGAAGCTGCATCGAGATGCTCCATTGAACCAATTACCGGCCATCTGTAAGAGTAATTTTCATGATCGATGGCCTGCATTTTCTCCGGGATTCTACCCAACGGATTAACATCATATCTTTGGCGGCTCTCCTCTTTTACAACCTCTCTTTCTCTTGCAATTACCTTTTCTGAAATTACCGGATGAAGCATTCGCTCGGATTCAATCCATAATCCAAGATTTAGCTGGTGAGAAGGTAAAATAGTGTAGTAGTACGTTCTGTCTGCAGATGTATTTGCATTACTATACCCGCCTGCCTCTCTCAGGTAATATTCTAACTCTCCTTCAGGAATGTTTTTTGTGCCGTTAAAGAGCAGATGTTCAAAAAGATGTGCAAACCCCGTTCTGTCCGGGCGCTCATTTTTACTCCCCACATGATACATAACTCCAACATTGACGATTGGCGAGGTATTGTCCTGATAAATAATAACATGAAGACCATTTTTGAGGTTATACTCAACAGTCTTAATTGTGGGGGAGACCTCACCTTGGGCAAAGATTCCGGTAAAACTTAAAAGTGTAATAATTAAAAAGCAGGCTCTTTTCATCATAGATGTTTTAAAAAGGTTTTGATATGTATGTAACAGCCATATCGTTTGGAACAACAATATTGAAATTTGCCCTGCTATTCTTCTTGTCAAAGTTCATTACCGAAGATTGTTTTATGATTGATATGGTCTTTACGTTGATATCCGGATTATAATATTTGAGGTAATAAACAATAGAGTCATGAAAAGCAGAGTGGTACTCTCCGTTGAAATGGTAAAAAAACATTCCGGGTTTCCAGTTTTTTAGTATAAAATAGGCCATTGTAGCATCTTTAATTGCTTGGGCTTTAACTAAATTAGATGGCTTGCTCCCGTGCATGGCACTCGAAGAGCTTTTGCTCTCCTGCTGTTGTTTCATCTCAAACTCTTCGTCAGTCGGGAAGATTTTGGCCATATTTTTATATGCAGGTTGAGTAAGGTCAAAATGAATCGGAAGTGGCGGGAAGTAGCTTTTTGCCTGATCAGATAATGAGTCAAGATACTCAACCCCTTTTTGAAATACAATTCTCGCATATCTTCTAGGAATATTTGTACAGATAAACGGCAGATTTTTTGATTTCACATACTGAAGTATTGGTTGATAATCTGTGGCAAAATTCGGCCAAAGTTTGCTGCTCTCTGTATATGACTTTCCGTCCACAAGATTATAAACCAGCATTTCATCCATTATCAGCTGATTGTCACTTTCCCACATCTCTGCTCCCACGATAAGTTTGTCTCCTTTTATTGAATGGAAAGATTTAAGCAGACTTAGTTCCATCCAGTGTGAGATGGGATCGTCGTGAAGTTCACCAAACAGCATAATGTCAGCAGTTATGACACTGTTTACCATTTGTGAATAGGTCACCCTCTCCCCCTGATTATTGTAAATAACATATGCAGGAAAGTCATTATTGTATGTCTCTGTTTTAGTCTCCCCTTTTTTATTGCCTTGGGCATAAAGTGCAATAGAAGATAATATCAGCAGAAGTGTAAGTATTTTTTTCATATAGAGGTTAATAAGTTAGAAATTAAAACAAAGCGATAATGACATAATATAATAGTTGTCATTTAATGTAAATGTAGATTGGTTCTCGTAATTGTTAATCGAGACCGGCTTAAGAAAGGCACCGGAAAGGGATATATCCAGCCTGTATCCCCCGGCAATATCAAATTCCGAACTTACCCTTGCTCCGGCCCTGTAAAAGTCGGATGTATGATATGCAAAAGCAGGAACTGCAATTTCTGTGTTGAAAAAGTTGCTGGCCGCAGCCATTGGATTGTGATTTCCTGAGAGATTCATTTTATATGAAAAATGTCCTCCAAAAATAAAGTTAACATCTCTTTTTTTTCCTGTTATTACATCTGCAGAGAGTGTCCCTTCAATATTTGTATATTCTGAAATATGGCCGTAGTTATAATCATTTTGGCTTGAGTTATCCAACTTCAGTCTTGCAGAGAGCTGCCTTAATACAGAGTTACTCCTGATATATGAAACTTCAAGGTCTGCAGTAATAGAAAAGAACTGATAATTATCCTGATAAGCATCCGAACTCTCTTTGTAAACAGCTCCGTCTCCAAGTATGTTTTTAACATCAAAATTTGTAACATAGCTCCCGTTAGAAGTCTTACTTCTGTGCCGCAATGCAAGATCATGAGAAAAATAACTATATCTGGATATCTCCTCTTTTCTGTTGTTTAATGTGGATACGGATTTCAGTAACCACTCTTCGCTACCGTAATCCATCGTATATATTGCATCTAATGAGCTATTCTTATATAATTTACGATAAGAGATAAAAGCACCATAACGAGAATCAATCATTCTCATCTGGGAAGGTGAATTGTCCCAGGTTCCAAGACCTTGGTTAAAGAACAGATGGTACTTTTCAGGCTCTGTTCCGTGCTGGTATTTATTCGAAATATCTGGTTCGTTTTTTAACCTTTGGTATAAAAGGCCTATGGAGATGTAGTTCTTGTCATCTAAATTCATGGAAAGAGAAGGAAGAACCTGAATTTTTAGTGTAGTATTTTCATTTCTGCTGTCAAATGTCCGAAAATGGAGATCCCCCAAATATTTCAAACCAACTCCGGCACTTAACCTACCGGAGATGTTTTTTTGTGCAGCAACATTGAAATCATAAGACTGACTTTTCCAGGTTCCCTCCTGTTGTATCATGTAATAATATGGAGACCCGTTGGTGGGCAGGTAATAAGACATATTCCACTTACCTGTCTCTGCATTGCCGTTTGTATATGCAACAGAGCCAAAGAATCTCCACCCATTTGCAGGCAGACTTTTTATAGACTCCGACCTGATTTCAAACAGATTTTTTGAGAAGAACAATTGAGGATGTGTATAATCTCCTTTGGAAGATGAAAATCCTGTTGAGATAAGTGCATAGTCTCCTTTTTCCCAGACAGAGAGAAGAGAGGGTACTTTATCAAAGATCAGATGATACTCTTCTCTCTGTAAAGAACGATCAACAATATCTGAAACTCTTGTAGTATCTGAATTGCCTGCAAAACAACTACCAAAAGAGAGGAAAATAATGCCAATAATACTTAATTGCTTCTTCATCATAATTATAATCTGAGAATTGGACTATTTTATATTATAAGAGTGAGGAGTTGCAGGAGCTACAACTTCAAAGTCACTAGAGGAGTTGTTTGAATCTTGAAGTACCTTTCTGCCAGAAGCTAATGTTTTGGCTACTTTTCGTCTAAGACTTTTTCCTGTATAGTTTGCACTGCCATTCTCCTGAGCGTATGTAAAACCAGCATCAATTACTGTTGGAAGGCGTTTAAATGCCGCAGAGCTGCTCTTTGCCAAAATATCAACTCCGTCAATAATTTCGCTTACAGGTATTTTCATATAGTAAACCTCTGAAGTTGTGATTGTCGGGTCTTTGATTGTCTCAGTAAATACAGGTCCTGACTTAACAAGAGCGATTGATGCGTAGTCATCCATATTGAAGAACCCGTTGTTCTGAATATTTAAATAGATACAATTCATGTTGGGAACATTTGGATTATCCACATCAAAGAATGAATTTCCTGTTCTGCCAAGTGATTGCAACCAAGTAATTGCATATGTATCAAATTGAGCTTTTGAATTATCAACAGTAAGAGCTAGAGGTTTTTGTTCTTTATAGTTAATCGCATTAATTGCAACTACTGCTCCCATTCCTGGCTCTAATGGGTATTGTGTTCCTGTTCCCGGGAACTGCAGGATCTTTGAGGCGTAAACAAAGCTTGTAAGAGGTAGTCCAAGAGGTACATCATTTGCACCTTGTCCGGCTTTTGTAGGAGATAGATAGGCAATATAAAGTTTGTCAAGATATTGGATTTCATCGGAGTTGTTAAAAATCTCAAAAAACTGATCTTTGAACATTATAGCATAACCGTCATTGGCAGCTCCCAGAGAATAAACCTCTTTTATAACAAGATCTCCTCCTGCTTTTCCGTCAAGCGTTAGGGTCTGCTTGCTGGTTTGCAAAGGCATCACAGCAATGTTCTGCAAATTTGCATTTATTGTAAGTGCCTTGCTGAACCCTGTGTAGTTGAAGGCAACTTCAGCAGTTAGTTCCTTGCTTGCAGATATATTGTAAGTTGATGGGGCCAAATCTTCAAATAATGCTACTCCTGCAGGATTTGTAAGGACAGTTTTTTTGGTATTGTCAACGGTGTTTGTAATCTCAACAGGAATATTGCTGACTGACACCCCGTTGAATGCAGCAGATGTAGCTAATGTAACCTCAATGACTGAGAGCTCCGGAGCTTTCTTTTCGCAAGCAGAGATCATTATGACAGTCACAAGCGCAGTAATGATCAGACTAAGATTGATTTTTTTCATGATTAAATAATTAGTTTATTGATTTAAATAGGTTAATTTTCTGAGCTATTATATTTTAAATGATATACCAAAACCAAAAGAGATTTTACTGTTTAGTGTGTATCTGCTGTTACTGTATTGGTTGGTATAATATGGATTGTACCAAAAGCAGTTATTTGCATAGAATGTAAAGCTGTGGCCCTGTTTTGTCTCTTTTCTTATATTAAGATGGAAATTTGGATAGAATGGTGATATTGAAGGGAAGACCTGAGTAGGGCTTAATCTTAAATCTCTATACTCTTCTGACCCTCTCTCATTTTCAGGAATATCTATTTGGTTCCCTGTAGCATCATAGTATGCGACAGGTAGCAGGTCAGGGTTTACATTAACTGTTTTGTTGTATATATTTAACTCTGTAGTTAGCGTGACAATAATTTTAAGGTCCGGAATCTGTTGGATTAGTGTCAGATTTGCATTAGCAACCTGAACTGACCTCTCCCAACTGTTATATACTCCGTATCTGCTTTTTGATATTGATGTATTTGATATTCTTACAGATGGTACATCATCCAAAGTACGGCTGCTCACATATTGCCCTGTCAGGTTAATACCTGTGTTTGTCCTTTTAATTCTTGGGGGAGCAAATGTTAGTTCAAGCCCTTTTGTGTCAGAGCGTTGATTATTCACATAAACGCTGTAAGTTCTAGGAAGATATGTTACATTATCAGGGTCTTCCTCAACAACAGGGGGGCTTCCTACAGGTTCTGAAACTATCCTGTAACCTTGATTCTTAAATATTCCTAATTTATTTGCTGAGGTTATGCCCCTTGAGAGAAGCTTATGATATCCTGTTAATCTCACATTGAACCCTGATTTGTCGAATTCAAATGCAACCTCTCTTGTTTCACCTCTGCCTGGTTTAAGATTGCTATTGTCTGGCTTTATTACATATGAGGTGACAATGGCAAGTCTCTCTTCCGGAATGGGATCGTAATAACTTAGATTAACTATGTCAAAATATACAGGACCTGGATACAAAGTGATCATTGAGGGTGCTTTGTATGATACTCCCCACGCACTCCTTATGCGGATGTGCTTCCCAAGTCCCAATGTAGCAGACAATCTGGGTGAAAAAAGGTTATATCTCTCAATCATTCTGTCGTATCTCATGCCTAACCTAAGGTTATACATTATATTTTCAAACTCCCTTGTCACAACTGTTTGGTGATACATTGAGAAGTTCTTTGATGCAGGTATTTCATGAAACTGGACACCTCTGCTTCCGGGTAATCCTGCCGGACCCACACCTCCCTCGTTCTCGACTCTGCCCTCTCCATAATTTTTATCAAATGTATATTCGAGCCCAGTTGTAAAGGAGAGGTTGTTATTTGCAACCACGCTATTTTGCTCTGTTTCAACTCTTAGATATGCGTTAACAGGCATTCCTTTCATAACAGTAGTTTGCATATAGCTCAGAGGGGTGTATGTGGTGAAATAGGTTCCTGTTTCAGTTGGTTCGATCATTGGCCTTGGGCCATCAGTAACCTCCTGCTCCAGCTTAGTGTACTGTGAGTTTAAGTTAAAACTGAATGTATAGTTTAGTCTTCCTAATAAGTCTAGTCTTCCATTCACTCCAAACATTACCCGATTGTTCTTTATATCTCTGTTTGAAAGAAGTACCTCCTGGGGTTCAACTCTGCGGCCATCTCCGCTGAAACCGTAGGAAGCTGATATTGTATTACTCCAGTTTCTCTCCTGGTTGAAGGTTGATGTCCATCTAGCTCCTATATTGATACGATTAAAGTAATATTTCAATTCGGTCGGTTGTCCTACAGAGTATGCATAGTCTGCATCCAGATTAAGATATCCGTGCTTGTTAAGTTTTAATCCCCGAGAGACACTTGCCTGATAAGTTGTGGGTGTACTGTTGAAGGTTACATGTAGTGGAGAGTAACCTGCTCTTCTTGTAACGATTACTGCTCCAGATGTTATGTTTCCGTACCTTGCACTTGCAACTCCTGTTACAACCTCTACAGACTCGATGTTAGATGCCGGAATCTCCCTCAAATCAAGGCCTCTGTTGGCAACATTTGTTCCGCCTGAGAGACTTGACGCAGGATTTTCTACCTGAAGATTGGCATCGTTACTCAATGGCGTACCATCAACAACAATTGCAGTACCAAATGAATTAACTGCAGAGGACTCTGTAGTCCTAAGATTGAGCTGTGCGGTTGAAGTTAACCTTTGAGGCTCCAGTTTTCCACCAGGAAGAAGAGACATTATGTCACTAAGACTTATTGCCTGTATTTGTTTAATGGCTTCGTTTCCGATTGAATAGGTACTGGAACCCTCTTTACTCTGAGAGGTAGTAGCAGTTACAACTACCTCATTTAAACTCAATGACATCTCTTTAAGAGCGAAGTCAACTGATTTAAGGTCACCTGACAAGGTAATAATTCTCTCCTGGATTTCGTATCCTAAAAATGCAGCTTTAAGTTTATGCTCTCCCCTTGGTAATACTATCCGATATTCTCCCTTTTCATTTGTAAAGGTTGAATACTGAGTTCCTTCAGTGAATATTGTAGCAAAATAGATGGGTTCACTATTACTTGCAGAGGTAATTCGTCCCGAAACCTCATATCTCTGACCTAGCAAAATGAAAGGTGCGAGCAAGAACAGTACACAAAGCAGAGTTCTGTTATTCATTCTCTTCTATAGGTTTAGGATTGCTTTTGTAATAATCTGCCGGAACAGTAATTTTTGAGATAAGGGTGTCGAATTTGGTCGACTGTACGGAATCGCAAATTCCGCGGATATTGTTATAGAAAATAATGGCCAGATCTCTGTTTAGAGATTGCGCCATTATAAAGTCTTCATACATTTTGTTCATAGCAACAGTATCGTTGAATATTCCGGGAGTATTCATCCTCTCTTTCACGTTACGAAGCATCATCCCAACATCCTTCAAATTATTGCTGTAGTTGGCAGAAATGGAATCAAAAAGAGCAACTTGATTATCATCTAATTGTAAATAAAGAGAAAAAAAGTTGTTGGTTCCTTTTATACTCTTCTCATTCAAGGCCTCTTTTTTCTTGCTTAGGTAAAGATTAACACCTATTGTACTCACGATTGTGATGTTAAGCACAGAAAGTAGTACTACCCACAGTTTTAACCTTCGAACAAGTTTTAGATAGTCATTATTCATAACAGCTTTTATATATTAAGTAGAATATTTCCAAAACCAAAGCTTATGAACTCAACACTAGCTGTGTGAGTTGTCTCATAAACATCAACCAGATTTCCAATAAAACAACCAATGCTAATGACAATTGTTACAGAGAACCCATAAACAAGGGCACTCTTTAAATTAAGCCATCTTGTCTCAAAGGATGCCTGAAGACTCAGCTCAGTAACGCTATTCATAATCTCATCAATCCTGCTTTTTCTATTAGCTCCCTGCTTCTCTTTCTCTATGGCAGCATTGAGATATTGATCAAAATCCGGATTATTAAAATTCTTTTTCATTTATAATTGGTATTAGTTTTATTTTAAGTTGTCTTTTAGCTCTTTGAATCAGTGAATCAACGGCCTGAACAGAGAGTGACATAATTTCTGCAATTTCTTTTTGTGACAATCCGTCCAACCTACTGAGTATTAATGCTGTTTTTTGGTTTGCCGGCAGATTATCTATCTCTTTGTAAATAATCTCTTCTGTCTCCTTACCGGACATAATTGTTTGAGGGTTGTCGGTTTTTGTACTTGTTATAAAATCATTGAGGGCACTAATTTTCTCAGTATAAAATTCAATGATTGACTTTCGGTTTCTTTTTTTTATAAAATCGTACGCACTATTTATACCTATTCTGTATAGCCAGGTAGAGAACTCTGACTTTCCATTAAAACTTCCAAGTGATACAAATGCTTGCATAAACGTCTCCTGAGTAACATCCTCAGCATCCTCCGTCTGATGCACAAAACCTCTGACGAGAATAAAGATTTTCTCATGGTAGCGCTCTACCAAAAGTCGGTACATCTCTGTCTCTCCGGAAAGGATACTATCAATTATCTTTTTCTCGTCTCTCATTGTCTATATATACTTAGACTCCATTCAACAATAAATCCGTCGCTATAAAATAAAAAAATCTCATTTTATAATGAGATTACGTTGGTTTTATCGCCCAAACATAACTTAAATGAATTGATAATACCAGATAATTTTTGCAAAATAATTGGAGGAGTCTGAATGACAAGGCAGAAAGTTTTTTAGGAAAGAAATTAATTTAAACTAATAAAAATAGTTTGCAAACTAAAAAAATTAGTTTAAATTTGTTTCAGCATTAATCAAACAATCGTTACAATGGAAAAACTTACTGCTAAAGAGGACGAAATAATGACCTTTTTTTGGGATAAGGGGGCAATGTATGTAAAGGATCTCATAGATCTCTATCCCGATCCGAAGCCCCATTTCAACACAATATCTACTATGGTGAGGGCGCTTGAAGCTAAAGGCTTTTTGTCGCATAAAAAATTTGGATATACCTATCAGTACTACCCAGTAGTTACACCGGAAGAGTTTGGTGAA
>PHDA01000042.1 GCA_002842465.1 Bacteroidetes bacterium HGW-Bacteroidetes-7
TAATAGTCTCCATCTGAGTTGCCATTAAATCAGGAAAAATCAGTGTAATTTGTAAAAAAGTAAATGATGCGCATATTACAGAAGAGAACAGGCATACCAAAAAGCCAAATCTGAAACCTTCTTTATAGGTGAAAACTTCAAAAGGTTTTGCGTATTCCTTCATGAAATAGTAAAGAACCCACAAGCTTCCTGCAAATTTTACCAACCATAAAATGATAGTAATTACTAACGGTAGTTCAAAAATGCTGGATATAAGTGAGTGTAAAACAGTGATAAGTGCAAGTAAAAGGCCGTACATGGCGGCAGTACTCCATTTGTTCGATTGCATAATAATTTGAATGTCAGAGTTAATACATAGTGATTAGGAGTTCAAATTTAGGTAAAATCCTTATCGTACCAAAATTTACAGCTTTTTTAAAAATATATTTACCTTTGTAGTTCGATAAGAAATGAACCACAAGATGATAAACATAACCTTCCCGGACGGATCAGTTCGTCAGTATGAAAAGGGGATTACCCCTTATGAAATTGCAAATTCAATCAGCCCGAGGCTTGCGGCTGAGGTACTTGCCTCTACCGTAAACTCGAAAATATATGAGATTAACAGACCTGTTAACCAAGATGCTACCCTAAAACTTCATAAATGGGACGATCAGGAGGCAAAGAGCACATTCTGGCACTCATCGTCACACCTTATGGCAGAGGCTCTTGAGCAGCTTTACCCGGGTATTAAGTTTGGAATAGGGCCTTCGATTGAGACAGGCTTTTATTATGATGTCGATTCTGGCGAAAAGAGTATCGCTGAGGCTGATCTTAAAATGATTGAGGACAAGATGCTTGAGCTTGCCAGAGAGAAGCAGAGCTTTGTTCGCAAAGAGGTGAGCAAAGAGGATGCTATGGCAACATACACCCAAAAGGGTGACGAGTACAAATGTGAACTTATAAAAGATCTTGAAGACGGTACAATCTCGTTTTACACAAACGGAACATTTACCGATCTGTGCCGAGGCCCTCACCTTGCTGATACTTCCGTAATTAAAGCTGTTAAGCTTACATCAATAGCAGGGGCTTACTGGAGGGGAGACGAGAAAAATAAAATGCTTACCAGGATTTATGGTGTAACATTCCCTCAGAAGAAATTGCTTGATGAGTATCTGGTAATGCTAGAAGAGGCTAAAAAGCGTGACCACAGAAAGGTTGGCAAAGAGCTTGAATTGTTTGCCTTTTCTCAGAGAGTAGGACAAGGGCTGCCTTTGTGGCTTCCTAAGGGTGCTATGCTTAGGGAGAGGCTTGAAAACTTTTTAAAGGTTGTTCAGAAGAGACACGGTTACCTGCCTGTAATGACTCCACATATTGGGCAGAAAGAGCTCTATGTGACTTCGGGTCACTACGCTAAATACGGAAAAGACTCTTTTCAGCCGATACATACACCGCAGGAGGGAGAGGAGTTTTTGCTTAAGCCTATGAACTGCCCTCACCACTGCGAGATTTATAAAACTAAACCAAGGTCATACAAAGATATGCCTTTGAGACTTGCTGAGTTTGGTACCGTTTACCGTTATGAGCAGAGTGGAGAACTTCATGGTCTTACCAGAGTTAGAGGATTTACTCAGGATGATGCACACATATTTTGCCGTCCCGATCAGTTAAAAGAAGAGTTCATCAAGGTTATTGATATAGTTTTATATATTTTTAAAACTCTTGATTTCAAAGATTATACAGCTCAGATTTCACTTCGGGATCCTGAAAACAGGGAGAAGTACATAGGAAGTGACGAGAACTGGGACAAGGCAGAGAGTGCTATTATTGAGGCTGCTGCTGAGAAGGGGCTAAAGACAGTGGTTGAAATGGGAGAGGCGGCATTCTACGGTCCAAAGCTTGACTTTATGGTAAAGGATGCAATCGGCAGGAAGTGGCAACTTGGTACAATTCAGGTTGATTACAATCTTCCTGAAAGATTCGAGCTCGAATATGTTGGTGCTGATGACAAGAAACACAGGCCGGTTATGATTCACAGAGCGCCATTCGGATCTATGGAGAGATTCGTTGCTGTACTTATTGAACATACAGGCGGAAAGTTCCCTTTATGGCTCACTCCTGAGCAGGCCGTGATACTTCCGATAAGCGAAAAGTACAACGATTATGCAAAAAAAGTTGGAGAATTCTTGAATAATAGCGATATTCGCGCCTCAATTGACGACCGAAACGAGACCATAGGTAAGAAAATCAGAGAGAATGAGCTCAAGAGAGTTCCATTCCTCCTTATTGTGGGCGAAAAAGAGGTTGAAACTGAGATGATTTCTGTAAGAAGACAGGGTGAGGGAGATAAGGGTCAGATGTCAGTTGAAGAGTTTATAGCAATTGTGAACGAAGAGATTAAACAACAAATAGATTATTAACTAAAATATAGGAGGACTATTTATCGCTACACCATTTAAACCTCGTCCCGGAGGATTTTTCAAAAAGCCCGGCGGTACATCCGGAAACAACCTGAGAGACAGACGCATGCCTAGCAGGAGAGTGGATGACGGGCCAAAAATGAATGAGAATATACCTGCCCAGAGAGTCAGGGTAGTTGGGGACAATGTTACAAATCCTGGAGTTTACTCACTTTCAGAGGCAATCAGGATGGCAGAGGCGATGGAGCTCGATTTAGTAGAGGTATCTCCAAATATTGACCCACCTATTTGCAAGATAGTTGATTACCAAAAGTTCATCTATCAGCAGAAAAAGAAGGCAAAGGAGATAAAATCCAATGCTACAAAAATTGTGATCAAAGAGATTCGATTTGGTCCCAACACAGATGAGCACGACTATCAGTTTAAGCTGAAGCACGCTCAGACTTTCTTGCAAGAGGGTTCTAAAGTTAAGGCTTTTGTATTCTTCAAAGGAAGGTCAATATTGTTTGCCAGCCAGGGTGAAAAGCTTCTTTTAAGATTTGCCTTAGAACTGGAAGAGTACGGAAAAGCAGAGCAGATGCCTAAGCTTGAAGGCAAAAGGATGATCATGATGCTTACTCCGGCAAAGAAAAAGTAAACGAAACTTAATTTTAAAAAACAAATAAGTACGATGCCAAAGATTAAGACCAACTCCGGTGCCAAAAAGCGCTTTAAGCTTACCGGAACAGGTAAAATAAAGAGAAAGCACGCCTACAAGAGCCACATTCTCACGAAGAAAACTACAAAACAGAAGAGGAATCTTACCTATTCTGCACTTGTACACGTTACTGACGAGAAGAGAATCAAAGCTCTTTTGGTAGCTTAATTTTTCAATTATTAACCTGAATGCACAGCAGAAAAAGTTTCTCAATTGAGGGAGAGCGCTGACATTCTTAAAACCAATTAGTGTAGTATGCCAAGATCGGTAAATTCGGTTGCTTCAAGAGCACGCCGTAAAAAAATTCTAAAACTGACGCGCGGTAATTTTCTTGCCCGCGCAAATGTGTGGACGGTAGCAAAAAACACCTATGAAAAGGGTTTAACTTATGCTTATCGTGACCGCAAAAACAAAAAAAGAAGTTTCCGTGCTCTCTGGATTCAGAGAATAAATGCAGCAGCAAGACAACACGGAATGAACTACTCGGAATTTATAGGTAAACTGGCAAAGAGCAATGTGGGTCTTAACCGCAAAGTTCTTGCAGACCTAGCAATGAATAATCCTCAGGCTTTTGAGGCCATTATCAACTCTGTAAAATAGTTTAAAGTTGAAGATTCTCCAGATAGCAGCCAATAAATGGTTTAAGTTTAGTGTCTGGGCCCTGTTATACCTGCTTTGGGTAATATGGTTCGGTAACTGGTGGTTCCTTTTGGGACTGGCGGTTATTTATGACCTATACATTACCAAAAAGGTTAAATGGGCATTCTGGAAGAAAAAGTACAAGGAGGGTGATAAGAAAAATGGTTGGTTTGAGTGGCTAGATGCAATTATTTTTGCTCTGGTTGTCTCTACGTTTATTAAATCGTTTTTCTTTGAGGCATACATGATACCAACCTCTTCGATGGAAAGAACCCTTATGACCGGAGATTACCTCTTCGTTAGTAAGCTCTCTTTCGGTCCAAAGGTAAGTCAGACTCCTCTCTCTTTCCCACTTGTACATAACATACTTCCAATTACCGGAGGGGAATCTTATTTAACATGGATACAGAATCCGTACAGACGCCTTAAGGGTATCTCTAAAGTTAAACGTGACGATATTGTGGTTTTTAATTTTCCTCATGGTGACACAGTTCTTAAAGCTGCGCCTACAGAAGATTATTATACTCACGTCAGGTTAAACGGAAGAGCGTACACCCATAAAATGTACGGTCCGGTTGTTTCTCGGCCGGTTGATAAAAAGGATAACTATGTAAAGAGGTGTGTTGCCATTGCGGGTGACTCACTGGAGATAATTAACGGTCAGGTATATGTGAACGGCACAGCTCAAACAGCTTATCCGGGAATACAAAATACATATACTGTTTATACAAATGGTACTCCTATAAACTCAAGGTTAATTGAGGATATGGGAATGAGTCCGCAGGAGATCTATTTCGATTCATCACTTCCGGGATATCAGAGCTTTCCGATGAATCCAAATGAGGCTCAGGATTTACTCAAATTGCCAAATGTGCTTGATGTGAGACAGAATATTGATTCTTACCCTCCTGATTTTCCTGATTCGCCGTTGATGCTATTTCCTTTTACAGGTGATTTTAAATGGACAAGAGATAATTTTGGCCCGCTCTGGATTCCTGCAAAGGGAACTACTATTGAGCTGACTATTGAAAACCTCCCCATTTATCACAGAATTATTGCCTCTTATGAGAATAACACCCTTGAGATTAAGGATGATATGATTCTTATAAACGGGCAACCTGCTACTAGTTATACCTTTAAACTGGATTACTATTTTATGCTTGGCGATAACAGACATAACTCACTTGATTCCCGTTACTGGGGGTTTGTTCCTGAGTCTCATGTTGTAGGTTCGCCTGCCCTTATCTGGTTCTCGAAGAGCCAGTATAAGTCTTTTCCGAAGAGTATCAGATGGAAGAGAATGTTTAAATTTGTGTAAATATTTTGGATTAGAAAAAAATATTCACGATATTTGCAACCCTTGAAAAAATAATAAATTTTACTATATAATGGCACGAGTTTGTCAAGTTACAGGAAAGAAAAGGATGATTGGGAACAACGTTTCTCACTCCAAGCGCAGAACGAAGCGTGAGTTTGCACCAAATCTTCAGAACAAGCGTTTTTGGTTAGAGGAGGAGCAGAGGTTTGTGAACCTTAAGGTTTCGGTCGCAGGGATGCGCACAATTAATAAAAAAGGTCTTAGCGCTGTTTTGAAAGATGCTAAGGCTAAAGGTTTACTTAATCTGATATAATATTTAAGCAATATGGCAAAGAAAGGTAACAGAATTCAGGTTATCCTGGAGTGCACAGAGCAAAGGGAGAGCGGTGTTCCCGGTATTTCTAGGTATATTACAACCAAGAATAAGAAGAACACAACTCAGCGTCTGGAGCGTAAGAAATACAACCCATATTTGAAGAAGGTAACTCTTCATCGTGAAATCAAGTAAGAATAAATAAAATTATAATAAAATGGCAAAGAAAGTAGTTGCTACATTCGGCGGAGGAAAAGGACAGAGCAAAACAACTGTTAAATGCATCCGTATGGTGCGCTCTGAGCGCAGCGGTTCTTATGCGTTTCAGGAGGAGATGGTTCCTGTAGAGGGCGCAAAGGATTTCTTCACCAAGAAATAGTCTTACTATATAAGAGATTTATGAAGAGGCTGCCTTTTTTAGGGCAGCCTCTTCATTTTTGGTTTCAATATTTGTATCTTTGGCGATTAAATAAACAGTAATGGCATTATTCGGATTATTCGGTTCAAAATCAAAAGAGGAGAAAAGTGCGTTAGAGTCAGGTCTGGCAAAAACCAAATCCGGCATTTTTGATAAACTGGCAAGAGCTGTTGCCGGTAAATCAAAGGTTGACGACACTGTTCTTGACGACATAGAGGAGGCGTTGGTTGCCTCAGACATTGGAGTTGAAACAACTCTGAGAATAATTGAGAGACTTGAGGAGAGGGTTGCTCGGGATAAATTTATGAATTCTGACGAGTTAAATTTTATTCTCAGAAGTGAGATAGAGTCTCTTCTAAATATTGACGATAACTTTACACCCGAAGAGCCATTTGACTTCTCTAAGAAGCCTTTTGTGGTTATGGTAGTAGGTGTTAACGGTGTGGGTAAAACTACAACCATAGGCAAACTAGCAGCCAGACTCAAATCATCAGGAAAGAGTGTGTTGCTTGGAGCTGCAGATACCTTCAGGGCAGCTGCGGTTGATCAGCTTACAATTTGGAGCGAAAGGGCAGGAGTACCTATTGTTAAGCAGGCTATGGGGGCAGACCCTGCCTCTGTTGCATTTGACACTATCTCCTCTGCAATTGCTCAAAATATTGATGTAGTTCTAATTGATACTGCCGGCAGGCTCCATAATAAGGTAAATCTTATGAATGAGTTAACAAAAATCAGGAATGTGATGAGAAAACTCATTCCGGATTCTCCTCACGAGGTGCTTCTTGTTCTGGATGGGTCAACCGGGCAGAATGCATATCAGCAGGCAAAGGAGTTCACAAAGGCAACCGATGTGACTGCACTTGCTGTAACAAAACTTGATGGAACGGCAAAAGGGGGAGTTGTTATCGGTATTTCAGATCAGTTTAAAATCCCTGTTAAATTCATAGGTGTAGGCGAGAAGATAGAGGATCTTCAGATATTCAACAAAAAAGAGTTTGTTTCGTCTCTTTTCTCATAATACACAATAAATTAATATCCAAGTTTTAACATCCAAATTTATCACCAAATGAAAATCTCATATAATTGGTTAAAGAGATACATAAATGTAAATATAGCTCCTGAAGAGCTTGCATCAATTCTTACATCAATCGGCCTTGAAGTTGAGGCAATGGATGAGGCTGAAGATATACCAGGCGGTCTTGCCGGTGTTGTGGTTGGCTTTGTTAATGAGTGTTCAAAACATCCAGATGCTGATAAACTGAGCCTTACTAAGGTTGATATTGGTGATGGTGATCTGCTCCAGATTGTATGCGGTGCTCCAAATGTTGCTCAGGGCCAGAAGGTGCTTGTGGCAACTGTTGGAACTACTCTTACATTCAGCAACGGAGAAGAGGTTAAAATAAAGAGGTCAAAAATCCGTGGTGTTGAGAGTATGGGTATGATTTGTGCCGAGGACGAACTTGGTATAGGTGATTCTCACGAAGGAATTTTGGTTCTACCTGATAGTGCTGTCGTTGGAACATCTGCCAAGGAGTATCTTAACCTGGAATCTGATACTGTTTTTGAGATAGGTCTTACTCCAAACAGGATTGATGCTGCATCTCACATGGGTGTTGCAAGAGACTTGTATGCCTATTTGAAGTATCATGGGTATGAGGTCGAATTGAATTTTCCTTCAGACAGCGAGTTTGATCAGATTGAAAAGTCAAAATCGGGTGTTAAAGCTGCTGAAATAGAATTATTGGCACCTGATGGTGCACCTAAATACTATGGGCTTACACTCGAAAACATAACTGTAGCCCCATCACCTGATTGGCTTCAAAAGGCATTAAGGGCAGCAGGAGTAAGGCCAATTAATAATGTAGTAGATATTACCAACTTTATTCTTCATGAAACAGGGCATCCTTTGCACGCTTTTGACCTGAGCAAGATTGAAGGTGGAAAGGTTGTTGTCAGAAGAGCTGCAACTGGTGAAAAGTTTGTAACCCTTGATGGTGTTCAAAGAGAGATGTCAAATGAGGACCTTATGATATGTGATGCCAAAAGGGCTATGTGTCTTGGTGGGGTTTTCGGTGGAGAAAATTCAGGAGTTACAGAGAGTACTACCTCAATTTTTCTTGAGAGTGCCTATTTCAACCCTGTTTCAATCAGAAAAAGTTCAAAGAGACACTCACTTAAGACTGATGCATCTTTCCGCTTCGAGAGGGGTGCTAATCACGAAATTCTCTCTTATGCATTGAAAAGGGCATCGGTTTTATTGGCTGAGATAGCAGGCGCAAAAGTTGTGGGAGAGATCAAAAAGGCTTATCCTGAAAAAATTGAAAGAGCAGTTGTTTCACTTAACTTCTCCAGGATGGAAGATCTAATCGGTAAAAAGATTGGTGCCGAGAACATTCTTTCGATAATTAAGCTACTTGATTACGACATTCTTTCTTCGGACAATGAGTCAGCCAAAATTGCCGTTCCGGGCTACAGGGTGGATGTTACAAGAGAGTGCGATGTTGTGGAGGATGTTTTGAGAATTTATGGGTACAACAATATTGAATTACCCGAAAGGATGAGTGCTTCTCTTACTCCGGGAATTAAACCTGATCCTGAAAGAATCAGGGAGTTGGCTGCCAATTTGTTGGTAAACAATGGGTTTTATGAGATGATGAACAACTCTCTTACCAAGGGCGATTACTATCAAAAATTGAAATCATACCCTGCTGATAACCTCGTAAAGATTCTCAATCCACTTAGTTCTGACCTTAACTCAATGCGTCAGACTTTGCTGTTGAATGGCTTGGAGGTTGTTGC
>PHDA01000018.1 GCA_002842465.1 Bacteroidetes bacterium HGW-Bacteroidetes-7
ATACGATGGTAATGGTCTTCAAAAAAAAGTGGAATACCCGCCACAATCTTAAAAACCTCATACACCGACCGAATAATTTCGTCTCTTTCAGAACCGGTATCTGTTTTACACAGTTCAGCACCGGAATAATAATAGGTATCAGTAAAACCTGCACCCATGGTAATGGCTATTTATTAAAGTAAATTGGAAATTTGCCCCACTAAGATATCCCAATTTTCTGTCAAACGCTTCCAAGTCGGATTGTTTTTTCGCTTATAAATAAACGCACGCCAACGGGCGTAGGTTTTTTTAAACCAAACATAATATTCCTTTCAGCTTTAGTAAAACCGAAACTTTTTTGACTTATCCATGCCGCCAAAAATTTTGAAAAGGTTGCGACAACAGTCATAATAACTGCTACTTTAAATGTCTCAAATCCGGTAAAAAAAACTCTGAAATCAATCAACATTCCCACACCTATAAGGAAGAAAGGAATAAATAGAGCGTTGCCCACAAATTCAATTCTGTTCATAAGAGGAGAGGTGTGAGGGATAAGTCTGTTTAGTGCCAATCCTGCCAGAAATGCTCCAATAATTGCCTCTATACCTGCTGCTTCGGCAAGGAAGCCGGCAAGAAATACCATACCTAATACAAAGATGTACTGAAGAATATTTTCTCGGTAGGTTTTGAAAAACCAACGTGCAATAATTGGGAATATGAATATCACAACAAGACCGAAAACTACAACTGAAGTCGATAGTTTTAGCCAGAATTTTCCATCAACAACTCCTGTTGACATCCCGACAATAACGGCAAGAACAAGCAGGGCAAGAGTATCTGTTATTACTGTTCCTCCAACAGTGATATTAACGGCCCTGTTCTTTATTACTCCGAATTTACTTGCAATGGGGTAGGAGAGCAGAGTGTGAGAAGCGAACATACTTGCAAGAAGGATTGATGTTGGCATTGAGAATTTCAATAGATATATGCCTGTAAATGTTCCAATTGCCATTGGAATAAGGAATGTAAGCATTCCAAAAATCAAGCTTTTTTTACTATTTTTTTTAAACTCCGCAATGTCAATTTCAATTCCTGCCAGGAACATTATATATAGCAAACCAACAGTTCCAAACAGTAGTATGCTGCTGTCCCTCTCCATCAGAAAGAATCCGTTAGGTCCAATGATAGCTCCGGCAATAATCAATCCTATTAGGTGTGGAATTTTGAATTTATTGAAGATTATTGGAGCAAAGAGAATTATAAACAATATAAGTGCAAAAATCAAAACAGGATTTTCAAGTGGCAGATTAAAATTGACAGCGAATATGGTGTTAAGCATAAGATTCAATTTAAAGGGTTCTAAATTAATGGGCTTAAAAGCCTTGCAAACGACTCCTTTATCTGATTAGATCTACTTCTCTTTGCCCATTTTGAACTAGCTAGTGGTTTGCACTTTTCAGAATCTTTTATAAATTGGTCTTCAATGCTTTGAGCTACTCCGGCATTGTAAATAATTCCTGTTATCTCAAAGTTGTAGTCAAGCGAACGGTTATCCAAATTTGCTGAACCGACAATACAGAATTGCCCATCGATAGATATAACCTTAGAGTGGTTAAATCCTTTGGAATAAAGGAATACCTTAACCCCTGCCTCAAGTAATTCAGTTGCATAGGACATTGTACACCAGTGAGCAATACTTGTGTCTGATTTCTCTGAGAGCATTATTGAAACCTCAACGCCTCCAAGAGCAGCTATCTTGATTGCATTTAAAATTGACTCATTGGGTGTGAAGTATGGAGTGATAATGTATATGTTTTTCTTTGCTTTTGAAATAGCAGCAAAGTAACACTGCATTATACTTGCCCAATCACTGTCTGGTCCTGAAGTTATTATTTGACAATGAATGTTTTTATTACCCGGCTCAAGGCTGAAGAACTCTTCTGAAACAGGCATTGGGTAGTATTTCTTTCTTTTATTGAACTGTCTGTTTATGATGAAATACCTGTCTAGCAAAAAACTTGATTGCATTGAAGCGACAGATTCGCCGATAATCTTTATATGTGTATCGCGCCATTCAGTAAAATTGCCTCCGTTGTAATATCGGTCGGCTATGTTTACTCCTCCTATAAAACCGATAGTTCCATCCACGACAAGTATCTTCCTATGGTTTCTATAGTTAAACTTAGAAGTAGGTGTCAGAATTCTGACTGGAGAGAAGTTTAAAAGCTCAATTCCGTTTTTTGTAAGATCGCTTTTATATTCAGATGATAGCCCCCAACATCCGACATCATCAAAAATTACTCTAACCTCAACTCCCTCTTTTGCCTTTTCAATAAGCAGATTTTTAAGTTTATTTCCAACAATATCATCATCAATAATATATGATTGAAAATGTATATGTTGTTTTGCTCCTGATATGGAAGAGAACATAGCATCAAGTGCATCTTTTCCATGAAAATATATCTCAATATCTGAGTTTGTTCCCAATGTGCTTCTGCTGCTACGAAGGTTTAGCATTATAAGCTTTTTGTATGGCTTAAGATTACCAGGGAGATATGATGGGTTTGTCCTGAGGTGTTTAAGTTGGTTGTTGGCAAATATTCTTCTTACTCTTTCATCTCGGACTCCTTTTCGGTTGAAGATTTTTCTCTTGCGATAATTCTGTCCGAAAAAGAGGTAAAGAAACAACCCTACATAAGGGAGCATCAACATCACAACAATCCACGAAAGCGACTTAATGGGATCTAATTTCCTGTATATAATAATTATAGAGGCATATATGGCAATTGCCAGATATAGCAGATATAATATTATTGAAAAAAGCTCCCAAAACGACATCTCTGGTAAAAATTATATAATTAACTCTTCTGTGCAATATATAGGATGGCTACTCCTCCTGTCAAAGGAATATAGTCTATGTCTTTAAATCCGAAATGTTCCAATTCAGATGCAAATTCCTCATATTGTGGGAAAGTGCTTACAGATTGAGGAAGGTAGTTATAAGCGTGGCTATCCTTTGAAATAATTTTACCGATAAAAGGCAGGATTTTCATAAAATAGAGGTTGAAAAGCCATTTCCACAAATGGTTTTTGGGCGTGGCAAATTCAAGAATTGCAAGAGTACCACCTCTTTTTAGTACTCTGCTTATTTCCAACAGTGACTCTCCACGATTCTCAAAATTTCTGATTCCAAAACCAATTGTAACAGCGTCAAAAGTTGAATCTTTAAAAGGGATTGATTCAGCGGAAGCACACACAAAACTTGGTTCGGGTTGAGTCTTTTCTTTTGTTTTGCTAATATGCCTGGCAAATTTATCTTTTGCCACGTCCATCATCTTTTCAGCAATATCGAGGCCTGTAACATCGATTCCTTTTTTAAACAAAGCAAGAGTAAGATCACCTGTGCCGCAAGCAATATCAAGTACTGTTTTTGGGTTTTTAAGCAGCACCCTGCCCACTAATTTTTTTCGCCACCTTTTATCAATTCCAAAAGAGAGAAGATGGTTAAGCAAATCATAACTACCCGCAATGTTATTGAACATAGTTGATATCTTTTCCCTCTCTTTATTAATAATGATGCCCATTCTAGTCAAGATAATCTGTTATATATCCGAATGAGATATCATCCATTCTGAGTTCCCCTTTAGTTACATGCCCTAAAAGAGTAATTTCTAAACCATTATTATAAATATAATCTACAAATTTACCCTCTTTGTCTGCAGATACGCTAACCAGTATTGATTGATTATTATCATTAAACAAAAAGTCTTTTTCAGGCATATCGGAGTCCGAAGTCATGTCAAAACCCAGTTTTTTTAATGCACAACTCTCAATTAATCCTGCAAACAAACCGACTCTGTCAAGAGTGTGTGCACTAGTGAGCAGACCCTGCTCAATTGCATCAAGAACAACCTCAATAGTTGAGCTATTGTCCTCCTCTTTTCCCTTATAGTCACCAAGGAGATATATGGTATCACCTTTTTTGCCAAACTTCATGGTGAGCTTGTGAATTCCTTTGCCAAAGATCTCATCATAAGGCTCTTTGGAGTACTTGGAAATGCTTTCATGAAGCTCTGTACTTTGTGAAATTATCTCCGCTATCTCTTTCAGATTTTCTGTTTGTGAAATCTGTTTTCTGAAATTTTCGTTCATTGCAAAAGCTTTTATTTTTTTGCTAAGTTACAAAAAAATATTCTATATTTGCAGACCCTAAGCCCAGATGGTGAAATTGGTAGACACGCTACTTTGAGGGGGTAGTGCCGGTTACGGTGTGCAAGTTCGAGTCTTGTTCTGGGCACCAAACAAAATAAAGAGAGTAATAAACCTCTGCACCTGTAAAATGGATTGCAGAGTTTTTTATTTTGATAAATTTGAACTTTAAAAAGTAATAGAATGAAAATTGTATTTCTGGATTCCGCCACTCTTGGTGCCGACGCTGATCTTACTCCATTGAAGAGCAAAGGTTGTCTTACAGTATATGAAAGTACCTCTCCGGAGTTTGTTAAGGAGAGAATTTCCGGGGCAGAGGTTATAATTGTAAATAAAGTGCTTATTACAAAAGAGATAATAGATTCATCTCCAACTCTTAAAAGCATCTGTGTAGCTGCAACAGGAGTAAATAATGTTGACACAGCCTACGCAAAATCAAAGGGTATCACGGTTTTGAATGTTTCAGGTTACTCTACAAAAAGTGTAACGCAGATAACTTTTTCATCACTTCTCTCTTTGGTGAGCAATATTGCAAGACACGATATGGCTGTTAAGAGTGGAGAATACACCACCGGAGGCATATTTACCTGGCTTGGTGCACCATTTTTTGAGTTAAGTGGTAAATCTATGGGTATAATCGGAATGGGTGCTATTGGTCAGGAGGTTGCCTCAGTTGCCACAGCTCTTGGAATGGAGGTGAGTTACTTCTCTACCTCCGGTACTTCGCATTGCAAAAAATACCCGTCTCTCACCCTTGATGAGATACTCCAAAGAAGTGATGTTATATCCATACATTCACCTTTAAACGAGAAAACTTTGGGATTGATAAGCAAGAGTGAACTTGAAAAAATGAAGAGAAGCGCTTTTCTTGTAAATATGGGCAGAGGAGGTATTGTTAATGAGCATGACCTTGCGGATGCAATTGATAACGAAGTTATTGCAGGAGCTGCTGTAGATGTTTATTCGGTAGAACCGTTACCCTTAGATCACCCTTTTTTAAAGGTTAAAAAATCAGATCGTCTGATAATAACACCTCATATTGCATGGACAAGCATAGAGGCAAGAAGAGCCTTGATTGAAGGGATTGCAGCCAATATTGGATAGCAGAAGAATTTGTTTTTGAGTTCTATTTAAGAGGTGAGTTTGGCTCCTTTTTCATGTAGTTGTATTCCAGACGATCAACAAGACGCGGGAAGAATTTATTAAGAATAACTACAAACTTTCCGATTGGTGTAAGAATAACCTCTGCCTTTCTTTTCTCAATACCTTTTATGAGATGTGATGCACACTCCTTTGCACTCATCATTTTATCCTCTTTACGCGGTGTTTCACCCTGTTTGCTGCCATCAGCAATTAAAGCCTGCTCTCTGATTTCTGAAGTTGTAAACCCTGGAGCAAAAATCATAAAGTGGATATTGTCTTTAAGGTGCTCTATTCTAAGGGTGTCGATAAATCCATAAACAGCAAATTTTGAGGCAGAGTAACCTGTTCTTGCCGGAAGTCCTTTGTAGCCTGCAATAGAGATTACACCTACAACAGAGCCATTGGTTTTTAAAATATGGGGCAAGGCATATTTAGTACAATACACCGTGCCCCAGAAATTTACGTCCATTAATTGTTTAATGACACTAAGATTCAGATCTTTAAAAAGGGCACGCATGGAAATTCCTGCATTGTTAACAAGAATATCAATACGGCCAAATCTTTCAAGTGTTTTTTGAATAAGGTTTTCGCAATCACTCTCTTTGGTGACATCACACTCAACCGAGAGGGTAGGGCAACTAAGAATTTTCTCGAGCTCTTGGAGTTTATCGACCCTGCGCGCAGCCATAACAACGCTGCATCCATTTTCTGCAAACGCTTGAGCGGCTGCTCTTCCTATTCCGGAGCTGGCTCCCGTGATTATGACTACCTTATTTGTAAGCATTTAATTTGCTATTACATTGCCATATCTTTCATTTCATCAGCTTGGTAAACTCCCTCCTTGAGCTTCTTCTGAATCTCTCCAAAGGCATTAAGTGTGTACTCAACATCTTCGAGAGAGTGCATTGAAGTTGGAATAAGACGGAACATAATTACCCCTTTGGGAACCACAGGATAGATTACAGCTGAACAGAATATTTTATAGTTGGTTCGTAAGTCAATAAGAATGTTAGTGGCTTCAGGTACGTTACCTTCAAGAAAGACCGGAGTAACGCAAGCCTCAGCCTTCCCAATATTAAACCCTCTGTCTCTCAATCCTTTTTGCATTGTTCTGGTTATAAGCCAAAGCTTTTCACGAAGCTCAGGCATTGTCCGAATCATATCCAGCCTTTTTAGGCATCCCTCAACCATAGCCAATGGAAGAGATTTTGCATAGATCTGAGAACGCAAATTGTATCTTAAGTAGTTTATTAAGTATTCAGGACCTGCAACAAATCCGCCTATTCCGGCCATCGCCTTTGCAAAGGCTCCGAAATAGAGATCAATCTCATCCATAACACCGTAATGTTCAGATGTTCCTCTGCCATTTTCTCCCATAACACCAAAACCATGAGCATCGTCAATAAGAATGCGGAACTCATACTTTTTCTTAAGTTCTACAATTTTATCAAGGATTCCCAAGTCTCCTGTCATGCCATACACACCCTCAGTTATGAGTAAAATGCCACCGCCGGTTTCAGCAACAATTTTGGTTGCCCTGGCAAGTGCCTTTTCGCATTTCTCAATGTCATTATGAGGATAAACGATTCTCTGCCCCATATGAAGCCTTACTCCATCCATGATGCAGGCGTGTGCCTCAGAGTCGTAAACAATTATATCGTGTCTGTTAACAAGTGCATCAATTGTAGAAACCATTCCCTGGTATCCGAAATTGAACAGATATGCATCCTCCTTAAGTTCAAAAGCAGCAAGCTCTCTCTCCAGTTGTTCATGAAGTGCTGTCTGTCCGGACATCATTCTTGCTCCCATTGGGTAACCTAATCCCCACTTGGCAGCAGCTTCTGAATCAACCTTTCTTACCTCAGGATGGTTGGCCAAACCAAGATAATTGTTAAATGTCCAAGCTAATACTTCGGTGCCGTTAAAGGTCATTCTCGGTTGAATCTGACCCTCCAGTTTTGGAAATGCAAAATATCCGTGTGCTTTTTTACGATATTGCCCAAGTGGGCCACCTTCGTCATTTTTTATTCTCTCAAAAATGTCCATTGTGAAAAATATTTTATGTGTATCTTATTCTTTGACCGATTCTTAAAATTGAGTTTCGCCTGATGCCGTTTATAGAGCAGAGTTTGGCTATTGATATGCCTGTCCTTTGAGAGATTCTTCCAAGAGTATCACCGCGACGAACAATCCAAAACCTGATTTTATCAATCTCTTTTTTGTATTCAAAATGCTGAGCATTAAGAACCAGAATCTGATTTTTAAGGGTAAAAGATTGGAAATCAATTATATCATTTGGGTTTATAGGGTTTCCAAGGTACCTGACTTCGAAATGAAGATGGTAGCCTGTAGAGCGTCCTGTATTTCCTCCTAGCCCGACCGGAACTCCTGCTTTTAGGGTATCCCCAGGGTTAACTGTTATTTTATTCAGATGTGCATATAGAGTTTCAAGCCCGTTAAAGTGCCTGACTAGTACGTAATAGCCGTAATCCCTTGCACGTTTTGTAATCCTGACAACTCCGTCAAAAGCATTGTTAACGCTGTCTCCTCTATGTACTTTTAGGTCAATTCCGTAATGGTGTCTCCATCTTCGGAACCCGAAATTAGATGTAACATAGCTCTGAACCGGTGTGCAAAAAGTGCTCATGTCAATCTTGACAGTATCCTTCATGTTCACCAGATTAACCTGATATGGATTAATCTTAGTATCACTCCAGATATCATACTCTTCAGGCATATCTGAAAAATCAATTGCTCTCAGATAATCTGATATTGGGACAATTAACTTGCTTGTGTTGATATTTATAATTGAATCAGTTAGTACTGCATTAAATGGTAAAGGCTCTGGCAGAGGTGCTGTAATTATCTCTGTAGAAGCTGCGGCTGTGACCCTTTTTCTTAGGGAAAATGCATCTGTGGTTGTAACAGATGCAAGTATCAGAATTGGGATCAGAGTCTTTTTAATAAGGCTAAGCATCAATTTTTGCGTATTTTGCGTGCGTTTCAATAAATTCACGTCTTGGAGGAACCTCGTCACCCATTAACATTGAGAAGATTCTGTCTGCCTCGGCAGCGTTATCAATGTTTACCTGGCGTAGTAAGCGGGTTTCCGGATTCATGGTTGTATCCCAAAGTTGAATAGCATTCATCTCTCCGAGACCTTTGTACCTCTGCACATGAACGCCGCTCTCTTTACCTTTGCCAATTTTCTCAACAGCATCTTTTCTCTCCTCTTCACTCCAGCAGTATTGCTCCTGTTTTCCTTTCTTTACCAAGTATAAAGGAGGTGTTGCTATATAAATATAGCCGTTTTTGATCAGGTCCTGCATAAAGCGAAAGAAAAACGTAAGAATAAGTGTTGCAATGTGGCTTCCATCCACATCGGCATCTGTCATAATTATTACTTTATGGTACCTTAGTTTTGATATGTTAAGAGCTTTGCTATCCTCTTCTGTTCCGATTGTTACTCCAAGAGCAGTGTAAATATTTCTTATCTCCTCACTTTCGAATACTTTGTGTTCCATTGCCTTTTCGACATTTAGAATTTTTCCTCTTAGAGGAAGTATTGCCTGAAAGTTTCTGTCCCTTCCGCTCTTGGCTGTTCCACCCGCTGAATCTCCCTCTACAAGGAAAATTTCACATACAAGCGGATCACGATTGGAGCAGTCTGCCAGTTTTCCAGGAAGACCTGAACCCGACATTACGGTTTTTCTCTGAACCATCTCCCTTGCCTTTCTGGCTGCATGCCTTGCCGTTGCAGCCAAAATCACTTTATCAATGATATTTCTGGCGTCCTTTGGGTTCTCTTCAAGATAGTTTTCAAGTGCAATTGTTGTGGCTTGAGATACAGCTGCTGTAATTTCAGAGTTGCCTAGCTTTGTTTTTGTTTGACCTTCAAACTGAGGCTCTTGAACCTTGACTGATATAATTGCTGTAAGTCCTTCACGGAAATCGGAAGCATCAATTTCAAACTTCAGTTTTGCCAGCATACCGGTTTTGTCGGCGTAGTTTTTAAGAGTTGTGGTGAGTCCTCTTCTGAAACCGGTAAGGTGAGTACCACCTTCAATCGTATTGATATTATTTACATAGGAGTGAATGTTCTCTGCAAAACCGCTGTTGTATTGCATTGCAATCTCGATAGGAACTCCGGTTTTATCGGTTTCAAGATAAATCGGATTCTCAGTAAGCTTATCTCTTGTTCCGTCCAGATACTGCACAAATTCAAGAAGACCCTTTTCAGAGTAAAATACGTGAGTGAGTGTTCCGTTAAGCTCGTTATCTTCAGATTTATCCCTATCATCCATCTCACGAAGATCTGTAAGAGTAAGTCTTACTCCTTTGTTGAGGAAAGAGAGTTCTCTGAGTCGTGTTGCAAGTATTTCGTAATTAAAGATTGTCCCCATAACGAAAATTTCGGGATCGGGCCTAAAAGTAATTTCTGTACCTCTTTTATCAGAATCACCAATTACAGTTACAGGGTACTGAGGTATCCCTTTTGAATACTCCTGACGGAAGTGTTTTCCGTCTCTGTGAATATCTGCAATTAGGTGTATAGAAAGGGCATTGACACAAGATACACCTACTCCGTGCAGACCTCCTGAAACTTTATATGAATCTTTGCTGAATTTACCTCCTGCGTGCAATACAGTTAAAACCACCTCAAGTGCAGAGCGACCCTCTTTCTCGTGCATATCTGTTGGTATGCCTCGTCCGTTATCTTTAACTGTAACCGAGTTGTCTGGATTTATTATTACCTCTATGTCAGAGCAGTATCCTCCCAGTGCCTCGTCAATCGAGTTGTCAACTACTTCATATACCAAATGGTGCAGCCCTCTTGACCCAACATCTCCGATATACATGGACGGTCTTTTTCTAACTGCCTCTAATCCTTCAAGTACCTGAATATTCTCAGCGGAGTATTGGTTTCCGGCTGCAATGGGTTCTTTTTCCATCATATTTTTGTTGCTAATTTTTAAAGAGACAAAGATATGAAAAACGGACTAAAAAACCTAATAATTCAGTATAAATTATTAGGTGTATTTATAAGCTTAAAAAATTGATTGTTAGAACTTTATACCAAGGCCTAATCCTCCGTTTAAACCGGGCATAGAGTAACTGGACATAAAGATCACCTCTGAGTCAAGAATATTGTTCACCTTAAAGAACAGCGAGAGATTTTTACTATGAACATAGGTCAGTTCAAAATTTACCAGAGCGTATGATGGGGCATATTTTCTTCCGGGGTTGTAGTAAGAGCTTAACAAATCTTCAATAAAGAGTGCGGGACTTTTTTTTCTGTAGTCAGCAGTAATATTTGCAATTATTCTCTCTCTCCAGTTGTATCTAACATTTGACCTTATCTCAAGAGGTGAGTAGTTGTAATGATTATTGGTCATGTTATTATCGTCACGAAAACCGTAGAAATCAAATCCTGCACCTGCCTCGAGTCCTTCTGACTTCCATGCAAGATCGGCCCCGATTCCGGTTCTCTTTTCGTGTTCATATATCGCATTAAAGCTGTATGAAGGCATATAAGAGCCTGTCATTGCTAACGGAACAGCGTAGAAGTAGATCTGATTGTTATATTCGTAATATCCGGCGTAAATATTGAATGAGAGCCTCTCAAACATCTTCCCTTTGAAACCTCCTCTTGCAATAACGGGCTGCTCGGTATTCTTTACATCAACTTCAGGATGAATCCAAGGATTCTTCTCAAGTAACTTTCTGTAGTTTGTAAAGTTATTTTTGCCATCAATACCTGCATATATCCAAAGATTATCTTTAAAAATTCTGAAAGAGGCTATGCCTTTGAAGTAGATATTGTAGTCTCTATCTGCAGACTCCCACCAGAGATTGTACTTAAGACCTGCTTCGAAATCCCATCTACCACTTTTAAAGATGTATCTGGGGTGTAATTCAAGATTACTTCTGTCAAGAGATTCTGATCCGAAAGAGTTGGATGATTCGTATGTTATTCCTGCAAGAATTTTATTGGATCCGCCAAATCCTGCTCCCATAAGTGCAGATACTTCAATCGTTTTTTCATCGGACTCTTTTGAAATAAGTGTTTCCGGATTATTCAAGGCAGTAAATGATGCCTCTCCCTTTAGAGCAGAATATGCAATGTTTAAACCGTAAATAAATGTATTAGGACTTGCATCAGCTGATTTTAAGAAAAAACCTGCAGAGTAAATGTTGTTCCTCTGAGACAGGGAGTCTTTCATATATGATCTTCCATAGGTATTGGCTCCGTTAAATTTGCCGTAATAACTATTCATGTTGTTCTGAAACGCTGCGTTTATTCCGGTTTCACCACTTTTCCACTTATATGAAAACTTAAGCCCGGCATCATTATTATATGATGGAGCATAAGATTTGTGCTCTGTTTGCTTGATTTCAAAACCATTAAGCTCTGTTCCTCTTAGTTTTCCGTGGTAAGATTCGTGTCCTGCATAGATAAGTGCCGAAAATGATTCCGGCAGTCTGGGCTGAATGAATAACTTTCCATACGGATTAAAAGGGAAACTGCTGCCGGCTTTTAAATATATAAATGGTTGTATAGCTCTTTTTTCACTCTCGATTGAGGCAGAGGGCAGGGGCGAAAATTCATACAAGTCTTTCAATGGTCGGTCAAAAATTGAGTATTTGAAACTCATATCAAAAATACCCAATGAGTCAGCAAATGAGCTGAATAATTTGCCTTTTGTTATTTCAAGAAGTTTGGCGTCATAGTCTCTTTTAACCTCCAGTGTAGGGTCAATTCTTTGCTGAGCAAATAGTGTGGCACCATTAAGTAATAGTACTACCAAATATATTTTTTTGCTGTATGTTTTTGCTGTCATGGCCGTATTTTATTTTTTTTCTGATAGTTTGTTAAGCCTCATTCTCAGTTGCTCTTCTATGTCATCTTTTCCCTGAGGTTTATAAGATTCAAAGATGCTCTTATATGTGGCCTCTGCCTGATCCCAGTTTTCTCGTTCTGCAAAAGAATCTCCAAGTAAAATGTAGCTTTTTGCAAGCCAGTAGCTTTGGGGAGTTCTGCTTTCGGCAAAAGAGTAAACATCCTTCTCAACCTTTATGAAATCTCCTTTGTCAAATGCATCGGATATAAGTAAATAGGCGCTCTCTGCCCCTTCTGGATTGATTTTGTTTTTAGCAAGATCATTTAAATATGATATGGCTTTTGCTCTTTCACCCAGCATCCAGTATGATTTAGCAATCACAAATTTAACCCGCGTTCTCTCCTGATCGGTAATGTTAAAACTTTCACTTCTAATACCCTCCGCAATAGCATTCTCATACTGTTTGTCCATGTAAAAAGAGTTAGTTTTACCAAGCTGTGCTTCAACCTTGTTATTTTCAAGCTGTGCTATTCTACTAAGAGTAGAGTAGGCTTTGTTTGCCTGTCTGTAGTTCTCAATCTGATAGGAAATTCTTGCATAATTCAGGGTAGCAAGCTCCGTAAAAGAGCCCTCTCCAATCTCCATCACTTTAAGAAAAGCATCAAGTGCAAGTTCTGGCTTTCCTGTTTTCTGGTATGATTCTCCCATGTAAAAATATGCCTGTGCAGCTTTAGTTCCTGTCGGATAACTCTTAATGAATGAGTTTAGAGAGCTTAATGCCAGAGCATAGTTGCCTGACAAAAAGTGTTTTTCGGCGGAACTGAAAATAATAAGTTCTCTTTCGTCAGTTGTTCTTACTTTTGAAAGACCTAATCCATCAAGGAATGCTAAAAAGTCCTCGGCTCTGCCCTGGTCCTGATAAATATTTTCAAGGCCGGCTATGGCTGCTGATGCCTCTGGTGATTGAGGAGTCTCTTGAAGAATTTTTTTATAAAAATCTGCAGCATTGTTGCTTTCGCCTCTGTTTAGAGCAATCAACCCTAATTCTAACAGGGCTTTTGGATAGAATGGAGTGGTTGCAAATTTGTCTTTCAAGTCATTAAAATACCCTGTTGCTTCTGAGTATTCTCCTTTCTGAACAAGTGTTCTTCCCAGCTCGTATAGAACTTCCGGGTAAAGATGAGGGCTGAGGTTTGCAGAGACAAGCTCTTTGAGAAGGCCTGCCTTTCTGCTGTCGTCTCCTAAAAGTCCATGCGCTATTGCCATCTGGAATGACGCATACTGCTTTAATGAAGCTTTGCTGTTGCTGACTCCTGAAAAAGCGGTAATTGCCTCTGTATATTTTCTTTGCATAAAGAGACAGTCTCCAAGGCGTGTGACAGCTTCGTCAGCATATAAAATATCGCCTGTCGGCAGATTCAGATATCTTTTAAACCAAGCCTCTGCCTGTTCGAAATTTGCAAGTTTGAAGTAGGAGTAAGCCAGGTTGTAAAGCGATGTTGAATATTCCCTGTTTCCTTTAAAGGTGCTGTTTCTTGTTGCAAGCGCAAGGTTGATATCTACAGAGCGTTGAAAACGGTTGTCTCTGTAATACGCTTCTGCCAGCCAAAATTGAGTTACATTGAGTAAATTATTGTTGTAGTTCCCATTTGTAATAGAAAGCTCAAAAACAGGAATTGCCTCTCTGTATGCACCAAGGTTAATTAGCTGCATACCCCTTAAAAAAGTAGCCTTCTGCAGGTTAATAATATCCTTAGACGAGGGGTTTCGGATGGTTCTTAAAACATCAATTGCTGATCTGTAATCCTGCTTTAATAAGTATGATGTTGCAATATAGTTCTGTATCTCATTAAATTTCTGTTCTGTAGGGGAGTATGTGTCAAGATAGCGCCTGAATACACCAATATCAGAGTTAAGGTCAAAAGAGAGTTTTGCAAAATTGAACATAGCATCCTCTTTTATTGTAAGATCGTGCATACCTTCTGATGCATTTCTGAAACTGTTTAGCGCTTCAACCTTATTTTTTATCTCAATATAGCTTCTACCTAAGTGATATGAAGCGTTTTGCGATAGTGAATCATCCTCGCCGATAAGCTGTTTAAGAATCTCAATTGCCTGTTCATATCTTTTTTGGGTGTAGGCAATTATTCCGGCGTAATAGATATCTTTTCTTGTAAGATTGCCACTTTCAGCAGAATATCTGTCAAAGTAAAACTGGGCACTTTCAGTGTTGCCGAGAGCGAAAAAAGACTCAGAGACCACTCTTGCAGTTTTTATACGGAGCTCACTAGTAAGTTGCTGGTATAAAGCCTCTCCATTTTTAACAACATACTCATAATCTTTAAGCATGAATTTACTCTCGAGGATATAATATTTTGCCAGCAGGGTAAAGCGGGGGTCTTTTTCAATTTTTGAAAAAAGTTCGATTGCCTTTTTGAAATCCCTCTTCATATACTCAATATGAGCAGAATAGTAGATAGCAGGATTTGAGTAGCTCCCGAAAGGAAGTCTGTTGATAATTGCAAAGTTTGAAAGAGCCTCCTGATTATTACCCGTGCGTAGGTTGGCATAACCATATTTAAAGTGGAACTCGGCTTTTTGAGAAGGGGGAAGAGTACTTGGATTTATTGCTGATAAAATTCTGTATGCTTCGCTAAAATTGCTCAGATTAAAATAGTGTGATCCGTATTTAAGATCAATCTCGTTCATTTTAGGTGATTCGGGGTACTTGCTTTTTATCTCTTGAACTTTAAAATCAATATCAGGTCTGGAAAGTTCAATTGATATTAGGACAAGATAGCTCTCAATCATAGACAATTCGGCTCGTTTTGATAAATCCGTATTAGTTTGTAGCAGTACAAACTCCTTTTCAGCTGCCTGATACACTCCCTTTGAATATAGATTTACAGCATTTTTATATTGTTCTGATTGCTTTCCCGGTATTTGCGCATATATATAATTGCCAATAGAAGGCATGAGCAGTAATACGAGCAGCAAAATCATACCTCTTCTGTATGTAATTTCCATTGCAGATTGTTTTAATTAAATGGCAGTTTAAACTCCAAATTTAGTAAATTTGCCCTTATTAACACACAAAAATATGACATCAGACAGATCTCTCCCAATTATTGAATTTTTTGATGCAGACATTGCAAAAGAGGAGAACCTGATAATATCGGGACTTAACCTCTCAATCTTCAGGGGAGACTTTATATATCTCCTTGGAAGGGTTGGAAGCGGTAAAACATCAATAATCAAAAGTATTATTGCTGAAACACCAATAAAATCAGGCAGAGCAAATGTTGCTGGATTTAAATTGGAGAAGATTAAGGATAGGGAAATCCCATTTTTAAGGCGCAGAATAGGTGTTGTATTTCAGGATTTTCAGCTCCTTACCGACAGGTCAGTGTATGATAATCTTAGATTTGTACTTCAAGCTACAGGATGGACCAAAAACAGTGAAATAGACAACGTAATCAAAGAACGACTTGAAAGCGTAGATATGCTTAGAAAAAGCCATAAGATGCCCCATCAGCTTTCAGGCGGTGAACAGCAGAGAGTGGCAATAGCCAGAGCTCTTCTCAATAACCCGGAGATTATCCTTGCAGATGAGCCTACAGGTAATCTCGATTCTGAGACAGCTGGAGAGATTATGGATCTTCTTATTAATATCCATAAACTTTACGAACCGGCCATACTTTTTGTTACTCACAACAGAGCCCTCATGAAACGTTATCCCGGAAGAGTTTTGCTTTGTGAGAACATGAACTGCCGAGAAATAGAGCTCTCTCAGGAGATAGACTTTTCTCAACTTCTTGATATGTGGTAATCCAGAATGACAAAAAGAGAGAGATACAGAGCTGTTGTTGAGTGGTTCGTGCAACATATGCCAGTTGCCGAAAGCGAACTCAGGTACGAAAACCCATATCAACTTGTTGTGGCAGTGATTCTTTCGGCCCAATGCACCGATAAGCGTGTTAACCTGGTTACTCCAATGTTTTTCGAGAAATTTCCAGACGCATCTAAACTTTCACTTGCAAGCGAACAGGAGGTTTTTGATCTTATTAAGTCTGTAACTTACCCTAACAATAAGAGTAAAAGTCTGCTTGGCATGGCTAAAATGCTTACTAACGAGTTTTCATCCGTTGTTCCTTCAGACCCGTTGTTACTGCAAAAATTACCTGGAGTTGGTAGAAAAACCGCCAATGTTATAGCCTCAGTTATTTATAACATACCGGTTATAGCAGTTGATACACACGTTTATAGAATTTCAAGAAGATTAGGCCTTTCTACTGCAGATACTCCACTTGGAGTCGAACTTGATTTGACTGAAAATATACCTGAACATCTAAGGGCAACGGCACACCATTGGCTCATTTTGCATGGCAGATATGTGTGCGTTGCCAGAAAACCTAAATGCAGCAGCTGTGGCTTATCGCCCTTCTGTCTCCAGTATCATAAGACCGGCGGGGCAGATCTCCATAAAGGTGGCTCCGTTTGATGGTCCAAAACTTCCTCCGACTACCCCAATCACATCCTCTTTTGTAAAGCATTTATCATCAAGCAATCTGTTGATTGAGTTCTTTATGAATTTATCTTTACTTGCAGTCGGGTCCATTGAGTAGGCGTAAACTCCGTATGAGAGGGCAAGTTCTCGCATTACATGAGGTGCATAACACATTGCATATATTGGAGTTTTAGGTCTGAATGCGGATAGGTATCGGCCGGTTCTGCCTGTTCGGGTATCAAATACCATTGCTTTTATAGGCAATTTTCTTGTTGCATTTACAAGCTGGCAGCTGAGTACCGCAGCCACAGGGTGAGTTATGTCAATTAATTCGAGAGAGTAAGATGGCCTGACCTGACTCTCAATTTCGTTTGCAATTTTTGTCATGGTACGTACTGCCTCGACAGCATATTTTCCATTTGCTGTTTCGCCGCTCAGCATTATTGCATCTGTCTTCTGATATATCGCATTTGCTACGTCACTCACCTCGGCCCTTGTAGGTCTTGGATTTTCGATCATAGAGTGAAGCATCTGAGTTGCAATAATAACAGGTTTTTTCCTCTCCTGGCACTTCTTGATAATTTGCCTCTGAATTGTCGGAATCTTCTGATACTCAATCTCTACACCTAAGTCTCCTCTGGCCACCATCACACCGTAGCAGTGTGATAAAATTTCATCAATATTATCTACACCCTCCTGGTTTTCAATTTTTGCGATAATCTTTATGTGGCTTTTGTGGTTGTCTAGAACTCTCTGAATCTCTAAAAGGTCTTTTTTATTCCTAACGAATGAGTGTGCGATAAAGTCCAGATTGTTTTTAATAGCCCACAATATATACTCATTATCTCTGTCAGATATCGATGGTAAATTAACCTGAACATTAGGAATGTTAATGCTTTTCCTTCCTTTGATTGTTCCATCGTTATTGGCTTTGCAGTATAGTCTTGACGTGCATTTTCTTATTACTGTAAGCGAAATCTCTCCATCATCAATCAGAATATTAGAACCTACCGGAATTTCAGGTACCAGATGATTATAGTTTGTGTATAGAAGACCATTTCCGGATACTCCTAGTGGATTGTCTTCAAAAATTACTTCGTCTCCGGTTTTAACTGCAAACCCACTGTCAAAAGACATGTTTGTAATTCTGATTTCAGGCCCTTTTGTATCAATTAGAATTGCAATTTTTTCGGATACTTTGCGTGTATTTTCTACTATTGGAAGAGAGGAATCAAGTGTAGTATGAGCAGAGTTTATTCTCACCACATTCATCCCTTCATTATACAAGTTCTTTATAAATTCTACACTGCAATTACGGTCCGATACCGTACATATTATCTTGGTTTTCTTTTCCGCCATATTTCTTCTAAATTTGTCTGCAAAAGTAATTCATTTTATTTGAAAAGGACGTTTAATAATAATTTAATAACCGACTTCTCCTCTTATCTGAGACTAGAGAGGTCTCTGTCATTAAATAGTATTAACGCTTATTGTTCTGACATTTCAAAGCTTGTAATATTCCTGGAGACTTCACCTGACAACGGGGGCATAGTCAATCCCGAAAAGGCCACACCGTTGGTTTTGTCTACATTTATTGCAACGCTGCACAGCAAAAACCTCTCCAAAAGATCTCAGGCAAGGCTTATAAGTTCACTTAAGGCATTTTACAGATTTCTGGAAATTGAGGGAAGAGTTAAGGAGAGTGCTGCTGAAATGCTTGACTTTCCAAAAGTTAAGCCATATCTTCCAATCGTTTTGTCGGTCGAGGAGGTGGAAAAAATTATTGATGGAATTGACCTTTCTCAAGACCAGGGGCACAGAAACAGAGCAATTGTTGAGATGCTTTACTCTTGCGGCCTAAGAGTGAGTGAACTTGTTAATCTTAGAATATCTGATCTCTTTTTTGATGAGGGTTTCATAAGGGTAACAGGCAAGGGAAGTAAACAGAGACTTGTTCCTGTTGGTGCTCCTGCAGTCTCTGCAGTAAAGCTATACCTTGAACAAAGAAAAAAATTAAAATTCTCTTCCAAGAATGAAGATACTCTCTTCCTTAACAGAAGAGGTGGAAAATTAAGCAGAGAGATGGTATTCCTGATAATAAAAGGAGAGTCCAAAAAAGCAGGTATAGTCAAAGACATCTCTCCTCATACATTCAGGCACTCTTTTGCGACGCATATGGTAGAAAACGGAGCAGATCTAAGAGTAGTTCAGCAAATGCTTGGACATGAGAGCATATTAACAACCGAAATTTATACACATGTGAACAGTGAGAAATGGCGAGAGGGAATCCTTCGTTGCCATCCTAGGGCTAAATCGCACTAAGATGTTATATTTGCATTCTGAATTTTAAAAAGAGATTATATGTCAAAAAAATATTTTCCACTTGTTTCTGCAACTGTTTTAACACTCCTTTTAACAGTCTCTTCTGGGTTTTCAGCCACTGTTAGAATGTTGGATAAAGAGGTAACCAAGCCAAAGTCAGAAAATGAAAAGGACACACTCAAGCCGGTTAATCTCAATACCGCGGTTGTAACTGCAAATAAAACCAGAGTCAACAGAAGTAATGTGCCACTCACAGTCTCTGTAATTGAGAGACAAGAGATTGAAGCATCGGGACACAGCTCAATATTGCCTATTCTTTCAATGAACATTCCCGGATTATTTGTAACTCAAAGAGGAGTTACAGGTTTTGGAGTTTCAGAAGGGGCTGCAGGTGCCATAAATATCAGAGGTGTAGGGCAAGGTAATAAGGTTCTGATGCTACTTGACGGACAACCTCAGTGGGCAGGTGTTTTCGGTCATTCACTTCCGGATCTTTATCTCTCCTCCGACGCAGAGAGGGTGGAGGTTATCAGGGGACCCGGTTCGCTGTTATATGGTTCAAACGCAATGGGGGGAGTTGTAAACATTATCACCAGAAACCACGATAAAGATGGGAGAATCACAAAAGCCGGAGTGTCATACGGATCGTATAATACTCAAAAATACTCTGTTAATAACGGATACAGCAAAAAGGGATTCTCATCATTTGTTTCATTCAACAGGGAGTCAACCGATGGTCACAGAATAAGATCGGGATTCGAAATAACAAATGGATTTATAAAAGCAGGTTATGACCTTGGAAAAAGCTTTACAGTTAGTGCTGATGTTGCTCTTACAAAAATAAACAATCAGAATCCCGGCCGTGCTGATGATCCGATGATTGATAATATAATGGATATTTTAAGAGGGTCTGCATCTCTTATTGTTGAAAACCGCCACAGATATGGCTCCGGAGCACTGCATCTCTTCACCAATAAGGGGGAACACACTATTAATGATGGTTATAAAATAGGAGGGAGCCCAAGAAACTACCTGTTCAATTCAAAAGATTTTAACACCGGTGTGATGGTGTACGAAAATATCAGGCTTTTCAAAGGAAACTCCTTTACGGTTGGATTTGATTATAAAAAGTGGGGAGGAAACGCGTGGAACTCTCCAATAAATGAATCTTCATCATATAATCAAACAACCCTGGTGGACAAAGAGGTTAACGAAACAGCCGGTTACATTGTTCTTCAACAGGACTTCTTTTCAAATCTGACTCTTAATGGAGGTCTTAGAGTAGAATATAATTCAGTGTTTGATGTTGCCTTTATACCTCAGATAGGAGTCACTCTTAAGGCATCACCGGTTAATGTAATAAAAGCCTCAATATCAAAGGGGTACAGAAGCCCAAATATCAGAGAGTTGTATATGTTTCTACCTAGAAATCCTGATTTGTTACCAGAAAACATGATCAATTTTGAATTATCTGCCGGCCATACAATGTTAAATTCTAATCTGTCAGCAGAGCTTTCACTGTTTTATATTGATGGTTGGAACATGATTCAAACTGTGGTTATTAATGGAGTACCGAAAAATCTCAACACCGGTCTTTTTGAAAATAAAGGAATTGAATTTCAGGCAAGTTACAGGATCAGGCCTGATCTTCGTACAGATTTTAATTACAGTTATTTAAAAACATCAAAACCTATTGTTGCAGCGCCTAAACATAAAATTTTTGCATCGGTAGGTTACACTCCGGGTGATTTTGCTTTTAATTTTAGTGTTCAGCACATTGGAGGGCTCTATTTAAACACAGCAACCAGAGCTCAGGAAAGTTACACAATATTCAATGCAAGAGCATCTTACAGATTGGATTTAAAATTTGTTAATACGAGGTTTTTCATCTCAGGTGACAATATTACAGATACCTCATATTCTATAAATGAGGGCTTCCCGATGCCTGGAATTACAATTTTAAGCGGGTTTGATATAATTTTTTAGTAACTTATTATTAAAATACCTATATTCGCGGCTGAAATCATTTAACCCAAAACACACATTTAAGATGAAAAAACTTTTCGTATTGTTCGTTGTGGCCGGACTGGCTCTAACTTCGTGCGGCAGTAATGCACAACAAGAAGAAGTAACTGAAGTTCAAACTGATACCACAGCTGTTCAAGCTGCTGACAGCACTGCTTGCTGCCCAGACAGCACTAAAACAACTGTAGAGACTGTTGTTGAATAAGGTTACAATTTAAATCAGACAAAAAAGACGAGCATCTGTTGATGCTCGTCCTTTTTTTTTATCCCCATATCTCTCTCCTCAAATTATTCCCATTCTATTGTTGCAGGAGGTTTTGACGAAATGTCATAAACAACCCTGTTTACTCCCTTAACCTTGTTTATAATATCATTGGATACCTTAGCCAGGAATTCATACGGAAGATGAACCCAATCAGCGGTCATTCCGTCTGTAGAGGTAACCGCCCTTAAGACAACAGTAAACTCGTATGTTCTCTCATCACCCATTACTCCGACACTCTTTATTGGCAATAAAATAGTAGCTGCTTGCCATACCTGATCATATAAATTGCTCTCTCTGAGCGAGTTTATAAAAATACTGTCGGCCTCTTGCAATATTGCAAGTTTGTCAGAAGTTACTTCGCCGAGTACCCTTATTCCCAACCCCGGGCCGGGAAACGGATGGCGAGATATCAATTCGTTCTTAATCCCAAGTGCCCTTCCAACTCTTCTTACTTCGTCCTTAAAAAGTGATCTCAGAGGTTCAACTACCTTCAGTTTCATATAATCAGGCAGTCCTCCCACATTGTGGTGAGATTTAATGGTTGCCGAAGGGCCATTAACTGAAACGGATTCAATCACATCAGGATAAATAGTTCCTTGAGCTAGCCATTTTGCGTTATCAACTTTATGTGCCTCTTTATCAAATGTCTCTATAAAAACTCTTCCGATTGCCTTCCTTTTATCTTCAGGATCTGATATGCCGGTTAATGCTATGAGGAATTCTTCAGATGCGTCAACTCCTATTACGTTTAGACCCATGTTTTGATAAGAGTGAAGAACGGTCTCAAATTCATCTTTTCTCAAAAGGCCGTTGTCTACAAAAATGCAATGGAGGTTAGACCCAATTGCCCGGTGAAGTAGCACAGCTGCAACAGTTGAATCAACTCCGCCTGATAGACCCAGAATTACGCTCTCACTTCCAATTTTATCCTTTAGCTCTTTGACTGCAGTCTCAATAAATGAATCAGGTGTCCAATCCCCCTTACAACCACAAATACCCTTTACGAAATTTTCAAGAATTGCGGAGCCCTGTTCTGTATGATATACTTCCGGGTGAAACTGAAGTGCAAAGGTATTTTCTCCTTCAATACGATAGGCTGCGTTAGTTATGTCTCCGGTTGAAGCAACAGGTACTGCTCCTGTTGGCAATTTTGCGATTGTGTCGCCGTGTGACATCCATACTTGTGAGCTGTCGCTGATATTTTTAAATAGAGGGCAACTTTTATCGTTAATTTTTAAAATTGCTCTTCCGTATTCTCTGGCAAGAGATGGATTAACCTCCCCACCATATTTTTGTGCCAGATATTGGGCACCATAACATATGGCTAAAAGTGGAATTGTACCTTTAATTCCGGTGAGATCTGCCACTGGTGACTGAGGATCTCTTACCGAAAATGGGCTTCCCGAAAGAATTACCCCCTTAACATCATCTCTCGCTTCAGGAATTTTATTGAATGGCACAATTTCACAATAAACATTTAATTCTCTTAATCTTCTGCCAATCAGTTGTGTAAACTGTGAACCAAAATCAAGTATGAGGATTTTTTCGGTCATCGGGATTTTTATTTCGTAAATTTAAACCGCAAAAGTAGAAAAAATATTACTTTTGCGGCCTTGATTATGCAAAAAATACGAAACATTGCCATTATCGCTCACGTTGACCATGGCAAAACCACACTAGTGGACAGAATGATCCTCCAGGCAAAATTATTCAGAGATGCCGGAAAGATGGGGGACTTAATAATGGACAGTAACGATCTTGAAAGGGAGAGAGGAATAACAATCCTTGCCAAGAATATGTCTGTACCTTATAAAGATTATAAAATTAACATCATAGACACTCCGGGACACGCCGATTTTGGCGGTGAAGTGGAGAGGGTTCTGAATATGGCCGATGGTGTGCTTCTTCTGGTAGATGCCTTTGAGGGGACTATGCCACAGACTAGATTTGTACTTCAGAAGGCTATCGGAATGGGTAAAAAGCCTATTGTTGTAATAAACAAAGTAGATAAACCAAATTGTCGTCCTGATGAAGTAAACGAACAGGTATTTGACCTCATGTTTTCTCTTGATGCTACCGAAGATCAGCTGGATTTCAAAACAGTTTATGGTAGTGCAAAAAACGGATGGATGTCTCTTGATTGGAAAAATCCGGGCACTGATATTACTCCTTTACTGGATACAATTCTGGAGGTAATTCCTGCTCCTGAGTACAAAGAGGGTACAATTCAGATGCTAATTTCGTCACTTGAATACTCTCCGTATGTAGGGAGGATTGCTGTGGGCAGGGTAAACAGGGGAACTCTTAAACCCGGAATGCCGGTTACTTTGTGCAAGCGCGACGGAACCTTTGAGAAGAGCAAAATAAAAGAGTTAATGGTCTTTCAGGGACTTGAAAAGATCAAAGCAGACGAGGTGAAATGCGGAGACCTTTGTGCTGTTGTGGGGGTAGAGGGTTTTGAAATCGGCGACACCATTGCAGATATTGAAAATCCTGAGGCGTTGCCAACAATTGATATTGATGAGCCAACAATGAGTATGCTCTTTACAATTAATGACTCACCATTTTTCGGAAGAGAAGGAAAGCTTGTTACATCGAGACATCTAAGAGAGAGGCTTGAGAAAGAGTTGGAGAAAAATCTTGCGATGAAGCTTAAAAATGGTGTAACTGCTGATTCATTTATTGTTTTCGGCAGGGGCGTGCTTCACCTTTCAGTCTTGATTGAAACTATGCGTCGTGAAGGCTTTGAACTCCAGGTTGGACAACCAAAAGTGCTGGACAAAAATCTAAATGGAATTAGATGCGAGCCTGTTGAGCATTTGACAATTGATCTTCCCGAAGAGATGGTAGGACGTGCCATTGAAATGGTTACAAGACGTAAAGGAACTCTTCTTCATATGGAAACGCGCGGTGAGAGAACACACCTCGATTTTGATATTCCATCAAGAGGGCTTATCGGGCTTAGGAGCAATTTGTTAACCGCTACTCAGGGAGAAGCTGTTGTTGCTCACAGATTTAAGGCTTACGAACCATTTAAGGGTGAGATAGAGAAGAGAAACAACGGATCGTTGATTTCAATAGATACGGGTATTGCAATTGCTTATTCGATGGATAAACTAAAGGACAGAGGTCGCTTTTTTATACATCCAGGAGATGAAATTTACGCCGGACAGGTTGTTGGTGAGAACTCAAGAGGCGATGATCTTGGAATAAACCTTTGTAAGACCAAGAAGCTTACAAATGTAAGAGCCTCTGGTACCGATGATAAAGCGATGCTTGCACCTCCAATTAACTTTTCACTGGAAGAGGCACTTGAATTCATTCAGGAGGACGAATTTGTAGAGCTAACTCCTAAATCTATTCGTTTAAGGAAGATATATCTTGACGAGAACGAGCGTAAAAGAAGAAAGGGTTAATGAGGTTGTTATTTTAAAAAAATAGATTAACTTTGCGGGCTCATTTCCTTTATGAATAAAGTAAGTAACAGAGAGTATATAATACCCATTAGTGGTATGTCGGTCGGGAAGCATTTTGTTGACTTTTCAATCGATAATGAATTCTTTGAAGAATATGATAATTCACAGATTCTTGGAGCTTTACTCAGGGTGAAACTTGAGCTTGATAAAAGTTCGACGCTTATTGAAATAAAAGGGGATATTGGTGGTTCGGTAACTGTAGAGTGTGACAGGTGTCTTGAGTTGATGGAATTGAAATTGCAGACTGAGGTTAAATTACTTGTTAAGTTTGTCAAAACTCAGGATGAGGAGGATAATGACGAAGTGATGACGCTGGAACCATCAGAGAGTGAACTTGATCTAAGCCAGTTTTTGTATGATTATATCTGCCTTGCTCTTCCAATTCAGAGAGCACATCCACAGGGAGAGTGTGATCCGGAAATGATCAAAAAGCTAAGTGCTCTTAATAAAAAAGCATTAGACGGAGATGACTCAAAATCTCCTTTTGATAAATTAAAAGATTTAATGAATTAATATTGTAAACATTATAACGATGGCACATCCAAAACACAAAATTTCCAAGACCCGCAGAAACAAACGCAGAACTCACTACAAGGCAGAGGTTCCAACTCTTGGCAGTTGCTCAAACTGCAGCGCAGCAGTATTATACCACAGAGTTTGCCCTGAATGCGGATATTACAGAGGAAGGCTTATTATTGAAAAAGCTAACGCATAATTTTTCCTCGGAGGTTATTTCGGACTCATTACAGACAAAGTTTAAATTACCTCCTTACGGGAAAATTGTCAAAAATCAATTGTAGTATTAATTTGAAGACAATCCCAATGAACGGTAAAAAAAGGGCTGTAATAACCGGAATTGAAGGTTATGTTCCGGATTTCATACTTGATAACGAAATGTTATCAAAAATGGTAGATACCACTGATGAGTGGATCATGACCAGGATTGGGGTGAGAGAGAGAAGGATTTTAAAAGAGGACGGGCTTGGCACCTCCTACATGGGTGCTATAGCTGTTCAAAGGCTTCTTGAAAAGACAGGAACTAAACCTGAGGAGGTAGATATGGTGCTTTGTGCCACAGTTACTCCCGATATGATGTTTCCGGCAACAGCAAACATAATTTGTGACAAGACAGGCATTATGAATGCATGGGGTTTTGACATAAATGCCGGTTGTTCGGGTTTTATCTTCTCATTTGAAACAGCTGCTTCGTTTATTGAAAGCGGCAGATCAAAGAAGATGATTCTTGTTACCGGTGAAAGGATGTCTGCAATAACTGACTATTCAGACAGAACCACATGCCCACTATTTGGCGATGCAGCCATTGCTATGCTTATAGAGCCTACAGAGGACGAAGGTATGGGTCTGCTTGATTCAATCCTTCACGTTGACGGAGTAGGAAGACATTATCTTTTTCAGAAATCGGGAGGCTCAATGTACCCATCTTCAGTTGAGACAGTGCAAAACAAAGAGCACTTTGTTTACCAAGATGGTCAAACAGTTTTCAAATATGCAGTAAGCCGTATGGCTGATGTCTCTGTTGAGCTTATGGAAAAACATGACATCAAGGCAGAAGATATTGCATACCTAATCCCTCACCAGGCCAATATGAGAATCATAGAGGCAACCGGTAAGAGGATGGGTCTTGAAAAAGAGAAGATTCTTATAAATATTGAGAGATTCGGTAATACCGCAGGAACCTCAATTCCTCTGGTAATGTGGGATTTCGAAAAGAAATTTAAAAAAGGAGATATTCTTATTTTCTCTGCATTCGGAGCCGGATTTACATGGGGTTCGATGTACTACAAATGGGCATACGATCCTAAATAGATTGTGATGGCCCTATAGTTCAAGGGATAGAACGGAAGTTTCCTAAACTTCAGATTCGCGTTCGAGTCGCGGTGGGGCTACAAAGGCCGGCAGAGATGCCGGTCTTTTAATTTATTTTAGCTTAGCCAATGCCACCACAGGATTGTCTGATTCCTTTAGAGTATCAACAATTTTCTTTATTTCAGGAGATACTTGGTTGTTTGCCACATAATCTATAAGCTCATCGGGATAAAATAAATTAACGGCAAAATTATCTTCCGACATATACTGTGGTATAAACGGTAGTCCATTGAGAATATCGTCCTTGAATCCGGGTGTGCCTTTAATTGGATGATTGAGCAATGTAAAGTCCCCACTTTTCTTATTATACAATCCAAACGCGTCACTCCTTTCCCGCATTCTTCCAATGTTTAAAATGTTCTTGCCAATAAATGGCTCGTGCGCATAATCTCTCAAAATGAAATTCATCAGAAGGAAATTTTCGGTTTCTACATAAAAATGATCCGAGATATTTATAAATTCTCCTGTTGTTGATGTTATGTTACTAAGTACAACTTTTTCATTCATATACTTTCCGTAATCAAGTGCATACACAGGTTCCACCCCATTCTCTTTGTTGTACGTATAGATGGTATCTGCCAACAATGTAAATATTCTTGGTGAGTTTTTGAATGAATGTAAAAAGGAATGGATCTTAATACCAGACATATAAATCCTTCTATTTCCGATTATTATCGTATTATCTCCTTCTGTTTTATATTTTTTTTCTACTACTGGCGTGGGGATATATCCCTCAATTTTGGAAAGCGTATCGAATAAAAAACCAATATATTCTTTCCCCTCTTTTTCAATTTGAATAAATTGCGATATAAATAAATTGGAGCTTATTTTTATTGTTTTTGACATCCTTGTTATTTCTGGAAATGTAAAATCCTTTAAAAACAAACCTTCTCTGGAATAGGTTCTAACAACACTGTAACCCCCTTTTTGAAATTTAGCTCTAAAATTTCCTGATCCTGGTTCTATTTCGATCGAACTTGAGCTTGGATACTCTTCCGGACCTCCCCCACGTCTGTCAAAAGTAAAGAGATACTTACCTTCTTTGTCAAATACCTTAATGATTCTGGAGAAACGAACATATATCCTTTCATTTTCATAATATATAAATGGTAGAGGACCTATAAGAGAACTACTATCTGTCTCCAGTGGAATATAATTAATATCGGAAGCAATTTCAGAAAGATTTACAACTCTTCCTTTACCAACACTACTCCCTACATCAATTACACTGTAATTAGCATTGGATGATCTCACATTTCTTTGTTTCTCGTTGCATGATAAAAGGATGACTGTAATAAAAAGTAAAAAAAGATACTTCATAATTATTCAATTTTAAATTTTATAGAATATGGGAAAAAGGAGCATCAGGACTCTATGGAGCTAATATTGAGTAATAAAGATAATTAATAAATTATTTAATATAAAATAATTATGATACATCCATAATTTAAGAGAAAAAGGGGATATATAATATTATATCAAATATTGTCAATCTCTTTTCATTGCATAACTTTGACAAATCAATTAACTGGATACTAAGACGAATGAGAAAATTCATTATTGCGGCTCTTATGTTATTTGCAATCTCACAAATGAATGAGGCCAAAGCGCGCGAGCAGAAGATAAATAAGCCTGAGAGAGAGGAGAGTAAAATCACATATAAATTTGGAGGGTATGTAGAGCTTAAGGCATATACAGATGATTACAAATCCAAAACGACACGAAATCAGATGATTTATTTGTATCCGCTGGCTCCTGAGTATAACATGGGAAGGGACATTAATAAGTATTCGACATTGAATGCAAGTGTATTTGCCAGCAGACTTAACTTCTCTGTTAGCGGGATGGAGTTTTTGAATGCAAAGGTGAACACATTCATTGAGGCCGATTTTAACGGTTCTAGTCAGGCAACAATATATATGCTTAACATAAGGCATGCATACATTAACATGGCCTGGGGCAACTCTTCGCTGCTAATGGGGCAGACAGACCACCTGACTCTTGTTAATGAAGTAACGGCCTCGACACTGGCCTTTATCGCAGGCTATCCGTTCAACCCTCTAAACAGAAGTATCCAACTTAGATATACATATAACGTTGCGCCAAACATAAAATTTTTGGCTGCAGCCCATTTATATTCAGCCCACAAAAGTGTTGGGCCTGAGGATGCTCAGGCAAACGCAAAAATACCCGATTTACAGTTCCAGATCAAATTGGGAGACCCTCAAAAGACTTTTGGAGGTATAACAGCCGGGTATAAATTTCTTAAGCCAATCGTGTATGATTATCAGCATAATACCAATACTCCAACGATGGGAACATTCAATATAGGTGCTTTCCTAAGGACAAATGTTGAGGATAAAATTCTGTTTAAAACATGGGCCTCTTACGGAAAGAATATGACAATGCTTGGGCAGTTAGGCGGCTACCTGATGGAGTGGAATGAACATTCGAGTGTAAAATATGAGAGCATAGGTGCAATCTCATGGTGGCAGGATACAGAGGTTAGCCTTAAAGGAAATTTTAAAGCAGGTTTTTTTGCAGGTTACCAGATGAGGCTTAACGCTTCAGGAAAAATTAGATCAGGAATAAATCCGGAGACATTGAGAGATCAAAAGTTATTATGGTTTGGTAAGATTTCGCCAAGATTAACTTATAACGTATCCAATAGATTTATTCTTGGAGTGGAGTACAGCCGTACAACTGCAAGATGGGCACAGGAGATAAATGGGAAACTGGAACCGCTTTCAAAACACCCAAAAACTGCAAACAACAGAATAGAACTAATGGCAAAGGTTATCTTCTAAGTTATGAAAGTACAAAGGGCAGATGTTTACTGGAATTATGCGGCCACCTTTATGAGGATGGCCTCTGCAGTAATTATCCTTCCTTTGATATTAAGATTGCTGCCGAGTGAAGAGGTTGGATTGTGGACTGTAATGATTGGGCTCAATTCAATGATCTACATGCTGGACTTTGGATTCTTTAAAACCTTTTCCCGTGCGATTACTTATGTTTTTACAGGCGCAAAATCCCTTCAAAAAGAGGGCTTTACTCCTGTTGACCCGGGTTCAGAAATATCTTATCCGCTACTAAAGGGGCTGTTAAAGGCAATGAGCCGTTTTTACGGCATAATGTCACTTATCTTTTTATTGCTGCTCTTTACAGGGGGAATTTGGTATATCGAGCGCCTGATGGAGGGATTTGCCGGTGATACAGTAATGGCAAAATGGGCCTGGTATTCTTACGGTGTGCTATTATGTTACCAGTTCTTTACATACTACTACGATGCCGCTCTTGTTGGAAGGGGAATGATCAAGAGGTCGAGACAGATAATTGTATTCTCACAAACAATGCACATTATTGTCTCATCTGTACTTCTGTTAAGCGGAATAGGTCTTATCTCTATGGTAATCGGACAGACCATTGCTACCCTTACTAACCGCTATTTGGCAAGAAGAGCCTTTTATGACAGTGAGATACGCCAAAGGCTTTCAGAGGTAACAGCTGTAGAATGGAGAGAGATTATTAGAAATCTCTTTAACACTGCATATAAAACAGGACTGGCCGGATTAAGCTGGGTATTTGCAAACAGAATGCTTGCGCTTATCGGGGCATTGTATATTCCGCTTACAGTTATGGCTTCTTATGGTATTTCCAAGCAACTTGCAGATATTACCCTCACTTTATCTGTTGTATGGTTTGGGGCCTACTACCCAAAACTAACAGGTGACCAGATTAATAAGAGCATACATGAGGTTAAGAGGATATATATTAAAGCTCAGTTAATTGCTGTTGCCGTTTTTATTTCGGCTGCATTTGCAATAATAGTAGCAGGAGGCCCGCTTCTGAAGCTAATTGGCAGCTCCACTCCACTCCTTGGTAAGTCGCTGCTGATTTTACTGTTTTTTGCAACTATGCTCGAGGCGCTTACCGAGCTTGCCACATCGGTGTTGCTAAGCAGAAACGAAGTGCCTCATTACAAGGCGCAATCAATGACTGCAATTGTAATTTTATTGCTGCTCTTTGGCTCTTTGCAATATACAAATGCCGGTGTTGTGCTTCTGATAGCAGTTCCGTTTGTGGCACAACTTGCATATCAACACTGGAAGTGGAGCATGAAATTGTACAAAGAGATGGAGATAAAATTATCCGACTACTCTGCCGGCATTAAATCCATCTATAAATCCCTCCCAGTTTTTAATAATCAGAAGGATAATCAGTAGTATTACAGCTGCTGCAATCCACTTTACAATAGTTTTGTACTCTTTTTTCATAATCCTTTATTTATGTTTTTTCAAATTTAACTATTGCCTGACCAAATAAGGGTCATAAATGGAAAATGTTTACATTTGCTATTGATAAATTTACGAAAGGATCCTTTTTTTCTGTTTTTAAAAATGTAATATGAGTAAAGCTAAGTTTGTAGGGGTTTTTGGAAAAAGAAATTCCGGAAAAAGTTCACTGATAAACATCTTTGCCGGACAGCAGGTAGCAATTGTTTCTGAAACACCGGGAACTACCACCGACCCTGTAAAAAAGAGAATGGAGATTTTTGGCATTGGTCCTGTTGTTTTAATTGATACAGCCGGTATAGACGATTCTGGTGATTTGGGTAATCAAAGAGTTGCCAAAACTAAAGAGGTGATTTCGCAGATTGATATAGCACTTATTCTCTTCACAAATAATCAATTGGACAGGTTTGAGTTGGATCTGATTGAGCAGTTCAGGCAAGAGGATATCCCTTTTATTATAATTCATAACCAATCTGACATTATACCGCTAGACAGGGCTCTTGCAGTTGAACTAACCGAGAAATTCAAGGCAGATGTACTTGAGTTTTCCTGCTCACTCCTTGATTCCAAAGAGCAGGATAATCTTGTTGAATTGCTAACATCACTTATGGTAAAAGCTGTCTCGGGGTCACCCTACACAGATAAAACCCTTTTTGAAGGACTTGTAGAGAAAGATGATGTTGTGATTTTGGTTTGTCCCATTGACAGTGAAGCACCTGAGGGCAGGCTGATTTTACCTCAAATGAACGCAATAAGAGATCTGCTTGACAGAGATGCAACAGCAGTTGTATTACAGCCGCGAAATCTCGAAAAATATATTAAAGAGCACAGGTCAAAAATAAAAATGGTGGTAACAGACAGTCAGGCATTTTTAGAGGTTGATAAGGCTGTTCCTGCTGAGATACCACTTACAGGATTCAGTGTGATTCTGGCAAGAAGTAAGGGTAATTTTCATCACTATGTAAAGGGGACACCTTATATTGACAAACTTGAAGATGGTGACAGGGTTCTTATCCTTGAATCATGTTCACATCACAGTTCATGTGAAGATATTGGCCGGGTAAAAATTCCTAAACTTCTTGAGAAGAGAACCGGCAAAAAGATAGAGTGGGACATTGTTGCCGGGCTTGATCCTATTCCTAAAGATATTGAGAGATACAAATTGGTTATTCAATGCGGAGGGTGTATGATAACCAACAGGCAACTTGCTGCGAGATTAAGAAGTGCAATTAAAAAAGATATTGCTGTTACCAATTATGGTATAACACTTGCTTACTGTATGGGAATATATGACAGGGCAACAGCAATGTTCAGGGAATAGACAACGAGATAACCCTGAGAGCTTAACTTAATAATTATTTAAAGAGAATTACACAGAGAGATGGCCGAGAACGAAATCTTCACCAAAGAAGTTCTGATTAAATATCTAAACGAGACTGATACAGACAAAATCAAAGAATTAACTGATAGAGCTTATAAAGTAAAAGTTGACACAATAGGGAGTAAAATCTTTTTAAGAGGCCTTATTGAGTTATCCAATGTTTGCTCTAAGGATTGCTACTATTGTGGCATTAGACAGTCAAATACAAAGGTTGATAGATACGAACTAACCGACGAACAGGTGATGGAGGCAGCTGAATTTGCCTGGCGTTCAAAATATGGCTCTCTTGTACTTCAGGCAGGAGAGAGGTGTGGTCGCAGGTATATTTCAAAAGTAACCAGGTTGGTAAAGAATATAAAAGAGCTTACCGGCGGTGAGCTTGGAATTACACTTTCACTAGGTGAACAGTCAAAAGATGTTTATAAAGAGTGGTTTGATGCCGGAGCGCACAGATACCTTCTTAGAATTGAGAGCTCCAATAAAGAGCTTTACGCAAGAATTCACCCCAAAAACACCAGACACTCATGGGATGTAAGAGTTAAGGCTATTAAAGATCTTATTGATGTGGGATTTCAGACAGGCACAGGCGTTATGATTGGGTTGCCTTACCAAACTACAGAAAATCTGGCAGATGATCTTCTCTTTATAAAAGAGTTAGGAGTTCATATGGTGGGGATGGGGCCTTACCTCAAACATTCAGATACTCCTCTCGGGTCTGTTGCCGATGAGCACCCAACCTTAGACCTTTCACTTAAAATGGTAGCTCTTCTGCGTCTGATGCTGCCTAAAATTAATATCGCAGCTACAACCGCAATGCAGGTTATTGATCCATTCGGCAGAGAGAAAGCTGTAATGGCAGGTGCAAATATTATAATGCCAAACATGACCATTACCGAGGTAAGAAAAAACTATCAGATTTACGAAAACAAACCCGGAATAAAAGATGATGCCTCAGTTAGTAAATCCAAACTTGAGCAGAATCTTAAAGAGATGGGTATAGAAATCGGCTGGAATGAGTGGGGCGACTCCAGAGCTTTCCGTAAACATTAATTCTTTACTTGACTTTATTCTCGTTTGCCTTTTTAAGAACGAGCTCAACATTTTTGGTTAAAGAGTTAGCTGAGATTGTTGCACCGGTGTAACTGTCAACTCCTGCCTTTTTCTTTAAAGCACTCTCAACTGTTAGTCCGTTCCAACTGTTAAAGAAGGTTTGTCTATCAAGCCTTGATATATAAGATGTTGTTTCCCAATGGCTTAATATGCCAACTTTCCGGATTATCTTATCTTTATCCAACACTATAATTACAGGTGTTGTGTTATGGTAACCTTTTATGTCGTCTGAAAATGGTTTGCTTGACAAAGCGTAACCTATCTGCTTTTTGCCTGCATCAACAATTCTAAACCAGACTTCATTAATTTTCTCAACTCCTGTTGCCTCCGGGTAAATTGTTTTTATAACCTGTAGCCCTGAAATTTCCTTTAAAACAGGAACCTCCTTTCCCCTCGAAGCCTGAGCGAATAATATATTTGCACTTAGTGTTAAGACGAGTAAAATAACTATTTTCTTCATTTTCAATTACATTGGAGCGTTAATAATTATTATTAAACAAGAGAGCCGCCTTTTGCCGGGCAGCTCTCTCACCTAATATTGGCAATTAAAGATGCTATTTGTACTCTTTAATTGCTGCCTGAGCTGCTGCAAGACGTGCGATAGGCACTCTAAATGGTGAACATGATACATAATTCATACCAATTTTGTGGCAGAATTCAACTGATTCAGGATCACCTCCGTGTTCTCCACAAATTCCTATCTTAAGTTTTGCATTTGTATTTCTACCTCCCTTGATACCCATCTCAACAAGTTTACCTACTGTTGACTGGTCAAGAGTCTGGAACGGATCTGCCGGGATTATCTTTTTGTCAAGATAGTCCTTCATAAATCCTCCGATATCATCTCTTGAGAAGCCGAAAGTCATCTGGGTAAGGTCGTTTGTACCAAACGAGAAGAACTGAGCTGTTTTTGCCATCTCTTCTGCAAGCATTGCTGCTCTTGGTATCTCTATCATAGTGCCATAGAGGTATGAAATTTTAATTCCGAATTTCTTCTCTACCTCAGCGTGAGCTCTGTCACAGATTGCTTTCTGGTCGTCAAGCTCATTAACTGAAACAGTTACAGGTATCATAATTTCTGGCTGTGGCTCGAATCCCTCTTTAAGAAGTTCTGCAGTTGCCTCGAATATTGCCCTGAACTGAGTCTCTGAAATCTCAGGATATGTTACACCAAGACGTACTCCGCGGTGACCCATCATTGGGTTAACTTCGTGAAGTGAATCTCCTCTCTTCTTAACATCTTCGATAGATATTCCAAGCTCTGTAGCAAGTTCTGCCATCTTTTCAGTAGTTTGAGGAACAAACTCATGAAGAGGCGGGTCAAGAAGGCGGAATGTAACAGGCTTACCGTTCATTACCTTCATGGTGCCTTTAACTGCAGTCTTTACGTATGGCTCAAGTTCGCCAAGTGCTTTAATACGCTCTTCTTTGGTTTTCGAAAGAATCATCTTGCGAAGTTTTGCAAGAGGCTGCTCTGAGTTTACACCGTAGAACATGTGCTCAATACGGAACAGGCCAATACCCTCAGCTCCAAAACTGATTGCGTTTTGTGCATCTTCAGGAGTATCTGCATTTGTGCGTACACCTAGTACTCTGTATTTGTCAACGATTGACATATACTCAATAAATCTTGGATTCTCAGATGCATCCATTGTTTCGATAGCAGAGTCGTAAACAAAACCTTTGCTGCCGTTAAGACTGAATAGATCTCCCTCTTTGTAAACTTTACCGTTGATGGTAAGTGTTTTTGCATGAAGGTTAATGTGAAGTGCATCGCAACCTACGATACAGCACTTACCCCAACCACGTGCTACAAGAGCAGCGTGAGAAGTCATACCACCGCGAGCAGTCAAAAGACCGTCTGCAGCGCGCATACCTTCAACATCTTCAGGGTTGGTCTCTTCGCGGACAAGAATTATCTTCTTTCCTTTTGCATTCCATTCAACAGCATCTTCTGCAGTGAAAACTATTTGTCCAACTGAACCTCCGGGACCTGCCGGCAGACCTTTCGCAACAACTGTTGCTGCCTTTTCTGATTTAGGGTCTAGGATAGGGTGGAGTAGTTCGTCAAGTTGAACAGGTGCTACCCTCATTACTGCTGTCTTTTCGTCGATAAGACCTTCGTGAAGCATGTCCATTGCCATATTCAGTGCTGCAAGACCGGTTCTCTTACCAACACGGCACTGAAGCATCCAGAGTTTACCATCCTGAATGGTGAACTCGATGTCCTGCATATCGCGAAAATGTTTTTGAAGACTTAATTGTATTGTATCAAGCTCTTTGTACACAACAGGCATAGCTGTTTCAAGTGATGAAAGATGCTTGTTCTGATCGTTTTTGGTTGATTCGTTAAGTGGGTTTGGTGTGCGGATACCTGCAACAACGTCTTCTCCTTGAGCGTTTACTAGCCACTCTCCGTAGAATTTATTCTCTCCTGTTGCCGGGTTTCTTGAGAATGCTACACCGGTTGCCGAGTTGTCACCCATGTTACCGAATACCATCGCCTGAACGTTAACGGCTGTTCCCCACTGATCAGGAATATTTTCAATTCTTCTGTAAGAGATAGCCCTTTTACCGTTCCATGATTTGAATACGGCTCCTACGCCTCCCCAAAGCTGCTCGATTGCATTATCGGGGAATGGTTTGCCAAGAACATCAAGTACTTTTGCTTTAAAGGCGTCGCAAAGCTCTACCAGGTCTTCAGTTGAAAGATCGGTGTCGATTTTGTAACCCTTTTTATTTTTAACCTCTTGAAGCATTCTGTCAAGTTGTACGCGGATTCCTTTACCCTCTTCAGGATCAAGACCTTCTGCTTTCTCCATTACTACATCGGAGTACATCATGATCAGACGGCGATATGCGTCATATACGAATCTTGGATTTCCTGTTTTCTTGATCAGACCAGGGATTGTTTCAGAGCAGAGACCAATGTTCAAAACGGTCTCCATCATACCCGGCATTGAGCTTCTTGCACCAGAACGACAAGAAAGCAAAAGCGGATTCTCTTTATCTCCGAATTTCATATCCATTACAGATTCAACTCTCTGAAGTGCCTCCTCTACCTCTTTCTTAAGTGGCTGAGGATATTGCATTTTGTTTTTGTAAAACTCAACGCATGTTTCAGTAGTGATTGTAAATCCGGCAGGTACAGGTATTCCTAAAGAACACATCTCTGCAAGGTTGGCGCCTTTGCCTCCCAGTAGATTTTTCATTGAGCCGTCTCCATCAGCACTCTTGCCTCCGAAGAAGTAAACTCTTTTAATTTCTGACATAAATAAATTATTTTCGGTTTATATTATTTGCTATAACTATGGGGGTGCAAATATAGTAATTTTTTACAAAAGTTTCCCTGCCAATTCAGAGAGCTGACTCCTCTCTCCCTTAGTCAGGTTAATGTGACAGAATATCTCCTGCCCGTATAGTTTTTCTCCTAGGTGTGTAAGTCCGTTTGAATGAATGTCAAGGTATGGAGAGTCTATTTGATGTATGTCTCCGGTAAACACAAGCTTTGTGCCCTCTCCGGCTCTGGTGATAATTGTCTTTACTTCGTGAGGAGTCAGGTTCTGAGCCTCGTCAATTATAAAAAAGGTATTTGAAAGACTTCTTCCTCTTATGTATGCCAGGGGAGATATAAGCAGTTTCTCATTCTTGAGCATCTCTTCAACTCTTACAGCTTCACGACTCGTAGATTTGAATGTCCTTTTTATTACAGCCAGGTTATCAAACAGTGGCAACATATATGGACCCAGTTTCTCTTTAACATCTCCTGGTAGAAAACCCATCTCCTGATTCTTCAATGGAATAACCGGTCTTGACAATAAAACCTGATCGAAGGATTGCTCCTGAGCCATAGCTGCAGCTAGTGCTAGAAGTGTTTTTCCTGTACCTGCTGTGCCTGTAAGTGATATCAGCTTTATATCGGGGTTGAGCAGTGCATCAATTGCAAAGGTCTGCTCATCATTCCTTGACTCTATCCCATATGCCTTTTGCTTCCTGACAGGAATAATGCTTCTGGTTGAACTATTATATCTTGCAAGTACTCTGCTCTCTTTTTTCTCACCTGTAATTATGTATAACTGATTTGAAGGGATATTTTTAAGCTTTAACTCCGAGGCGAGCACACCTTCGTTGATATAAAATAGTTTCTGCATGATAACTTCAGAGATATTATCCAGATGGATAACCTCCTTCATTATATTCTCAACCCTCTCTTCTGTTATTTTGTCGGTTAGATAGTCCTGAGCAAGCAAGTGCAGGGCTTTTGCCTTCATTCTAAGGTTAATATCCTTTGTTACCAGCACAACAGTCCTGTCCGGATTTTTTTCGGTGAGCCATTCGGTTGAAGCAAGAATTCTGTGATCCTGAGTATCTTCGAAGAGCGATTCGGCCATTTTCTCGCTGAAAGGATGTCCAAGTTCAATTTTGACTATTCCTTTGTTTTTGCCAATTGGTATTCCGTTATCAAAGAGCTGATTATCTGTTATTTTATCCATCTCTCTGACAAACTCTCTTGCGTTGAAACTCAGAGTATCATTACCTTTTTTGAACTTATCCAGCTCTTCTATCACGGCAATCGGAATAACAATGTCGTTTTCCTGAAAGTTGTGAATTGCGCGAAAATCGTGCAGGATTACATTTGTGTCAAGCACAAATATTTTTGGTAATTTTTTCTTTTTCATAATACTTCATTTTATATGTTCCTCAGCCATTTAAGGGCATTTTCAAACATACCTGACCAAGGGGTGACTTCGTCTGTGCTCCTCTCCTCCGGGTACCAGGCCCAGTTGTGAGGATAAATACAACGTTCAGGGTGTGGCATCATAGCAAGATGCCTTCCGCACGGGCTGCATACTCCTGCTACTGCTTCAGGTGAACCGTTTGGATTTGCAGGGTACTCTTGGTAATTATACCTGAGAGCAATATTATAATTGGAAATCTCTTTAGGAAACGAGAATTTTCCCTCCCCGTGAGCAACCCAAATACCAAGTGAACTTCCAGAGAGTGAGCCTAACATTACAGAAGGGGAATCCTCTACAGTAACTCCTACAAATGCGCTTTCGTATTTATGGCTGTTATTGTGCTTCATTTTTGGTGAGATGTTCCTGTTTTTTGGGGTTATCAAACCAAGTTCGGCCATTAGCTGACACCCGTTGCAAACTCCAAGACTAAGTGTATCTTCTCTAGCGTAGAAGTTTTCAAGTGCTTTGGCCGCCTTTTCGTTATACAGGAAGGCGCCTGCCCAACCCTTTGCTGAGCCAAGAGTATCGGCATTCGAGAATCCACCCACAAATACTATCATACTTACATCCTCTAAAGTCTCTCTTCCGCTTACAAGGTCTGTCATGTGAACATCCTTTACAGCAAAACCTGCAAGGTATAGTGCCCATGCCATCTCTCTCTCCCCGTTGGAGCCCTTCTCTCTTATTATGGCAGCAGTTTTTGTTCTTACGATACTCTTTAATGAGCTGTCTGTTTTTCCTGTAAAAGAGGCCGGAAACTTATAACGTAGAGGTTGTTTAGAATAGTTCTGATATCTTTCATTAGCAAGTTCTTCGCCAACTTGATGAATATCAAATAAATAAGATGTTTTAAACCAAGTGTCGCGATATTTGTCAATATCAAGAGATAATTTTTGCTTAGGTAATTTTATGTTTAGCTCTCTTTTTGTTGAGTATTTTCCAATATTATAAAGAACAATTCCAAATTCAGAGGCGATTGACTCAATTCCGGCTAAATTGCCCTGACTAACCTGAACAATAACGCCAGTATCTTCTGAGAAGAGTAATCTGGCAGGGTCTTTTTCATCAAAACGGGATAGATCTGCCTCGATACCACCTTCGCAATTCGGGAAGTTTATCTCCAGGAGTGCAGTCACAAGACCACCTGCAGAGATGTCATGACCGGCCAGCAGAATTTTATTTTCAACCATTCTTTGGAGCGCTTCAAAACACTGTCTGAAATATGTAGCGTTTTTTACATCTGGACACTCGTTTCCAAGTTGATTTGTGATTTGAGCAAAGGCACTTCCTCCCAGAGCAAATGAGTCCTGATTAGTTATGCTGAACGGAATGTAAAATATGTTTGAATTTTTCTCTTTGGCCAGCACAGGCTTGACAACATTTGTAATATCGTTGCTTTGACCTACTGTAGAGATAATTACTGTACCAGGTGATAGAACTTTCTCTCCTCCGGGATATTTCTGTGTCATTGAGAGGGAGTCTTTTCCTGTAGGAATATTGATTCCCAGTTCAATTGCGAAATCCGATGCGGCTTTAACTGCTTTAAATAACCTTGCATCCTCTCCTATGTTTCTGCACGGCCACATCCAGTTGGCTGATAGGGAAAGCCCCCTGATTCCGCCATCAACAGGTGTCCACAGAACATTAGTTAAAGCCTCTGCAATAGCAATTCTGCTTCCTGCTGCAGAGTCAATCAATGCGACTGCCGGTGCATGGCCGATAGAGGTAACCATGCCCTTTTTAGTGCCATAGCCAATCTCAACTGCTCCCAGATTGTTAAGTGGCAGCTGAATCTCTCCAACCGTCTGCTGAGCCGCAATCAGGCCGGTAACAGAGCGGTCAACCTTGTTTGTTAACCAATCTTTGCAAGCAACAGATTCAAGTTGAAGTACCTGTTCCAGATAGTATTCAAGATCTTCTGTATCATATTCAAGCGGATCCCATTTTTCGTTATAGCTTACATCTTCCATAACGGTTTTTGGGGCAGAGCCAAACATGTCGCTCAAGGCAAGATCGATGGGTTTCTCTTTTGTTTTACTGTTTTCAAGGGTGAAGTTATTACGGCCGGTTGCCTCTCCAACAACATAAATTGGAGCTCTTTCGCGGGCCGCTATTCTTTCAAGTTCAGCTACATCTTTTTCGCTCATAACCAGACCCATTCTCTCCTGAGATTCGTTCCCCACAATCTCTTTTGCAGAGAGGGTAGGATCTCCTACAGGGAGTTTGCTTATGTCAATATCTCCTCCTGTCTCTTCGATAAGCTCAGACAGACAGTTAAGGTGACCGCCTGCTCCATGGTCGTGAATAGAGATTATTGAATTGTTACCCCTCTCCGATAGTGAGCGGATTGCATTGTAAACCCTTTTTTGCATTTCGGGGTTCGACCGCTGTATGGCATTAAGTTCAATTGAATTTTCGAACTCTCCGGTAGCCACAGACGATACGGCTCCTCCTCCCATTCCAATTCTATAGTTGTCTCCTCCCAGAAGTACAATTTTATCTCCTTTGTGAGGTTTGCCCTTGAATGCATACTCTTTTCTTGCATAGCCAATTCCGCCGGCAAGCATTATAACTTTATCGAAACCAAAACTTCTGTGGCTCTCCATATGCTCCATTGTGAGAAGAGATCCGCAAATTAGTGGTTGCCCGAACTTGTTGCCATAGTCGCTTGCTCCGTTAGACGCCTTAATTAGTATCTCTTGTGGTGTCTGATATAGCCACTCTCTTGGTTCTCCGTTCTCCCAGTCTCTGCCCTGATCATCAAATCTTGGATATGAGGTCATATAAACTGCTGTTCCCGCAATAGGAAAAGAGCCTTTTCCTCCGGCAATTCTATCTCTTATCTCTCCGCCGGAACCTGTTGCTGCTCCATTAAATGGCTCTACAGTTGTTGGAAAATTATGAGTCTCTGCTTTAAGAGAGATAACAGTATCTGTTGATTCAGTGGTGTAAAGTGATGGCGTGTCTCCCTTTTCGGGGAAGAATAGAGTAGATGATGGGCCCTCTACAAAGGCGCAATTGTCTTTGTAAGCTGAGACTATTTTGTTTGGATTTTCAGCAGATGTCTTTTTAATCATCTTAAAGAGAGATGATTCCATTATCTCTCCATCAATTACAAACGTTCCATTGAAAATTTTATGTCTGCAGTGCTCAGAATTTACCTGAGAAAAGCCGAAAACCTCTCCATCTGTGAGAGGCCTGCCAAGTTTTTTGCTAAGATTTTCAAGGTATTCAACCTCTTCTGAATTAAGGGCTAAGCCTTCATTTTGGTTGTATGTTTTAATATCAGTAATCTCAAGAACAGGTTCAGGTTGTCTGTCAATATCGAACAGACTCTGATCCAGTCCATGAAAGACTCTTTGTAGCATTTTGTCGTGATGGCCGTTCTCATTTATAATTTCGACAAACTCCTCTATTCTCTCAATGCCATCTATGTTCATGTTTTTTGTAATCTCAACGGCAGTTGTACTCCAAGGTGTTATCATCTCTTTTCTGGGACCAATGAAAAGGCCATTAATACTCTCTGAGCCAATAACTTGGGCACCGGAAAAGAGCCACTTAAGTGCTTGTATATCGCTCTCGGTTAAACTTTTAAATGTCTTGACTGCCAGAATAGGCCCTTCTGCTTCACGAAAGAATAAAATCATAGGATTTTGAAACTATAAAATTAGGCGCTAAAATTACTCCATTTTGCCCAATTCCCGAAAATTATTTATAAATGTAACCATTTTGTGGCTTTTATTTTTCAAATTTGTTTGTTGATTATAGAAAATTCAAAATGTTTAACCAAGAAAAATACATAAAGGAGATTGAGCACATTTTCAAACAATTTCCATCTTACCAGCAGGTTGGTTCAATTGCATACAAAGAGGGGCTTGAGACCATGAAAGAGTTTGACACTGTGCTTGGCCATCCTCATCGAAAATTCCCGGTAATACATATTGCCGGAACAAACGGAAAGGGGTCTGTATCCCATATGCTTGCCTCAGTATTCATGAAATTCGGTCTTAAAACGGCTCTATATACTTCACCACATCTTTTGGATTTTCGGGAGAGAATAAAAGTGGACGGAAAGATGATCTCAAAAGAGGATGTTTATGAGTTTCTGACAATGCATAAAAGCTTAATGAACGACATAAAACCATCGTTCTTTGAGATTACCACTGCACTTGCCTTTGATTATTTTGCAAAACAGAAAGTTGATATTGCTGTTATTGAGACAGGACTAGGCGGAAGACTCGATTCAACAAACATAGTCAGCCCCTGGCTAAGTATAATAACAAACATCGGACTTGACCACTGTGAGCAACTTGGCTCAACAATAACTGCAATTGCGCTGGAAAAGGGGGGCATAATTAAGGATAATGTGCCTGTTGTGATTGGAGAGCATAATGTTACCACAAAAGATATATTTGAAAAATTTGCAGCAGAGAGAGGATCAAAGATTCTTTTTTCAAAACTGTACAGATTCAAGGATATTAAGTTAAGTGATTACGAGCTCGATCTAAAAGGCGACTATCAGGTGAATAACTTGCGAACCACGCTTACTGCCCTATATGTGCTTTCTCAAAATCAGAGTTTTCTCTCTTTGGTGGGTAAAGGATGGAGTGATTATAATATTAAAGAGGGTCTTAAAACAGCTGCAGCATCAACCGGGCTCAGAGGGAGGTGGGAGACACTGAATAAAAGGCCTTTGGTGATATGTGATACAGGTCATAATGTTCATGGGTTGACAGTTGTCTTCTCTCAACTCAGAAAGCAAAGTTATTCAAGACTCTTTTCTATTATTGGTTTTGTTGCGGACAAAGACATTGAAAAGATATTGGGACTTCTGCCGGTGTCGTCATATTTCTATTTTACTCAGGCGCAAATTCCAAGGGCTCTTGATGCAAAACTGCTTGCAAAAAGATGTAATTCGGTAGGATTACAAGGTGAGGTTGCCATTTCTGTAGTGGAGGCAATAAAGAAATTCAAGTCTGTTTGTAAAGAGGACGACCTTCTTTTCATTGGGGGAAGTACATTTATTGTAGCTGAAGCGATAGAATTTTTTGAAAAAAACGAGAATTTTTTTGCAAAATAAAAAAATGCAGATATCTTTGCACTCCCAATCGCAAGATAGGGTTTGAAAGGGGAGCATAGCTCAGTTGGTTTAGAGCATCTGCCTTACAAGCAGAGGGTCGGGGGTTCGACTCCCTCTGCTCCCACAAGAAAAAAGCGAGTATCATTACGATATTCGCTTTTTTTTTTGCGTAAATCAATTTGGTTCAGGCTGATTAACCCATGGACCGATTTTGAACGGACTTTTGGGAGAAAAATATAGATCAACCATTTGGTCAATTATATCATGACCCCTTGCACTGTTGGTGAAGTACACAAGGTGACTTTTCTTTTGGGGAATAATTATAAACAGGGCTTTAAAGTTACCGTTATCACCCCAGTGAAATATAATATCACCAAATTCAGTATCCTTTTCAATTCCAACTCCCATAGCCCAGTAGATTGCACTATCACACTCTCTTGGTTTGCCTGAAAAACGAACAGCTTTTGTAACCGGTGAAAACATCTGCTGATGGGTCTCTTTCTTTAATCCTTTTCCCTCCATGAGTACATCCAGGAATTTTGAGTAGTCCCTTGCTGTTGTTCTTAGTGTATAAGCAGAGTTAGCTCTTGGATGACGCCCTTTACCCCGGTTCTCACCCTCTCTGGTAAATCCGTCAGCAGCCAGAGTATCGTACTCATCTTTCCATTCATAACTTGTATGATCCATTCTGAATGGAATAAATACCTCCTCTGTTGTCAACTGTTCAAGGCTCTTTCCGGTAACCTCTTCTACAGCTTTTTGCAGCAAATAATAACCCTCACCCGAATAGCTAAATGCAGAATCGGGTCGGAATTTAAATTTTACAATAGATGAAGGCCACTCATCAGATGATGGCGATGTTGCCCAGTTAGGAAGCCCGGTTTTATGAGTCAAAACTGTTCTTGCGGTAATTTTTGAAGCCCATTCTCTATTTTCAAACCTCTCAATACCTGTATACTTTGCAAGAGGTTTGTCAATATCAAAAACTCCTCTGTCTGCCAATAAAAACACAATATATGAGAAGATTGGTTTGCTTAGTGAAGCTGCCTGGAAAACAGAATTTTCATCTATTGATGCTACTATAGTGTCAGATTGCGAAAGTTCAAAAGAGATAAACTCTTTTTTGTTTCTAAAAGCAACCTGAATCAGAGGAATTTTAGCTGAATCGGCAATTTCCGCTGTTGTTGGTTTAATATCATTTGTAGCCTTAGGAGCACATGAAAAGGTCACAGTTATTATTAAAAGCAAGGCAAATATTCGCATTGTAAAAATTGGTTTAAATAGTTTAAAACAAAATTAACAATTCAAACAGCTATTACAACACCCAAAAACTACACGTTTAAACTGTTTTCTTTTTTCAAGGAGGATATCCTGAATACATTTGCTTCATAAATAAGAAAGGAAATAAAACTCATTATAAGTTTTGGGGCAGCTGTATGTCCTTAATGTGAGGTGAAAGAGCACTCATAAACCAAATCGGATGCAGCGGTTAGTAATTAAGTACAATAGACAAATCTAATTTTGATTTATAGATAGAATATGATCTTGACAAGAAAGATAGAGGTTGTCATTGACGAAAATGAGACAGAACTCAAAAGTGAATATTTAAAGCAGATTCATTCATGGGGTTATCTGGTGCGCAATGGCGCAAATGAACTTATTTCCTATTTATATAGTATCGACAGACTTAAGTATTATAAATTTATTACTGAAGATACTAAGATTGCGTTGGGTATAATTGGTGCAAAAGGGGATAGTATAAAAGAGGGCTCGGCACCATATGTTCTGCTTTCTGAAAGGCTGAAGGGACAAGTTCCAATGGATGTTGCCAATGCTTTACAGCAAAATGTTACCAATAGCTATAAGGAGGTTAGAGGCAAAATTTTTAAAGGCATAGCCTCCCTAAAGTCATTCGGCAATATTCCGATTCCTTTTGGAGGGGGATCGTTAAGAAATCTCCAATATTCAGCCGATACAAATAGTTACCATTTTACACTATTTGGAATTCCCTTTGTAACATTGCTGGGAAGAGACAGAAGCAATAACAACTTTATACTAAATAGATGTCTTACAAACGAGATCAAAATTTGTACATCTGCACTTCAAATAAGTGAGAACAAGAGAAAGTTGTTTCTTTTGCTTAGTGTAGATATGCCTAAGGTTGAAATTTCATTGGATGAAGATAACTTTGTTGACGCTCATTTATCAGTAGAAACTCCAATTGTAGCTTTTTTTAGAAATGAAAAGAGAGTGATAGGGAATAAGGAGGAGTATCTTCACAGGAGGATTCAGATTCAAAAAGCCTTAAAACGAGCTCAAGTCAACTCTGCATACACCAATGGTGGCAGAGGAAGAAAAAGAAAAATCAAGGCCCTTGATAACTTCAGTGGCAAGGAGAAAGATTACATAAATACAAAGCTTCATACATACACAAGGTTACTTATCGATTTTGCAGTTAAAAACCGATGTGGTACCATATATCTGATATCCCAAAGTCAAAAAGAGAAAGAGGTAAAAAGAAACTCTTTTTTGCTTAGAAATTGGGGTTACTACGGCCTGAAGCAAAAATTGGCGTATAAGGCTAACTTATTCGGAATTAAAATAGTTGAGAAGGCGGGCTGATTTAGTCCGGTTTATAGCTACATCTGTAATTCATTTAGAATACCAAATAACACTTTCAGTATTGCAATAGACTCTCTCACTGCCTTAAAGGCAGATGGTAGAGCCTCGTTTTTATAAATTTGATTCTAAACATCTAAATACTTAACTAATTTCAATGAAAAAAATTTGTTTAACAATCGCAACATTTTTACTTGTTGCATGTCATGTTCTGATGGCTCAGAATATGAAAATTTCCGGTACGGTTACCGAGACAGGAACCGGCGCCCCCCTTCCGTTTGTTACCATAATGGTAAAAGGAACATCAATAGGAACTACTTCTGCTGAAGACGGTTCTTACACAATCAACGCTCCTGCAGACGGAATGTTGGTTTTTAGCTTTATCGGCTATACTCCCCTTGAGCTGCCGATTAATAGTCGCACAGCATTGGATGCCAAATTAACCCCGGATGCGATAAATCTGGATGATGTAATTGTGGTTGCATATCAGACAGTCAAAAAAGCATCTTTTACAGGTTCGGCTTCATCAATCAAACAAGAACAGATTGATAGAATACTGTCAACCAATGTAACAAAGTCACTTGCTGGAGCTGTTCCGGGAGTACAGGTAGTAGGAGGCACAGGTCAACCTGGATCGTCTGCATCAATAAGAATTCGTGGTATTGGATCAGTTAATGCATCAAGTGCCCCTCTCTATGTAGTTGATGGTGCTGCTTACGATGGAGACATCAATGCCATACCTACCGATGACATCGAGTCAATAAGCATTCTTAAGGATGCTGCAGCATCTGCTCTTTACGGAGCCCGTGGTGCGAACGGTGTTATTATGGTTACAACTAAAAAGGGTAGAGTGGGTAAGTCCACCGTAAGTGCAAAGATTAACATAGGTGCAAGTTCGCGCGCTTTTCAAGAATATGAAAGAATTGACGCTAAACAATACTATGAGCTAATGTGGGAAGGTTGGAGAAATGCCCGTGTCATTGCAGGTGGGATGACTCCTGCAGCTGCAGCTGCTCAGGCCAGCGGAGCCACAGCAAATGGTATCGTTGCCAAACTTGGAGGTTACAATCCGTTTGACGTTGCTAACGACCAGGTTATTGGCTTAGATGGCAAACTTAATCCATCTGCTAAATTGATGTATCAGGATGACTGGATTAAAGAACTTTCTCAAACAGGCATCAGACAGGATTACAACGTGAATCTTAGTGGGGGTGTTGATCAGACTACTTATTACCTTTCATTGGGTTATATTAATGAAAAAGGTCATGTCAAATGGTCTAGTTTTGATCGTTTTACAGGCCGGATAGGTCTTTCTACAAGAGTTAATAAATGGTTTAAAGTTGACGGTAACATTTCAGGATCTTCAGCTAATACAGCCAATTTTCTTGCAAATGGAACGTTTACTTCCAACCCTTTCTATTTCGGAAGAATGATGGGACCAATCTATCCAATTTATCAGAGAAATATTGATGGTTCAATCAAAATGATGGCCGATGGTTCACCTGCTTATGATATGGGAGGTGGAAACACAGTATACACATGGGCTGGTCATACAAGACCATATGCACCAAACTCAAACCTTATGCTTACTCTTCCTCTGGATGACAGGTCAAACACAAGGAACCAGTTGTCTGCAAGAATGTCTGCCGAAATTACAATTTTGAAAGATCTTGTATTCAAGGTTTCAGGAAGTACAGATATGACGAACACTCTGACTACCACATACCAAAACAATAAATTTGGTGATGCAGGGGTAACTCTTACAGGCGCCGGAGTGTCTGGCAGATCAACTAAGCAGTTCACAGGATCTCAATCTTATACTTTCAACCAAATTCTTACCTATAACAAAATGTTTGGATCTCATAATTTAAATATTTTATTAGGACATGAGAATTATCAGTGGGACAGAAAGTTAGTTTCTGCTACTAGAACTAACTTCAAGATTGACTCAAAAGAGTTGGTTGCAGGTTCTATAGCAGAAGGGTCAACTTCTTATTCAGATATTTACACTCTTGAAGGATACTTTGCAAACTTAAACTACTCTTTTGCAAACAAATATTTCCTTTCTGGATCTTATCGTTATGACGGAACTTCCAGATTTTCTCCAGATTCCCGCTGGGGAGGATTCTGGTCAGTTGGTGCTTCATGGAGAGCCAAAGCAGAAACCTTTATGTCAACAGTAAACTGGATTGATGACCTGAGAGTAAAAGCTTCTTATGGTGAACAAGGAAATGACGATATCGGAAACTACTACGGATATCAGAGTTTATTCACGATTTTAGGATACAATAACGGTAACTTTAACGGGGCATTCTATTCACAATTAGCAAACAACGAACTTAAGTGGGAGAAAAACGGCAACTTTAACTTAGGAGTTGACTTTGCATTCTTCAACCGCCTTAGAGGTCAAATAGAGTACTTTATCAGAAAGTCTGACAACCTCCTGTTCCAGGTGCCTCTTCCTCAATCGGCCGGTCTGCATGTTAAGTGGGACAACATAGGAAGTATGAAGAATAATGGTTTTGAATTCCAGCTTGCAGCAGATATTGTAAAAACCAAGAACTTCGCTTGGACACTTGATATTAATGGTACCCACTATAAAAATGTGATTACAAAAATGCCTATAGGTCCTGACGGACAATATCAGGAAATTATAACTGGAACTGCTGCAACCGGAACAAGGAAACTATCTGTTGGCCATTCAATATTTGATTACTGGTTAAGAGAGTGGGCAGGTGTTGACCCTATAGATGGAAGTGCACTCTATTACAAAGACATAAAAGACTCAGAAGGTATTATTACAGGTAGAGAAACAACAAAAGACCAAAATGCTGGTTCTAATTACTACATGGGTTCATCAATCCCTAATCTTTACGGAGGTATAACCAACACTTTCAAATTCTATGGATTTGACCTTGCCGTATTTCTTGTTTACCAATTGGGTGGCAAAATGTATGATACAAACTATGCCTCATTAATGCATCCCGGAACTTTCGGAAGTCATATGCATATCGATATGCTAAATAGGTGGACATCTGACAACACAAATACAAATGTACCTAGACTTCAGAATGCATATGCTGCACCTAATGCAGCGTCAAGCCGTTGGTTAACGTCTGCAAGTTATCTTTCTCTAAGGAATATTACCCTTGGGTATAATGTACCTTCACACTTACTTAAGCCGCTTAATATTTCTTCAGTAAGAGTGTTTGCAACAGGCGATAACCTCGCACTTTTTGCCAAAAGAAAAGGTATGGACCCACAGCAGACATTTGAAGGGTCTGCAGATCATACCTATATTCCTAACAAGGTTATATCACTAGGACTTAATATTACATTTTAATAAGAAAACCATGAAAAAAAATATACTAGTATTATTATTACTGGCATCACTGGGTATAGTCTCATGTTCAAAAGATTATTTGGAGACTGCCCCTACATCAAGCGTTACAGAGGCTGACCTTTTCAAAACCCTCACTGGTGCGCAAACACTTCTTGAAGGTATTCATCGTTTTGGGTACGCTTCCGGAAATGAGCACGACAGATTTGGGCACAAATCAATTGATTATGCATTAGATTGCCTTGGTGAGGACTTCTATTCTACTGAAAGAGGTTACGGATGGTTTGTGGCGTGGTACCAATACCTTGTGCATAGAAACGTTAATGCCGGTAATTGCCTCTACCCTTGGGATTTCTACTATGACATTATCAATAATGCAAACATCCTGCTAGCTAATATTGATAACATAACAGTTTTCGAATCAGAGATTCCAAGAAGAAACAATATCAAGGCTCAAGCACTAGTTTACAGAGCTTTATCACACTATCAGCTTGTGCAAATGTATGCTGATAGGTATAATTGGATAACAAAGAGTAATACACAACTTGGAATTCCCATAAGACTCACTCCAACGCAAGAGCCACTTGCAAGAGCAACAGTTGAGGAGGTTTATGCTCAGATTAAGATAGATTTGACAGATGCAATAGCTTTGCTTAACGGAAATACTGCATCAAGACTTAATATCTCACACATCCATCTCAATACAGCCAATGCGATTGCTGCAAGGGTTGCGCTAACAACAGGTGACTGGGATAATGCCGTAACATATGCAAGAGCGGCAAGAACAGGTACATCTCTTGAGGTCAATTATAATTATGGATTTAATAAGGCATCAACCGAATGGATCTGGGGTGCTGTGCTAATAGATGAGCAGCAAACCACCTATAGATCATTCTTCTCTCACATTGACCCCGTTTTTCAGGGATATGCCACTTTGGGTAACCATAAGCTTATTAGTACTGTTGTTTTCGACTTTATGAGCGCAACAGATACTCGTAAAGAGGCATTTAAAACTACAGCTGGAAAACCTAGAGTTGGCTGGAAATTCACCGGAGGTGGAAAAATGACCAATGACTATTTGTATATTAAAGCAGGCGAAATGTATCTGATTGAAGCAGAGGCCGAAGCAAGAAGAGGTGGAATTGCAGATGCACAGAACGTACTTTTCACTTTAATCAACAAACGTGATCCCGCTTACGTTAAGACTACATTAACAGGAGATGGCCTAATAGGTCACATTCTTATGCACCGTCGTGCTGACCTTTGGGGTGAAGGACAAAGATTCTTTGATATCAAAAGGCTTAATATTGCTCTTGATAGAAGAGATCTGGGACACAACTCAGCTCTGTGGAATGCTGCATCATATTTTGAACCAGGTGATAAAAATTTTGTATTCCTGATTCCTCAACAAGAGATTGATTCAAACCCACTAATGGTACAGAACCCGCTCTAAGTATTAAATAATTTTGTTAATAAGGATGACTATATTTTTAGTCATCCTTTTTTTGTTACTTTTGAGTACTACTTTAATTTAACCTCTTTGAAATTTTTAAACTATGAAAAAATTGTTCTGTTTAACAATTGCAATTCTCTCTTTTGTGTTTGCGGAGGCACAGAAAAGGGTTCTGGACGAATCTGTTTATGATTCGTGGAAAACAATTAAACAATTTAAAGTCTCTGATGATGCAAATATTACTCTCACGGAGTATGAGAACTTTGCAGATAAGTCAATTCTTGAGATAAAAATCCGGAATCTCTCATTTAACCAAACCGTAAAAGGCGCAACCGATGCTGCGTTCTTTAATAAACAGAGGGGTGCAGTTTATAAAGTGAAGGATTCACTTTTCTCAATAAATTGCATTTCCGGTCTCACTGAAAAAATTGGTGTTTCAAAAAAACATGAGATATCCGATGATTCTCCCATTATTGCATGGTACACAGGCAAAAATCTTTTTTTTAAAACAATTGAGATTACCGGGCTAGATTCTTTACAGGGAGTTATGCACGTAGCTTTTGCCCCGACTGGAGACATGTTTGCTGTTGCAAATTCTGATGGACAGAGAAGAATCATAAGAGTCATAGCCCCCGACGCAAGAAAAAAGGTGAAATTTTTGTCGTATGATACACTGCTTACTACACAAAAGTACATTAGTGAAATGTCAGTCAATAAAAACGGTGATAATCTTCTGTTTTTTGAGGCAACCGACTCATCCGGTAAATCGGAGGTGAAAGCGGTACTTTTTGAGGTAAAATCTAAAAAAATAACTCACACAGGGCTTGATTATACAAGATTGCCTGAGGGTACGGTTTTTAATTATAAAAAAGGGATACAGTTTTCAAAAGATAATGACAATTACAAGTTTGAAATAAATCCTGTAAAAGAGGAGGAAGCAGAAGAGAAAGCAAAAGTTAAAAAAGAGAAACCTGTATACGAATACGAACTGTGGCGATGGAATGATACACTACTCCCATCACAAAAGAGAACAAGACAGAGTGTATTTGCCAATCAGCTCAAGTGCATATATAACCCTGCTGAAGATAAGTTAATAAGACTTTCATACGGAAAGGGGGTATTTCTTATGCCGGATGATAATTCGCTCTTTGGCTTTGAGTTTGACAACAGACCATATATGTACGAAGATTTATGGGCGGACCCTATTCCAAGAGATCTCTATTGCGTAAACAGGAAAACAGGGGAGTACAGATTGCTTATTGAGTCATTTATGGGAAGCTTTGCAGTTTCCGGAACTACAGAGCATTTTTTTACCTATGATTTCAAAGAGGAGGCCTGGTTTGTAACAAACTTATACACAAATGAGAAGAAAAATATCTCAAATTCAATTCCATATCCGGTTAAAAACCAAAGTTTTGACAAACCTCAGCCCGCCTCTCCATATGGCCATGGAGCTTTAACAGCAGATAAAAAATATTTTCTGATATATGATGAGTTTGATATCTGGGCTGCACCTGTTGACGGATCAGGAACTGCAAAATGTATTACGAAAGAGTATGGCAGAAAAAACAACATCAGATTCAAGGTTGTGAATACCTCTGAGGAGAGAGGTGGCGACAGGGGAGTTGATTTTAAAAAAGAGATACTTTTGGAATCAGTCAATTACGACAATATGAATTCGGGATTCTATACTCTCAAATTTGGTAAAGAACCTGTTCTGTTAGTTGAGGGGCCACAAAAGCATCGATTCATAAAGAAGTCTGCAAAAGGAAATTTTATAATTCAAATTGAGAATTTTACACAAGCACCTGATTACTGGCTCGCAGGACCCGATATGAAACCCATTGAGAGACTCACAGATTTGAACGAACAGACTAAAAATTTTAAATTTGGCAACACATCGTTTATCTCATGGAACGACCCGCAAGGGGCAAAGCAGACAGGTATTCTCTATACACCCGAAGATTACGACCCAGCAAAAAAATATCCCATGATTGTCTATTTCTATGAGACAATGAGTCAGGATATTTTTATGTTTTACCCACCCGCACCCACCACATCAACAATCAACCCATCTATGTATGTAAGTAGAGGGTATGTTGTATTTATGCCCGACATAAGGTACGAAATAGGATGGCCGGGCAAAAGCTGCCTGAATATTGTGGAGAGCGGAACAAAATATTTGATAGAAAAAGGGGTTGCAGACCCCGAAAGAGTAGGGGTACAGGGTCATAGCTGGGGAGGTTATCAGGTTGCCTACCTTATTACACAGACAGATATTTTCAAATGCGCATGCTCTGAGACAGCCGTTGCCAACATGACTTCGGCATATTCAGGTCTGCGAGCAGGTGCCGGTAAACCAAGAATGTTTATGTATGAGGCTACTCAAAGCAGAATTGGAGGAACCCTTTGGGATAGACAGCAAAATTATATTCAGAATTCACCAATATTCTTTCTTGACAGGGTAACCACTCCTTTGTTGTCAAGACACAGCGATGCAGATGAGGCAGTTCCATATTCACAAGGGCTGGAATTGTTCCTTGGGTTAAAGAGGCTTGGTAAGGAGGTTTGGATGTTCAACTACAAAGGTGATGGTCACAACATAAAAAAGCGGGACATAGCCGTTGACTGGTCCCGCCGTATGGATGAATATTTTGACTACTACCTAATGGGTGCAAAAAGACCCGTTTGGATGAATTAGTATCCTAAGCCTTTGCCCTTATCGATTCTGTCAAAGATGAACAGATGCTGGTCTAACATGAATAACCAGTAAGGCCAGCTATGAACCCCCGGACTCATCATAAGCATGTTAGGGATTTTGAGCTCGTCACAACGTTTCGCAAAATCCCTGCTGCTTTGTGCAAGACCATCCTGAGCGCCGCAACTAATAAGCAGAATATCTTTGCCACCTTTTATTGATTCAAGGCGGTTTATTGCAGATTGGAGATCATATTGAGTATTCTCAGTTGTATATGGGCCAAGCACCTCTGTCATCTGTGTCTCTTTAAGCCTGGTATCCTGTAGATTTAGCACGCCTGACATACTTCCGGCAGCCTTGAAACGGGTTGTATCATCTATGTAAACATTAATGGCACCGTGGCCACCCATACTCAATCCTGTGATAAAGGTCTTCTCAGGATTAAGTTTGTATTTTGATTTGATAAGCGGATATAGCTCCTCATCAAAAAAGTTTCTCCACTGCATTTTATCTTTATCTACATTATTTAGATACCAGCTGTTGTAAAAACCATCCGGAGTAATGATAATAAAGCCATATTTATCACTCATAGCCTGGATATCAGCCTTATCGCCCCAGTTGCGATAATTGCCGCTCCAGCCATGAAGAAGATAGAGGGCAGGTGTCTCTTCTGATTTATCGTAACAGTAGCCCTTTGGAGTAAAGACCAATACAGAGTCATTGCATTTCAAATTCACTGACTTAATTACAATCAGCTCCTGTGATCTTAACCCGTTTGAAATAAAAAAGGATGTAAGAAATATCAGGGAAAGGCGCTTTAAAAATTTAGGATTCATTTTTTAGAATTTATTATTTGTTATTAGCTATTAATGCTACGCTTAATTGTTAATAACTAGTTGTTTATAATTCACTGGTTATAATTAGTTGGCATGCTATTTTGATTATGCTTACTGCTTACTGCTTACTGCTTACTTTTTGTTTGCACTAATTAATGTCTGAAATAAATTTTATTCACGATTTTCCAAGAGTCTTTGAACTTATAAAGAAACAGATAGTCAGTAAAAATCAGCTTGCCCTCTCTGTGAAGTTCAATTTTGGCCATGGCTGCATTACCTGTAATATCAATATTAAGAAACTTGCACTCTGTTTTTACTGATGGTACTCTTCCAGCCTCTTTTGCCTGTCTGATGTTTTCTGTCCAAGTGTAGATTGGCAGTTTTGTCATGGTGTTTCCATCCTGCCCTATTCCAAGAAGTTCGAAGCCGGGGTGGAACCCTTTGTTAATTGCCTCAATGGTGCCTCCATTGTGAATACCAATAACATATGAATCTGTTATTGTCTTTTTAATATGATCCTCGTCTGTCTGACCGAACAATGTTACTGTCATAATTAACAGGACATTCAAAAGAAACATTTTTTTCATAACCCGATAAATTAAATTTATTAAGATTTTTTTAAGAATCGATTACCGAACTAAAATTAGATTATTTTTGTTAACAAAGTTATGGAAAGAGACAGAGTTATGAAAAATAAAAGTGAACAAACCCCGCTAAAAGAGGTTGCGGGACTCTTTTTTAAGCTGGGTTCAATTGCATTTGGCGGGCCTGCAGCTCATATTGCAATGATGGAGAAGGAGGTTGTGGAGAAGAGAAAATGGATGGACCACCAGCATTTTCTTGACCTTATCGGGGCCACAAATCTTATTCCCGGCCCTAACTCATCAGAGATGGCTATGCATTGTGGTCATGAGAGGGCGGGTTGGAAAGGACTTATTACCGCGGGAATAACCTTTATCGTGCCTGCAGTTGCCATTACAATGGTCTTTGCCTGGTTATATGCTAAATATGGCACCCTTCCTGCGGCGGAATCATATTTCTACGGCATTAAACCTGCAGTTGTGGGGATAATTCTTTATGCTTTGTATGGCCTGGGAAAGAAGGCATTTAAAAACAACATGCTTATTGTAATGGGGCTGGTGACTCTGGGTGTCACATTTCTGGGGGTAGGGGAGATTACGGCTCTGTTTGCCTGTGGTTTTGCCGGTATTTTAATATTTTTCATCAGCAAACTCTTTAGTAAAAACAGATCTGTAAATAAAAATGTTAAAGAAAATAGTCATGTTAAAAGTAAAGCAAAAGAGAATACAGAGATTATAATAGGAAAAGAAGCAGAAGCACAAAAACAAACAGAAGAAAATAAAGAAGAAAAACTCAAGATTAAAGATAATCCAAAGGGAAAAAAACTGCTGTCAATAATCCCGCTAGCATTAATTACTGCAGTAACCGGCGCAACCACACTTTCGGTTCTGAAAATATTTCTCATTTTTCTTAAAGTAGGTGCACTTCTCTACGGTAGCGGGTATGTGCTCTTTGCCTTTCTGGACAACGAACTTGTGATGGAGGGGCTTCTTACAAGAGAGCAATTAATGGATGCAGTAGCCGTTGGCCAGTTTACCCCCGGTCCTGTGCTCTCGACTGCAACCTTTATCGGATGGCAGCTATATGGTTTTTGGGGTGCGATTGCTGCAACTGTAGGCATTTTTCTCCCATCTTTTATACTAGTGGGTATGCTTAATCCACTAATTCCCAAGTTGAGAAAATCTAAGGTTATGGCAGCTTTCCTTGACGCAGTTAATGTAGGATCGGTGGCAGTTATTATGGCTGTTGTAATTCAAATGGGAAGAGATGCCGTAACGGACTGGCGTTCAGTGTTAATACTGATCGTTAGCATAATTGTATCATTCGGATTTAAAAAGCTCAACAGCGCCTTTATTGTGATAGGCGGCTCTCTGGCAGGGTGGTTATTGCTGATGATTTAGTCAAGCCGTAGCGAACTGGGATTATTGGATCATAAGTAAAAGTTGGGGAGAAGAGAGTTCAACATTATTCCACAGGAATATAAGTATTTAGATCACAGTTCAGAGGAGTAACCTGATGTCAATGATCGCACAAATCCTCAACTCAAAGGCAACATTTGTTTTCCGATAATTTTCTGCGGCTACTTTTCGGAAAC
>PHDA01000019.1 GCA_002842465.1 Bacteroidetes bacterium HGW-Bacteroidetes-7
TGGTTTTCCTACGATATTACTTCGACCAATAATAACACAATGTTTTCCCGATGTCTCAATACCGTATCTGATTAATAGTTCCAGAATTCCGGCAGGCGTTGCAGATATAAACGAAGGGAGGCCCAGAACCATTTTGCCAACATTTACCGGATGAAATCCATCAACATCTTTTTTGGGATCAATCGACTCAATTACTTTTTGCTCATCAATATGTTTTGGCAATGGCAACTGCACAATAAGGCCGTCAATTGAGCTGTCATTATTAATTTTAGCAATTTCATCTAAAAGTACATCTTGTGAAATGGTATCGTCCAGTTTTATTACAGTTGAATCAAATCCAACTCTTTTGCAGGCACTCTCTTTATGCCCGACATATGTCATTGAAGCGCCATCACTTCCTACCAGTATTGCTGCCAGATGTGGCTTTTTACCGCCTGATTCAATAATTTTTTCAACCTCCGCTGCAATCTCTGCTTTTATGCTGTCTGCAGTCGCTTTTCCGTCAAGAATAACCATATCTGTAATGATTTGTAAGTAATACTATCGTCTTTTCATTGAACCCATTGCTCTCATCGTTTTGGCAGCTCCTCCACCTGTCATGCTCTTCATCATCTTTCTGGTATCTTCAAACTGTTTCACAAGTCTGTTAACCTCAGCTATTGAAGTTCCGCTACCCTCTGCAATTCTCTTTCTTCTGCTTCCGTTGAGCAAAATCGGATTTTCCCTCTCTTCTATTGTCATTGATTGAATAATTGCCTCAATTCCCTTGAAAGCAGAGTTATCCATATCAACGTCCTTAACCATTTTACCCATTCCTGGAATCATTGAGGCCAAATCCTTAATGTTTCCCATCTTTTTAATTTGTTGAATCTGAGCATAAAAGTCAGTCAGGGTAAACTGATCTTTTGCCAACTTCTTTTGAAGTTTTCTTGCCTCCTCTTCATCAAATTGCTCTTGCGCTTTTTCAACAAGTGAAACTACATCACCCATCCCTAGGATTCTATCCGCAATTCTCTTTGGGTGAAATACATCCAAAGCATCCATTTTTTCACCGGAAGAGACAAATTTGATAGGCTTATTGACAACCGCACGGATTGACAATGCTGCTCCTCCTCTTGTATCACCATCCAATTTGGTCAAAACTACCCCATCGAAGTCTAGCCTTTCATTAAAAACTCTGGCTGTCTCAACTGCATCCTGACCGGTCATAGCATCAACGACAAACAGCGTTTCTGTGGGATCAACTGCCTTTTTAATGGCGGTAATCTCGGCCGTATCGATTATTACAAGAGAATATCCTTCCTGCTTGGCTTTTGCCAGAGCATTTTTTGCAATTTTTACTGGATCTTTGGCATCCTCCTCATGATAAACAAAAACACCTACCTGCTCACCAAGTACCTTAAGCTGCTCTATTGCAGCTGGACGGTAAACATCGCATGCTACGAGCATTGTTTTTAAACCTCTCTTTGACTTGCAGTTGAGGGCTAATTTACCACTGAAGGTAGTTTTACCAGAACCTTGAAGACCTGCCACCAAAACAACTCCGGGATTTCCCTTTACGGAAATATCGGTTGCTTCACTGCCCATAAGAGCAGTAAGCTGGTCATGGACAATTTTGGTCATCATTTGACCAGGTCTGACGGCTTTCAAAACATCCTGTCCCAATGCTTTTTGCTTGACGTCATCACAGAAATTCTTGGCAATCTTATAGCTTACGTCTGCGTCTAAAAGAGCTTTTCGAATCTCTTTAAGAGTCTCTGCTACATTTATTTCCGTAATTCTCCCTTCACCCTTGAGCAGTTTAAAGGAGCTCTCAAGTCTGTCAATTAGGTTTTCGAACATAATTATTAAAAAAATTAGGGTGCAAAATTAGTCATTTTTGGACAAATGACCTCAGTATTTTTCTTCCCTCGTCATTTACGATAGATTCCAGATGATATTTCACCAATTCGGAATGAAACAGGTATGGATCTTTAAGGTAAACGTAGGAACCGTTCCATGAGTAAATTTTTGCCATTGCCGAGGTAAAGAAGAGGGTTACCAACTCTTTGTTAAAATCATCTCTGTACAAACCCTCAGTGATTCCTCTTTCAATATTGTCATGAATTATTTTTGAATAGAAGCTCGTTCTGTTTGTATGGTCCAAAACCTTCAGGTCCGGGAGGTATTTTGATGAATCGGATAAAAGTAGTGGCCCGATTGCCTCTAATGTTTTATTCATCATGCTACTTGTCAGAAAAAGAGCCTCTAGTGCATTTTTACCCTGACTGAGAGCCAGGTTTATTCTGAATTCAATATCCTCTATTACAAACTGCATAACTGTCCTCATCAGCTCATCTTTACTGGAGAAGTTATTATACAGCGTCTTTTTAGTAAGCTTTAGAGAGGATGCAATATCATCCATCGTAAGTTTAAGCCCTTTTTTTCTGAAGAGCTCATACACCTTAACGACATAACGGTCTTTTGAACTTACCCTTGCCATATTATTAAGTTTTGGTTATTCGGAATAGTATTCTGGGGCCAGATCCTTTTGGTTGTAACGCATTGCCATCACCTGGCCGTAGGCTCCAGCTGACCTTATTGCAAAAATATCTCCTCTTGAAGTTTCCGGAATAAGAAGATTTTTTGCAAATCTGTCACTTGACTCACAAATTGGCCCGACTACATCATATCTCATTAATCTTCCTGAAGAGGTCAGATTTTCAATCTTATGAACAGCTTGATAAAGAGCTGGTCTTATAAGATCGTTCATACCTGCGTCAAGAATCGCAAATTTTCTCCCCTTACCAAATTTAACATACAATACCCTTGATATTAGTGAACCACATTGAGCAATAATTGCACGTCCCGGTTCAAAATGTATTTTTTGATAAGATTCCTGTTTAAGGTTCTTATTTATAATAGAAAAATAGGAGGCAAAATCTGAAATAGGGTTTACATCTGGCTCTTTATAATCAATACCCAGGCCACCACCCAGGTTAATGTTCTCAACCCGCATCCCCTTCTCCTCAAATCTCGCAACTATATCGTTGACTTTCTTAGCAAGCATATTAAAGACATTGTAATCAGTAATTTGCGAACCTACGTGAAAGTGAAGCCCAGCGAAGTGAATATTACTGCAACTGTTTAGTGTATCAATTACATCATCAAACATCCAGTGACTTATACCAAACTTGTCTTGAGATCTTCCTGTTGTTATATATTTATGGGTATGGGCATCAATATCCGGGTTTATTCTCAGTGAGATTGACGCTGTTTTTCCCATTGAGCCTGCTAACTGGTCAATAATCTGTATTTCAGGTATTGATTCGCAGTTGAATGAGAAAATATCTCCTTTAAGTGCAATATTAATCTCCTTATCCGATTTACCAACCCCGGCGTATACTACCATAGAAGGGTCGAAACCTGAGTTAAGAGCAAGTTTAACCTCGTTTCCACTTACACAATCGGCACCTAATCCATAAGATTTGACAATTGAAAGTACCTTAGTATTAGCATTTGCTTTAAGAGCGTAATGTGCATGGTAGTTATATTTTTTAAGCTCTTTGGTATATATATCCAAAGTTTGCCTGAGGAGCGCCAAGTCGTAGTAATAAAAAGGAGTTTCAATTTCCCTGAACTTTTCAACAGTTTTTGAGCCGAACATAGTGTAATTATTGGTTATAAATTAATACCGGCAAAAATAGTAAAAAAGTTGTTCTTAATTTAAAATATCTATCTTTGCAAAAAAATTTAAGATACAGATAATGAAACCAACAAAGAGAGAATTACTGAAGGATACCGTAAAGCATATTGATATTACAGCATTTGATTCGTCGTATATAATCGACGCAATGAGAGACATGTCTTTTACTTCCAGAGACACTGCTGCTGCTGCAGATATTCTTCAAATGATGATTAAAGACAAAGAGAGCACTAACTGGCTCGTTCTTGCAGGTAGCACATCTGCCGGCGGATGTATGCAGGTCTATGTAGATATGATTCGTTTCAATATGATTGATGCTGTGGTCTCTACCGGTGCTTCAATAATTGATATGGATTTCTTTGAAGCCCTGGGTTACAAGCACTATAAGGGATCTCAGTTTATTAATGATACTCACTTAAGAGACAATTATATAGACAGAATTTACGATACATACATAGACGAAGAAGAACTTCAAAAGTGTGATGCAACCATAAAAGAGATTGCTGACTCGCTAGAGCCAAGACCTTACTCTTCAAGAGAATTCATCCACGAAATCGGTAAATGGCTTACCAAGAATTCTGTTAAGAAGAACTCTCTTATTCAGACAGCATATGAGAACAATATTCCAATATTTGTTCCCGCTTTCAGTGATTGCAGCGCCGGCTTTGGGCTTGTTATGCACCAGGTTGAGAGGATGAAACAGATGAAGCCATATATGTCGATAGACTCAGTAGCTGATTTCAGAGAACTTACAGAGGTAAAAATGGCAGCTAAAAGCAGTGGCCTCTTTATGATAGGTGGTGGAGTTCCCAAGAACTTTGCACAGGATACAGTTGTGTGTGCTGAATGCCTTGGATTTGACGTTCCTATGCACAGATATGCTGTTCAGATTACCGTTGCTGACGTTAGAGACGGAGCATGCTCATCTTCTACACTCAAGGAGGCCAACTCATGGGGTAAAGTTGATACAGCGCACGAGCAAATGGTTTACGCCGAAGCAACAACTGTGGTTCCTATGATTGTAAGCTATGCATACAACAAAGGAGACTGGAAAAACAGAGAGAAAAAGAATCACTCGCTGCTTTTTAAAGATGGTACCCGTGGTACCGGTATTTTGCTTGGAGAATAGGCAAGACTACTAATAATAAAATATTAAAGAGGATGACTTTTTCTAGTCATCCTCTTTTTCATTAATTACTGTTATGTATTAAAGAATTATTAGTTACTCAGTTTTGGAGAGTCTTCTCTCGGCAATAAAGCCGGCAATCAGACCAATTCCGCCAAAAAGTAAAGTGGAAGAACCATAAACTACACTCATTGTTTGTCTAATTTCATAAGATGCTCTTTCGAATCCACCTATTGTTGTGTTAATAATTATGTAACCAACCAGTAAACCCAGACCCAGACCAGCAAGTAATGAGCCAATTCTTAGTGTTAGGTAAGCATTCTTGAACGACTTTCCATCTCCGAAAATATTGGATAGATTAAGATTCTCAATGTTTGCCTTTTCAAGTTGGCTAAGTTTGTCAATGATAAGCAATCTCTCTTTCTTTCTTACAAATAATTCAATAAGCTTGTAGAAAGCGTATGCACCTATTCCGAAGGTTACGGGTATTGATATAAAATCCATCATAATTGAAATATATTTATTGTTTGATCTTTTGACGACTCAACCAGATAAAGGTTACAAATTTTCTGTTTATTACTTATTATTTAAATTTGTAACCATAAGCAAAAAACTGCGTCTAACCGGCATATGAGCAGAGAGGAGGAATTAAAAATCATTGAAAAGATTAAGGCAGGTGATAGTTTTCTATATGACCGGCTTGTGCTTGAACACTCTCCCAAAATCATGTCGGTGATAAGAGGAGTTGTAGGAAATAATGAGGACGCCGAAGAGATCGCTCAGGATGTGTTTGTAAAGGCCTTCTTCTCAATAGATAAATTTCGTGGAGAAAGCTCTTTTGCGACCTGGTTGTTCCGAATTGCCTATAATATGGCAATTTCAAAAATGCGAAAAAAAAGATATTCATTTGTAGATATTGAAAAAACAAACTTACCTGCACATATCAATGATCAAAACAACCAAAATGAAGCAGAAGAGAGAGAACGGAGGTATATTCTGCTTGAGAAAATGTTGAAAAATCTGGATACAAATGAAAGGTTCCTTATTATGTTGTTCTACAATCAGGATAAAAGTATAAGAGAGATTTCGCAGATTACCGGAATGGGAGAGTCAAATGTTAAAGTTACTTTGCACAGAATAAAAAAAAGACTTGCATTAATTGCAGATTCAAAAATGGAGGTTAGTTATGGATAGTGATGATAAATATTTAAAAGGTATCTTTTCAGATAGTGTTAATGATGCTGTCCCACTCTCTTTTTTAGCTGTTGTGAACAGAAAGATTGAGTTTGAAAAGGCGGCGAGAATCAAAAGAGCCTCAAGAAAAGAGATATTAACTCAAGTCTTGTTTTTTGCTGCAGCACTGTCAATTCTGATTGCAGCATTCATTTATATCGGAAAGAATTACTTTGATATCAACTTCTCATTTACATTCTCAGCTGCCGACAAATTCAACTTAGGGGTAAAAAGCGCCGGACTTAGAGTGAAAGAGGTTTTTCTCAATCCTGATTCAATAATATGGTACGTGATTGCTTTAAACACAGCATTACTAGTTGTATTACAGCAAATTATACAGAGAAAGCTGCACACATCCGATAAGAAAACTAATAGGAATTAAAGGGAACCTACTACTGATGCTCCTCTCTTAAAAGATCAAACACTGTTTTAACAGGTGAAAAGGTAGAGACAGGAACCTCAACAAAAACAGTGTTCCAGTTACTCATAGCTCCATTCCATAATCCGGGCAATTCCAATGCCTTCAATTTCCTACCCTCTTGACTTTTCTCGGAGATAAATCCTGTTTCGGGATCAGTAAATAGCTTAAGATTAAACCTTTCTCCTTCATGATCTTTAAAGGAACAAACAATATCAACCGGATTAAAGTGAGTAGATTCAGAAAGGGTTTTTATGGTTTTTTTATCATTTAAATTAAGTTGTGCCCCCTCCAGAATTTGAGGTGAGACAGAGCCGTCGGAGTCTCTTACCAGAAATGGGCCTCCTCCTGGTTCTCCAAGGTTTTTTACAACCCCGCAAACTCTTACAGGTCTGTCCAATTTTGCCCATAAGTAATCTTTTATCAATGTGTCGGGAACCTTTGGTAACTCAGTTGAGAGTTCTATACTGAAAAACCTGTAAATCTCCTCAGCTAAATGTTCAGAATATTCATTTTCAATTTTATGAAGATAAGCAAACAACTTATCTCTTATTTCCAACAACACTCCCGTTAGTATTTTTTTCCATTGAGAGTTATTATCAAGATATCTCTCCATTGGAATATTATCTATGTTTTTGATAATAACTATATCATAATCCATATCATTTAAATTCTCAATCAGTGCACCGTGGCCTGCTGGCCTGAATAGTAAAGAAGAGTCATTAAGTCTGAATGGTTTATTTTCAGGATCGACAGCAATTGTATCGGTTGATTTTTTTTGTGTTGTAAATAAAATGTCAAATTTACACCCGTACCTCTTTTGGTATACCGGTTCAACTTTTTCAGCAAGTTTCTTAAAAAGGTCTATATGTTCAGGAGATACGGTAAAAGTTATTGTTGCTACCCCTTGTTTAGAACGAGCATATTGTGCGGCTTCAATTAGATGCTCCTCAAATGGAGTCCTGGTCTCATCTTGATAACGGTGAAATTTTAACAGCCCTTTTGGAAGTTGCCCGTAATTCAAGCCATCAGAGTTTAGCACTTTCCTGATGATATCCAATTTGTTATCTGTTGTGAATGCTCCAAGTACCTTCAGGTCTTCATAAAATGGGAACCTTTTCAATTCATTCAAAAACCTTGCAGATAGCGGATTATTCTCACTTTGATGCTCATTATCAGTCATTATGACATCATAAAGCTCCTTAAACATGCGAGTTGCTGCTCCTGAAGCAGGCACAAATTTGCATATTGTACCCTCAAAGGAACTGCATCTTTGAATGGCAGTACTTTTTTCAGACTCTGAGAGAATCTTTACACCCTTTTTAGGGGTTGCTGCTGAAACAACTTCAAGATAGGGAAATCCTTTTTTAAAAGTTTCTATCTGATTTAAAACAACCTCCCTATTTATGCCACTTTGGGCCATCTGATCATAATCTTTGGATGAAAACATAATGCACTACATTACTTTAAGTTAGCAACCTGTTCAAGTCTTTTTATAAATGAATCGTTGAATTCTCTTCTATATTTATATTCTGATCTCAAATTTTCGAAACTTCCGGGGTTTTCTCTTAGTTTTTTATCTTGTTCCATTAAAGGAAAGCGCTCTTCTGTTATTATCGCTATACTTTCAACTTTTGAATGTTGCTTATCAATTATTGTATTCGTATCAACTTCATTAGGGTAACTAATTAAGAAGTTAAATAGTGTATCAATTTTAAAATGCCTTGCTATATTCCGGACTGTAAATACAGTAGCGTTGATTTTTCCTTCTAGAGAGTAACCTGCAATATGAGGAGTTGCAATGTCAGTTACATCAAGATATTTGGTATTTATATCCGGTTCGCCCGACCAAACATCTGAAATCAGAGCACCTAGTGTGGATCTGTGTTTTATAACCTCCTGCTCATTAAAAATTTCGCCTCTTGAACTGTTAATAAGTATTGTTCCAGGATTAATGGTTTTTAAAACGCTTTCTGAGCACATTCCTTTTGTCTCACTGTTTAGAGGAACATGAAAGGTTATTGTTGAACAACTGTTTAACACTTCATCAAGAGAAAAATAATCAGAGACTTTCAGCTTCGTTCTGTCGGGATAAAAAGATGAATCTATGCCTCGTTCGGCTAGTTTTTTTTCCGAGAAATAGAGAGAATCATCTTGAAGTCTAATTCTAAGAGGTGGGTCACACCTCAAAACCTCAATACCAAGTCTGGCAGCTATTGCCGCCAACCTCTCCCCTACATTCCCTGCACCGATTATACCTAGCTTTTCTTTGAAAATATCTCTCTTTAACAATCTGCAAATAATAAATAATGAAGTTATGACATATTGGACTACACCATTTGCATTGCACCCGGCAGCATTATAGACATCAATACCACTTTCTGAACAGTATTTAGTGTCTATGTGGTCATTCCCGATTGTAGCAGTAAATATTGCTTTCACAGAAGATCCCTCAAGTAATTCACGATTGCATCTGGTTCTGGTCCTGATGATAAGAGCCGATGCGCTTTTTATTGTAAGAGAGTTAATGTCGGCCGGCTTAAAGTACCTTGTGCTAAAAAAAGGCTCCAAGACACCTTGAATAAAAGGGATATCAGAATCGATTATTATTACTGGCTTGCTATTGCTCATTTATTTAAATATGATCTCTTTTACAATCTTCGAACCCATTATGTCATTAATTTTCTTAATTATTTCCAACCTTTGAGTGAAAAGCTGAGTTCTGGCAACAGATGATGAAATTTTACAATACAACCTTCCATCTTTAAAAAATTTCTCGGATGTAAGTTCTGTAATTCTAACCCCTACAGTGGTGTCCCAGGCCTCAAAAACCTCCATCCTCTTAATACCCTGCTCAAGTCCTTCAGATTTAAGGAATTCTCCAAAAAGATCTCCTAGTAAAACGGCCTTTTGTCTTCTCATAGCAACCTCCCTGAAACAATATCAAAAGATTTTGAATTTCCGTTAATTTTTTCAAGAATTCCTCCTACTCTAACCTTATTGCTGTCTGTTATAAATATCTGTCCAAAAAAGTCAGAAGATACCATACTCAACAAAGATTCCACCCTTAGCATGTCCAACTTATCAAAAACATCATCTAACAGCATTATGGGCGCCTTACCATGCATTTGACGCATTATCTCGAATTGTGCCAGTTTCAGTGATATTAGAAATGTCTTTTGCTGTCCCTGAGATCCGCTTATTCTGAATGGATGATCATTCATCAAAAAGAGCAAGTCATCCCGCTGTATGCCGGTAGTTGTGTACTTGAACATTTTGTCCCTCGATTCGCATTTTTTGAGTAAATCACTGAGGGGACCGCTTTCCAAATCTGATTTGTACTTAATATCAATCAACTCTTTACCTCCCGATAGCAGGTTGTAGTATTTCTTGGTTATAGGTAACAACTTTTCTGTGAATGAGGCTCTCTTCTCATAAATGTATGAGGCATTATGAGAAAGCCTCTCAGTAAAAGTGTCCAATAAGTCATCACTGATATTGCTCTCTTTTAGGTGTCTGTTTCTCTGCTGAAGAAGGCTGTTGTAATTCTGTACTCTTCGTAAGTACTCCTTATCCATTTGAGAAATAATTGAATTTATGAATTTACGTCTCTCATCCCCCGATTCATTTACAAGACATGTATCATAGGGAGAGACCATTACAATAGGTATAAGCCCAATGTGTTCAGATAATTTTTGATAGGATTTTGAGTTTCTTTTGATGTGCTTTTCGCCACCCCTTCCGAGTGATACGGAGATGCTTTCAACAGAGTTGTCTTCTCTTGAATATTCTCCTCTGAGAACTGAATAATCTTGCTCGTATGAAATATTTTGCTGATCAAGATTAGAAAAATAACTTTTAGTCATTGAAAGGTAATAAACCGAATCAAGCAAATTTGTTTTACCTGAACCATTATTGCCGGTAATACAGTTTAATTTGGAAGAAAATTCTGCTTCTGCCTCCGTTATGTTCTTAAAATTTGAAATAATCAGCTTTTTGAGATACATCTGTTAAAGAATTGACAAACAAAGTTACGCTTTTATCCATTAATAATTTGAGATTAGATAAAATATTGTAATTTTGCACCCTGCTAAAAAAATTGTTGAAATGTCAAAGAAAATTAAACATCAGGATCCCGAAGAACAAGTAGAAAAGGCTCTAAATCAAACTGAGCACTTTATCGAAAAACACAAAAATACACTTGTTTACACTGTTATCGCCGTATTGGCAGTAACTGCAATATGGTTTGCATATCAGCACCTCTATCGCAAACCTTTAAAAGAGGAGGCACTCGCTCAGACTTTTGTTGCAGAGCAGTATTTTAGAGCCGACTCGTTTAACCTAGCTTTGAATGGTGACGGAAACTCGCTTGGCTTTAAGCAAATTATAGATGAATACGGTTCTGCTGCGGCAGGCTCTGTTTACATGTATGCCGGAATAAGCGAACTTCAGCTTGGCAATTTTGAAGAGGCTTTAAAATACCTTAAAAAATTCCGTTCGAAGGATCCGATTCTCCAGGCCAGAGCTATCTCCAATATCGGAGATGCTTACGCCGGATTAATGAACTACAAGGAGGCCCTAAGTTTCTATCTTAAGGCAGCAGCTCACTCAGACAACGTTTTTGCCTCAACCTATCTTTTAAAAGCTGGTTTAATGTACGAAGAGCTTGGCAACAATGAGAGCGCAATCAAAACATACGAAGAGATTAAGGTTAAATATCCTCAAAGTCTTGAAGGTTCAGAGGCTGATAAATATATTGCCAGGATAAAGCAATAAATTAATAATCCCGAGTAATAAAAAATTAAGGATATGGGAAGAGCATTCGAATTTCGCAAAGAGAGGAAGATGAAGCGTTGGGGTAATATGTCCAAAGTTTTTACCCGCATCGGTAAGGAGATTACAATGGCCGCCAAAAGTGGAGGTCCCGATCCCGATAATAACCCCCGTTTGCGAGCCCTCATCTCTACTGCGAGATCTGAAAATATGCCCAAAGACAATGTTGAGAGGGCTATAAAAAGAGCAGTTGAGAAAGAGCACAATGATTACAAAGAGATTGTTTATGAAGGATACGGACTTCACGGTATTGCTTTTCTTGTAGAGACCGCAACCGACAATCCAACCAGAACTGTTGCAAACGTCAGAAGTTATTTCAATAAATACAGTGGTTCTTTAGGCACCTCGGGAAGTGTAGAATTTATGTTCGAACACAAATGTGTGTTTAAAGTAAAATCTTCAGATCCTATTAATCTTGAAGACCTCGAGCTGGAGTTGATCGATTTTGGAGCTGAGGAACTTTTTATGGAAGATCAGGAGATTGTCATTTACGGAAGTTTCGAATCATACGGTTCAATTCAGAAGTTTGTTGAAGAGAAAGGATATGAAATTATTTCGGGTGGTTTTGAAAGGATTCCCAATACAGAATTAAAACAACTAAGCGAGACAGACAAGGTTGAAATTGAGAAACTCATCGATAAATTTGAAAATGACGATGATGTTCAAAATGTTTATCATACAATGGCAAACTAAAAAAACGCCTTCAAAAAAGTGATTGGAAATCCAGTCACTTTTTTTTTGGGATAACTTTATAAATACATACCTTTGCCGGATATTTTTTTTAAATTTATTATCAAAATCAATCTACTGTTATGAAACTATCGCATATTGAGCACATCGGTATCGCCGTTAAATCATTGGAAACATCTATAAAACTTTATGAAGAGATGCTTGGTATTAAGTGCTATGCCGTTGAGGAGGTTGCAGAACAAAAGGTTAAAACTGCATTTTTTAAAGTTGGAGATACAAAAATCGAACTTCTTGAGAGTACAGATCCTGAGGGCCCGATAGGTAAATTTCTGGAAAGGAAAGGAGAAGGTGTTCACCATATAGCTTTCGCTACAGAAGACGGTATTCAGCAAACTCTTGATGCACTTGCAGAGAAAGGTATTCAACTAATCGACAAGACACCTAGAAAAGGTGCTGAAGGCTTGAATATAGCTTTTCTGCATCCAAAATATACAGGTGGAGTTCTCACAGAGATATGTGAAGATCCTAAAAAAGCATAGATCAATCAATATTAAAAATATTAAAAATGAGCCAACAACTAGAACAGGTCAAAGCGCTTATTCAGCTTCGGGATAAAGCAAGATTGGGAGGAGGTCAAAAAAGGATCGACTCTCAACACCAGAAAGGTAAATACACAGCCCGTGAAAGAATTGCCATGTTGCTTGACGAAGGCAGCTTCGAAGAGTTTGATATGTTTGTAACACACCGCTGCACAAACTTTAATATGGAAAAAGAGACATTCCTCGGAGACGGTGTTGTTACAGGATACGGAACAATTGATGGAAGACTGGTTTATGTATTTGCACAGGACTTTACCGTATTTGGCGGTTCACTATCTGAGAGTTTTGCAATGAAAATTTGCAAGATAATGGACCAATCAATGAAAATGGGAGCGCCCGTTATAGGTATTAACGACTCAGGTGGAGCAAGGATCCAAGAAGGTGTTAATGCACTTGCAGGTTACGCTGAGATTTTCCAGAGAAATATTCTTGCCTCAGGTGTTGTTCCTCAAATCTCTGCAATATTTGGTCCATGTGCTGGTGGAGCGGTTTACTCCCCTGCCCTTACAGACTTTAATATTATGACCAAAGGCACAAGTTATATGTTCCTTACCGGTCCTAAAGTTGTTAAAACCGTTACTGGTGAAGATGTTACTCAAGAGCAACTAGGTGGAGCAAGCGTTCACGCGACAAAGAGTGGTGTTGCCCATTTTGCCGTAGATACAGAAGAGGAAGGTATAAAAGTTATCAGGGATTTACTCTCTTTTCTACCTCAGAACAACCTGGAGGAGGCACCTTTGGTTCCTACCTCTGACCCAATAGACAGGCTTGATGACGCTCTCAATGAGATTATTCCAGATAGTCCCAACAAACCATACGATATGTATGAGGTAATCGGATCAATTGTTGATGACGGAAAATTTCTGGAGGTACATAAAGATTACGCAACCAATATTATAGTAGGGTTTGCACGTTTCAATGGAATTTCTGTGGGAATTGTAGCAAATCAACCCAAAGTACTTGCAGGAGTGTTAGATAACAACTCATCAAGAAAGGCAGCAAGATTTGTACGATTCTGCGATGCTTTTAATATTCCTTTGGTTACCCTGGTTGATGTTCCGGGATTCTTACCGGGAACACAACAAGAGTACGGAGGCATTATACTTCATGGAGCAAAACTTCTCTACGCTTACGGTGAGGCAACTGTACCAAAAGTAACTGTCACCCTGAGGAAATCGTACGGTGGAGCATACTGTGTAATGAGTAGTAAACATTTAAGGGGAGACATAAACTATGCATGGCCTACTGCCGAAATCGCAGTTATGGGTCCTTCAGGAGCAATTGAAGTTTTGTATGGCAAAGAGGTTGCCGCTTCTGAAAATCCTTCGGCCCTAGCCGGTGAAAAGGAGAAAGAGTACAGAGATGCTTTTGCAAACCCTTACAATGCTGCCCGTTACGGATATATAGATGATGTAATTGAACCTAGGAATACTCGATTCAGAATTATTCGTTCACTTCAGCAACTTGCAACGAAGAAACTTGTGAATCCTCCTAAAAAGCATGATAACCTGCCGTTATAATCAAATGAAAAAGATGATGAAAAAAGGCTTATTAATTCTTTTGTTGCTGATATTTGTCGCCTCTGTACAAGATCTTGGCGCACAAAATATGTCTGATATGAGAATCAACGAAATCCTTGTTACCAATACAGATGATTTCGAAGACGATTTCGGTAATAAAAGCGGATGGATTGAACTATTCAATACATCATATGGTACTGTTGACATCGGAGGTTGTTATATTACCAATGATCCTGAGAATCTTACCAAATATATGATTCCAAGGGGAGATGTTCTTACAAAGATTAAACCCAGGCAACACTCACTTTTCTGGGCAGATTCAAAGCCTCACAGAGGCACATTTCACCTTAACTTCAATCTGGATGAATCCAAAGAGTTACTGTTTGTAAGCAGCGACGGGAGGACTATTGTTGACAGAATTGAGATACCACACTCAATTATCACTGAAAATGTATCATACGGAAGATTTAAAGATGGTGTATCGGTTATGGCCGATAAAAAAACGCTAGATATTACCAATACCTGGGGAATACTGGAGAGAACCTCTCCAAGCACTAATAATTTTGGTGCTGACAAAGAGCCTCCTGGAATGCTATTTATGAAAATTGACCCTTATGGTATAATCATGGCTTTTACTGCAATGTCTGTTGTATTTCTTTCTTTGATTATTTTGTATCTGGTTTTCAAAAATATTGGAAAATATAACATAAAAATCAGTAGAAAGAAAGCGGAGAAAGCAGCTGCAGGAAGTAAACATATAGTGACTGAAGAGGAGACCTCTGCAGAGGTATTTGCAGCAATTTCTATGGCACTTCATTCATTTTATGAAGATAATGACGCCCATGATGTTGAAAATACCATTCTGACAATCCAGAAGGTTACCAGAAACTACTCTCCTTGGAGTTCAAAAATTTATACCCTGCGAGAGAGGCCATTTAAAAGTAGATAATCGAAAGTCCATTCAGTAAATAAATAAAAATGAAAGAGTATAAACTAAAAATAAACGGTAACGACTACGCAGTAACAATTACCGATATTGAAGATACAATTGCCGAAGTTGAGGTCAACGGAATACCTTTTAAGGTTGAAATTGAAAGAACTGCTAAAAAACAATCGGCGTCTCTTCCAAGAATGAATAAACCTGCTCAGGTTGAGGCAAATGTGACCCGTCCTGTAGTTTCCGGAGCTGAGATTATTGTAACCTCTCCACTACCGGGCGTAATCCTCGAAGTTGTAGTAAAAGAGGGAGAAGCGGTAAAGAAAGGGCAGAAACTTATGGTTCTTGAAGCTATGAAAATGGAGAATGTGATTGAATCTACTGCAGATGGAAAAGTAATCAGCATTAAGGCAAACAAGGGAGATTCCGTATTAGAGGGAGCTCCGTTAATAATAATTGGTTAAGATGGAAAATAAAGGTGTTTTTTCCCTGCTGACAGACAACCTGGAGACGTTTCTTCAATATACCGGGTTTGCTAACGCCACTCCAGGGCATATCCTGATGATCCTTATCGGACTTCTATTCATATACCTAGCAATTAAAAAGGATTGGGAACCATTACTTCTGATACCGATTGGTTTTGGTATCATAATTGGTAATATTCCTCTATTCCCCGGGCTTAGCGTGGGTGTTTATGAAGAGGGTTCAGTATTGAATATCCTATACCAAGGGGTACAAAAAGGTTTTTACCCTCCTCTTATTTTCCTTGGAATCGGAGCAATGACCGACTTCTCTGCCCTCATTTCCAACCCTAAGCTTATGCTAATCGGGGCTGCAGCTCAATTTGGAATTTTTGGTGCTTATGGCATTGCGCTCGCAGCCGGTTTTGCCCCTGCAGAGGCAGGTGCCATTGGCATTATCGGAGGAGCGGACGGCCCAACAGCTATCTTCCTCTCTTCACGTTTGGCACCGGACTTAATGGGAGCAATTGCAGTATCTGCCTATTCATATATGGCTCTTGTGCCTGTAATACAACCTCCTATCATGAGGCTTCTGACAACCAAACAGGAAAGGCTTATTAAAATGAAGGCTCCCCGTGCAGTTTCTCAAACAGAAAAAAAACTGTTCCCAATTATTGGATTCCTGCTTACTGCTTTCATTGTACCTTCAGGTCTCCCACTTTTAGGTATGCTTTTTTTCGGAAACCTACTTAAAGAGAGCGGAGTAACCAGAAGACTAGCCGAAACAGCCCGCGGACCACTGATTGACATTGTTACTATTCTAATTGGTGTAACTGTTGGTTGCTCAACACAGGCTGACAAATTCTTACAGATGAAATCGGTGTACATATTTATGCTTGGTGCAGGCTCTTTTGTAATTGCTACCTCTGCCGGTGTTCTCTTTGTAAAGGCATTCAACATGTTTCTCAAAGAGGGTAATAAAATCAATCCGCTTATCGGTAATTCAGGAGTCTCTGCAGTACCTGACTCTGCAAGGGTATCTAACAACGTAGGTTTGGAATATGATAAAACCAACTACCTTCTTATGCATGCAATGGGTCCAAATGTTGCCGGTGTAATCGGAAGCGCAGTTGCAGCAGGTATTTTACTGGGTTTTCTCTCATAAAATTTGCAATAATTATGTAAAAAAAGCACTCTTAATAGGGTGCTTTTTTTTATTTTTGTATCTTTGACAAATTTAAAAACCTTATGAGATATGCAAAATAAATTGCAAGAGCTTACCAGTAAACTTTATGCCGAAGGTCTTTCAAAAGGGAAAAAAGAGGCCGAAGATCTTAAGGCAAAGGCAAAAACCGAAGCTGAAGAGATAATTGCCAGAGCAAAAGAGGAGTACAAAGAGATTCTCGAGAAAGCAAAGAAAGATGCAAACGATTACAAAGTTAAAATTGAGAACGAAGTCAAGATGGTGTCCAGGCAGACTCTTGCAACCGTAAAGCAGAATATCGAAGAGGTAATCATTGTAAAAGCTATCGAGAAACCGGTTAAAGATGCACTCGAGAGTAACGAATTTCTTGGTTCAGTAATTAAAACAGCCATTGCTGCATTTAATCCTACAAAGGGTGAAGCACCAACACTCGAGATTCTTCTACCCGAGAAATCAAAAGCAGAACTAGATTCTTTCATTAGAAATGATATCCAAAAACAACTTGGAGCAGGAGTAGAGATAGCTTTTGACAAAAAGCTTCAGACCGGCTTTAAAATTGGCCCTAAAGCAGGTGGATATCACATTAGTTTTACTGATAAAGATTTTCAGGAGTTATTATCTCAATACCTCAAACCTAAAACCCGCGAATACTTATTCTCAGAATAGCGATGGCAAATTATCATTACATCATCGCGGGACTCCCAGATCTGGTTTTAGACTTCGAGAGCTCAGGATTCGACTTTGATTCATTACGGGATCAGATAGTATCCATGAGTTCCCCTGAGGACTCCCGGTGTATTGAATGGCTTCTTTTTGCACAGAAAGAGGAGTACCTTAACCACCATTTCTATAGAGCAGCCTTAAAATCAAAGAACAAATTCATAAGAGAATATCTTAAATTTGATCTGGAAATTAGAAATGTACAGGCAGCATTTATAGCACGAAAAAATTCTATCGATATCTCAGAACAGCTTGTTGGCGAAAACGAATTTACTGACCTGCTCAAAATCGGCAAGGGAGCTGACTTTGGTCTCTCTTCCATATCTGAGAGCGCACCCACTATCATTAAGGTTCTCGAGAATGAAAATATTCTGGAAAGAGAGCAGCTTCTTGATAATCTTCGCTGGAACAAAGCGAATGAAATATGCACATTTAACTACTTCGACCTTAACGTTATTCTTTCATTTTTACTTAAGGCATCAATTGTCTCCAGGTGGAACAAGCTCGACAGAAAGAGAGGGGCACAGATATTCAGGCAACTGGTTAATGAGGTAAAAGGTACATACAAATCGGAAAACAATTATTAATATATGAAAACCACAGGAATAGTTACAGGGATTATCTCCAATCTGGTTACCATTGAGGTAGACGGCCCCGTTTCTCAGAATGAAATCTGCTATATTGATCTTTCAGGAACTAAGCTAATGGCAGACGTAATCAAAATAAACGGTAAAGAGGCTTTTGTACAGGTTTACGAGAGTACCCGAGGGTTAAAAACGGGTGATAAAGCTGAATTTCAGGGGCATATGCTTGAAGTATTATTAGGCCCCGGCATCCTTTCAAGTATTTATGATGGCCTTCAGAACAATTTGGTAACCATGGAAGGAGTCTTTCTAAAGAGAGGCGATTATACCATTGCATTAGATCAGGATAAAAAATGGGAATTTAAGCCTTTGGCTTCACCAGGCGACGTAGTATCTGCTGCAGACTGGATAGGTGAGGTGAAAGAGGGATGGCTTCCTCATAAAATCATGGTTCCTTTCACATTTGAAGGTAGCTATAAAATAAAATCAATTGCATCTGAAGGTGAATATACAGTTAACGAAACTATCGCTGTTCTTATAAATGAATCAGGGGAAGATGTAAACGTTACTATGACCCAGAAATGGCCTGTCAAAGTGGCTATTACAAAATATGCCGATAAACCAAGGCCCTACAGAATCATGGAGACAAGAGTAAGGGTTATAGACACCTTTAATCCCATTGCTGAGGGAGGAACCGGTTTTATTCCCGGCCCTTTCGGTAGCGGTAAGACAGTTCTTCAGCACGCAATTTCAAAACAGGCAGATGCAGATGTAATTATATTTGCTGCCTGCGGAGAGAGAGCAAATGAGGTTGTAGAGATCTTTACCGAGTTTCCACTATTGGAGGACCCGCGAACAGGAAGGATGTTGATGGAGAGAACCACCATCATCTGCAACACATCAAATATGCCTGTTGCTGCCCGTGAAGCATCGGTTTACACAGCAATGACAATTGGAGAGTACTACAGATCAATGGGTTTGAAGGTTCTCCTGCTTGCCGACTCAACATCAAGATGGGCACAGGCACTAAGGGAGATGAGTAATAGGATGGAAGAACTTCCTGGAGCTGATGCATTCCCTATGGACCTTCCCGCAATTATCTCGAGTTTCTATGCAAGAGCAGGTTTGGTAAATCTGAACAACGGACAGACAGGTTCTGTTACATTTATTGGTACTGTGTCGCCTGCCGGAGGTAATCTAAAGGAGCCTGTAACTGAATCTACCAAAAAGGCAGCAAGATGTTTCTTCGCATTATCGCAGAGCAGAGCTGACAGAAAAAGATATCCTGCAGTTGACCCTATTGATTCATATTCCAAATATCTGGAATACCCTGAAATTATTGAAGATTTTAAAAATAGGATTGGAGAGGAATGGGTTGACAAAGTACTCAAAGGAAAGAACATTGTACTCAGAGGTAAAGAGGCATACGAACAGATTAACATTCTCGGAGATGACGGAGTACCACTCGAGTACCACAAAAGGTACTGGAAATCTGAATTAATTGACTTTGTTATACTTCAACAAGATGCATTTGATAAAATTGATGCCAACTGTCCAATGGAGAGACAAAGTTACATGTACTATCTTGTACTTGATATATGCGAGAAGGAGTATGAGTTCGATAACTTTGAGGAGTGCGGAAACTTCTACAAAAAGATTATTAACACTTTGTGTCAGATGAACTATTCAAAATTCAAGAGTGAAGATTTCAATAAATATCTGGAACAACTAAATAACGAGTTAAACGATGGCAAGTAAAGCATTTCAGAAGATATACACTCAACTGGAGTCGATAACAAAGGCAACAGTTGCCCTGAGAGCTCAGGGTATAACAAACGAAGAACTTGCAACAGTCGATGGAAGGCTGGCTCAGGTTGTGAAGATAAAGAGAGATCTTGTTACTCTTCAGGTATTTGCGGGTACTGATAGTATCCCCACAAACGCAGAGGTTGTTTTTTTCGGAGAGCCCCCTACCCTAAATGTCAGCGATGACTTAGCAGGTCGTTTTTTCAATGCTTACGGCGATCCAATTGATAACGGTCCCTCCGTTGACGGAGAGAAAAGAATTATCGGAGGCCCCTCTGTTAATCCATACAGAAGAAAGCAACCATCTGAGCTAATACCAACAGGAATAGCAGGTATTGACCTGAACAACACACTTGTCTCAGGGCAGAAAATACCTTTCTTTGCCGATCCTGATCAACCATACAATCAAGTTATGGCCCAGGTGGCGCTAAGAGCCGACGTTGACAAGATTATTCTTGGAGGAATGGGCCTTACTAACGATGACTACCTTTACTACAAGCAGATATTTGAAAACGCAGGTGCACTTAACAAAATTATAAGTTTTGTAAACACTACCGAGCAACCTCCTGTTGAGAGGCTTCTGATTCCGGACATGGCCCTCACTGCAGCAGAATATTTTGCAGTAGATAAAAACGAGAAAGTTCTTGTTCTTCTCACAGATATGACTCTGTATGCAGATGCCCTTAGTATTGTAAGTAACAGGATGGACCAGATTCCTTCAAAAGATTCAATGCCAGGATCACTCTATTCAGACCTTGCGAAAATCTATGAAAAGGCAGTGCAACTACCTGACGGCGGTTCTATTACAATTATTGCTGTAACCACATTGAGTGGCGGTGACATTACCCATGCTATTCCTGATAACACAGGTTATATAACAGAGGGTCAGCTTTTCTTAAGAACAGACTCTGATACAGGTAAGGTTATTGTCGATCCATTCCGCTCTCTTTCAAGGCTTAAGCAACTTGTTATCGGTAAAAAAACAAGAGAAGATCACAACCACGTGATGAATGCTGCAGTGAGACTTTATGCTGATGCTGCTAACGCAAAAACAAAACTTGAAAACGGATTTGATCTCAGTGACTATGACCATAGATGCCTTGATTTTGCAAAAGACTATTCAAACAAACTTTTAGCAATTGAGGTAAATATCAATACTACTCAGATGCTTGACACTGCTTGGGAGTTGTTTGGAAAACACTTCACTAAGACAGAGGTTAGTATCAAAGGAGACATTACCGAAAAATACTGGAAAAACTCATAATATAAGAGCATGGCAATAAAATTCCAGTTTAATAAGACATCGCTCAATGACCTTAACAAGCAGCTTAAGATCAGAGTAAATGCCTTGCCTACACTCAAGAATAAGGAGTCAGCGCTTCGTCTGGAGGTTAAGCGTGCAAAGGACCGCTCAGACGAACTGGCAGAAAAATTAAAATCTGCCCTTGACTCTTATGATTACCTGGCTGGATTATGGAATGAGTTTGAACCCGGGCTTATCAAAGTGCTTGATGTAGAGTTGGAGATAATTAAAATTGCCGGGATAAGAACACCATCACTTAAGCAGGTTATTTATGAGGTTAAACCTTTTAATCTTTTCGTAAAACCGCTTTGGTACAACGATGGAATAAATATTCTGAAAAACCTGGCTCAGCTTGGAATTGAATCTGAAATTTACCTCGAAAAAATGAGGCTTCTTGACCACGCAAGAAAGAAGACCACCCAAAAGGTAAATCTCTATGAAAAGGTTCAGATTCCTGGTTACCAGGAGGCAATATTGAAAATTAAACGATTTATGGAAGACGAAGAGAATCTCTCCAAGGCTTCACAAAAAATCGTTAAAAAGAGAAAACAGGAGGAGGACAGCGTATGATAGCAAAAATGGATAAATACTCCTTTATTGTATTTCACTCCGATCTTGCCCCGTTTCTGGAGAGTCTTCAGGAGATTGGAATGGTTGATATTACAAGAGATAATAAGGCTGTTGATGCTCGTTCAAAAGAGCTTTTCGACCTTAGTATTCGTTATAACCGGATAACTAAGAAACTAAAAGCAACCATAGACGAATCCTCTGAAAAGACTTCATCAGATACAATCATTAAAGAATCATCTTTTAATGAATTCTCTGATTTAGAACTCCTTGAAAAGGCAGAGGCCTCTTTTATAAATAAAGATCAGTGGGAACAGGAGGGAGAGCAACTTAGAAGAGAGTTGTCTGAATCATCTGTATGGGGATTACTTCATAAAGAAGATTTAGAAAAGATTGCTGCCTTAGGTTACAAAGTACACCTCTACTCTGTTGCAGAAAAAAGTTTTAAACCTGAGTGGGAACAAGAATACGCAATTCACAAACTTAATGAAATAAACGGTAAAATATACTTTATTATACTAACTCAAAAAGGTGATGAGTTTCAGTTTGAGTTGCCCGAAAGTAAACAACCCTCAAGATCATTTGATGTTGTTGAGGAAAAACTTGCTGAACTAAAAGTAAAAACTGAGCAAAACAACAGTCTTATAATAAGTCTTACCCAAGAGATAGAGAGACTTGAGAGAGAAGCAAAAAAAATTGCCAGCGATTTGGACCTCTATCTTGCAGGCATAGCTTCACAAAAAGAGGCAGAAGATTCAATTGCTGTTTTAACCGGTTTCGCCCCTTCTGATAACAAAGATGTCGTACGTGCATTTCTTGATAATGAGCAGATATATTATCTGACCGAAGATGCCGTAAAGGAGGATAACCCTCCAATTAAGCTAAAGAATGGCTTTTTCTCAAAATTGTATGAACCGATAGGAGATTTGTATATGTTGCCTAAATATGGCGAAACAGACCTTACTCCCTATTTTGCACCATTCTACATGCTATTCTTTGGATTGTGTCTTGGTGATATGGGTTATGGTCTTGTTTTATTGATTGGTGCAGGATTAGCAAAATTTAAGTTCCCGAAATTCAGGAGTTATTTGACACTTGTTCAGTTTTTGGGACTCGGTGCTGTACTTATGGCCCTTCTACCGGGAGTTATTTTCGGAGCCAAGCTGCAGGACATATTTCGTTTACCGGTTTCAGTTAATGAACTTTTCTTCTCCGATCTCAAGATGTTCTGGTTTGCAATTATTTTTGGATTGGTTCAGATTGTATTTGCCCGCATGTTAAATGCGGTTACTGCTATTATAAAGAGTGGTTGGCAATATGGAATGCACAATATCGGTTGGTCAATTGTAATAATCTGGGCAGCATTGAAATATGCCTCAACAATGGTTCCTGAACTTGTAATTCCGGCGTTTGCAAATTATATTGCATTAGCAGGGGCATTGCTAATACTATTCTTCTCTGAAGTGAAGGGAAATTTTTTAGTACGGCTTGCAAAAGGAGGTTTGGCGTTTTACGACATAACTTCCATATTCGGAGATATGTTGTCTTATATCAGGCTATTCGGACTCGGTACCGCAGGTGCAATTCTTGGAATGGTAGTGAACTCAGTTGCAATGAGCATGGTTGGGATTCCATACCTTGGATGGTTATTTGCCGGGATTATGCTGCTTGTAGGACATATTGCAGTACTTGCTCTCTCAAGTCTTGGAGCATTTGTGCACCCGATGCGTCTAACATTTGTGGAATTTTATAAGAATGCAAGTTTCTCCGGAGGAGGAAGGGCATTCAGACCGCTTGTAAAAGAAAAAGAATAATAAGATTATAAACTAAAAAACAATTTAAAAAATTATGGAACAATCTTTACCCCTAATCTTAGCTTACTTAGGTATGGCCATAATGCTTGCTCTTGCATGTATTGGAAGTGCCATTGGAGTAACAATCGGCGGAAACGCAGCAATTGGCGCAATGAAAAAGAACCCCGACATTTTCGGATCATCTATGATTCTTTGTGCTCTCCCTTCAACTCAGGGACTGTATGGTTTCGCCGGATTCTTCCTTATGCTTAGCCAGATTAAAGAGATGACAGCCCTTACACTTAATCAGGGCCTAGCTGTTTTTGCAGTTGGTCTTGCACTTGGATTCGTAGGTCTTTACTCTGCCATTAAACAAGCTTCACTTGTAGCTAATGGTATTGTTGAGATGGGTAACGGACATGATGTATTCGGTAAAACCATGATTCTTGGTGTATTCCCTGAATTATACGCTATCCTTGCATTTGCGGCAGCATTCCTTGCACTACCTGCATAAGTGAAATTGCAATAAAAGATTGGGTGTTAGGGTTAATTTTCGTACCTTAACACCCTTATTTTATTATTAACTCAAATTCACAACAAGCTAATATAATGACACTTATAAAATCTATATCGGGAATTAGAGGAACCATCGGAGGAGAGGCAGGTAGCTCATTTACCCCGCTGGATATTGTCAAATTCACCTCTGCATACGCAACCCTAATAAAAAAAGCATCCGGGCCAAAAAGCAGATATAAAGTGATAGTAGGTCGGGATGCAAGGATTTCGGGAGAGATGGCAGAGAGCATAGTTTGCGGAACATTAATGTCATGTGGTATTGATGTCGTTAACGCAGGTCTGGCATCGACACCAACAGTAGAGATGGCTGTTGTCTTTGAAAAGGCAGATGGAGGAATAATTCTTACAGCATCACATAATCCAAAAGAGTGGAATGCACTTAAGCTATTAAACAGTAAAGGAGAATTCCTAAGCGCTTCTGACGGAGAGGCTCTTCTATCTCTTATTGAACAAGGGGTATATGGGTATGTAGAAGTAGATAAACTGGGAATAATCAACAAAAAAGATTTTACAACTCAGCATATCCAGGCAGTACTATCCCACCCTTTGGTTGACACCGAGGCTATTTACAGAGAGGGGTTCAAAGTTGTTTTGGACGCTGTGAATTCAGTGGGAGGAATAATTATACCGGCTCTTCTTGAAGCGCTTGGGGTAAATGTAATTAAGGTAAATTGTGAACCAAACGGAAGGTTCCCTCATAACCCTGAACCTCTTCCGGAACACCTCACAGAGCTTTCTGCTGCTGTAGTAAAGGAGAATGCAGATCTGGGCATTGCTGTAGACCCCGATGTTGACAGACTTGCCCTTATTAGTGAAGATGGCAACACATTTGGTGAAGAGTACACTCTTGTTGCAGTTGCAGATTATGTACTAAGCTCAACAAAAGGGCCAACCGTATCAAACCTTTCATCAACAAGAGCCTTAAGAGACATTACTGAAGAGGCAGGTGAAAAGTATTATTCCTCTGCCGTTGGAGAGGTTAATGTAGTTGCAGAGATGAAGCGTGTTGGTGCTGTTATCGGGGGAGAAGGCAACGGAGGAGTTATTGTTCCCGATTTACATTACGGGCGGGACGCTCTTATTGGCATAGCGCTATTTTTAAGCCACCTGGCAAGGGAAAGAGTCACTATGACTGAGCTTAAGAAAAAATACCCTGCCTACTTTATGTCCAAAAAGAGAGTTGAAATTCCGGCAGACGCCAATATCGATAAAATATTCGAAGATATCAGAACCATTTATTCCGGCAGTAAAATTGATTCTACAGACGGAGTAAAAATTGACTTTGAAGAGGAAAAGATGTGGGTTCATTTGAGAAGGTCAAACACCGAACCAATAGTCAGGGTATATTCAGAAGCCCTTACAGAGCAAAAGGCAGATGATATTGCACAAAAAATTATTGACGAGATAAATAAAACGATATAACATGTTTTCATTCAGAACTACCCCGTTACTGGAACAACCAGACCTGGTACTTAAAGGAGGTAAACTAGGGCTGTTATGCAATCAGGCAGCCTGGCATCCCGAATATGGTGAGTATCTATTTGAAACACTGTATAAAAAGGGACTTCTGAAAAGAGTTTTTATGCCAGAACATGGCCTCTTTGGAGAGTTGCAGGATCAGGTTAAACTTGATAAAACTGATGCTTACAAAAACCTGGGAATGGAAGGTTGTGAATTTGTATCACTATACGGAACCGGCGAAGAGTCCCTTAGTGCAAGGGCTGATAAACTAACAGATATTGATGCCCTTATTATTGAGTTGCAAGATGTAGGTTCAAGATACTACACATTTAATACTACTATTCTGAACCTTTTTAAAACTTTAAAAAATGAGAATATTAATCTGCCTGTTTACCTGATTGATCGTATTAACCCTGCAGGAAGGCAGGTTGAGGGGACCATGCTAAGAAAAGAGTACGAATCCTTTATTGGTATAGAGGGCATTCTTCATAGACATGGTCTGACCATAGGAGAGGTTGCTCACCTGTTATACAATGAATTAAATGCAAAATTTCCTCTTCATATTATCTCTTACTCTGCTCAATCAATTTCCAGAGAAATGCTGCCTTGGAGCATATCACCATCACCAAATATACCTGGGCTCTTCACCTGTCATTTTTACAGCGGACAATGTCTCTGGGAAGGCACTAATGTGAGTGAAGGAAGAGGCACAACCAGACCATTCGAAATTTTTGGTGCTCCTTTTATGGAGACACTTACAAAATACAATAAAACAAATAATTACTCAAACTGGAATACTCCGGAACACCCTATTCATGACCCTGCTGTTTTTGTAAGATGGGCAAAATACATCCCTGTATTTCACAAATATGCCGGCGAAGTTTGCTTCGGATTTCAGCTCCATCCGGTGCCTGGTGTTCAATACCACGCACTGGCACACAATTTGCGAATAATGAATTTCGTTCGTACAACCTGCCCTGAATTTTCCTTTAGAGAGGGAAAATATGAGGCAGGTAACGACAGAACAGCAATTGAACTTCTTTTAGGTGACCCTATTCTGCTAGATTATGTGAGTGGTAAAAATTCATGGGATGATGCCAGAGAACATATGAAGGTTGAGGAGCAGAAATGGATCAGAAAAGCAAAGAGGTTTATGTTATACGAAGAGCAACTGTTCAGAAGTAAATAGTGTGAATTTTAAAATATTTAGTAAAAATGGCAAATCCGGTTTTATCAGAAAAAATTTTCAGAGAAGCATCTGCAGATCAGGCAAGTGGAGTAATGACAGTGGGGGGAACAGCAGTTAAATCGCTGGTACTTGTTTTAATGGTTTTAGCAGGGGCATCATACACGTGGAAAGTGTTTTACGAGGCAATTAATCCTGCATCAGTTAACCCATGGATGTGGGGAGGTGCTATCGGAGGGTTTATTACTGCAATAATTATAAGCTTCAAACCAAACCTGGCACAATATCTTGCTCCTCTTTATGCTGTCTTACAGGGTCTCTTCCTTGGGGCTATTTCTGCAATGTTTAATCAGGCTTTTGCTGAGAGTGCTCCCGGAATAGTAATGAATGCTACCCTTCTTACAATTATAACAGCAATGGTAATGCTTTTGATTTACCGTTCAAGAATAATCAAGGTTGATGGCAAGTTTGCTAAAATGATGATTATAGCAGTAGGTGCAATTGCTTTCTACTACTTCATAAACATTATACTGTCATTATTTGGTGTAAATTTAACCATGTTGCACAATAGTGGTCCGTTAAGCATTGGGATTAGTATTGTTATTATATTGGTTGCAGCATTTAGCCTTTTACTTGATTTTAATTTTATTGAGAAGGCATCTGCTGCCGGTGCTCCAAAATATATGGAGTGGTATGGCGCTTTTGCACTTATGGTAACTATCATCTGGCTATACCTTGAAATCCTCAGACTTTTGGCTAAGTTTGCCGGAAACAGAGATTAATGTATTTAAATGTTTGCATAGTTATATTTATTTTGTACTTTTGCAACCCCATAATAATTAAATTTTAAAGTAATGAAAAAAGGAATCCATCCCGAAACCTACCGTCTTGTAGCTTTCAAGGATATGTCAAACGACCATGTATTTATTACACGTTCGTGTGCGAATACAAGAGAGACTCTTACTCATGAAGGTGTTGAGTACCCTCTGATTAAGCTTGAGATTTCAAACACATCTCACCCATTCTATACAGGTAAGATGAAGCTTGTAGATACTGCGGGTCGCGTTGACAAATTCATCAACAGATACAAGAATGTTAAAAAGTAATTTTTAAATATACACACTCAAAAAAACCATCTGATTTTTCAGGTGGTTTTTTTGTTCTTTCCATCCTCATGCGCTCACTTGTTCGCTTCTTCCGGCTGAGGTGCCTTCAGTACAATTTAGCCTTTTGCGCTTTTTCAGATACATTCTGTCCATCCGTCAATTACTTCAATGCAAATAATATTGGTAAGCTGAATTGGACCTTTGCCTTTTTACCTTTAATAACTCCCGGTTCCCATACAGGTGATTGTGACACAACTCTGAATACCTCAGCGTCTGTTTCTTTGGTAAGACTCCTTAAAATCTTAACATTACCAACTTTTCCAAACTCGTCAACAACAAACTGGACAAAAACCCGGCCTTGCACAGAATCCTTTTTGGCTTTTTCAGGATAAACAATATTTTCAGATATCCATTTGGCAAATTTAGTTGGGCCATCGCCCCCTTGAAATTTTGGCTTGACCTCTACCATATCGTATGGTAATGTTTTTACTGAATCAGGCTTTTGAGTCTGAAATAATTGGTCTGAAACAATAGCCGGAATTCCGGATGGATTGGCTGGAATAACTGATTTACTGAATGATGTAACAGAGAAAAGGAGCAGAATAGCTGCAGCAAAAAGTGCAACAGCGCTCATTCCCGCTTTTGATTGTTTTAAATTTTCCATTTTAATAAATCTTTTAAAAGTTAATGATTTGTGGAAACTGTTTGAAATTACGGGAGCTACACCAAATTGAGATAGTAAAAGGAGTTCCCGGTATTTAATTATATTGGCACCGCACTTAAGCACATCCATGTCTGCCTGATATTCATGCACTTCCACAAGTTTCATTTTGATAAGATAAACAAACGGATTAAACCACTGAACTGCAGATATTAAGTTTAGAAGCACAATATCAAGTGTGTGGTTTCTTTTTATGTGCGAAACCTCGTGCTTTATTATCATCTCTCTCTCTTCACCCTCATAAATCATTGGGATAAAAAGAGATTTTCCGAATGAGAAAGGTGAATCCAGGTTTGAAGTTATATATGTAGAATAAAACTGGTTTTTGTCTACAAGAGAGCTTTGTTTTTTAATTTTAAGCACTCTTTTAATACTAAGAATTGAAACAGCCAGATAGACGAAACTAATACTAAAATAGAAGAGTAAGTGAAAATTTAAATCAGTCAAATCACTCAATCCCCTTACATCTCTGTTACCGTTACTTAAAATATACACCGGATCGATTATATACTCTGACATAAATGGGTCCGAAACTGGTATGTTTATCAGTGGAAATATCAAAACTATCAAAGAAGATGTCAGAAGATACATCCTTTGATAACTATAATCCGAAATCCTGGATATTAACAATCTGAAAATCAAATATGCAATTAATCCACAAAAAACAGATTCAAGAGCGTAACTAACAATTGCATTCATGACATTATTTTTTGCTCTTTGTAATTATCTCCATTAATTTATCCGCCTCATCAATTGATATACCCTCTTTCTTTGAAAGAAAAGAGACCATATTGGTAATTGACCCGGAGAAGAAGGAGTTCATTATGCCCTTCATCATTGAATTCAGGTAAATCTCCCTGTCAATCAGAGCATAGTAAAGGTGTGTTTTACCGTAAGTTTCGTGTGACACAAATCCTTTTCTCTCAAGAATTCGAACAATAGTTGATACTGTGTTGTATGCAGGCTTTGGCTCCGGCATTCCATCAAGCAGATCGTTAACGTAGGCCTTTTTCTTTGACCATAGTAGTTGCATAATCTGTAGTTCTGCTTTTGTAAGCTCTTTTATCTTTGCTTTATCCATAGTAATTAATTTAAATTACAACTATAAATGTAGTTTTATAACTAAACATTTAGTTACAAAAACTATGCCATCAGATCAATCCCCAATAGTACTTCCGGCACATTTGGCGTTTGAATACTTAAATGCTTAAATTTGTACATTAAAATTCTATACTAGAATGAGAACGCTGCAAGAGCTTGCTGATAAATACAACGATTTAAAGTACTTCCGGAATGATCCTGTGATTTTTCCTCGTCATTTTAAAGAGCTTTACCTTCAAGGGAAAGCATCTCTGCAGGATGTTGAAATTGCAGCCATTCTATCTTCACATCTGGCGTGGGGACGCCGTGAGATGATTGTGAGAGATTGTAAAAGACTTCTGGATGAGATGAACTGGCAGCCACTTAACTATATAATGGAGAATAAGTATAGATGTGATAAGGTAAGTCTTCATCGAACCATTAAATGGTGCGAAATTGCCCAAATAATGGCTAGCCTTAAAGAGTTTTATAAAGTGGAGAGTTCTCTGGAAATACTTTCAGCTGATGAGATCAGAGTGAGAATATTTGGCCGTAAATCTGACCCGAAAGCGGCAAATAAGAAGATACATATGTTCAGAAGATGGATGGTCAGAAATGATAATATCGTAGATCTTGGACTTTGGAAGAATATCAACCCTGCAGATCTTATAATTCCTCTGGATGTTCATGTTCACAGAGCAGCACTTGAATTGGGAATAACTGCCAGAAAGTATGCAGACATAGTTACAGCTACGGAAATAACAAACTATCTAAAGAGTATTTTCCCTAATGATCCTTGCAAGGGGGACTTTGCTCTGTTTGCAAGCGCTGCTTCAAAAAATGGCGAATAATATGTACCTTTGACCAAAGTGGATGTCTAATAATGGCGAATTTATATATTATATCGGGATGTAACGGAGCGGGTAAAACTACCGCTTCATATACTATTTTGCCCGAGATGCTCTCATGTAAGGAGTTTGTCAATGCAGATGAAATAGCACGAGGTATCTCACCCTTTAAGCCTGAGAGCGTTGCCATCCAGGCCGGAAGGATTATGGTTGAGCGTATTAAGAACCTGATTGCCAACGGCACGGATTTTGCTCTTGAGACTACATTGGCAACACGCACACATGCAAAGGTGATCAAGTATGCGCAGGCCAACGGATATAAAGTGACATTGGTCTTTTTTTGGTTAAGCCTCCCAACACTTGCAATAGAGAGAGTTAAGATGAGAGTGGCCTCAGGAGGGCATAATATTGAAGAAAAAACTATCCGTAGAAGGTACGACTTTGGAATAAAAAACCTATTTTCGCTGTATATTCCGCTTTGTGAATATTGGATGATAATAAATAACTCCACGATCCCTCAAGAACTTATTGCTGAGGGAGGTAGTATCTTAGAAACAAAAATTTATAACAAAACCACCTACAACAAAATTGCTAACTATGAGCGAATTAGAGACTAGAGAACTACGAGAAAGTATTCTCAATGGTTTAAATATTGCCCTACATCGCCTAATTCAGGAAAAAAAGAGAAACAATTCGGAATTGGCCATCTCCACTAAAGGAAAGGTGGTAAAAGTAAGAGCCAGCGAACTGTAATCTTTCATTTTTTATGTTTACAAAAAAAATATTAACACTACTGCTGGCATTGACCGGCAGTAGTTTTTTGTTCTCACAGGTCAGAATATCAGCAGATTTCGATACCGGAAGTATTGGAAATCACGCTCTTCTTGACTCTGTATGGGTCAAAACAAGTGCAAATGATTCAATTCTCACCCTCACCTATGAAATACAATCGAGGTTTGATCCTCTAAATCCGGTTGACACAGCTTTAAGGCCAAGCGCCAGATGGTATCACTTCAGAATGGAGGGGGTTAAGGGTAAACAAGTTTTTTTGAATATTAAAAACTCTGAGGTTATCCGTCCTTTCTACTCATACGATGGAATCAACTATAACAGGTTTGAAGAGGTAGAAAGCCCGTTTCGCGGAACAATTAATAAAATCTTTACCTCTGATACCGTTTATATTTCACATTTTTTGCCATACACCTATACACGAAATTCGCAAAAGATGGACTACTGGAAGTCGCTTGAGAATGTAAAATATGAAGTTATCGGAGAGAGTTCTCAGGGTCGCCGTATTGAGATGCTCACAGTAACAGACAATTCCTATGATAACACCGGCAAAAGGCTTATCTGGATTCATGGACGCTCGCACCCAAGCGAATCCCCTTCAAGTTGGCATCTTGAGGCAATGATTGACGAGATAACATCTGATACACCTTTTGCAAAAGAGCTGAGAAAGAATGCGGTCTTTTATATAATCCCCTATATTAATCCTGACGGTGTTTATGGAGGTTATTCAAGATCAACTTCTACCGGCGTTAATATTGAAGTTAACTGGGACAGCCCGGATTCTTTGACAATGCCCGAAGTTAAGGCACTTAAGGCTACCCTGGAAAGGGTTACCAAAGAGAGACCTCTGGATTTGCTCCTGAATATGCACTCACAAATTGCCAGTTCTGTCACTTATTGGATTCACACAGCCGAGTCAACAACAGACCGCTTTCTTAAGGAGCAACTGATGCTGTCATCATTAACAATCAATTACACTCCATATTATCGCCCTAAAGATCAAAGCTTTTCGGCTGTTGCTCCGAGATATGTAGAGGGATGGATTTGGGATCGTTTCAGTGAATCAACTGTTGCAATAACCTTTGAAACACCATACACATATTATAATGAAGAGAGATCTGGCACATGGGTTTCATCTGAAAACCTTAAAGAGCTTGGGTACTCTGTACTTTATGCCGTAAGCGACCTTTTTGATCTTGATGGGAAAAACAGAGTTTTTGTAAACCTGGCCGATTTAAAGAGAACAAATGGTTGGGTTAAAAGTGACGCCGGTTACAAGAGATTATTTTTTGGTGATTCTTATCTGATTTCTCAAAGAGAGAACTCAAGATTGAGAGTTGTTATTCCATACCTTGAACAGGGCGAATACGACCTTTATAAATGGGTTGTCGGGCCATCGGCAGAGGTTTTCCCGAATGATGTAAACAGATGGCAAAAATCGGCTAAAATTACCCAAAAAAGGGATGGCAGATATGTTTGGAGATCAAGGGCAATTGGTCAAGGAGATGAACAAAGTGCAATTCTTCTTGTGAGAAAGAGGTAGTTTTAACGCGGTAATAGCTCAGTCGGTAGAGCATCAGCTTCCCAAGCTGAGGGTCGTGAGTTCGAATCTCATTTACCGCTCAAAAGAGAGATCAGAATTTACTGTTCTCTCTTTTTTTATTGAGAAACTTCATGAAATCATTGGACTCAACAACTTCAATTTCATTGCATAAGCCAAGTACAAACCTCCCCACTCCTTCGAAACTGCAAACATAATCTTCAAAAATGTATTCATTATCAGAAATTTTGTTGATTCTCTTCTCCGAAAGCGGAAACTCTTCCATTAATAAATTGGCAGCCAGCATAGATAACCTTAATTTTACAGGTAGTTGTTCTGTTCCTGAAAATCTGAACAGATCAGTTTTAATACTTTTGTGCTTCTCCCTAAATCGGTAACTATTGCCTGTTGGAACAACCTCTTCAATTCTTGAAACTTTGTAAAATTTGCATGAATCACTCGCCACTTCGTAACACAGAACATCAACCATGTTAATTCCGAAACCTATCGGTTCAACCAAGCGGTCAGAGATTGCAGCACTGTGGGCAGATCTGTAATTCTTAAGGATAACCTGATTTTCGCATGCAATTGAATCGAGGATTGCATTAACAACCCTGCTTTGTCCAGGATGGACAACAACTTCGGCCACTCTTTTAAAATCGTAAATTGAATAGAGCTTACTTTTTATTCCTGCAATCGCCGGGTTTGCTCCATCGATGGATTCAATAGCTCGTTTAAGGATATATGCCTCTTCTTCTGTAAAATAGACAAGATCGGCAATTGTTTTGAAATGTTTTGACTCTTTGGCAAACCATACCTTGCCACCATCTTTGTTAACAATGAAACCTACAGATTCAAAAGTATCAATATATCTGTAAACACTTCTTGGTGAAATATCAAGAATTACGGAAAGTTCTCCAATATTGTACTTCCTGTTCTTATCTGTCATCAGTTGCATTATTCTCAGAAGTCTCTCCAGTTTTGGCTGATCCATAATCAATTGGTTATAATTTTGCTAAATTAGCCATTTTTCAATTACTTTGTGTAAAATATAAGGATGACTGAGACCGGTAAAATGATGGCCCTGTTCGGAGTTTCCACAGAGGACCTCCAATTTCTTATTAAAACAGCACTTTCCGAAGGGGGCGATTTTGCTGACCTCTATTTTGAGTACAGTACAGCCAACGAACTATCATTAAGAGATTCTGAAGTAAATTCAACAGGAACTCATATTGATTATGGCATGGGTGTCAGAGTGTTGTATGGCGACCAGACAGGATATGCTTACACTGAGGTAACAACTATGGAAGAGATGATTAAAGCTGCCAAAGTTGCTTCAAAAATTGCATCCCACAGCAATAAGAACAGTACTCTTTTAATTCCAAGTCTATACAATTTAAAGGAAAATTCCGGTTCACTCTCTCTGTACAAAGTTAAGGAGCTTTGGGAAACAACTGCTATTTCGCAAAAGATCCCCTTTCTCAAGGAGTTGAACGATCTTATTTTTGAGGCCGACAGCAGAGTTAACAAAGTGATGGCCAGAATTTCAGATTCCAACTCCTCAATACTTTATTTCAACTCAGAGGGAACACTTGCATCAGATATTAGACCAATGTTTTCTCTTGTTGCAACATGTATAATGGAGAATAACGGAAGAGTTGAAAACGGGAGTTCATCAAGAAGTTTCAGGGCGGGTTTTGAATTCTTAACCAAAGATCTGATTAATGAAATTGCTAAGGATGTCATTAAAAGAACATCATTTCTGTTTGAGGCAATTCAGCCTAAAGGTGGAGAGATGCCTGTGGTGATGGGGTCAGGCAGCTCGGGGATATTACTTCATGAGGCTATAGGTCACGCGTTTGAGGCAGATTTTAATCGGCAGGGAACATCAATTTTTGCAGATAAATTGGGTAAAACAATATGCTCTAAGGATATTTCCGTTGTAGACGACGGCACAATACCCTTCAACAGGGGTTCAATAAACTTTGACGACGAAGGAGTACCTTCTCAAAAAACTTATATGGTTACCAATGGAGTGCTTACTTCGTATCTTCACGACAGAATTAGTGCCTCATACTACAAGACACCTCCAACCGGCAACGGTAGGCGCGAGTCATTCCGTTATATGCCTTTGCCAAGGATGCGGGCCACCTATATGGAAAATGGTAATGCAACAGAGAGCGATATAATCTCCTCAGTAAAGAGGGGTATTTTCGCCGATAATTTTTCAAACGGACAGGTTCAGATTGGCGCCGGAGACTTCACGTTTTTTGTAAAGTCAGGTTACTTAATTGAGAATGGAAAACTTACAACTCCTGTAAAGGATATAAATATTATCGGAAATGGTCCTGAAGCACTTGCAGACATTGTAGCCGTTGCCAACAACAGTAGAGTTGACAACTCAACATGGACCTGTGGTAAAGAGCAATATTGTGCAGTCTCATGCGGAATGCCATCTGTGCTTGTAAAAAAACTTACGGTTGGCGGAATAGACTAATCCTGAAATTTATGATTAACAACGATATAAAAAATATTGCCGGATACGCATTGGATAGGTGCTTGAAAAACGGTTGTACTGCTGCAAGGTTAACTTTGAACAACAATGTTCAAAGCTCATATTCTGTTAGAAATGATAAACTTGATAGACTTCAACAAGCAAATGGCAGTTCTCTTTATGTGCAAATATTTACTGAGGGCAAATATGGAGCATACTCCACTAACAGAATGGAGAGGCATGAGCTTGACAAATTTATATCAAACGCAGTTGATGCAACAAAATATTTATCTCCTGATAACTGCAGAAAGCTTCCTGACAAAACATTATATTACAAAGGTATAGAGGAAGATTTAGAACAATATGACAACTCTTTTTCTAACATAGCTCCTGATAAAAAATGTGACATTGCGTTTAATTGTGCAGCAGAGATTTACAAAAAAGACCCAATGATTATCTCTGTTAACTGTGAATACGGTGATAGTGATGATTATACATATATTATGGACTCTCAAGGTTTTGAAGGAGAGAGCAGTCAGACAACATTTACCCTGAGTGCAGAGTGTTCTGTTAAGGGTAGTGGTGATTCTAAACCGGAAGGATGGTGGTATGAGAGTTCAATTTTCTTAGATAAACTGATAAAAGAGGGAGTTGGTAAAAAGGCATTTGAAAGGGCTGCCTCAAGATTGAATCCAAGGAAGTTAAAGAGTGGAAAATACAATTTGGTTGTAGAAAATACAGTCTCCAGCAGACTGATTTCACCAATAATATCGGCTCTTAACGGTACCTCTATTCAGCAAAATAATTCGTTTCTTAAAGGTAAGCTTGGTGAAAAGGTATTTTCTGAGGGCTTTACGTTAACAGACAACCCACACCTTAAAGGCGCAAACGGCTCCAGATTCTTTGATAGTGAAGGCATTGCGACCAGGAATATGAACATTATTGAAAGAGGGGTTGTAAACAACTACTATATAAACACCTATAACTCTTTGAAACTTAAGTTACCTGTGACAATTGAGGGTCCTTCAGTACCTTCATGTGATTTCAATTACCCTGGCAAAATTACTGAAAATCACATTGATATCGAACATATTCTTAAAAAGTGCGACAAAGGGATACTCGTAACAGGATTTAACGGAGGAAACAGCAACAGCTCTACTGGTGATTTCTCATTTGGTGTTCAGGGTTTTTATTTCGAAAACGGAATCATCCTTTACCCGATAAAGGAGATGAACATAACCGGAAACATTGTTAAACTGTGGAACGGAATTGCTGAAATTGGCACCGATCCCAGAATGTCAGGCAGATGGCTCATCCCTACCCTTGCATTTGAACTTGTAAACTTTAGCGGAATCTGATAAACTTAAATTAGAATGAAAAAACCCGGAATCATTGTATCCCTTCTACCAGTTGTTGTTTTAATTGCAATTATTTTTACAGGCGTCAGATTGTTTGGCGAAGATGTAACTGCTGGCCCCTCTCAGATAGCACTACTGTTTACAAGTGTTTTAACAGCAATTATTGCAATATATCATCTGAAAATTCCCTGGGAAAAGCTTGAAGCAGGAATTATGGACCACCTTACTAAAACAGGTTCCGCAGTCTTTATTCTACTTATGATTGGTGCATTGACAGGCTCCTGGATGATTAGCGGAGTGGTGCCTACTATGATTTATTACGGGCTGAAAATGATCCACCCCTCTGTTTTTCTTGTTGTTTCATTTATTCTTGCCGGGATTGTATCTGTTATGGCAGGAAGCTCCTGGACAACCATTGGCACAATTGGAGTGGCAATGCTCTCTGCAGGTCAGATTCTTGGTTTTTCAGCACCTTGGTTAGCAGGTGCAATAATATCCGGAGCATATTTTGGTGATAAAATATCTCCTTTGTCAGATACAACAAACCTATCAGCATCTGTAGCCGGAGTTGACCTGTATAAACATGTAAAGTATATGCTAATAACAACTATTCCCGGCTTTATACTAACGGTTATATTCTTTACTGTTGCAGGATTTGTAATACCGGCAGGTAATTCACTGGACATAGAAAATCAGCTTAATAATATTTCAACAACTTTTAACATATCACCATTTCTACTTTTAGTACCTGTTCTTACAATTGTAATGATTGTTAAAAAGATATCTCCATTTATCACGTTATTCATCTCTGCCCTTACAGGTGCCGTTGTTGCCTGTATTGCCCAACCCGAAATCTGCAGTCAGATAAGTCCGGCAAATGTCTCAAAAGGGGCCTCTTATATCTATGCCTCTCTCAAAATGCTCTCGGGGAGTGTGTCGATTGAAACCGGCGATCAGATGCTCAACACCCTTACCTCAACAAGAGGAATGGCAGGTATGCTCAACACAGTATGGATTATTCTTTGCGTTGTTACATTTGGAGGCATAATGGAAGCCAGTGGGATGATTAAAACAATTACAGAAAAGATGATGTTTATGATGAAAAATACTGTAAGCCTAATCAGTTCAACTGTAGGCACCACAATATTTTTTAACATGACTCTTTCTGATCAATATATGGCAATCCTGCTTCCGGGAAAGATGTTCAGCGAAACCTATGACAAACTTGGATACGAACCTGAAGTTCTAAGCCGTACGCTTCAGGATTCAGCAACAGTTACTTCTGTTCTTGTTCCATGGAATACTTGCGGCGTAGTTCAGTCAAGTGTTCTTAATGTAGCCACTCTTGCATACCTTCCCTATTGCTTTTTTAACCTCATTACACCGGTTATAACAATCGCAGTAGCTGCAATTGGCTATAAAATAAGAAGAAAAAAAATAGCATAATTTTTGCATATAATCACACTTTAAAATATTACAAAAATGAAAATTGAAAAAAACAAAGTTGTCTCTCTTTCATACACTCTTACAGTAGAGGGAGATACAATCGAAACCGTAAAAGCTGAGAATCCTTTAAAATTTATATTCGGTACCGGTTACCTTCTTCCAAAGTTTGAAGAGAATGTCATAAATAAAGTTGTCGGCGACACTTTTGACTTTAAACTTTCGGCTAAAGAGGGTTACGGTGAAGTTAACAGCGATGCAATTGTTGAGCTTCCGATTGATATGTTCAAGGTTGACGGAAATATTGAGGATGGTCTATTAACAGTAGGTAACGTTCTGCCAATGCAGGATTCAGACGGCAACAGACTACAGGGAACAATTGACGAAATCAAAGAGAGCGTAGTGGTAATGAATTTCAACCATCCACTTGCAGGTTCTGAGCTTCATTTTCAAGGCGCAGTCGTTGAAGTTCGTGAATCTACACCAGAAGAGCTTCTTAACGGACTACACGGTGAGAAAGCATCATCTTGCAGCAGTGACTCATGCTCCGGTTGTTCAGGTGGTTGCTAAACAAGTTTTAACGTCTTAAATGAGAGGAGCTACACAATAGCTCCTTTTTTATTTCATAAAAAAAGGGTGCCCGAAAGCACCCTTTAATCATTATTATAAATCTAAGATTAAGCAGGATTCTGCTCAAGATTTGGATTTGTATCAATCTCTGCTCTTGGAATCATCCATGTCCAGTTATTGGTTCCTGCAGGTTCGTTTAGTATAATGGCTATTGAAGCAACGTGACCTCCCATGCTTCCGCTAACAGCTTCCGGTCTTACCAATGGAAGGCCAAGTCTCTTAAGGTCGGTAAAGTTTCTGCCTTCTCCCCAAAGTTCGATCCTTCTTTGAATTAGAATTTCATTAATCAAAGCCTGTCCTGTATTGGTAGATCTTACATACTGAGGATCTCTGTTTTTTGCAAGAAGTAAAAGAACGTCCTTTGCCAGATCTTCTTTGCCTGTTTGTCTTGCCAAGGCCTCAGCTTCAATCAAGTACATCTCAGCAACTCTTATCCAAGGAAAGTCACCGCGACTATCTGAGGTCGAAACTGCCTTAAACTTAGAGTTCATATAGTTGTACCTTACTCCATTTGATTGAACAAATGGCTGTTGACTAGCTACTGCAGTCGGATACCAGAAAGTCTTTCTAACATCAGTTGGAGTAATTTGATCATACAAATCTTTCAAAATCGATTTTGGACTCTGTCTTATAGCAGTTGAGTTAAAGTTATGCGACATATATGCATAGAAAGAGTAGAAGTATTGAGTCTGATCTTCCTGAACAAAAGATGCCCACATAAACTCAGGATTGCTGACTGAGTTATAGCCATCCTGATGCTGAGCAGTTGACATAAAACTAAAACCTTGTCTTGCAGCGTTTGCAGCAGTTGCAGCCAAATTCCAGTTACCTTGAACTAATGCTATTTGCGCCTGAATTGCCTGGGCTACAGATTTGTTAATGTGAGATTTATTAGCTCTTGTATAACCGTCAAGATTTGTAATCGCTGCTGCTATGTCGGTATTGATCTTATTGTAGGTCTCAGCAACTGAAAGTCTCTCCTGACCTTCAAAGGTAACAACCTCCATATATGGAACACCAGGCTGTGAGTTTGCAGCACCGGGAACGAATCTGTTGGCATAAAGCTGAACAAGCATAAAATGAGCCCACGCTCTGTAAGCCAAAGCCTGGCCTTTTACATGTCTCTTTTCAGTTTCAGGACCGGTAATATTATCGATGTTATTAATAATCTGATTTAGATTACTAATCATACGATATAGATTTGTCCAGTAAAGTACCTGATTTGATCTCTCATTTCTATGGTCAACCCACCTGTAAGAGTTAAGGTACCACCCATTGGCTGTTGTATTAAACAATACATCTGTACCCATAAACTCAATATAGTTGAACATACCGGCCATTCCACCGTGAGCCTGTACACTGTTGTACTGGTTATACATCGAACGGTGTACTCCGTTAATAGCACCCCAAGCTCCCGTTAGTGAGTTAAACACATCACCGGCAGCAAGTTGGTCAGTGGGGCGGGTCTCCAGAAAATCTTTTGAGCAAGATGTAGGTATTATCAGAAGCCCTGCCACCAATGCCAAAATGTATATTCTTATTTTTTTCATATCAATTTGTAAATTTAGAAGTTAACATTAATACCAAAGGTAACCACTCTGTTGAAACCAACGTCGTTAAGTATATTACCGTTAAAGTTTTGAGTAGGGTCAAGACCTTTTCTCGCTGAGAAAAGAGCAAGATTTTCTGCAGAGGCATAAACTCTTAAAGCTTTAACATCAAGGGCCTTTAATACATTTGGTGTAAAATTGTAAGCCACATTAATGTTCCTGAGTGATAAGAACGTTGAGCTTACCAACCATCTGCTTGATGCAGCATTAAAATTGGTTGTCTGAGCGTTATCCATTCTTGGAACATTCGTAATCTGGCCTGCAGTTGTCCACCTGTCTAAAATATCGACATGTTTTGCAGTTCCCATTCCACCTGTTGACATTAGAGAGGCATAGTTATAATCGTATGCTTTTCCACCTATTGAATAGTTGAACTGAACTGAGATATCAATTCCGTAAACTTTAAAAATTGGAGTAATCGAACCGAATACATCAGGGATACTTGTTCCTGACCAGTCGTATTTTGCCTTAGCCTGACTGGTTGTTACAAGAGTTCCGTCTGCCAAAGTTTTACAATCTGTATCAGCCCATACTGTAATGTAATTACCGGCATCGTCTTTAGCATCGTTAAACAGGTAAAGTGCAGCACCATTTGTAGGGTCAACACCATACCACTGACGGAGCCAGTAGTCATAAATCGAACCACCCTCAACACGTTTGAAGTTGCCGGAGATAATTCCAAGCTCTCTATTTTGCTCAGGAAGTGATTTAATTCTATTTGTATAGGTCGTTGCATTCAGGTTAACACTAAAGCTGAAGTTTTTGGTGTTTACAATTCCTGCAGTCAGGTCAAGTTCCCAACCACGGTTGTAAACAGCTCCAATATTTCTGTCCTGACTTACATAACCTGTAGAAGGTGCAAGTGGAAGAGAAAAGATCAAATCCTTTGACTCTTTGTTGAACCAATCTACGCTACCTCTAAGTTTGTTATTTAAGAAAGTGAATTCAAGTCCTATGTCTGTCTGAGCAGAGGTCTCCCATTGAAGAGCAGGGTTACCAGGTAGAGTTGACTGAATGAAACCCGGCTCAGATGAGTTATTATTGTAGTTGTAAAGTACCTGCCAAGCAAAGTAGCTGATACCACCGTCATTACCATTAAGACCATATGATGCTCTAAGTTTCAGATAGTCTACCCAGTTTTGGCCTGTCATAAATGACTCTTTGTCAATTCTCCAACCACCACCAACTGACCAGAAATTACCCCATCTTACATCGCTTGAGAATTTTGATGAACCATCTCTTCTAAATGAACCTTCAACTGTGTATTTTCCATTGTCATATGAGTAAGTTCCTCTTGCAAGAAAGCCCTCTACAGTATGTCTGTCAAGATATGAATACAAACTGTTTGTAGTTGTAAAGTTGATCAACTCTGTGTTACCCGGAATGATTTCACCCTGACGGAAGCCATAAAGATACTGATAATCGTTTTTGTAGTTCTCATGAGCTGCCATTACATTAAAATCATGTTTTCCAACTGTTTTTTCGTAAGTAAGCATCTGAACTGTTGTCCATGTATATCTCAATGAATGCTCTTTTCTTGAACGTCCCTGTGGAGCACCGTCTCCAACTAATCTGTTTTCATAAGTTGAATTTAGAAAGTTGTTTATGTCAAATGAGTGCTGCATTCTGAACTTAAAGTTTTTCAGGAATGAGAATTCAGCATATGCTCTTGATTGAATTGTATTTCTTTGGAAATCTCTGATATTGAGCATGTGTTCTGCAATACCGTGACGACCGTTGTTTTGTGTTCTGGCAGCGTATGTAACGCCACCTTCAACAACCTGTGCACCTAAGTCCCAAAGTTTGTTGCCCTGATCATCCGTAATATAGTCACCATTAGAACGGTTGTGCTGATATACAGGATAAATTGGACCCATAGATCTTGCGAAGTAGATTGGATTAGCGTAACCTGTATTACTTTCTGTGTTAGCAGATGATGAGGTGTTGTATGAAGTATTCAGATTAACACCAAATGTCAACCACTTTTTTGGAGTAAAGTTTAGGTTTGCTCTTGCTGATATACGATCATAGTTGGTCTTCTCCAACCATCCGTTATCAGTTGTGTAGCCAACTGACAAATAGTAATCAGAAGTCTCTGTTCCACCACTTGCCGAAACCATTGCTTCAGTTCTGTGACCAACTCTCTCAATAGGTGAATACCAATCAAGGTCATCTCCCCAAAGAAGTGAAGTAGCAGCTGGATTAAGTTTACCGTCTGTTCCCATAACCTTATCGTTTGCTATACCTCTGAAAGGGTTGTAACCAAGGTTTGTAACAATACCGTTTGAAGTTGCTCCGGAAGCAAGAATGCTCGCCTGATCAATAGGTCTTGCTGTTGTAATCAAACTGTTTCTGAGTGATTCCCACATTACAGGATAATAATCAAAAGCATCAACTCTATCATACTCAGGAAGTCCCCTTACAGAGAAACCCTGAGTTACGTTAGCTGTAATACTAAGTTTTTCTCTTCTACCTTTTTTAGTAGTAATCATAACGACACCGTTTGATCCTCTTGATCCGAAAAGTGCTGTTGATGCAGCATCTTTAAGGATACTGATAGACTCGATGTCAGATGGGTTGATATTGGCCATCACTCCATTGTAAGGAGATCCGTCAAGCACTATTAAAGGTTCAGATGAGTAGTTAATTGAACCAAATCCGCGAATACGGATTGTAGGGTCGGCACCCGGCTGACCATAAGAGGTGTTAACCTGAACACCCGGAGCTGCACCTGCAAGAGCTGCAAGAGCATTTGTCACAGGCCTCTTTTCGATACTTGCTGAATTTACCGATGTTATAGATCCTGTAACACTGGATTTTTTAGCTGTACCGTAAGCTACCATCACCACCTCTTCAAGAGCAACGGCGTCTGTCTCCAGTTGAACATTAATAACATTTCTGTTGTCAATTGGAACCTCTATTGCTTTGTAGCCGATAAAGCTAAAAATCAAGGTACCGTTGGTTGGAGCGTTGATAACAAAGGAGCCATTGTCCAATGTTGTTGCACCGCTTGTAGTTCCTTTGACCTGGATACTCACGAATGGAAGCGGAGCTCCCGTTCCCAATTCAGTCACAGTTCCTGTTATTCGTATGTTCTGTGCAAATAGCACATTACCAGCTACAAACAGCAGAGCTGCAATTACAAGGCTGAATTTTTTCATGTAATAAATTTTAAGTTAATAATTAAGTACAAATTGTGTTTGCGTGCACAAAGATAATTTGAATTTTGAATTTTCAAATAGGTATATCGTTCAAAAAGCAGTTTTTTTTGATGAATTTGCTATATTTTGTTACCTATAATCAGTAGATCTGGAAACAGGCACAATGTCAAAAGAGGCTCTGTAACCGGACATATATTTGTAATATCCGGCTATTGCAATCATAGCAGCATTGTCGGTTGTATACTTTATCTCCGGGATAAAAGTTTTCCATCCCCTCTTCAACCCCTCATTAAAGATAGTTTGCCTGAGTAAAGAATTGGCAGAGACACCTCCAGATAATGCTACTCCCTTTATTGATGAATCATTTGCAGCCTTTATGAGTTTTTCCATGAGAATATCAATAAGATGCCTCTGATAGGAGGCACAGATGTCATTAATATTATCGTCAATGAACTTTTCGTTCTCTTTGATATTGTCACGAAGGAAATATAGCAAAGAGGTCTTTATTCCGCTGAAACTGTAATTTAATCCTGCAATTCTGGGTTTTGAAAACCTGAATCTCTTAGAATCACCGGATGAAGCAAGTTTATCGACCATAGGGCCTCCGGGATAGCCCAAATTAAGAAGTTTTGCACATTTATCAAAGGCCTCACCAACAGCATCATCTATAGTCTCTCCAATGACTTCAAATTCAAGAAAACTCTCAACTCTTACAATTTGAGTATGACCTCCTGATACAAGCAATGTTAAATAGGGAAAATCGGGTAGCTCTTTTTCAGAATCCCTCTCTTTAATAAAATGAGATAGAAGGTGGCCCTGGAGGTGGTTAACGTCAATTAATGGTTTCCCTATAGCCATGGCAAGGCCTTTAGCGAACGAGGTGCCAACAAGCAGTGACCCTAAAAGGCCGGGGCCTCTTGTAAATGCGACAGCATCTATTTGCTCTTTGGTGATAAATGCTCCTTTCAACGCTGCGTCAACAACAGGAACAATGTTCTGCTGGTGAGCTCTTGATGCAAGCTCAGGTATAACACCACCATATTTTTGGTGAATATCCTGAGTAGCCATTTCATTTGACAATACCACACCGTCTTTTACAACCGCTGCGGATGTGTCATCGCATGATGACTCTATTGCAAGTATAGTAATGCTCATTAACTCTTAAATATTTCGCAAAATTGGTTTTTTTTTAACAATTCGCTCTATTAAAATGATTATTTTTGTTCCAAAATTATTTATATCAGAACTTTCAGAAAAATAGCAGTAGCGCTCCTTTTTATCATTGCATTAATACCATTGGGAGCCTACCTTGCACTACAGATACCTGCCCTGCAGACTTTTACTGCCAATAAAGCAGCAAAAAACCTTTCGAGGAGACTCAACACAGAGGTATCTATTGGCAAGGTATATTATGTTTTTTTCAATCGCTTAATAGCTAATGACATACTTATAAAATACAATGAATCAGACACACTTCTTGGGTGTAAGAAATTATCTGTCAGGTTTTCAGCAAGAGATTTGCTGAGGAATAAAATTCGATTAAACCATCTTCACCTCTACAATGGAGTTATAAAAATTGTAAACGAAACAGATTCCACTACCAATCTTTCCAGAATCCTGTCGCTGATTCCCAAATCAGAAAAAAGTGACACAACCGCAAAATCAGCCGATATATTTGTAAGAGAGCTAAATATTAACAACTTCAGGTTTACTCTTCAAAACCCCTTTTCAAAAGATGAGACACGAGACAGCACTGCCATTAACTTCCAAGACCTCTCCTTAAGTAAAATAAACTTTAGCTTTCGGAATATCTCTTACCTGGATGATATTTTAAAAGCGGAGATAAACAATATAACCTTTGTTGAGAAAAGTGGCTTCAAATCAGAAAAGCTTGAAGGGAATCTTACTTTAGAGCCAAAAAGTATAAGTATTGAAAAGTATTTAATAAATGATGGTTATTCAAATCTTACAGGAGAAAAGCTAAGTTTTGGATTTGAGTCTTTCAAAGATTTTGGTGATTTTGTCAACAATGTTGTTATTGACGCACATGTAGAAAACTCCCTTTTGAATTTCCGTTCTATTTCAAAATTTGCACCTTCGCTAAGATCAAACATTCTAAAATTTTACATTACAGGTACTATTAATGGTACGGTTTCAAATATTCGTACTAAAAATCTTAAAGTAACCTCTGAATCAGGTCTTACTTTTGTTGATCTTGATGCCAGAATTTCAGGACTGCCAAATCCGGATGTAACCATGGCTTTTGTTGACATAAACAATAGTGTCACAACTACCACTGATCTTGCTTATATAATATCATCACTAAACAGCACAAAACCGATGAAGGTACTGACTCAGCTCTCACCACTTGTCAGATACAACTTTAAAGGAAGACTTGCAGGTTTGCTTGATGACTTTGTAGCCAACGGGTATCTGAACACCAATATTGGTCAAATATATATTGATGTCCTCCTTAGAAATAGTGATACTGAGAAGGGTCTTGATCTTCTAGGAAACCTAAGAAGCCAGAATTTTAATGTTGGCTCACTTATTAAGAGCAGTACAATCGGAGAATTAACTCTCAATACTCACTTTTCTGCCCTTTTAAGGGATGACAACTTAGGTGGAAGCAGATTTCTGATTGATAGTATGTTTATCCAAAAATTGCAATTTAACGGTTATCCATACAGTAATATTACAGCTGTAGGTAGTTACACAAACAATACATTTGATGGAAAAGTTATTTGCAGAGATCCAAATCTGGATTTTCTGTTCCAGGGTATCATTGGTATGTCAGCCGGAAAAAATTCATATTATGACTTTTATGCTGATATTATTTATGCCGATCTGGCTGCGCTTAATTTTGACAAAAGAGATAGTGTTTCAAGTGTATCACTAAGGACTCTCGCAAATTTCACTCAGGATACAAAAGGGGATATTGAGGGTACAATTAATATAAGAAATCTTAATTTCAGAAACAGTAAAGGAGCTTTTCCAATTGGTGATATTAACATCCAGTCCAGCTCAGCACAGGATAATTTTTCAATTTACCTGAAATCATCCTTTGCCAATGCCACATATAAAGGCACTGATTTCTTCACTAATTTTATCAACAAATTTTTCAATGTTACCCTTGCGGACAATTTACCGGCGGTTTTTCCTAACCTGATGGGTGATGGGCCTCGTGTAAAAGGCAAAAACTACTCTTTTAACATAGATTTTAACGATACACGCTCAATTTCTCAATTAATATTGCCGGGTTTACAGATTGCCAGTAAGACATCAGTAAATGTAACCATTGATGCTAAAGATAATATTAAGCTCTTTCTGAAAAGCGATAAACTTGGATATAATAACATTTACGGAGATAAAATAAACCTCAATATCCAAGGCAATTCAGACTCTGTAAAAGCGCAAATTGAATCTGACAGGATTCATATTGGAGGTTTGAATCTTGACAGCAGCAAGGTTTTTTTAGGGCTGAGGGATAACCTTTTAAGTATAAAGAGTGAATACACAAATACAGGAGATCTCGAGAACAGATTGGATTTCACATCTGAGGTCTTGTTTACTTCAATCGGAGTAGGACATCCGGCTATTGTGGACTTGTCAATAAGCCCTTCTGAGATTTTCCTGAATGGCGTCAACTGGACAATTGGAAAATCAAAAATAGTTTTTCAGGACAGTACATATGTGTTTCATGACTTTAATTTAAGCAGAGATAATCAACTGCTAAATGTTGACGGAATGATATCTCGTAATCCATACGATACTCTTTCGGTACTTATTAAAGATCTTGATATTACCCCGTTTAACTCGCTTCTTAATCTTCCTCTTCATTTACAAGGTGTATTCAATGGGAACGCAATTGCGGTAAATATGCATAAAGACCCAAAGATTTTGTTTGACATCCGAGGCGATAGTGTGAGTCTAAATCACCATTACTTTGGAAATCTTGAAGTTAATAGTGAATGGGATAATTCTGAAAGCAGCTTTAAGCTGACTTTACTCAACACATTAAATGACAGCATTCCTTTAAGGGCTTCGGGATTCTATAAACCTTCAGATAATTATCTCAGCATAAATGCAAACCTGAAAAACCTGCAGCCAAAATACTTTGAAACATTTCTGACAGACATCGTTTCAGAAACAACCGGTGGAGTAACTGGAAATCTACTACTTTCAGGCAAAACTGACAAACTTAATCTTACAGGAAGAAACGTTCAACTTAACAATCTCACTTTTAAAGTTGATTTTACTAATGTTTTTTACACCCTTAACGGCCCGGTTAATCTAACAGAAACAGGATTATTCCTCAATAATGCAATAATCAAAGACAGGGCAGGAAACAGCGGAAGGGTTAGCGGAGGATTGCAATACACGCACTTCAGAGATTTAAGGCTTAGTACAGTTATTAACTTCAGCAATCTGGAGGCACTTAATACTAGGGAGGAGGATAACTCCTCATTCTACGGTACGGCGTTTGGGACAGGAAGATTAAGTATAAGTGGTCCACTTGACAAAATTTTAATCGACATTAATGTAACTACCAACAGAAATACATCTATCCATATACCATTATCTTCTGCAACAGAAGCTTACAGTAATAATCTTCTTACATTTATTCAACCTGCAGCTGAGTTGTATAGCAATGACCCCACATATGATGCAAAAACAAAGCTAAAATCGGGTACCGAACTACAGGTAAAACTAAGAGCAAATATGACTCCTGATGCAGCAATGTTAATCGAAATTGACAAGACTGTAGGAGACGTAATTACCGGATACGGAAGCGGATTAATTACACTTGATATCAACCCTTCAAAAGATATTTTCAACATGCAGGGAGACTATATTATCCAGAGCGGATTTTATAAATTTGTGCTTCAGGGAATTTTCGAGAGGGATTTTACCATTCAGGAGGGGGGAAATATTGGATTCAACGGTAATATCGATCGGACAAATCTTAATATTACCGCCAATTACAGAACTAAGGCTTCCATTAACACTCTTATTGCCGATACAAGTTCTGTATCAAGCAGAAGAACAGTCGATTGCCAGATTAATATGAGTGGGAATTTAATGAATCCAAATTTGAAATTTGCCATTGACATTCCTGATATAGACCCTGTTACAAAATCAAGAGTTAATGCTGCCCTAAACACAGACGATAAAGTTGTAAAGCAGGTCATGTCTTTGCTGATTTCAGGAAGTTTTATACCTGATGTTCAGTCCAGTATAGTAAATAACTCAACAATACTTTACTCTAATGCAACTGAAGTCTTATCAAACCAGATTAATAAGATTTTCAATCAGCTTGACATACCACTCGATTTGAGCTTCAATTACCAGCCGGGTCAAAATGGTCGCAACATGTTTGACGCCGCAGTATCTGCACAGCTCTTTAACAACCGTGTAATTCTTAACGGCAATATTGGCAGTTCCAAGTATTTGAATAAAGCAGGAGAGGTTGTTGGTGATTTGGACGTAGAGATTAAACTTGACGACAAAGGAAGGTTCAGGGCAAAGGCTTTTTCTCACTCTGCAGATCAATATTCCAACTACCTGGATAATAGCCAGCGAAACGGTATTGGTTTAGTTTATCAAGAGGAGTTCAGCTCCTTTAGGGAGCTCTTTAACAGAATGTTTTCAGGGAAGAAAAAAAGGGAGACTACACTCCCTGAAAATTCACCAGCATTAAAAGAGGAACAAGATTTCCCTGAGGAGAACGAGGATGTCAACCTATTACAACTTCGGTAATCTCTCCTATAAGACTCTTATCATAAGCTCTCTCTATTTTGATATAGTTTCTGGTATATCCATACATCATACCCCCTTTCTGAGAACTTTCGAACAGAACCTCCTCTTTTCTGCCAATATTCATCTTTCTAAATTCGAGATAAAGTTTATCAGATAGTGAAGTTAGCACCTCAACCCTGTCACTTTTATCTCTCTCTCTCACCTGGCCGGAGTACTCTGCTGCCGGAGTGTTTGCTCTTCTTGAGTATGGGAAAACATGAAGAAAAGAGGGAGAGGCACTCTCTAAAAACCTGACTGTCTCCTCAAAATCTTCTGAAGTTTCACCCGGGAAACCGACTATAACATCTATTCCAATAAAGGCAAATGGCATATATCTCCTTATCAACATTAACTTTTCCAGAAATAGCTCCCTGTTATATCGACGTTTCATTGCTGCCAGAACCTTATTTGACCCCGACTGTAGAGGTATATGAAAATGTGGGAGGAATTTCTTACTCTCCGAGATATATTTAATCATATCTTCCGAAAGGAGGTTGGGTTCTATAGATGAAATTCTTATTCTTTTAAGCCCTTCAACACCGTCAAGAGCTCTGAGAAGATCCTCGAATCTCTCTCCTGTACTTTTGCCAAAATCACCGGTATTAACACCTGTTAAAACCACCTCTTTTATGCCTCTGGAAACAATATCTCCGGCCTCTTTTACAATAAACTCAATTGAATGATTTCTGCTTTTACCTCTTGCCAATGGGATTGTGCAGTAAGAGCAGTGGTAATCGCAACCATCCTGGACCTTTAAAAAAGAGCGAGTTCTATCGTCAGATGAGTATGCAGGAAAAATTGTCTCTACCTCTGAAATTGCGCATGAGTATGCTCTGGATGTGGAGTGAACAACACCCTTGGAGTCCTCGTCACTTTTAAGCCCCGATACCCTCACAAATAGATTTGATTTTTCATCTGCTCCCAGAACAAGATCAACACCCTCAATGGACAAAATTTCCTGCGGATTCAGCTGGGCATAACACCCTGTCACTGCAATAATTGCGTCAGGATTCAGCTTATGCATTTTCCGGATTGCAGTACGACACTTTTTATCAGCATGCTCTGTTACAGAACAAGTGTTTATTACATATACATCTGCTGACTCGCTCGGCTTTACCTTTTCGTAACCGTGCTCAACAAACTGTCTTGCAATTGAAGATGTCTCAGAATAATTCAATTTGCATCCAAGTGTCATGAATGCCACTCGGTTTCCTCTGTTGCTTTCCATCTATAATTAATTATACCTTCTTGAAGAGACAACTCTCGAGCTCTCAGCTTTTCCTCCCAACGGAGGATTGAGCTTTGAAATCATAACTTCAGCCTGGGTAATTGAAGGAAACAGCTCCCCTGCCCTGTTTAATATTCTGTAAGCTACATTTTCCAGAAGGTTAGATGGAACGTCCATTTCGCCCTTTATCATATTGTATAACTCCTGGTAATTAAGTGCATCTTCAAGTTTATCACTTTTTCCGGGAGTCTCTACGTCTGTTTCCGCAGAAAAACTAACTCTAAAATGGTTACCTATCACCTTCTCTTCACTGAAACATCCGTGGTATGCGTAAAACTCTAGATTTATAAGTTCTACTCTGTTTGTATTGTTATCTGTCATAATATAAATACGCAAGGTTTTTTATTCAATTCCGGCTTATGCCTTTTCCACTCGCCAATGCTCTTTGTTTTAATAAACTGGCTCTCGTTAGTTATCTCAGAGGCAATAGTGAGCATGGTACTTTCTGAACAAATCTGCAAAAAATCGGCCAGAAGAGAATCATTTCTGTATGGTGTTTCAATAATTATCTGACTTTGCCCGCTTTTGGCTGCATACTTTTCAAGTTCCTTAATCTTCACCCTCCTCTCCTCTGTTTTGGCAGGAAGATACCCAATAAAAGCAAAGTTCTGACCATTCTTTCCGGAGGCCATTAAAGCAAGAAAAATTGAAGAGGGGCCAGTCAGAGGCCTTACTTCAATATTATGCCTGTGAGCACTTTCAACAAGATTTGCTCCCGGATCTGCAATAGCCGGCAGACCAGCCTCACTTATGAGCCCTACATCTGTGCCTGAATTCAGAAGTTCAATAATCTCAAATGTCTCCTCAGCCTTGGAGTGTTCGTTTAGCAGATAAAACTGAAGAGTATCTATTTTGCCTTTAAAACCGGCCTTTGAAAGATATCTGCGTGCACTCCTAAACTCCTCAACTGCAAAATGTGTCAGAGGTGATATAGCATCAATAGTCCCGGCTGGGATGACATCTGAAATCTGCCCATCACCCAGAGGAGCAGGGATTAGAAAAAGTCGCCCTTTCACTGTAAAATTTTCGCAAAGGTATAAAATTTCCTACCTTTAATATAACATAAAAGGAAACCACAAGATATGTCAACTATAACTTTTCTGGGAACCGGCACCTCACAAGGCATACCGGTTATCGGTTGCAAGTGTAAGGTTTGTCTATCTTTAGATAATAAGGATAAACGATTGAGGTCTTCAGCAATAATTGAACATAATGGTTCAGTATTGCTAATTGATGCAGGGCCTGACTTCAGGCAACAGATGTTACGTGAAGGAATAAGCTGTGTTGATGCTGTACTTCTGACACACGAACATAAAGACCATACCGGAGGGCTTGATGATGTCAGGGCAATCAATTTCATCAGAAAAGAGCCATTTACAATATATTGTGAAGAGAGAGTAAAGGAATCTCTTAAAAGAGAATACTCTTACGCTTTTGAAGAATATAAATACCCCGGTGCACCAGAATTTGACATTAAGATTATTGATACTGCACCCTTCAATATTAATTCAGCACAAGTTATACCCATTAGAGCATTTCACTACAAATTACCTGTTTTAGGCTTTAGAATTGGTGACATTGCCTATATAACTGATGCTAATTATATTCCAGATGAGGAGTTTGACAAGCTGCAAAATCTATCAATACTTGTTTTAAACACCGTTAGAAGAGAGAGGCATATTTCGCATTTCTCCCTGGATGAAGCTGTTGAAATTGCAAAAAAGGTAAAACCAAAGCAATGCTATCTCACTCACCTATCACATCAGATTGGCATACACATAGACCTTGATGCATCGCTTCCTGACTGGATTTCACCAGCATACGACAGACTCTCAACAACAGTATAAAAAATAATTTTATGCAAGAGATTAGAAATAGTACGATTAATGTAGGAATCACAGGTGCTTCCGGACTTATCGCAAGACATCTTACAAAGGCTTTGGTTGATAAAGAGTTTACAGTAATACCTCTCCTAAGAGGATTTGAACCCGAAACTGTCAAAAAATGCGATATAATAATCAATCTTGCCGGAGCAAATATCGGCAAAAGGTGGACAAAAAAACACAAAAATGAGATTTGGTCAAGTAGAATTAATACAACCAAAAGGCTCTCCGATGCCCTAAATCAAATATTTCAACAGGAATCGGCCACCGGAATTAAAAGGGAGAGATTGCTAATAAGCGCATCCGCAACCGGCATATATAAATCTGACACTGATCAGGTTTATACCGAAAAAAGCTATGAATATGGTGACGATTTTCTGGCTGCACTATGCAAAGCATGGGAAGAGGAGGCTTTGAGGTCCAATGGCTCAGTCAGAGTTGCAATTGTCCGATTCGGAGTGGTTATGACAAAAGAGGGAGGAGCATTGCCAAAGATGATTCTGCCTTCAAGATTTGGGATTCAAATGATCTTTGGAACCGGTAATCAGAAAATCTCATGGATATCTTTGGAAGACCTTGTAAGAGGAATTCTTTTCATTATTGAAAACAAGCTTGATGGACCATTCAACTTTACTGCTCCGGGGTCATTAACTTATAATGCATTAACAGATGTTATATCTCAACGGCACAGAACTTTTATAAAAATTAAAATACCTAGCTTAATACTTGGTATAGTCATGGGAGATGGCTCAACTGTTCTGACCTCAGGACAGATAACATATCCTGAAAGACTAATTGAGAACGGATTCAAGTTTAAAAATCCTTTTTTTATAGCCTAAAAAAATAGGGAAAAACGGCATTTTTTTGTAAATTTGTAGGGATGACCCCAAATTTACATAAAGGATGACCAATATAGTTCTTAGAAAATTTCAACAAAAATTCCCAGACATTTGCAAGCTGGCAAACGATTCCACAGATGAAGAACACTTCGTTTCTTCCCTAAAAGCCTACTTTTCCATAAAGATCAGCGAAACCACAAATAACCAGATAATTGAATCATGTAAGCTTCTTCTGACAATGCTTGATAATGAGTCAGCATACATAGAAGAGCTTTCAAGAGGAGAAAAAATATACATTGAGACCTTTTCGCTTCTTTGGAGCTTTTTAAACGGAGAAGAGAAGAGCACCAAAATTGATTTGTATGAAGACCTCTTCCATCTCTTTTTACATGCCGAGGGGATGGAAATATATAAACCATATACCGAAGTAAAGCTACAAAGGCATATGAAAAGGTGGCTTTCAGGGCTTGATCGTGAAATAAGGCAAAAACGTATTTCAAACAAGGAGAGAATTATCAGGTTACTTGTTAAGAAAATTGACCGCAAACTGATGCTGGCATCAAGGTATCAATTTGAGGAAGGTCTCTCGCACGAAGAAAAAATTAAAAAAGTTGAAGAGTGGTGGAATGACTTTCGCTTTCACCTATCTATGGCAATAAAGAGCCCTAGTGAGTTAAATACATTTTTGGGAGAGAGTCTTTCAACCGGAACACTCAAGCTCTTAAACAGGGCAAAAAGAAAAAAAATCCCATTCTTCATAACTCCTTACTACATCTCCCTCTTGAACACAGATCAGGCAGGATTTGACGATAACGCCATAAGAACCTACATTGTCTATTCAGAATCTCTTATTGAAACATATGGTAACATTAAGGCATGGGAGCGAGAAGATCTGGTAGTTCCCGGAGAGCCAAATGCAGCAGGTTGGTTATTACCCGACGGGCATAATATTCACAGAAGATATCCCGAAGTGGCAATCATGATTCCCGACACCCGGGGGCGCAGTTGTGGAGGATTGTGTGCCTCATGTCAAAGAATGTATGATTTCCAGAGCGAAAGGCTAAATTTCGACCTGGATGAACTTAAGCCAAAGGAGAGCTGGGATAGGAAGCTGCACAAACTGATGGACTATTTTGAATCAGACTCACAGATAAGAGACATATTGATAACCGGAGGCGACGCTCTTATGAGCCGAAACAGAGCATTGGATAAAATACTTGATGCTGTTTATAAGATGGCACTCAGAAAAAGAGAGGCAAATAAACAAAGAGTCGATGGCGAAAAATACTATGAAATACAGAGAGTTCGCCTCGGTTCACGATTGCTTGCATACCTTCCCATGAGAATTGATTCTGAACTTATTACAATACTTAAAGAGTTCAAAAGAAAAGGCAGTGAGGCCGGTATAACGCAATTTGTCATACAGACTCACTTTCAAACACCTCTGGAGGTAACTGTTGAGGCAAGAAGAGCAATTGAAGAGATTATTTCAGCCGGCTGGGTAATTTCCAATCAGCTGGTTTTCACAGCCGCTGCATCACGAAGAGGTCACACCGCAAAGCTGCGCCAAACCCTTAACTCACTTGGCGTAGTTACATACTACACGTTTACAGTTAAAGGTTTTGAAGAGAACCAACAGGTTTTTGCTCCCAACTCAAGGTCAATGCAAGAGCAGGTAGAGGAAAAGAGCTTCGGAAAAATTACTGAAGAGAAACAATCCCAACTGGTATCAATTTTTGAAAAAGGGTTCAACACACCTACTGAACTAAATCGATTTATGAAGGAGAATCACCTCCCATTTCTGCCTACCGACAGAAATGTGCTTAACCTCCCTGCAATTGGCAAGAGTATGACATTTAGAATGGTTGGAATTACAAAAGAGGGGTGCAGAATTCTACGTTTTGATCATGACAGAACAAGAGAGCATAGTCCTGTAATTGATAAAATGGGAGAGGTTTTTATAGTTGAAAACAGATCTATAGCGTCATATCTCAGAGAAATTGAGGCTATGGGAGAAAAGAGAGAGGAATATAATTCAATCTGGAGTTATACCGCCGGTGAAACAGAGCAGGTTTTTAAATTGTTTGACTATCCGGATCCGGGTTTTAAGCCAACAAAAGAGATAACAAATTTCTTAGAGAGTTAACCAGATATAATTTAGCTCAATATAACTCCTGAACCAATTAGCTCATCATTTTCGTACCATGCAGCAAACTGTCCCGGAGTAACACCTCTCTGAGGCTCATTAAAGAGAACATATAGCCCCTCACTTTCCATGAAAAGTTTAGCCTTTTGAAGCGGTTGACGGTATCTGATTCTAAGAAGGTAATCTCTGGTCTCGCCCGGCTCCATTTTTAGATCAGTTCGTATCCAGTGAATCTCATTAGCGTCAATAAAAAGAGCCTTTCTGAAAAGACCCTGGTGGTTCTGACCCTCACCCACAAAGATCAAATTCTCATTAACATCAGTCGATATAATGAACAGAGGATCTTTGTGACCACCAATATTAAGCCCCTTCCTCTGCCCTATTGTGTAGAAATGGGCACCCTGATGCTCACCAATTCTCTTACCCGACGCTTTTGTATATTTGACAGGTGTTGATGCAGATTTTAGGAAGTCATGGCCAATATTTTCATAACCTAAGTGGTTATAATCAATTAGGTTGGCACTATCATAAAACGAAGGAAATATCTCAATTACATCACCACTTTTAGTTTGCAGTTTCTGCTGTAGAAATACAGGTAAATCAACCTTACCAACAAAACAAATTCCTTGAGAATCCTTTTTGTCGGCAGAGGGTAGCTCTGCAGCGGCAGCCATCTCCCTTACTTGAGGTTTGAGTAAATCTCCAATCGGGAAAAGTGCTTTTGAAAGTTGCTTTTGTGTAAGCTGACATAGAAAATAGCTCTGATCTTTGTTCGGATCTGTACCGGCAAGCAATCTGTAAGTTTCAACTCCATTACTGTCTGTTAGAGTCTCTTTTCTGCAATAGTGCCCCGTTGCCACGTACTCAGCACCTAGATCCAGAGCGCTCTTTAAGAATACCTCAAATTTTATCTCTCTGTTGCACAACACATCAGGATTAGGAGTTCTTCCCATCTGATACTCACTGAACATATAGTCAACAACCCTTTTGCTATACTCAGAACTCAAATCAACAAAATGAAAGGGGATATCAAGTTTTCTGGCAACCATCTCTGCAATGGCTCTGTCATCTTTCCATGGGCAATCGCCATAAAGCGTGCCTGTAGTGTCATGCCAATTTTGCATAAAGAGTGCAATAACATCGTGTCCCTGATTTTTAAGAATCAACGCAGCAACACTGGAATCAACTCCGCCCGATAAACCAACTGCTATTTTCATTGCCGGGAATGTGTGTTTATAAAGAAAAAGGGTAAGCTTAATATATCGCACCGCTACAACCACCTACCCTTGCTACCTTCCGATCCTGGGGGAGTTCAGTGGGAGCTGGTCGTATATGACTTA
>PHDA01000020.1 GCA_002842465.1 Bacteroidetes bacterium HGW-Bacteroidetes-7
GCAGTCCTCAAAGAAAGCGGGCATGGCGTAATTGGTAGCCGCGCCAGACTTAGGATCTGGTGCCGAGAGGCGTGGGGGTTCGAGTCCCTTTGCCCGCACGAAAAAATGGCAGATACCCTTTGGGATATCTGCCTTTTACTTATTAGTAAGATTTTGAAAAAAACATATTATGAAGATCACACAAAAGAATGTAGATGACCTGACAATGGTAGTCACCATGAACATCGAAAAAGATGACTACAAGGAGAAAACAAAGAAAATTCTTAGCGATTACAGAAAGAATGCCGACATCAAAGGTTTCCGTAAGGGAATGGCACCCATGGGCATGATCGAAAAGATGCACGGCAAAAGCGCTATGCTTGATGCTGTCAACAATTTAATCTCTGATGGTTTGAATAACTACATCACAGATAACAAGATTAACATACTTGGAGAACCACTGCCACACGAAGATGAGAAAAAGAACATAGACTGGGAAAATGATACAGAATTTGAAGTCTCTTTTGACCTGGCGATTGCTCCTAAAATTGAACTGGAACTATCTTCAAAAGATAAAATTACCTACTACGAGCCAAACATAACTGACGAAGAGAAGGCTAAATTTCGCAGCAACCTTTTAAGACAGTTTGGTACACTTGTTAATACAGATGCTATTGAAGAGGATGACTTCATTATTGCCGACCTTATTCAGGGAGAAACAAGAATTGAAGGCACATATGTAGCACTAAGGTCAATAGCCGACAAGAAAATAAAGAAGAGCTTTATTGGCAAAAAGAGTGGTGATGAGTTGACAATTGATGTGAACAAAGCTTTCGAAAATGAGACCGATAGAGCTGCCATGCTCAAAATCAGTAAAGAAGAGCTTGCAACAATTGAACCTAATTACACTGTAGTTGTTAAAGAGGTGAAGAGATTTGCAGAGGCAGAGGTAAATCAGGATCTTTACGACAAAGCTTTTGGAGCAGGGAATGTAAAAACTGAAGAGGAGTTTGACAGCAAAATAGTTGATAGGATAAAATCAGAATTTGCACAGGAGAGTGACTACAGATTTATGCTTGATGCAAGGGAGGCTTTGATTGAAAAAGCAGCCATTGCACTTCCTGAACAATTCCTGAAAAGATGGCTACACAACGCAAACGAAGGTAAGTTTACAATGGAGGAGATAGAGAAGGATTTTGAACTGTTCCTGAAAGATTTCCGCTGGCAGTTGATTCGTCAGTTCATTACAAATGAGCAGAAGATCCAGATTACCAGAGAACACCTTCTTGACCACGCAAGAAAGATAGCAGCATATCAGTTTGCTATGTACGGTCTGCAGAATGCACCACAGGAACAAATTGATACATATGCCGAATCGCTTCTTAAGAATGAGAAAGAGGGCAGAAGAATAATCGAAAAGGTTGAAGATGAACTTGTTCTTGACTATGTTCGTTCGGTTGTGACACTAGATAAGAAAAGCATTACAATTGAAAAATTGCAAGAGCTTACAAAATAAATAAATATTAAAAAATGAGTTATGGCTACTGATTTTGAAAAATATGCAATTAAGCACAAAGGTATAAGCAGTCTGACTCTTCACAGGGTTAACTCTCTTTACGGAGCGTACATTAACCCTACGATTATTGAGGAGAGGCAATTGAATATTGCAGCAATGGATGTATTTTCACGTCTTATGATGGACAGGATAATCTTCCTTGGCGTGCCAATTAATGATGATGTTGCAAACATTATTCAGGCGCAATTACTCTATCTCGATTCAACAGAGTCAAAGTCTGATATTCAGTTGTATATCAATTCACCGGGAGGCGGTGTTCATGCCGGTTTGGGAATATATGACACTATGCAGCTGGTAAGCTCAGAAGTTGCAACAATCTGTACAGGTATGGCCGCCTCAATGGCAGCTATTCTGCTCACTGCAGGAGCCAGAGGAAAGAGATCAGTTTTGCCGCACTCAAGAGTGATGATTCATCAGCCTATGGGTGGTGCAGAGGGACAGGCAAGTGACATTGAAATTACTGCCAGACAAATTGTAACTCTTAAAAAGGAGCTTTACGAGATTATCTCTCTCCATACAGGAAAACCTATAGAGGTTATCGAAAAAGATGCTGACCGGGATTACTGGATGAGATCACTTGAGGCAAAAGAGTATGGCATGATTGACGAGATTCTAACCAACCCAAACAAAAAGTAGATGGCATCTGGTTACAACGATTACTGCTCTTTCTGCGGAAGAGGAAAAGATGAAGTGGATGTGCTGATTGCAGGTGATATTTCCTCTATTTGCAACGAATGCGCACAGCAGGCTCTCGATTATTCGAAAGAGGCACTTAGTGCAAAAAGGGCAAAGAATAAGAAGGGTAATACAGAAGGTAAACTGCTTAAGCCAAAAGAGATAACATCTTTTTTGGATATGTATGTAATTGGCCAGGAAGAGGCCAAAAGATACCTTGCAGTGGCTGTTTATAATCACTATAAGAGGATAAACAACCCGTCAGATAACGATCTTGACCTGGAAAAATCAAATATTTTGCTTGTAGGTCAGACAGGAACAGGAAAAACTCTTCTTGCCAGAACTATCGCCAAAATGCTGGATGTACCATTTACAATAGTTGATGCAACGGTTCTTACCGAGGCTGGTTATGTAGGTGAAGATGTTGAGAGCATACTAACTCGTTTGCTCCAAGAGTCTGATTATGACGTTGAAAGAGCGCAAAGAGGAATTGTATTTATTGATGAGATTGACAAAATCGCCAGAAAAAGCGACAACCCTTCAATTACGAGAGATGTTTCAGGTGAAGGTGTGCAACAGGCAATGCTTAAGCTTCTTGAAGGAAGCGTTGTAAACGTACCACCACAGGGAGGCAGAAAGCATCCTGAACAGAGGATGATTGCTGTTGACACAAAGAATATTCTCTTCATTTGCGGAGGAGCTTTTGAGGGTATTGACAGGAAGATTTCTCAGAGGTTGAACACTCAGGTTGTAGGTTATGGCTCTCTGCAAATAAAGGAGAGGATTGATACAAAAAATCTTATAAAATATATTGCCCCACAGGATCTGAGAGCATACGGACTGATTCCGGAAATTATTGGAAGACTTCCTGTACTCACATATCTTGAGCCGCTTGACAGAAAGGCACTCAGGAGCATTCTTACAGAGCCTAAGAACTCTCTGATTAAGCAATATATCAGACTTTTCGAATTAGACAGCGTCAAGTTGAAGATTGAAGAGGATGTACTTGAATATATTGTTGATACAGCCCTTGAATACAGACTTGGAGCAAGAGGTTTAAGGTCTATTTGTGAAGCGATAATGGTTGATGCAATGTACAACACACCATCTCAAACCAAAAAATCGCTCACCATCAAATTGCCTTACGCCCGCAAAATGGTTGAAAAGTTCACCGGGTCACTACAAATGCTTAAGGAGGCCTAGAAAATTTCTCCGCGCCAGTTTGTGGTAAAGCATTGAATTTTAAATATATAAAAATGAGCCGATTCTAATTCAAGAATCGGCTCTTTTTCAATGTGCTTATTATTAATTAGTTACCACAAACTGGCGCGGAGAAATTTTTTCTTACTTTTGTAAATTATGAAGAATATCAAAATCTCTACAGTCCAATTTGAGAATCGCTCGGGTGATAAGGGGTACAACCTTGATGTTATTGAGCGTTTTGCAGCTGCTGCTGCCCAAGCCGGTGCAGATGCGGTGGTATTTCATGAGTGCTCGGTAACGGGATATACTTTTGCGAGGAGTCTCTCTCCTGCTGAGTTGTTGGAAATATCGGAGCCGATACCTGCCGGGCCCTCTGTAAGGCGGTTGGAGGAGATTTCAGCAAAGTACAAAATAGCTGTGTTGGCAGGACTTTTTGAGCGGGATGAAAATGATGATATCTACAAAGCTTATGTATGTGTAGATGAGGGTAAACTGGTTGCAAAACACAGAAAATTACACCCTTTTATTAATCCTGTAATAAAGCCGGGCAACACATTTACAATTTTTGATCTGAGGGGATGGAGATGTGGTATTCTTATCTGTTACGACAATAATGTGGTTGAGAATGTAAGGGCCACTAAACTTCTTGGTGCCGAAATTATTTTTATGCCGCATGTGACAATGTGTACCCCTTCTGCAAGGCCCGGTTCGGGATTTGTTGATCCAAAACTGTGGTTAAACAGGGTAGAGAATCAGGAGATGTTAAGAGGTGAGTTTAACGGGCCAAAGGGTAGGGAGTGGCTCATGAAGTGGCTTCCTTCAAGGGCGCACGATAATGCGGTGTATGCGGTATTTTCAAACCCAATTGGGATGGACGACGATCAGCTTAAAAACGGGTGTTCTATGATTCTTGACCCTTTTGGAGATATAATTGCAGAGTGCACCGATTTGGGCGACTGTTTGGTCACTGCAGAATTATCCAAAGATAAACTTACCCTTGCGGGCGGATATCGCTATACAGAGGCTAGAAGGCCGGAGCTCTATTCCAAAATTATCGGGCAAGACCACAAATCTGTGCAGAAGGTTGCCTGGATTAACCCGGAGCAACCTGCTGAATAAAAAGTATGTAATCGCTTAGGTTAATACAAATGACGCAATAGCCTCTTTCGCCTCTAGGAATCAATAATCAATAACGGTTTTTAATTGTTCATTACCTGATTTTGGTGGTTAATGGATTCCTGGTGAAGGGCTTCGAATACTTTGCAGATAAAATCTTCGCTTAGACCCTTGTCCTTCCCTTTGTTTACGGCTCTGTCAATTATCTGAGCCCATCTGTTGCTTTGCAGGATTGTTATATTGTTCTCTCTTTTGTATTTACCGATTGTCTCAGCTGTATTCATTCTGGTCTCCAAAAGATCGAGTAGTTGGTCGTCATATTGGTCAATTCTGTTTCTCAGTTCGGTTATAACATCCTTGTAGAGCTGATTGTCTGTATCAGGTTGCCTCAAAGTAATTCTCGTAAGAATTGCATCAAGGTCTGCAGGGGTAACCTGTTGTTTACTGTCACTAAGGGCTTGATCTGGATTACAGTGGGATTCGATCATTAATCCGTCATAATTGAGGTCCATTGACTTTTGTGAGAGTTCATAAATATACTCTCTGCTCCCGCCAATATGGCTTGGGTCACAAATAAGAGAGATTTCGGGTACTGCTCTTTTCAGTTCAATGGGCAGTTGAAATATTGGCTGGTTGCGGTATCTGCTCTTCTCGTATGATGAGAAACCTCGGTGAACGGCTGCTATTTTCCTGACTCCAGCTTTGTAAATTCTCTCAATTGCCCCTATCCATAGATCAAGGTCCGGAGTAATGGGGTTTTTGATTAATACAGTAACATCAACTCCCTGCAAAGCATCTGCTATCTCCTGCAGCGAAAAAGGGTTGGCAGAAGTTCTTGCACCTATCCATAGAACATCAACACCAAATTTCAATGCTTCGTTTACATGGTATTGATTTGCCACCTCTGTTGCAATGGGTAGCCCAAGGTCTCTCTTAATATTTCTTAGCCATTTGAGACCCTCTCTGCCTACACCCTCAAAGGTGTCGGGGCGTGTTCTGGGTTTCCAAATGCCTGCGCGGAATACATCTACGCGGTTATATTTGATAAGCTCATTTGCAGCATCATAGAGTTGCTCTTCGGTCTCTGCACTGCAGGGGCCGGTAATCAATAGGGGTGCCTGTTTGTAAGTTTCCCACTCCTTAATTGGGATTATTTCGACCATCTTTTCCATTTTGGGGTTATTGTTTTATTCGTGATAAGCAATTGTCAAATGTCTTTTCGTCAGAGCAAAGTGAGATTCTTATATATCTTTCTCCCTCTTTTCCGAAAACCGATCCAGGTGTAATGAATATGCTTTTCTCGTAAAGCAACTTATCGCACATCTGTTGGCCGTTTTTAATATTTTCGGGTATCTCTCCCCAAAGGAAGAGGCCCGTTTGAGATTTATCATAATTACAACCTAATAATTCCAACATCTGTTCTGCCTTTAGCCTTCTGCCTGAATAAACTGCATTAAGACTGTTGTACCATTCATTATCTGCACTAAGGGCCTCGGCAGCTGCAACCTGAACCGGGTAAAACATCCCTGAGTCCATATTGCTTTTCACCTTTAGGATGGCAGAGATAAATTCGCTTTTTCCTGCAACCATACCAACTCTCCAACCCGGCATATTATGCGACTTGCTTAGTGAATTCAACTCAATTGCGACATCCTTTGCTCCATCTATCGAAAGAATACTTATATGATTGTTATTCAGGATAAAAGAGTAGGGGTTGTCGCTGCAAATCAGGAAATTATTGTCATGTGCTAACTGTACAAGTCTCTCGTAAACCTTAATATTTGCAGGCTGACCTGTGGGCATATGCGGGTAGTTTATCCACATTATTTTTATCCTTTTTAGATCGGAATCTGCCAGTTCTCTAAAATCAGGATACCAGTTGTTAGAGCTTCGTAAAGTGTAGTTTACAGGCTCTCCTCCGGAGAGAAGTGTTGCAGAGCGGTATGCGGGATATCCCGGATCCGGAACCAGAACCCTATCTCCGGGGTTAAGAAATGCCATGCTAATATGCATAATTCCCTCCTTTGAGCCGATGAGTGGTAAAATTTCATTGGCAGGATTCAGTTTTACATTGAAGTACCTCTCGTACCAGGCGGCGAATGCTCCTCTTAATTGCTCTATTCCTGTGTAACTTTGGTATCCGTGTACCCCCTGTTTAACAGCGTTTTCTGTAAGTGAGTTAAGAGTATTTTCAGAGGGTGCGAGGTCCGGACTGCCTATTCCGAGGTTAATAATATCTCGCCCTTGTGCTCTCAATTCAGCAACCTCCCTAAGTTTTGAAGAAAAGTAGTACTCATTTACAAGCGTTGTTCTGATTGCAGGTTCAATTCTGGCTCGGTTGTGTTCCATTTCTGTATTCTCCAAGTATTTTAAGGTTTTCGGTTATTGGTTTTATTGCCTCCAGGGCTTGCTTGTAACGGTTGTACTCATCAAACATAAGATCGACGTAAAAGAGATATTGCCACTCCATTCCCATAATCGGGAGAGATTGAATCTTTGTGAGGTTCATTCCGTAAATCGATAATACAGACAGAACATGAGAGAGTTTTCCCTGTAGATGGGGAAGTGAGAAGCAAATAGATGCTTTATTAATAGATTCGGGAGTGATGTTGAGTATCTTTTTAACCTTTCCGTTTGTGGTGACAATTACAAACCTCGTGAAATTTCTTTTGTTGCTCTCGACAGATGATTTAATTATCTCAAGGTTGTACATCTCGGCTGCCATTGTGCTTGCAAGTGCTCCAACTCCGGAGAGATTCTCCTCTCGAATTCTTTTTGCGCTAAGTGCAGTATCTACCGAGTCGATAATCTTGACACCCTTTTTTCTTAATTCGTTCAAAAAGAGGTAACACTGTTGAATTGCAATGGGGTGGGAGTGTATCTCCTTGATATCCTCGATTTTCTGCCCGGGAAGGGCAATCAGATTCTGAACGATCCTCAGGTACTGCTCTCCAACAATCGGAAGATTGCACTCGTGAAGAAATGTGTGGTTTTGAAGCAGACTCCCGGCAACAGAGTTTTCGACGGCTACAATTCCGCAGTCAATTTTTTTCTCTTTAAGTTCATCAAAAAGATCTGTAAATGTGTCACATGGGACAACTTTAAGATTGTTCCCTTTAAAGAACTCTTTTGCTGCAATTTCGTGGAATGCACCGAATCCTCCCTGGATTGCCACGCTTACCTCTGAATACTCTTCTACTTTCATATTGTTACAAAAAAAAGAGGCCCCTTATCAAGGGACCTCTACATTATCTGTTTATCATATTCAATAACATATTAGTCCCTCTTTCGTATGAAAAAAGTAAAAGAAAAAGAAGAAATAATATGAATTGATTGCTCTCATTTGGCTGCGAAGTTATATATTAATTTAAAATATGAAAGCAAAATTTTAAAAATTTTGCAAAAATAGTTATAACTAACAGATTATCAATTGTTATTCAGTGTAATATTTGTAAAACAACGCAATTGATTCAATACCTTTATTGAATTGGCTTAAAAGGTAGCTTTCGTTTGGAGAGTGTATTACATCTCTTTCAAGACCAAATCCCATAAGCAGAGGATTAGCATTAAGAATCTGCTGAAGATCTGCCAATACCGGAATACTTCCGCCGCCGCGGCTTGGAACTGGTTCTATGCCGTAAACCTCACCAATAGCTCTGGATGCAGATTTGTAAACATTTGATGATATTGGGCAAAGGAATCCCTGACCTCCGTGATGAGGGGTTACTTTTACTTTAACTCCTTTAGGAGCCAGAGAGATAAAGTGCTCTTCGAACAGTTTGGCAATCTTCTTGTTATCCTGATTTGGAACGATTCTCATAGAAATTTTTGCAGTTGCCTTAGAAGGAAGAACAGTCTTAGCTCCCTCTCCTGTGTAACCACCCCAGATTCCGTTAACATCAAGGCAAGGGCGTATCCCTGTCCTCTCCATAGTTGTGTAACCCTCTTCACCGGTTACGGCATCGATATCAAGAAAATGTTTGAATTCCTCTTCATTGAAAGGTGCTCTGCCAAGCATCTCTCTTTCGGCTTTGGTTAGCTCTACAACATCGTCATAGAAACCCTTTACTGTAATTCTACCTTTTTCATCAATCAATTTATCTATCATTCCACAAAGAACATTAACCGGATTGGCAATAGCTCCTCCATAGTGTCCTGAGTGCAGATCTTTGTTTGGACCCAAAACCTCTACTTCCAGATAGGCAAGACCTCTCATACCCACGTTAATCGAAGGTATCTTCTCGTCAATCATTGTGGTGTCAGAGACAAGAATGTCGTCGCATGCAAGCATCTCTTTGTGTGCAATTGCCCACTCAGGAAGACTTGGAGAGCCTATCTCCTCCTCACCGTCAATAATAAATTTGACATTACATTTAAGTTGGTTTGTCTTAACAAGATATTCAAAAGCCTTTACGTGCATGAATCCCTGGCCTTTATCGTCGTTTGCACCCCTTGCATAAATGGCACCGTCTCTGATTTGTGGTTCAAATGGAGGAGTTGTCCACAGGTTGAGGGGGTCAGCAGGCTGAACATCGTAGTGTGCGTAAACCAGGATTGTAGGTTTTGTCTTATCGATTATCTTCTCTGCAAACACAACAGGATGCCCTTTGGTCGGATAAATTTCTGCTCTGTCACAACCTGCTGCTAGTAGAAGTTGAACGTACTTCTCCGCTGCCTTTTGCATATCGGGCTTATGATCTGCCATTGAGCTGATTGATGGGATTCTTAAAAGTTCGAAGAGCTCCGTAAGGAATCGCTCATTGTTCTCCTGAATGTAATTTTTCATCTTTTATATATTTAGTTATTAATTATTTACAATGTAAATCTTACCGTAAGGCCAAAGTTGTCAGACTTAAAGCCTGCATTGGTAATTATCTGAACCTTAGGATTCCAGTCAAATGAAAGTGCTATTGGGGCGTTAGGAAACTTATACTCTAAACCAAGCATTCCATCTATAGCCATCAGAAAGCCGCTTGAATCTCCTACATAAATACCTGCAGAGGCACCTGGCCCAAAATAGTATGAGAGGCCGTCAACATTGATGTTTTTATGAAATTGATAAATACCTGTTACCTTAATCTTCATGTGATCTTTGTGTAGAATATCCAAATCCAGTATTCCTTCAATTGCAGTTCCGGGGTTGAGAAATTGTCTGTAACTGGCACCAACGCTTGACCCAAATCTGAGTCCGATTGCTCTGGTGTAATCCTGTGATAAAGCATATGTTGCAATGGTCAGCATTAATAAGCTGGTAAATAATCTCTTTCTCATAATCTTATATTTTTATGTTGCTCATTAATTGACAACAGTTAATAATAGGATATTGTTTGATTTTCAAGTTCTGATAATATATTGTTTGCAAGCCTGCTGGCACCAAGTCTGAAAAGATGAGGGTTGAGCCAATCTTCTCCAAGTACAGAATCTACAATGGCGTAGTAAAGGATTGCATCTTTGGGCGTTACTATGCCCCCTGCCGGTTTGAAGCCCACTTTAATACCAGTTTTGTTATGGAAATCTTTAATTGCACTACACATAACATAAGCGGCTTCGGGTGTGGCTGCCGGTTCTGTTTTTCCGGTTGATGTTTTTATAAAGTCAGCACCTGCTTCCATCGCAAGCATTGATGCCTTGTAAATCTGTTCGGGTTCCTTTAAAGTGCCCGATTCAAGAATTACTTTCAGGTGAGCCTTTCCTGCAGATTTTTTAATCTCTCTTATCTCCTCTGATGCTTTTTCGTATTCGCCTTCCAGAAAGTGACTCAAAGACAATACAATGTCAATTTCGTCAGCACCAGCTTGGGAGGCCATTTTACATTCGGCACATTTGATTTCAAGAAAACTTTGTGAACTAGGAAAAACTCCGGCTACAACCGCAAGTTTCACACTTTTATCTTTTAAAATTTCTCTTACAGTTTTTGTGAAATTGGGGTAGACACAAATTGCAGCAACCTGTGGATAGTGTGGAAACTTCTCTTTAAAAAGGTTTACCTTATGAACCATAGATTCAATTTTTGAAACTGTGTCGGTATGATTCAAGGATGTAAGATCCATCAGTCCAATACAGTTTGAAAGAATTTCAGGCCTGTTCCACTTTTCTAGATTCGCCTTTACTGCTTCAAGCTCGTTTAAATTCAATTGCATATCTTATTAATTCTTTTTTACTTTTTTACTTTTCTTCTTTTTATTCTTTCGCTTCTTTTGTGTCTATCCAGATTGTTACCGGACCGTCGTTCACTAGTGAAACCTTCATATCTGCTCCAAAAATTCCTGCATGGCTACTTTTTAACATTTCGGCATCCATAGCAGAAATAAAACTTTCATAAAGCGGTATTGCCTTATCAGGCTTAGCTGCTTTAATGTAGGAGGGTCTGTTCCCTTTTCTTGTAAGCGCATGAAGCGTGAACTGACTTACAATTAAGATCTCTCCGTTGGTCTCTTTAACAGAGAGGTTCATTACCCCAGCCTCATCATCAAATATACGAAGATTTGTGCATTTTCTTACCGCATATTCAATGTCAGAAAGTGTGTCTGAATCTTCAAATCCTACCAGTAGAAGCATACCTTTACCAATCTCACCCGTTTTTACTCCGTTTGAAATAACGGATGCAGATGTGACTCTTTGTATAAGAATTCTCATAATTGGTTTTGTTTAAGTTACTATCCGCTTACCGATACTTTTAAGCCGGAATTTCTAAGTGGGTTGACTATCTGCTCCATCTCTTGAACCGTAACCTTTTGAAGATCTTGCGCAGGAGTCTCCCTATCTATTGTATAGACCATTATCTCTCTTGGACTAGTTCTTCTGACAACCTGGTACCAACCCTCAACCTCCTCCTTTGAGGTGTTGTCAATTTTTACTCCGTTGTACTCTCCCCTTAGAAACATTGTCTGTAATACAAAAACTCCTTTAAGGTCTTCCAGATCCTTTATAACTTTTTCAACAGAGTAGGGGAATTGAGGTCGGTCAATAAGATTGACTGTTTTGTCAAAGGCTGAGTCAATCTTTATGATTGCATTGTCAACTTTTTTCAATGCCTCTTTTATTTTTGGTTTAGAGAGACCAGACCCGTTGGTTAATACAGAGACCTTGGCTTTAGGTGCATAGAGGTCTCTTATATCCAATGCCAGATCAATTATCTCAGGAAATGATGGGTGTATTGTGGGTTCTCCATTGCCTGAAAAGGTTATTGTGTCAATATCTCCCAGTGTTCTGTCGTGGTTTGCGATTTTATTAAGAAGTGCCTCTCTAACCTGCAGAATTTCTGGAAGCTTCGTATCTGATTTTCCGTCACTGTTAAAGCCACATTCGCAGTAGATACAGTCAAAATTGCAATACTTGCCGAATCTTGGGAGTAGATTCACCCCAAGTGAAACCCCCAGCCTGCGGCTTATTATCGGCCCAAATACTATTTCATTGAACAGAATCGTTGACATAGATTTTCAATTTAAGCAAGCCTTACTGATTTACTCTTTTCGGTAAGTTTCATGGTTTTCCAGTCGATGTTATCAACCAAAATTATGCCAGGCCTCTTGCCTTTTTCCAAAGATCCGAATTTATCTTCAATCCCCAAAAAACGTGCACCATTAAATGAACTCCATTCTAGTATTTCATTTAGTGGGATATTTGGAAAAAATTTATGAACACAGTTTATCTCATCAACCATGGAGAGTGTGTCGTTGCTTGATAATGAGTCGGTTCCCAAAGTTATGTTTGCATTTAGTCTTCTTAGCAAGTCAAGCGGAGGAAGTGCATCATGAATAAAAAGGTTTGACAAGGGGCAAACTGCCCAGTATAGGTTTTTTAGCCTCTCAATTGCGAATCTTACGCTTTGTTCATCGGTGTATGTATTGTGAACAAGAAGAATTTTCTCTTCGATTTCACCCTTGATTGAATTGATAATATCAAGAAAATAGAACAATGATGGTTTTCCTGTAACGGGTGGTGTACTTAGTCCTCTTGATTTGTAATCATTGTAAAGAGGGCCGCTACCTTTGATTATCAACTCCTCCTCCTCCCAGCTCTCCTGATTATGATAAGATAACCAACCGGCTTTAATTGCATCTGCTGAGGACTCTTTTAAAAGAGACGGGCTCATTGTGTAACATGAGTGGGGGGTTGGGGCAGCATCAATTCCAAACTCAGCAGCCAGTCTTGTCAACTCTCTTACCGAAGAGATAATCTTTGGCATATCTGCCTCTTCGCTGCCAAAAACCTCAAGAAAGGTTCTGGTGTACATTTTTGACCTTGACTTCGCAGTAAAACTTTCGGAGCTGTTGCTTATATCCGCCATGGCAGAAACACCTGAAGTGTAAAGCTTTTCCATCTCTGCCTCAATAGCCTCTGACCTGCCATTTTCGTCTGCCACATAGCGAAGTTCTCTTATCTGGCTTATAAAGCCTGCCATTCCTGTTTTTTTTGCAAAGTGACCTTTTAGGTGAGAGAGTTCGATATGGCAGTGAGAATTTACAAATCCGGGGATAAGTATGCCGTTATAAAATTCTGTACTCTCTGTCTCATCTTCCAATACTCCCGTTTCGAGTATTGTGCCATCATTATCTAAGGTCACTGTCCCTCTGCGGACCGGACTCTGTGAATTCAGAGGGAATATGTATTGTGCTGCGATTTTTCTCATTTTTCAGAATCAATGTAAATTTTGTGGTGTCTTGTTTAAAATTGTTTATCCACCACTTTGCCATTTGGGGTGTTTCGAAGATATCAGACAAAGAATCTCCCGCAGAAATATTTAAACGGGGATAACTTTCCGGAACAAAAATCCACCTTAAGGCTCTCTCATTAGTTTTGTAAAGGATTATTTCACCTGCCTGTTCAATAATTTTTTTGAATGAAGCCGATTTTTGCTGTTCTAAACTCTTCATATCAAGGAACAACGATATTTCATTCTCCTGTTCTTCCAGTATTTTCTTTGCCTTTGAGTAGAACTCTTTAAGCTTTACGGGACGGGTTATATAAAAATCTATTGTTTTTGTGAATTGCTTTGATGTATAGCCATATTTGTTGAATACAGCTTCGTAAATTCTTGCTGTATCTGCCATTAAAACCTTCTTATAATCTGATGTAACATATCTGTCGGCCATATAGATGTCGGCAATAATCTTTGGCATATCCTTAGAAGGAATCATATCTCCCGAACAGGAGAGTATGGATAAGGAAAAAACCGTCAACAGGTATGGAATGTACTTCATAGCTTTTCGAAAATGTCCCACAAAGGTAATTTATTATTAATTTTGCCCAAAAAAGATGAGAGTTCTGATTATCGGTTCCGGAGGCAGGGAACATGCAATTGCCTGGAAAATTTCTAAAAGTCCCCTTTTAACAAAACTTTTCTGTGCACCCGGTAATCCGGGTACATTAGCTGTTGCTGAGAATCTTGAAATTGATATTAAGGACTTTGAATCTATTAAAAAGGCTGTAATTGATAACTCAATCAATATGGTTGTTGTTGGTCCCGAAGATCCTCTTGTAAATGGATTAAGAGACTTTTTCGAGTCTGATTCAAGGCTTAAAGAGGTAATTTTTATCGGACCCGGCTCCCATGGAGCAAGACTTGAGGGGAGTAAAGACTTTGCAAAGGCCTTTATGCAGAGATGGGGAGTGCCAACTGCCAAGTATAAATCATTTGATTCATCCTCTTTAAATGATGCCGATCGTTTCCTTGAATCTCTTAGAGCTCCTTATGTGTTGAAGGCAGATGGACTTGCAGCAGGAAAGGGCGTTCTCATAATTGACAATCTTAGGGAGGCAAAGTCGGAATTACGTGAGATTTTGTCTGGAAAATTTGGAAAAGCTGGTGACAAGGTAGTTATTGAGGAATTTCTTAAAGGTATTGAACTGTCGGTTTTTGTACTTACAGATGGACAGGATTACCTTATTCTTCCTGAAGCTAAGGATTACAAGAGAATTTGTGATGGAGACAAAGGGCTTAACACCGGAGGCATGGGTGCTGTTTCACCTGTCCCTTTTGCTGACAAACTCTTTATGAAGAGAGTTGAGGAGAGAGTAATAAAACCTACCGTTGAGGGATTGAAAAGAGAGTGTCCTGATTATAAGGGTTTTGTGTTTATAGGGCTCATGAATTGCGGAGGTTCTCCATATGTAATAGAGTACAATGTGAGAATGGGAGATCCTGAGACAGAGGCTGTAATGCCTAGAATTAAGAGTGATTTGCTAGCTCATTTGGCTGCTATGGGCAGGGGTGAACTGAATAAAGAAAGAATTGAAATATTCGATCACACAGCTTTAACTTTAGTTATGGTATCAGGTGGTTATCCTCAGGAGTACCAGATAGGACATGAAATTAAAGGAATTGAGTCATTTAATGGTGAAACTCTGTTCCATTCCGGAACAGCCTGTAAAGAGGGTAAAATTGTAACAAACGGAGGTAGAGTTATGGCTCTTACTGTTACCGAATCAGACATAATAAGGGGTAGGGAGAGACTTTATAATCTGGTTGAACTGATTGATTTTAAAGATAAATATTACAGGAGAGATATTGGTCTTGACCTGATATGAGAGAAATAGCACGATACAGATTTGTATACTCGCCCATCTTTCTGGGCTTGTATGCAATTCTGATGTTGCTCTCTTCACTTAAACTTAATGTCTTTAGTTTTGAAAAATTAAAGCCTGAAACACTTCCTCTGCTCTCAAAATTTTTTAATACAGAATCACTCACTTCTGATTGGTCGGCTGTTGTTGTTATAGGGTTAATTCTTTTGACATCTGCTCTTTTGTTTTTTTATAATACCAAAGTATTCAATTGTGGAAATCCTTTAGCAACTGCACCATTATTGTTTATAATTTTTGTATTGACACCACCTTCTGCTCTTGTCTTTTCCGGTAGTTTCGTTGCTGCTCCTCTTGTTCTCGCATCAATATACATGTCGCTCTTTACAAAGGATAATGATAAAAACATTGTTTTATCTGTTCTATTCATATCTACTGCAACATTATTCGACTTTCATCTACTTGTAATTGTTCCTTTGATCTTGTACTATTCGCTGCAATCAAGCTCTTTTGAGTTTAGGAACATAGTGATTGCTCTACTCATGATTGCTTTACCTTATGTATTTACAATATCTGCAAGGTATCTTTTTTATGGCGATTCAGGAGTTATAATTGATAGAATTGCAAATGACTTTAAGGCTATATCTGCCCCGGTCTTAAAAATTGATAGTATTGCCGGAGGAGTATTGATTATCTCATTCATAATAATATTTTTCAGATCAATAATGATGGTAGGAAGATTTTCCGGGACTTATAAAATTCTTAAGTCGGCGGCTGTGTCAAGGAATATTGCTTTTTTAGTTGTTTTAAGTATAGTATCTGTTTTATATCCTGCGGTACAACCAAGTTTCTTTTTTCTTATCTCGATCCCATTTTCTTTGATTGTATCTGAATACGTTACTCATGAGTCAACCTCTTCAAACAGAAGGGTTGAATTTCTGGTTCTGCTCATATTGATAGCTGTGACCAGATTATCTGATTTATTATAAAAAAACCGGCTTGAATTGCTTCAAGCCGGTAATTCATATTTATGGATACAATATTAAATTGTACGTCCGGGATATTGTTTAAGTGCAACTTCCAGACATTTCATTGCGTTTTTAAGATCTTCTATCTTAAGAACATAAGCGATTCTCACCTCATCTGTACCTTTACCCTTAGTAGCATAAAAGCCTGCTGCAGGGGCAACCATAACCGTTTGATTTTCGTAATGAAATTCTTCAAGAAGCCACTGAGCAAACTTATCACTATCATCAACAGGTAGTTTGGCAATTGTGTAGAAGGCTCCCATTGGCATAGGTGTTTTAACACCCTCCATTTTATTAAGCATCTCAACCATTACATCTCTTCTGTTCATATACTCAGTGCGAACAGCCTCGAAATACTCCTTTGGTGTGGCAAGAGCACCTTCAGATGCAATTTGTCCGAGAGCAGGAGAACAAAGTCTCGCCTGGGCGTATCTGAGAACGGCACTCATTACCTCTTTGTTTTTTGACACAATAGCTCCGATTCTTACTCCGCATAAGCTGTATCTTTTAGAAACTGAGTCAATTAAAATTACATTGTTCTCTAATCCCTTAAGGTGCATACAAGAAAAGTGAGGGTCATCTGTATAACAGAACTCTCTGTAAACTTCATCGGAGTAGATGAAAAGTTCATGTTTTTTGGCAATTTCACCAAGTTTTGCAATTGCCTCTTTTGGATATAGGGTTCCGGTAGGATTTCCAGGACTGCAAATAATTATACCTTTTGTTTTTGGAGTAATTAGTTTTTCGAACTCGCTGATTTCAGGAAGAGCAAATCCGTTATCGATGCTGGTTGCTATAGGAACCAGTTTTACACTGTTTTGAACAGCAAAGGAGTTGTAATTGGTATAAAATGGCTCCATTACAATTACCTCATCATCCGGATTGCAGGTAACGGCAAGTGCTATTTGAAGAGCCTCGCTGCCACCGTTGGTAATATTGATCTCAGATGCGGTTACATGAATGTTTACAGATTCGTAGTACTTTACAAGACCATCTCTGTATGATTCAATACCTGCAGAATGAGGGTATGAGATCAAATCAAGTTTAATGTTTTTAACAGCATCAAGAGCCTCTTTGGGAGAGGCTATGTCAGGCTGACCTATGTTCAGGTGGTAAACTTTTACGCCTCTTTTTTTGGCCTGGTCTGCATAAGGTACAAGCTTCCTGATAGGAGAAGCCGGCATTTCATTAGCTTTTTTGGAAAGTGTTAACATGTTTATTTAATTTATTTTAATATTTTGTTAGTTCTCTCATAAATCCCTCAATTCCTACCTGCATTTGTGCAGTCCTGGCAGAAAAATTATTCGCAAGAATGGCAAAGTGAATTAACTCCCCATTCTTTCTTACTGAATATCCTGCATAACATCTGACATTGGCCAGAGAACCGCTTTTGGCGTGGATTCTCTCTTTGTCAGCCGGTTTTTCATTGCTGAGAACACTTCTGAGTGTTCCCGGCTTTCCCGGTTGTGGCAGGGAGTTGAAAAACAAATCAAAGTTAGGGTTTTCTTTCATCTTTGCGAAATAATTGCAGAAAAATCTAGCTGATACGTAGTTCTGTCTGGAGAGACCGCTTCCGTCAGCCTGAGTATAACCCTTTGTTTTAAGCCCCATCTCTTTTAACAGCCTCTGCACAGAAACCCTGGCAGAGTCATACGAACCAATGCCGGTCATCTGTTTGCCAACCATCTTAAGAAGTGTCTCTGCATAAAAATTGTTGCTGATTCGGTTCGTTACATTTATAATTGAAGCCAGAGAAGGAGAATATGTAACATCAATTACTATTAAAGACTCCTCTTTTGGAAGATTATTATCTCTTGCATCCAAAATCTCTGAATTGCTGTATATTCCATACAATTCAAGATACTTACGAAATTCGAGTGCGCAACTCAAATGTGGGTATTTATTGGCGACTGTTATCAATACTGAATCTGTTCCCAGTGCTGCACTTCCTGAGAAACGACCCACACGTGCAAGGTCAGAGACATGATATGATGACCTGCCTCTCTCTCTTTCTGCCGTTGTCAGATTAATGATGTATTTCATCTCCGGAATCTCAGGGTAAACCTTATTAAAGAGTACTTTATCTCCTTTGTTCAAGCCTGGCCTGAAGTTGAAAAATTGTAAATTCTCGTTAAATGACAAACCTGATGTTCCGCCTCCGTAAGATGGGCCTATGTTGTTCCATGCCCAGCTCTCAGGAACAATTTCCGGTTCAAAAAAGCGGTCATCTGCTACCAGGTTCCCGTTTATACGCTTGATTCCGTTTGCTATAACTGCCTCTTTCCATTTTGCAAACAGAGTCTCAACAGGTGTAGCCAGTGTGTCCTTTGATCCAAGGGTAGGATCTGCACCTCCGATTATATACAGATTACCATAAAGAACGCCATCCTTTATGTAACCGTCATGGGCAAGTTTGGTAGAAAACCGGTACTCTTTTCCTAAAACAGTAAGCGCCATGCCTGTGCTGATGGTTTTCATGGTAGATGCCGTAAGTAAAGGCATGTCAGGGTTCCAGGAGGCAATTGTCTTCCCTTTTGAATCAGTTACCATTATTCCAACTACTGCATCTGTAAAAAGAGTATCTCGCTTTAGTGATTCGATATACTTCTGAATGTTGTTGTTTTGTGCACTGAGTGAACTTCCAATTAGAAAGCACATCATAATTGTCAGGAAAGTGGCAGTCTGTTTCATTTTTAAAGAGTTTGGTTATTTAAGCAAAAGTACAAAAAATATCATCTCTTTGTAAAATTATAATTACATTTGCCCGATTAATAAGTAAAGACAATGAGTAGTTTCAGAAAAAGGGCATTAGACGAGTTCTCAGGCCATAAAGCCGAGAGATTTTACCTTGAAAACGCACCTGTTTCTCAATACTTTGGTCAAAATGTCTTTGATGTAGAGAAGATGCGCCGATATCTTTCGGCTGAAGCCTTCGATGCTGTACAACTGGCAATTAATGACGGAGTTAAGATTGACAGGGGAGTTGCTAACCAGATTGCTTCGGGTATGAAAGCCTGGGCTATCGAAAGGGGAGCGACTCACTACACTCACTGGTTTCATCCTCTGACAGATGCAACTGCCGAGAAGCATGAAGCTTTTGTAGATCCCTCAAAAAACGGGGGGGTATTTGAGAATTTCAAAGGTGATGCTCTTGTTCAGCAGGAGCCTGATGCATCCAGTTTTCCAAACGGTGGTTTAAGAAACACATTTGAAGCAAGAGGTTATACCGCATGGGATCCAACTTCACCTGCGTTTATAATAGACCAAACTCTGTGTATACCATCTGTTTTCGTTGCCTATACAGGTGAGTCACTTGACATGAAGACTCCCCATCTTAAATCATTACAGCAACTTGATAAAGCAGCAACCGAGCTTTCCAAAATGTTTGATGCAAAGACATCAAGGGTTAATGTGATGCTTGGCATAGAGCAGGAATATTTTGTAGTGGACGAGGCATTATTCAGAGCAAGGCCCGATCTTATGCTTTGTAACCGAACCCTGATTGGCCACACATCTGCAAAAGACCAACAACTGGAGGATCACTATTTTGGCGCTATACCTTCAAGGGTTATGTGCTTTATGAAAGATTTTGAAACAGAAGCATTTAAATTAGGTGTTGTTCTGAAAACAAGACATAATGAGGTTGCTCCAAACCAGTTTGAATTTGCACCCTATTTTGCTGAGGCTAACCTCTCTGTAGATCATAATCTGATGATGATGATTCTTATGAGAAAGATTGCCAAGAAACATAAACTTAAGGTTATTTTCCATGAAAAACCCTTTGCCGGAATAAACGGTTCAGGTAAGCACTGTAACTGGTCAATGGTTACCGATCAGGGTGTTAATATTTTGTCACCAGGTAAAACCCCTAGAACTAACATACAGTTTCTCAGTTTTTTTGTCTCTGTAATTAAAGCTGTTTACGAGCACCATCACCTGCTGATGGCAAGCGTGGCATCTCTTAATAATTCACATCGTCTGGGCGGAAGCGAAGCGCCTCCGGCAATAATGTCAGTTTTTTGTGGAACTACACTTACAGAACTGCTCGACTCAATTGAAAATATGCTGATAACAGATGATTCTGTTGAAAACAAAGCAATCAAACTTGACATTGTAGGTAAGATTCCTGAAATTTTGCCGGACAACACTGATAGAAACAGGACCTCGCCATTTGCATTCACTGGTAACAGATTTGAATTTAGGGCAGTAGGCTCTTCTGTTAATGTTGCCTCATCAATGTTTGTCCTTAATGCAGCAGTCGCACAACAACTTTCAAATTTTAAGTCTTTGGTGGACAAGGAGATTTCCGGAGGGCTGTCCAAAGATGATGCACTCCTTAAAATTATCCGTCAGTTTATTATTGATTCCAAGGCGATAAGGTTTGAGGGTAATGGATATAGCGAAGAGTGGCACAAAGAGGCTGCTCGAAGAGGTCTTAAGGGAATATCCGATTTACCTGAGGCTTTCAGGGCTTATCTTGACCCGAAAACAATCAAGTTGATGGAAGAGACAGCAGTTTTGTGTGTAAGAGAGGTGGAGGCAAGATACGAGGTTTTGAATGAAATTTTCATCAAAAAATTACAAATTGAGGCAAGGGTTATAGGTGACTTGACCATTAATCACATAATTCCTACAGCAATAAAGTTTCAAAACTCGTTAATCCAAAATGTTTTAGGACTTAAAGAGCTCTTCTCTGAAGAGGAATATAAAGTTATGTCGGAACGTCAGCTTGTTAGCATTCGAAAAATTTCCGGCTATATTCAGCAACTAAGAGAGGATTTTCACGCACTTGTACAGGCAAGAAAAGAGGCCAATGTAATTGCCTCTTATCCCGAAAGAGCAGAGTCTTACTCCGCATATGTACTCCCATACATATCAAAAATCAGAATAACCGTTGATAAACTGGAGATGCTGGTTGATGATGAGTTATGGCCGCTTCCAAAGTACAGAGAACTACTCTTTTTAAGATAATAAATATGACAGAATGCAGTAAAGACGCAAGAAAATACGCCCACAGAGGGGTTTCATCATCCAAAGAGGACGTACACAAAGCTATCGAGAATGTTGATAAAGGGCTTTTTCCAAAAGCTTTCTGCAAAATTGTGCCTGATTTTCTATCAAACGACCCCGATTACTGCATTGTAATGCATGCCGATGGTGCCGGAACCAAATCGTCGCTAGCATATGTATATTGGAAAGAGACATCAGACATGAGTGTTTGGGCCGGAATTGCACAGGATGCCATTGTCATGAACACCGATGATCTTATTTGCGTGGGAGCTGTCGACAACATAATGCTATCTTCAACCATTGGCCGAAATAAACACAGAATACCCGGCGAAGTTATTGCAGCCATTATATCAGGATCTGAAACTTTTGCCTGTAAAATGGCAGAATACGGTATTAATATACACCTTACCGGAGGAGAAACTGCCGATGTAGGTGATCTTGTGAGAACAATTATAGTGGACAGTACAGTTTGTGCAAGAATTAAGAGGTCTGAGGTTATTGACAATTCAAGAATAACTGCAGGCAATGTGATTATTGGACTGGCTTCATTTGGCAAGGCTGAATATGAGGATGAGTACAATGGAGGAACCGGAAGCAACGGACTTACCTCTGCCAGACATGATCTTTTTGCGTCATGTGTAGGGGAAAAGTATCCGGAGAGTTATAATTCTCAGATTCCTAAAGATTTAGCCTATACAGGCACAAAAAAGCTTGACGAGATAGAGCCTGAGACCGGATTGACTTTCGGAAAGCTATTATTATCGCCAACCAGAACTTATGCGCCGGTTATTAAGGAGATCTTATCCAAATACAGAGATTCTGTTAGCGGGATGGTTCATTGTTCGGGAGGTGGTCAGACTAAAGTGCTCAATTTTATAGACAAAAACAGAGTTATTAAGGATAATATGTTTCCTGTACCTCCGCTATTCAGGTATATTCAACAAGAGTCATCGGCCTCCTGGAGCGAGATGTACAAGGTGTTTAATATGGGTCACAGACTTGAACTTTATGTAAAACCAGAGTCAGCTGAAGAGATTATTGCCATATCAAAAAAGTATGGTGTTGATGCAAGGATAATCGGAAGGGTAGAGAAAGCCTCTGCTCCCGAAGTCATATTAGTAACCGAAAACGGAGAATTTAGCTATGAAAAGTAGAAATACACTATTGGCTTTGTGCATTGTGATATTGTTCTCATGTGGAGCAGATAACAAAAAAAACGAAGTAGCCCTTTCGGACAAAGCTCTTAATGACAAATCGTCTTTATTTTATGCCTCATACAACAGTTATCCTGCCAAACTGAAAAATCTTCCGATAGGAATGTTTGACTCAGGTACAGGCGGATTAACAGTAATGGAGCAGTTTCTCTCTATGGACTATTTTGACAATAAAACGGGAGAGGAGATACCTGATGGCATTCTTGATTTTGATGGTGAGGATTTCATTTATCTTGCAGATCAGGCTAATATGCCATACGGTGTTTACTCATCTCAAAACAAAACTGACTATTTGCGCGAACTAATTATCAAAGATGCACTATTTCTTACCTCCGAACCTAACCGAACAAAAATGGTAGTAATTGCCTGCAATACTGCTACTGCATACGGTCTTGAAGATGTAAAAACGCTTCTTAGTTTAAGCGGTACAGGTGTAAAACCAATTGGAGTAATTGAAGCTGGAGTCGATGGAGCAATGTCAGTAATATCAACACTTTCTGCAGATCCTTTTGCAGTAGGAGTGATGGCGACGGTAGGTACTATCTCTTCCGGAGGATATGAAAATGCATTGGTGAAATATGTAGCAGATAAGAGATATAAAGCTCCTTTGAAGGTTGTAAATCAGGGAGGTCTTGGTTTTGCGGAGGCTGTTGATTCGGAGATAGATTATATTCTTAGAGGCTCATCTGAGATCAGAGAGAATTACAGAGGCCCCAAACTGGGTGAGTTTCCGGATGGTATTGACACAAATTTGATGAAATTTTACAAGTTTGATACTTCTGACAACTCTTTGCTTGTAAGTAAAAATGAAAAGGGAGAAGTTGAACACATACAATTGAATTCTTCAGGCAACTATGCCAGGTTCCATATGGTAACCCTGATCGAAAAACACAGAAGAGAGAACCCGGGAGTTAAGATGAGCAGCGTTATTTTAGGATGTACTCACTATCCGTTCCTTATTGATACACTGATAAAAGTTGTGGATGAACTCAGGGCATACTCTCAAGATGGTGTTAATATTTATGATGAAGTTCTTGCCGAAGAGGTCGTTTTTATAGATCCGGCTGTTAATACAGCTAAGGAGGCTTTTAAAACGCTTTTCGCAGATAAAAATCTAAAAAGAGACAACAAGGGTAACATCTTAAAGGGTTATATTTCAGTTGCTCATCCAGATTTATCTGCTGAATTTAAAGATGATAACGGTAACCTGAAATTTGAATTCAAATATGGAAGGAGTATTGGTTCAGATGAACAATCTGTACATGTTGTACCATTTTCTTTTAAAAATATAAACTCAGATAATCTCTCAAGAATTAAGGAAAGACTTCCTTTCAGTTATGCATTAATTAAGAATTATTTGGAAAGTGATGAGCTTTAGTCCCAAAATAAACCCAGAAGAGGTTGAGGTATTACATACAGCTGAATTTAATGGCCCCGTAAAGGTTGTTAATGAAGTTGACAATATCTATTACGAAGCTGTAAACTATTTAAATACGCAAAAGATTATTGGATTTGACACCGAAACCAAACCATCTTTTACAGCTAACACAAAAAGAAACAGTGTTGCCTTACTTCAACTGGCAGGCGTAGAGAGAGCGTATATTTTCAGACTTCACAATACCGGAATTCCTCCGGAACTTGCGAAAATTCTTTCAACTACAAAAATTCTCAAAGTAGGGGCGGCGGTTCACGATGATATAAAGTCATTACAATTTCATACAAAATTTATTGCCAGAGGATTCGTTGACTTGCAATCAATTGCATCGGGATGGGGTATTATGGATAAGAGCGTTAGAAAAATGGCAGCTATTATTCTTGGTATGAGAGTCTCAAAATCTCAGCAGTTATCAAACTGGGAAACATCGGAACTCTCTCCTGCCCAAATAAACTATGCAGCTATTGATGCTTGGATATGCCTTAAAATGTACCTTAAATTACTAAGCACCCCAAAACCTGATGTCAAAAATTTACCTTAAGAGGGGAAGAGAAGATTCTTTAAAGCGATTCCATCCCTGGATCTTCTCCGGAGCCATACACGAAACTGAGGGAAACCCTCAGGAGGGTGACGTTTGTGAGGTTATATCGTCAGATGGAGAGTATCTTGGAGCTGGTCATTTTCAAAGGGGAAGTATAGCTGTAAGAATGCTTTGCTTTGACCATTCTGTATTTGAGGGTAATTTTTGGAAAAACAAACTCACTGCTGCTCTTAAAATGAGAGAAAAAGAGGTTTTAAAAGGAACCTCTGAAACCAATGCCTACAGACTTATTCACGGTGAAGGTGATATGCTTCCCGGTTTAATTATTGACTATTATGACGGAGTTGCAGTAATGCAGGCTCACTCTGCCGGAATGTTCCACTCGCGGGAATCAATATCAAACGCATTAAGAGACGTTTACGGTAGCTCACTGAGAGCCGTTTATGATAAAAGTTCTTCAACTGCGCCATTTAAAGCAGGCCTTAATCTTGGCGATGGATATATTTGGGGAGAATCACTGGCAAAATCAATTATAAAAGAGAATGGTCACCTGTTTATGATCGACTGGGAAGGTGGTCAGAAGACCGGTTTTTTTCTGGACCAGAGAGTAAACAGAATGTTAGTTAAAAGCCACTCAGAAGGTAAGAGGGTACTTAACCTATTCTCCTATACAGGAGGTTTTTCAATCTACTCTTTGGCCGGAGGTGCTCAGCTGGTTGACTCGGTTGACAGCTCTAAACCTGCTATTGAGATGCTTGAAAAGAATGTTGCCCTTAACAGGGAGGCCTCACTTATCAGTGCCGGTCAGGTACACAATTCATTCTGTACAGATGCAATTGAGTTTTTAAGGCAATCACAGAGAGATCAATATGATTTGATAATAGTTGATCCTCCCGCATTTGCCAAGCACAGAGATTCACTTCAAAATGCCTTAAGGGCATACCAAAGACTTAATTTCGAGGCCATAAGTAAAGTATCTCCCGGAGGAGTTGTGTTTACCTATAGCTGTTCGCAGGTAGTTGACCGAAAATCATTTACAGAGGCCGTTTTTTCGGCGGCAGCCCGATCAGGTAGAGAGGTGAGAATAATTGGAAGGCTATCTCAACCTGCCGATCATCCGGTGAGCATATATCACCCCGAAGGCGAATACCTGAAAGGCCTTGTGCTCTATGTAGAGTAATTTATCCTCCCTTTTCATATATTTGTGGTAAATAAACACTAAACTGCATTTATGGAAAAGATAGAGATTTTATCGTCTGAAAAATCAGATGTTTACAAGGAGCTGATTCCTCAGATTAAATCACTTACAGCATACGAGCCTGATACAATCGCCAATCTAGCCAATATTGCCGCTGCACTTAAAGAGACATTCGGTTTTTTCTGGGTGGGCTTCTATCTGGTAAAGAGAGATATCCAAGACACTAGCAAAGAAGTCCTCGTCTTAGGCCCTTTTCAGGGGCCTGTTGCTTGCACAAGAATTGCCTACGGAAGAGGAGTCTGCGGCACTGCGTGGAAAGAACAGAAGACTCTTGTCGTTCCTGATGTGGACCAGTTTCCAGGCCATATTGCCTGTAGCTCACTATCAAAATCTGAGATTGTAGTCCCTGTTTTTCATAACAAAACTGTTGTAGCCGTTCTGGATATAGACAGTGATACACTAAACTCATTCGACCAAATTGATGCCCATTATCTTGAAGAGATGCTTTCGGGGTTGATTATTAATAATTTATAATGGTTAATCAATTGGATATGACGATAAAATTTGGAAAATATTTAATAATTGCATTGCTCTTTCTGTCTGGTTGCTCCAGTGCACCTGATAAACTTTTTGATGATGGTGTGAGCAGAGAGCTTGCCGTTTTTAGAAAAAACTTGATTGACAGCCTGGTTTATAACCTCCATTTTGAATTACCTTCAGAAATTACCTCTGAGATAATTGCAAGTGCTGAGATAAGTTTTTCTATGTCTGATAAAGAGGCGGTTATACTTGATTTTAAACCGGAATACAAAGGTTCCGGAATTATGGGAAAGCTTGAGGTAAACGGTGCATTTATTGATCCGAAGTTTAAAAATGAGCACATAATAATATCCAAAAAATATCTCCAAAAGGGTAATAACGTGCTAAATTTTGCCTTTCGAGCGGGAGAGCAATCGCTAAACAGAAGAGATGATTTGCTTTATACTTTGCTTGTTCCAGACAGAGCAAGGACCCTCTTTCCATGTTTTGACCAACCGGATCTTAAGGCCGGTTATAATTTATCGCTTACAATTCCCCTTGGGTGGAATGCTGTTGCCAACGGAGGCCTTTATAAAGCTGACACTCTTGAGAATGGCAGGGTAAACATTAAATATAATCTGACAGATCCGATTCCCACTTATCTTTTCTCGTTTGTTGCAGGTAAATTAAACATTATTAATGCAGAGAAGAGTGGCCGAGTGATAAATTGCTATCATCAGGAGAGCGATATAGAAAAGATTTCTCAATGGAAAGAGATCTCAGATCAGATATTTCACTCTCTGGAGTGGCTGGAGGAGTACACAGGTATAAAATATCCTTTTGAAAAATATGATATTGCCATCATTCCCGGTTTTCAGTATGGTGGAATGGAACATACCGGAGCAACGCTATACTCTGACAGAACAATGTTTCTTGAGAAGGAGGCTACGCTAAATGAGAGAATGGACAGAGCCAAGCTTATTGCTCATGAAACGGCACATATGTGGTTTGGCGATTATGTAACAATGCCATGGTTTGATGATGTATGGACAAAGGAGGTATTTGCAAATTGGTTTGCATCTCAGATTGTATCTCCTTTATATCCTGATGTTGATCATCAGGTCAATTTTGTAAACGCATATTATCCGGCATCATATGCAGAAGACAGGACATCAGGAGCTAACCCTGTACAGCAGAGACTTGACAATTTAAAAAATGCAGGCCTGGTATATGGCAATATTATATACAACAAGGCTCCTATAGTAATGGAAAAACTTGTAGTGAAAGTAGGATATGATAATTTCAGGAAGGGAATTAAAGAGTATTTAAACACCTATGCCTATTCCAATGCATCATGGAGTCAACTTATTGAAATCCTGGATAAACTTTCTGATGAAGATCTTAAAAAATGGAGCAGCGTTTGGATTGAAGAAAAAGGCAGACCTCATATCAGAGTTATCAGAGATAATAATACACTCACATACACTCAGTCTGATCCGTTCGAACGAGGTTTGGTTTGGGAGCAAGAGATTAATTCTGATACTATAATAAATTCAGATGGAATTGGATATGGCCTCTTTCTGCTGACAAAAGATGAAGCAAGAGAGCAATTTGCAAAAATTAAATCAGGAACAGTAAGTAGCGACATTGCCAGATTATCACTTATTATAAACCTCTATGAAAATATGGAGGAGGGATATCTTAGCGCAAGTGAATTCATTATAAATGCCAGCTGCTTGTTGGCCAATGAGAAAAATCCATTAATATTCTCCAGACTTCTTGGATACATCTCTGCGACTGCCCAGAAGTATTCGTTACCCGTTGAAGTCGAAAAAATACTGATGGATATTCTCGTAAAGAATCCGGACAGACAGAGAAAAATGCAAATTTTAAGGGTGCTGGCTGAGATTTCGGTCTCCCCTGAAACTACTAAGTATATATTTGAAATGTGGGAAAACCCAGATAACCAAAAGCTTGTTACTCTTGGCGAGCGAGACCTTATGAGACTTTCATATGAGTTGGCTTTAAGAGAGCCTGAGCAATGGCAATACATATATAAAAAGCAATATTCGAGATTAAAAAGTGACCTTAGAAGGGCAGAGTTCAATTCTATTTATCCATCAACCTCTCCGTTATCCACAGTGAGAGATTCGGTCTTTAACTCTCTTAAAGATGCTAAAAACAGGGGAGTTGAGCCATGGACATCGGCTTCGCTTGCGCTGCTTAATCACCATTTAAGAAGAGATGAGGCTGTGAAATATATTACTCCCTCTCTTGAAATTTTGGAGGAGATTCAAAAAACAGGAGATATCTTTTTCCCAAAAGACTGGCTGAGATCGCTTTTGGGCTCTCATAACTCTCCTGCTGCTGGCGATTTGGTGACCAAATTTCTATCTGAAAATTCAGGATTGAATCCAATGCTTGTTTCCAAAATACAACAGCAATCACATCACCTATACAGAGATGAAAAGGATTACAGGGCAAACTAAAGCACTTTTATTGGCAGGAATTGTTGTACTCTTCTGGTCGACTGTTGCTACTGCTTTTAAAATTGCACTTGAAGAGATGCATTTTACCATGCTTCTTTTGATATCCTCTGTAACGGCCCTTTTGGTATCCTTTGCAGACCTTCTTATCAGAGGCAAAGTGAGTAGTATAATCACGATTTTTTCAGAACCAAAATCACTCGGCAAAAGTGCTTTCATGGGCCTGTTAAATCCATTTTTGTATTACATGGTTCTGTTCAAAGCCTACTCTTTGCTGCCGGCGCAAATTGCCCAACCCCTGAACTACTCCTGGCAGGTTGTTCTCATAATTATGATCTCTATCTTTCTAAAACAGAAAATGAAATGGTATCAGGTTTTGGGAATAATAATAAGCTTTGCGGGTATTCTGGTGCTGTCGGGAAACAACGCAGCATCTGCCGAAGGAAAACTCTCATTGATTGGTATAATTTTGGCTCTTGGAAGTGCATTTATTTGGGCTACATACTGGCTATCTAAAATTGATACTAAGTATGATGCTTCAGCCGGGTTGTTTGCAAATTTTCTCTTCGGTAGTATCTATCTTATTGTTATATTAATGTTTATGCAACCTGAACTACCATCTTTTAAAGGCCTTTTTGCAGGAATTTATGTGGGTGTTTTTGAAATGGGACTCACCTTTATTTTATGGGGTAAAGCGCTAAATCTGGCAACCAACAGGGTTACAGTAACCCAGCTAACCTACCTTTCACCTGTGCTTTCTCTATTTCTTATTCATTTTATACTTGGAGAGAGTATAGGCATTGCAACAGTTGTTGGTCTGTTTCTGATAATTGGAGGTATATTGTTCAGTAGTATTAAATTTTCAAAACAGAAATAATCCTTTTGGAGGGTAAAAAAAATTGGCTATCTTTGCGCACTCTTAATGGTACCCTGGCCGAGTGGTTAGGCAACGGTCTGCAAAACCGTGTACAGCAGTTCGAATCTGCTGGGTACCTCCAAAAAAAAGCCGGCTTTATTAAGAGCCGGCTTTTTTTATATAAGCTTAATATTAAAGTTCTTCGAAATTGACATCTGAGAAGGAGTTTGCAACTGCCTCTTTCGGGCCTCTCTCATTGATTGTTGGGATTCTTTCACGAATGTATTGTATTATCTCTTCAAGGCCCTGAGTGAATTTTTCAAAATCCTCTTTGTACAGAAAAATCTTGTGTTTGTCGTAAACAAACCTTCCATCTTTGTCGATTCTCCTTTTACTTTCAGTAATTGTAAGGTAATAATCGTTGTTCTTAGTGGCCTTTACGTCAAAGAAATAGGTTCTTTTTCCTGCTCTTACCGGTTTTGAAAAAACATCATCTCCGTTGCGCTCATGCGTATCCGTGTTGTCAAAATCCTCGAAGTACATTTTTGTCATATTTAAATTTGTTTTACAAAGATAAAATTATTTTTTAAGCACAAAAATCTATCTTTGTGAAATATTTGATAATTTGTCCATTTATGATAAGCAGGAGATTGATTCGTATCAAGGTCTTTAAAGTTCTTTTCAGTCGTATTAGTTCAGGTTCGGACTCCTTAACAGGAGCGGAAAAAGAGCTCTTAATGAGCTGCAGTAAAACTCAGGAGTTGTATTATCTCCTTCTTGCCCTTCCCGGGGCACTAAAAACTCTGGCAGAGAAAAAAATCGATTCAGGACTTAAGAAGTATCACCCTTCACCCGAAGAGGTGAATCCCAATAGAAAATTTATAGACAACAGAGTAATCTCTCTTTTGGAGGAGGATTCGAGGATTTGGGACTTTTGCAGTAAGAGAGGCTTGGTATGGGCTGATCATAGTTCAATTGCTAAGAAAATTTTTAGCTCGCTGCTTAAGAAGGAGTACTTTAAATCGTATATGGAGTCTGCCGAAGATAGTTTTGAAAATGACGTGAAACTGATAACTGCGATTTTTGAAGAAGAGCTTGAGGAGTGTGATGAACTAAATAGTTTTGTTGAGGACGCCAATCTTTATTGGTCAGACGATCTTGCCTATGTAATAAACATAATACTTAAAAAATTATCTCAACTTAATCCTGATGCAAAATTAGAACACCCTCAGGTTTTCATGAAAGATGACGACAGGGATTACGCACTTAGGCTATTAAATGTAGCATTGATAAGATATTCGGAGTATACAGATCTGATTTCAAAGTATGTACTTAACTGGGAGACAGACAGGCTTGCCTCAACCGACATCGCACTCATAGTAATGGGAATAGCCGAGGCGGTTACTTTCCATGATATTCCTCTGAAAGTCACCATAAATGAATATGTTGAACTTTCAAAATATTACAGTACACCCAATAGCAAAGTCTTTGTAAACGGAATGCTGGACAAAATTCTTATTGCATTAAAAGAGGAGGGTAAGATAGAAAAGAGGGGCAGAGGTTTGGTGGGGTCAGTAGAATAGTTAATTTTGTATTAATAAATAAATAAAGATAAAAATGAATTTTAATGTTTTTTTAGCTGAGGCAGCTCAAACAGGAAACTGGAGTTTTCTGATTATGATGGGTCTTATATTTGTCGTAATGTACTTTTTTATGATAAGACCGCAACAGAAGAAACAAAAAGATCTTGCCAGGTTCCGCAGCAGTCTTGCAAAAGGAGATAAAGTTGTAACCTTAGGGGGTATATACGGAGTTGTTTCTGAAGTTAAGGAGCAGTACATTCTGGTTGAGGTTGACAGCAACGTTAAACTTAGAATTGACAAATCGGCAATTGTAAAAGATATAACAGATATACCTGCCGGAAAATAGAGACGCAGGCTCTATGAAAAATATTTACAAAAAGCTGATAAGTTATGAAAGAGGCAGACAGATATTGTTATTCCTGTTCTGCCTCTTTCTTGCTTTTGTAATCTGGTCTGTACATAAATTGTCAGGAGATTACAGCCACTTTTTTCAATACAATGTTTTAGTTAAAAGTACTTTGCCAGGTCGATCTGGTGAGTCAGCTTCTGAAAAGATGATCTCAATAAGAGGAAGGGCATCTGGTTTTTATATACTGCAGCAGAGATATGGCAGAAAGAGTAAAACTCTTTATATATCACCTGAAAACAGGTTTTTTCGAAGAATTTCGGGAGATAGCGATATGTTCTACATTCTCTCCAGCGATGTCAGAGCCATGATTATTGAAAGTCTTGGGGATAAGGTTCTCCTGGAATACATCAATTCCGACACTATAACTCTGGAAATTCCAAAAAACTCACGTCAGCAATAAAATATTCTAATGATCTGCTTAGTCTGCACAGGAGGTATTGGCAGTGGAAAATCATATGCCATCAAAGTTTTTAAAGCTTTGGGGGTACCATCATACATAGCTGATCAGAGGGCTAAGGAGCTATACGAAACAGACAATATTTTGCTCGGTGAACTGGTAAGTTTGCTGGGCAAAGGTATTATCACAGATGGGCGTTTGGATAAAAGGGCAATGGCTCTGAGAATTTTCCCAAATCCCAATCTTTTAAAAAAGGTTAATGAAATTGTACATCCAAGGGTTTTGTCGGATTTCGTTATCTGGAGAGATAACCAAAAGAGTTTGGGTGAGCAGGTTGTAGTATTCGAGAGTGCAATTTTTTTCGAAACACCAATTTTTCATGGTATTGAAGATAAGGTAATTGTGGTTGTAGCCCCTGAAGAGGTTAGAATTAAGCGAGTTATGAAGAGAGACGGTATTACCGAAGCTGAGGTTAGAGAAAGAATGAGCCGCCAATGTTCTGATGAGGAGAGAGCTAAAGGAGCAGATTTCATTATTTATACCGATGGTAAAAAAGCGGTTCTGCCACAGATAGTTGAGGTTTTAAACAGGGTAAAAGAAATATTATAAAAGATGGGTTTCAGTAAATGGATTAGTGGGGCAATAGGCTGGGCTGTAGCAGGGCCAATAGGTGGAATTTTGGGTTTTGCTATGGCGTCAATTTTGGAGAACGGAAAATTTATTTCAGGTAATGGTAATGGCAATGAGCAACGAAACAGTTTTCTTGTAAGTTTGCTGGTTTTGTCATCTGCCGTGATGAAGGCAGACGGAAAGATTTTAAAATCAGAGCTGGACTATGTCAAAGCTTTTTTAATCACAAATTTTGGCACAGAAGCCGCTTCTGAGGCGCTTTTGTACCTTAAGGAATTACTGGAAAAGGAGATTGATATCACATCCGTGGGTTCTCAGATTGGGTTAAATATGCAGTATGAAGCCAGAATCCAGTTACTGCATTATCTTACAGGCATTGCAAAAGCAGATGGACGGGTGAGTGACAGTGAGCTTGGAATCCTTAAGCAAATAGCCATCGCAATGGGAGTATCTCAAAGAGAAAGTGAAGCGGTATTTGCTATGTTTAAGGTGGATGATGATTCACTTTACAAAGTTCTGGAGATTGACAGGAATGCTACAGACCAGGAGATAAAAAGAGCTTACAAGAGACTCGCTGTAAAGCATCACCCTGACAAAGTTTCAAACCTTGGTCCTGATGTTCAGAGGGCAGCCGAAGAGCGCTTTAAGAGTATTTCTCTTGCCTACGAAAAGATAAAAAAAGAGAGAGGAATTGTCTAATAAATAATTAATTAAATAAAGATGGAGAAGACAAATTTGCAGAAGATTCTGGCAGTATCGGGCCAGCCAGGACTATTTCATTTCATTGCACAGGCTAATGCGGGAGTTATAGCAGAATCGCTATCATCAAAGACCAGAAACATGTTTGGAATGAGTGCCAAACTAACTTCGTTATCAGATATCTCAATATACACCCAATCTGAAGAGGTATCTCTTATATTTGTGTTTGAGAAGATGAAAGAGACCCTCGGAGAGGAAAACGCGCCTGAGGCAAAATCAAAACCGGAAGAGTTAAAGGCATTTTTTGAAAAGGTGCTGCCTGATTATGACAGAGAAAGATTTTACATCTCTCACATGAAAAAGGTGGTTGATTGGTATAATCTGCTTAAGAAATATGCTTCACTTGACTTTGAAAAGCCTGAAAAAGAAGAGAGTACAACTGAGGAGTAATGGCTGTTAAAGTACAACTTATCACACTTGGTTGCTCAAAGAACAGGGTTGATTCCGAGCATCTGTTGCGCCAAATTTTTTCAGGTGGAATTTCTATTTTGCCCGAAGGAGAGGATTTATCTGCAGCCGGTGCCGATACCGTAATAATAAACACCTGCGGTTTTATAAAGGATGCAAAGGAGGAGTCAGTTGAAACTATTTTGAATGCCTGTGAGGCCAAAAGCAGAGGATATATTCAAAAAATATTTGTATTTGGTTGCTTGTCACAAAGATATAGAGAGGAGCTTAAAGAGCAAATTCCCGAAGTTGATGGTTTTTTTGGCGCTTTTGATTCCAGATCTGTAATCTCTGCATTGGGACACACATGGAATGAGGATCTAAATAACCGAAGATACCTTACTACACCATCACACTATGCATATCTAAAAATATCCGAAGGATGTGACAGGATTTGTTCATACTGCTCAATTCCGCTTATAAGGGGTTCACACATATCAGTACCCGAAATTGATCTTGTGGACGAGGCTAAACACCTGGCAGATATGGGAGTTAAGGAACTTATAGTGGTAGCTCAAGACACAACATACTATGGAGTTGATCTTTACAAAGAGCGCAAACTCGCTTCTTTGTTGGAAAATCTTTCAAGGATAAATGGTATTGAGTGGATTAGGTTGCTTTACTCATATCCGGCCTCTTTCCCCGAGAGAGTCTTGGATGTAATGGCATCAAATCCAAAAATATGCAAATACCTCGACATTCCTTTACAGCACATAAATGATAAGGTTCTCTCAAACATGAGAAGAAACATAAATGGTGATGCAACCAGACGACTTGTCGCAAATTTTAGAGAAAAGGTGCCGGGAATTGTGCTGAGAACCACAATGATTATTGGTCACCCAGGCGAGACAAAGTCGGCTTTCAATGAACTTCTGGAGTTTGTCTCCGACACAAAGTTTGAACGACTTGGAGCATTTACCTATTCAGAGGAGGAGGGCACATGGGGTGCAAAAAATCTCAAGGACACCATCAGAGAGAAGGAAAAACAGGAGAGATACCTTAGGCTGATGGAATTACAGTCTGAAATCTCTTTGAACTATAATTTGTCAAGAAAAGGCCAGCAAGAACGGGTACTGATTGATAATTTTAACGATGGAGTGTTTGTCGGAAGAAGCAAAAACGAGAGTCCTGAGGTTGACGGAGAGATTTTGATTGCCCCAGACAGATTCCATTCGGAGGCAAATTCTAAAGAAATAATTGGTACATTTGTTAATGTAACCATCGAAAATGCAGATGAGTATGATCTGATGGCAAAATTTTCAAAAAATTAATTTTACTATAAACCTAAGAAAATGAAATTATTAGAAGGAAAAGTAGCTATAGTTACCGGTGCGGCCAGAGGAATTGGCAAGGCAATTGCAGTAAAATATGCATCGGAAGGTGCCAACATAGCTTTTACCGATCTTGTTATAGATGAGAATGCTATAGCCACCAAAAAAGAGCTTGAAGGATACGGAGTAAAAGTTCTTGCAATATCTTCAAATGCAGCCTCATTCGAAGAGGCTCATAAAGTTGTAGAGGATGTTGTTAAGGAGTTTGGAAGAGTTGACATATTGGTAAATAACGCTGGAATAACCAAAGACGGACTTATGATGAGAATGTCAGAACAGCAGTGGGATATGGTTATTAACGTAAACCTTAAGAGTGCATTTAACTATGTTCACGCGGTTACGCCAGTTATGATGAAGCAAAAATGCGGTTCAATTATCAATATGAGTTCTGTTGTTGGAGTAGGAGGGAATGCCGGTCAGGCAAATTACTCTGCTTCAAAAGCAGGAATGATTGGGTTGGCTAAGTCTATTGCTCAGGAATTGGGTTCGAGAGGAGTTCGTGCAAATGCTGTTGCACCCGGATTCATTATTACTGAGATGACAGATAAGTTACCAGAAGAGGTAAAGAAGCTATGGGCAGAACAGATTCCACTCAGAAGAGGAGGTACTCCTGAAGATGTAGCAAATGTGTGTCTGTTTTTGGCTTCCGATATGTCAGGTTATGTTACCGGACAGGTTATTTCGGTTTGCGGCGGAATGAAAATGTAGTTTTATGATATGAAAAAAATCTTGTCAGTTATTTGTGTGGGGTTGCTATTGCTCTCCTGCAACACGTCCGTAAATTCGGAAAAAACCGCAAATGAGGGTTTGAAAGTAATGATTCAAGCTGATTTCGAGGGCGTAACAGGGGTTGTAAATTTTGATGAAATATACCCCGGACACACACATTTTGACAGGAATTGCGAGATACTTACAATGGAGATAAATGCAGCCGTAGAGGGTGCCTTTGCTGCCGGAGCCTCTGAGGTGATTGTAAGGGATGGTCATGCCGGGAATATTAATGTAAATCCGGTACTTTTAGATAAAAGAGCTAAATTAACAAGAGGGAGACTTCCCGGGACACCTCACACAATGGTTCTCGGGATTGACTCCACTTTTGATGCACTTTTGTTTATTGGAGCTCACGCAAGGGCGGGTGTTGAAAATGGAACCTTATCTCATACAATGTCTCTTAAGGTGGTTGATTTTTCAATAAACGGTAAACCGCTTTTTGAAGCAGCCTATAATGCTCTTTATGCAGGACAGTTTGGCGTTCCGGTTGTATTTCTTGCCGGAGATGATGCTGCGTGCAGAGAGGCTCTTGAGAACTTTGGTGATATTGAAACCGTAGCCACAAAATACTCTTTCGGCAGAACCTGCGCTACAAGCAAGTCGCCCGAAGTTGTTTACTCAGAAATTAAATCCGGTGTCCAGATGGCATTAAAGAATCTTCACAAAGCAAGAGTATTTAAGATGGATAAGCCTTATATTATGGAGGTTAAGGTAAAGGGTGAAGAGGCGGGCAGCGTTGAGGTTTTTTCTCACACATCAGACACCCTTGAAGTTGTAATGAAGAAATTTTGGGATAAAATTTAGCATATGAAAAGAGCATCTATTAAGTTTGTTTTACTGATTGGGGCACTTACTATTCTTTTGAATGCATGTGGCCCGGTTACAGAGATTATTAATGTTGAGGCGAGAATTCCTGCCGAAATTCCAATTGACTTTAACGACAAAACTGTGGCAGTCTTTGCATCAGTACGGGAATACGAGGTTAACGACTCATTGCTCTTTTACAACGACTCCACTTTGATGTTAAATCTTGCTACCGGAGTTGCATCTGCTATTGAGAAAAACCTTGCTATTGACGAGGGTGGCGTTTATGTATTTAAACATTTTCCTGTTGATAGCACTGAATATGATATGTCATATATACATTCACTATCGTTCAGCTCAAATTCAGATATCATAATTGTGGTTGATTCAATTCAGGTTGGCCATATAGGAATTATCAATGGTGTTACATACAACTTGTCAGGTGAATATATTACCAGCTATATTTATGCCCCGTATCAATCAACAATTAAGGTATATGATGCGATAAGCACAGAAAGTTTAGCTTATATAAATCAAAAAGATACCGTTTTTTGGGAGATACTCTCAAAGAATGACCTTCGTCCTGAGGTTATGGCAATAAGAGCCAGTCAATCTATGCCAAGTGTGTCGCAATCAATAGGAGTTGAGATTGTTAAATCACTATTTCCTTTATGGCAACAACAAAAAAGAACTCTTTATTACTTTCCTTCCCAGTCTTGGAATAATGCAGTAATTAATGCCAGAGAATTCAGATGGAGGGAGGCAATGGAATTTTGGTTAAAGCAGACTAAAGACAAGGATCCTGTAAAAGCTGCTGCAGCGGCATATAACATAGCCATTGCTTGTGAACTTACCGATAGACATGAGTTGGCTCTTGAATGGACTGATCTTTCCCTTAAGATTTACAAACTACCGGGTGTATCTGATTATAAACAGCTATTGATAGAAAAGCTTGAAAAAAGCACCAGATAAAAAAGAGGCAGCTAAGAGAAAGCATCGCAGGACAGTTCTTTTTAATGATAAAGAGCTTGCTGCGTTGGAGCTATATTGTAGTAAATACAAGGTTAAATCTAAAACCAAATTCTGCAGAGAGGCTATTATCTCAACTATTCTTAAACAGTTTGAAGAAGATCATCCCAAACTGTTCTAAAAAATCACAATTTTTTAAAAAAAAGGCGGACCTGTAAGCCGGATTCTGTACTCTTGCGAGTCTCTGTCATCTATCTGATGCAGCCTACCCCCCGGCATTGAACGAGCAGTCCTATGCGCCGGTATACATGGCCTTGCAGGAGGCTGTCCGTACCCCGATATTGTCGCCAATAACGGTCGTGGGCTCTTACCCCGCGTTTTCACCCTTACCCATAGGGCGGTCATTTTCTGTTACGGATTACCCGAAGTTTCCCCCGACTGTGCTTTCCACAGAGCCTTGCTCTTTCCTGTCCGGACTTTCCTCCCCCGAAAAACGGAGGCGACAGAGCGGCCCGCCGGCTGCAAAGTTAGAAAAAATGAGGTCAAAAGATATTATTTTATATATTTGCGGTGCATTTAACATGCTTGGGGGTGCCCTTTGGGCTGAGATTATACCCTTTTCACCTGATCAGGATAATGCCTGCGAAGGGAAAGCCTTTCTCACAGAACAACCCCCCTGCATTTAATAAATTATTAATTATGAAAAAATTAACTTTATTAAGCGGGGTCTTTTTATTAACTTTTCTTACCCAGCCTCAGTTAATGGGGCAAAATACGAAAACAGAGGAAACGAAACTCGACAGTGTAGTGGTAGAAGCTTACAGAGCGGGTAAAAACACCCCGGTAAGCTACTCATTTAAAAACAGAGAGGAGATTTTAAAAAGCTCCCCGGGACACTCTGTTCCTATGATTTTATCTCTGCTACCCTCTGTTGTCTCATCTTCGGAAGGGGGTAACGGACTTGGTTACTCATCAATGAGAATCAGAGGTAGCGAGGGTTCCAGAATTAATGTTACACTTAATGGTATTTCACTTAATGATTCTGAATCACAGGAGGTTTTCTGGGTTAACATCCCATCTTTTACCTCATTTATTCAGGATATTCAGGTTCAAAGAGGGGTCGGGACATCTACAAACGGTCCTGGCGCCTTTGGTGCAAGTATTAACATGAGAACCATACACCCCTCTTCGGGCCCTTATGCTGTAGCTGATTTTGGAGCAGGTAGTTATAACACATTTTTAACTACAATTGGTACAGGGACCGGCATATCCGACAAGGGTTTCTCATTTGATGTCAGATTTTCACGTAATACAACCGATGGTTATATAAGAAACGCAAAAGCAGATGTCAAGTCTCTTTTTGCTTCGGCAGGTTACCATACCTCCAAAAATTCAATTAAACTTAACTATATCTATGGTGATCAGAAGACAGGAATAACGTGGGAGGGGATTTCAAGGGAGCAAATGGCTCTTGATAGAAGGTACAATCCTGCCGGTGAATATTATGATGCTGCAGGAAATGCCCGCTATTATGACAACGAAACTGATAATTATACCCAGCACCATGTTCAGTTTGTCTATTCACACAGTTTTAGTGAGAGGCTCCTATTTTCAGGGACTTTTCATTATACCAAAGGAGATGGTTATTATGAAAATTATAAATCAAACAGAAAATTTTCTTCGTACGGTTTACCTTCACAAACTATAGGGCCAAACACTTATAGCAAGTCAGATATAATTATCAGACAAGCTCTGGATAACAATTATTATGCTTTTAACGGTACAATAAAACACACTCTTGAGAATGTAAGTTCAGCAGCAGGAATATCATATTCTTACTACGATGGAGATCATTTTGGCAAGGTATTGTGGGCAATGTTCAATGGAAACATACCAAGTGATTTTACATGGTATATGAACAGAGGTTTTAAGGGTGACCTCTCTGCATTTGTACGCTCGGAGGTAGGTATAGGTGACCATGTTGTGGCTTATGGAGATCTTCAAATGAGAAGAGTTAATTACTCACTGAGAGGTGACGACAAAGATTTTGTTTCACTTGAATGGGATAAAGTCTATAATTTTTTCAACCCAAAAGCAGGTGTTACCCTTAATACGGGAGCGGGGCAGTTTTATGCATCAGTAGCACTTGGTCATAAAGAGCCGAGTAGATCTGATATTAAAGAATCTGTTAAGGCGCAAAGCGCATCTGACATCAAACCTGAAAAACTTACTGATTACGAAATCGGCTACCGTTTGGTGGTTAGTAATTTATCTCTCGCTGCCAACCTCTACCTAATGGAATACACAGATCAGCTTGTCCCTACAGGCAGACTAAGTGAAACAGGTTACGTAATTAAAGAAAATGTAGATAAATCTCACAGAAGAGGGGTTGAGATTACTGCCTCATGGAGGCCCTTGACCCTTTTGTCATTTGATGGAAACCTTACACTTAGTAGTAACAAAATTCTGAATTACACACAGTTTCTTGATCAGTTTGACAGTAATTGGAGCCTTGTTTCTCAAAAGCAGATATCATACTCAAAAACGGATATCTCTTTTTCACCATCTGCTACCGGTATGGCTATGATAACTTTACACCCTTTTGCAAAAACAACATTCTCACTGAACGGTAAGTATGTGGGCAAGCAATATCTAGACAACACATCTGATGATATAAAATCAGTACCTTCATACTTTCTGGCAGGTTTTTCAGCCACCAGAAGCTTTGATCTTAAAAACAACAGATATCTTGATTTGCACTTTTTTGTAGATAATTTACTGAATAAGAAATATTTCTCTAATGGATGGATATATAGCGCTGAATTTTTGGACGGGACACCCTATGTGGAGGAGGGGCTTTACCCTCAGGCAGGAATAAATTTTATGTTTAAAACGTCATTGAGATTTTAATAAATAAGATTGAGCATTACTAATGGATTTGACTGAGATTATAGGTGCGGCTGCTGGGTTTTTGTATGTGATCCTGGAGATTAGGCAAAAAAGGGCAATGTGGATTGTAGGCGGAGTTTCGGCTATTTTCTATATAGCCCTCTTTTTTGAAGCATCACTTTATGCTGCAGCTGCACTTCAACTCTATTATCTGTGGGCAAGCTTCTATGGTTGGTTTGTATGGAAAAAACAGAGCAAGAGCGAAGGAGATGACCAACCTATGGTGGTGGATATGCCTGTTAAAAAGGTTATTATATCATCTGTACTTGCTCTAGCCGGTTTCTTTGTTGTTTGGCACCTGCTTGCCACGTACAGCTCCGATCCAATGCCCATAAGCGACGCCTCGATTGCTGCTATTAGCATGCTGGCTACATACTGGGTTGCCAACAGATACATTTATCATTGGCTCTTATGGATAGTTGCTGATGTTATTGCAGTTTATATGTATTTAAATCAGGAGCTCTATGCTACTACTGTTCTTTATCTTATATATTCGATTGCAGCAGTTATAGGTTTTATACATTGGAGAAAGTTTAAGCGGGTTTTGAATTAGTCCCTAAAATTCCTATTTTTGCCCCACTAAATAATTGAAATATGCGTCTAATTGCAGATTCCGGCTCTACAAAGGTAGATTGGAGAGCCATCCACAGTGATGGTTCCGTTCAGGAGATAGCCACGGCAGGTATTAACCCGTTTTTCCAGACAGAGGAGCAAATTGTTTATGAACTTCAGCAGAATCTTCTGCCTGATATCAGTGCTTCAGTTAATGAAATACATTTTTACGGTGCCGGTGTATCTTCTCCTGAAAAGGTTTTGGTTTTACAAAACTGCTTCAGAAAGGTATTCCCCAAAGCAAGGTCAAATGCCTACACCGATCTTTTGGCAGCAGCCAGGGCGCTTTGTGGTAAAAAACCCGGAATTGCCGCTATATTGGGAACCGGTGCAAATTCTTGCTTTTATGATGGTAACGAGATAGTTGATAATGTTCCGGCTTGCGGATTTATTCTGGGTGATGAAGGTAGTGGTGCTGTTCTTGGAAAAAAATTCATCTCCGATTATCTTAAAAGACAACTACCTGCAGATTTGAATACTCTGTTTGATCAGAAATACAATCTCAATTATAACTCGATTATTGAGAGGGTTTACAGACAACCTTTTCCTAACAGGTACCTGGCAACTTTCTCGGTGTTTTTACACCAAAACAAAACCAATCCATATGTTTCAAAGTTGCTCAAAAACAGCTTTGAAGAGTTCTTTACAAGGAACGTAATGCAGTATGATTACAAAAAATACCCTGTGAACCTTGTGGGCTCCGTTGCATTTCATTATGAAGATATAATTAAAGATGTTGCAAAAGGTCTCGGTGTAAAAATCGGAAATATTCTTCAATCACCGATTGATGGTCTTGCTGAGTATCATAAATCCCTATAATTGAATTATGAAAGTAACTGAACAATCATCAAAATACGATCATCTTGACAAGATGTCCACTCTGGATTTGCTTATCAATATGAATAATGAGGATAAAACTGTACCATATTCAGTTGAGAAATGTATTTCTCAAATCGAAAAACTTGTAGAACAGATAGTTGACAGAATTATCAGAGGAGGTCGTCTTTTTTATCTTGGAGCTGGAACCAGCGGTCGCCTAGGTATACTTGATGCTTCGGAAATCCCTCCAACTTTTGGTGCCCCTTTTGATCTTGTAATAGGTCTTATAGCAGGGGGTGATTCTGCTATCAGAAGAGCTGTTGAGGCTGCCGAAGATAGTTGGGAAGGCGGATGGAACGATATGCAGCAGTATGGTGTTGGAAAAGATGATGTTGTAATAGGTATTGCCGCTTCAGGTACAACTCCTTATGTTATCGGAGCTGTTAAAGAGGCCAGGTCAAGGGGCATTCTTACGGCATGTGTAACATGCAATCCTGACAGCCCTCTTTCGGCTGAGGTTGATATTCCCATTGAAGCTGTTGTAGGGCCGGAATTTTTAACCGGAAGTACAAGAATGAAATCGGGTACTGCTCAAAAATTGGTACTAAACATGATAACCACAACCACAATGATTCGTCTGGGACATGTCAAGGGAAATAAGATGGTTGACATGCAACTTACCAATGCAAAACTTGTTGATAGGGGGACCAGAATGATTATGGAAGAGGCTTCAATAACAGATTATGATCTTGCAAAACAGCTTCTGCTTACTCATGGTTCTGTTCGCAAAGCGGTTGATTTTCATGTAAATCAACAATAGGCGCCTCAATGTCAAGACAGAATCTATCTTCACTTCTATTATCTGCTGCCGTAGATGAGCTTGCTGCTCTTCCCGGGGTTGGCAGAAAAAGTGCATTAAGATTTGCACTCCATCTGCTTAAGCAGCCAAAAGAGAATGTGGACAGATTCGGAAAATCAATAATTAAACTCAGAGAAGATATTCAGTATTGCAAAGTGTGTAATATGATTTCAGACATACCTGTATGTCCGGTTTGCAGTGACAAAACCCGTGAGCGTGGTTTAATATGCGTTGTAGAAAATATCAGGGATGTCCTAAGTATTGAAAACACTGGAGAGTTTAATGGTTTGTACCATGTTTTGGGAGGAATTATCTCCCCTATGGATGGAATCTCTCCATCTGACATAGCTATAGAATCTCTAATTAAAAGGGTGGAGAATTCTGAAGTTAATGAGGTATTTCTGGCTCTAAACACAACAATGGAAGGTGAAACAACTTCGTTTTATATATACAAAAAATTAAGCAGGTTTCCGTTAAAAATAAGCACCATTGCCAGAGGAGTGGGATTTGGAGATGAGTTGGAGTATACTGATGAAGTAACTCTTGGCAGGTCTGTTTCAAACAGGCAACCTTTTATACCGTCAAATTCGTAAAAAAGTAATATTATGCATGCATTCCCGCTTTCATGGCTTTTAACGGCCTTTACAGTTTACACTGCTTTACTGTTTTTTGTTTCGTGGCTTACTTCAAGAAAGGCCGATACAGGGGCCTATTTTCTTGGAAATAAAAAATCCCCATGGTACATAGTCGCATACGGAATGGTGGGAACATCAATTTCTGGTGTTACATTTATTTCGGTACCGGGTAATGTACTTAATCAGAACTTTTACTATATGCCTCTTGTTCTGGGCTTTTTGCTTGGTTATGTAATAATTGCCCAGGTGTTGATTCCTCTTTACTACAAAATGAACCTCACCTCAATTTACACATATCTTGAAAAGAGATTTGGGTTTTTTACTTACAAGACTGGCGCTTCTGTTTTTATGGTATCCAGAATTTTGGGCGCTGCCGTAAGGATTTTTGTTGTAGTTCTTGTGTTGCACACTTTCTTGCCAGAGGACTCTGTTCCATTCTGGGTTGTGTCGTTTATATTCATGTTCCTGATATTCCTCTACACATTTAAGGGTGGTGTTAAAACAATTATCTGGACTGATGTATTGCAAACTACATTCATGCTTTTAGCTGTTTTTCTTACAATTTTCTCAATCGCCAAGGCAATGGACTGGGGTGTTGGTGATATGCTTACGGAGGTAAGAAAATCAACATTTTCAAACTGGATTGACTGGGAGTGGAGCAACACTACAAATGTTATCAAGCAGTTTGTAGCCGGTATTTTCATAACAATCGTAATGACAGGTCTGGATCAGGAGATGATGCAAAAAAACCTATCCTGCAAGAATATCAGAGAGGCACAAAAGAATGTTTATACGACAAGTGTAACCATTGTTGTTGTTAACTACTTCTTCTTGCTTCTAGGTGCTGTACTTGCACTTTATGTGAGTTCAAAACATGGTGGAATGGAGGGCATAGGCCTGGCAAACGAACTTGGTGAATTCACCAAAGCTCAAACTGATAAACTTTTCCCTACAATTGCTAGTCAATATCTTGGGCTTGGTGTGGGGCTGTTTTTTATAATTGGATTGATATCGGCCTCATATCCTAGTGCCGGAGGTGCTCTGACTTCACTCACAACCTCATTCTGTATAGACTTTGTTGGTTTTAACAACAGAAACGATCTTTCTGAAACAAGAAAAAAGAGAATACGTCAGATGGCACATGCAGGTTTTGCGGTACTCTTTTTTGTGATAATTGTTATTCTACACATTGTTAATAATCAGGCTGTTATTGACTTGGTTTACACGCTTGCAGCCTATACCTATGGCCCTCTGCTTGGATTTTTCTTCTTTGGTCTGCTCACAAAATATCAGGTTAAAGATAAATATATGCCGTATGTAGCTATTGGTTCACCAATACTATGTTATATTCTGGATATTTTTGGCAAGCAGTACCTGGGTTTTGGATTTGGCTTCACAATTTTGATAATGAACGGGCTCTTTACATTTGTAGGTATGTATCTGCTTAGGAAGGGCAAGATTGAGGCATAGAAACTTTAATTGAGCTTTTTTAGATATTTTATCTTAACTTTGCCCCGGAAAAAGTTAAGATAATGCTCGTTCGTGTATCTGCAATATCATATTTGAATACTCTGCCTTTTGTGTACGGTCTGATGAATCATCCTGTATCGGAAAAGATTGAGATGAAACTGACAACCCCGGAAGAGGCTGCCCGTTCGCTCATTGACGGAACTTCAGATGTTGGCATTGTCCCTTCGGCAGTTATTCCTCAGTTAAAGAATGGAAGAATTATTACAGAATTTTGTATCGGAGCAGATAATGATGTAGCAAGTGTGCTGTTGTGCAGTGGAAAACCTTTGGATAAGATCGATAGAATCTATCTTGATTCAGAATCTATGACATCGGTTATGTTGGCAAGGATTCTCTGTCGAAAACACTGGAAAATAGAGCCTGAATTTGCAAAATTTAATTTTTCTGAACAGGAACTTGACCTCAGTCAATCTTATGTTCTTATTGGTGATAAAGCTATGTTGTATGCACATAAATTCAACTTTAGCTACGATTTGGCTGCAGAGTGGATCAAGTTTAAAAATATGCCTTTTGTGTTTGCCTGCTGGGCTGCAAACAAGAAGTTAAGCAGCTCATTTAAAGAGGAATTTAACGATGCATTAAGGTTTGGATTAAATAACATTGACAAAGCCCTCACCTCAATACCTCACAAGTTTGAATATCAAACAGCCTACAATTACCTCACAAAGAATATATCATATAATCTGAGTCCTGACAAAAGAGCAGGGTTATCAGAGTTTTGGTGCCTTGCGCTTGAAGAGCTTAAATCTAAGGTCCGATGGTTTGGATCATAAATTAAAGTACAAACCACTAAAAACGGATTAATTATGCTCGAAATATTCTACAAAAATAAAGGTCAGCTTGTAACGACAAATGAGTTAAGTGCGCTTGACAATCTTGGATATGATGATATTCTCTGGATAGACCTTCTCTCACCATCAGGTGAGGAGAAGAGGGGGATAGAAAATTATCTTAACACAACACTTCAGAGCCGTGCTCAGGCAGAAGAGATTGAAAGTTCATCACGTTATTCCGAGTCTGAAACCACAATATTTATTAACACAAATTTTTTGATACCCGGTCCTGACAACTACAGCATGGAGGCGGTATCTTTCATTTTGTGCGAAGGTATAATAGTATCTATAAGGCATGTCCCCTTAAGGAGTTTTACTGATGTTCAGAGAAGACTGGTTGTAAATTACAAATCTATGCCTACAGGTTACCACATTCTGATAGGTGTTCTTGAGAACAGAATTGACCTTGATGCTGATATGATAGAGCTTATGTCTAAGGAGATAGCTCTATTTAGCAAGAAAGTAGGACATGGTGGTGAGATGGGGGAGGAGTTCATTCTGGATATAAACCAACTTCAGGAAAATACTATGCTGGTGAGAGAGAATATTGTTGATAAGCAGAGAATGATTTCGAGTATTCTAAAAAGTGATAAATTTCCAAGAGACGTTTACGCTAAGCTTAATGTTCTGATAAAAGACGTCAACTCACTTATAAATCATACCAATTTTAGCTTTGAAAGACTTGAATATATGCAGAATACGGTTCTTGGTCTTATCAATTTGGAGCAGAACAGGATAATGAAGATATTTACCTTTGTCTCTCTCTTGTTCATGCCACCTACTGTAATTGCCAGTATTTACGGAATGAATGTAGATCTGCCAATTATGGGAGGAATGGTTGATTTTGCTCTCATCATGCTTATTATGATGATTTCGGTTGTAACAGTATCTATACTGTTTAAAAGAAAAAAGATGCTCAAATAGAGCATCTTTTTCTTTAGTTCTTATTTTTTCATATTAATTCTTACCGACACCCTTTGCGATAAACTTGTTATAAAGAACAAGCGAAATCATACTTGCTACTCCAATAGAGGCAAGAATAAGCCAAAGTTTCTGAGGCTGATTAAGCTCGTCAACATATTTCACATAAAGGTGTGATCCTAAAAACCCACCTATACTGCTGCCAATAACCCCATAAAGGAATGAGTACCCAAGATAAAGTGCCTTCTTATCAGGAGGCGCTATAAGGCCGATATATGAGATAAACTTGGGGTGTGTTGTCATCTCTCCAAGTGTAAAGACCATAATACCTGCAATGAATATCCATGGAGTAGAAGAGATGGCGAGTATAGCCATGCCAAGTGTTCCAAATCCAATTCCTGTAATCATAGTTGGTAATGCCGGCCACTTTTTTACGACATTAGAAACAAGAAGTTGCAAAACAATAATAACTCCGGCATTAATTACCGTAACATGTTCAACATCAAATTTCCACGAAGGATTATTTACAAAGAGTCCCAAAAATGAATTAACGGAATTGTTTACCGCTGTCATATCTATGTAGTCTCTTACATACCAGAGTACAGTTCCAAACATCTGAAAATAGAGAATCCAAAATGCAGAGTAGAGGAATATCATGAGAATAAACCTCCAGTCTTTTAGTACAAGAACCATATCCTTAAATACTTTCCCCAGCGTCTTATTGCTCTTCTCCCTTTGCGGTTCTTTGTATACAAATAGGTTAACAATAAGCAGTACAAAACCTGTTATTGCTGCCATATAAAATATGTAGCTGTAGGAGTGTCTTTTCAGTATGGGTACCAGTATAAGCGGAAAAAGAAATGCGCCAAGGTTTATTGACCAGTAAAAAATTCCAAAACCCAGGCCTGAATTTGATTCATTGGTTGTTCTTGCTATTGTGCCGGATATGACAGGTTTGAAGAACCCGGCACCAATTGCCATAATTATAAGTGATCCGAATATTAGAACATAACTGTTGGCAATTCCGGTAAGTGAGTATCCAAGAATCATGCATACAAATGCAAAGGAGAGGACTTTTTTATAGCCGTACCTGTCTGCTATGGCGCCTGAAATAATTGGCAAAAAATAGAGCAGTGGTGGTATGGTTCCAAGTACTGCTCCTGCCTGCTCCTTGGTGAATCCAAGACCTCCGCTCTCATGCCCGAGTATTAAAAATACCGAAAGCACAGACATTACACCATAGTAGGAACCTCTTTCAAGGAACTCCATTACAATAACCGTCCAGAAATTTTTCGGGAATGATTTAATCCCTGATTTTTGATTTGTCATAGTTAAAGATTAATATTTTTGGTTTTCAAAGATAGTTTGATTTTAATATTCTGCAAATTGATAATCAATAATTTTTATTTGTCAGATTGTAAAAAAAACTATACTTTTGGGGTTCCCATTTTTGGGCTTATACATAATGTCTAACTACTAGTTGTTTAATTATTTACAAAAAATGACAAAAGAGAAAAAAGAGCTGCTCGATCAAGAAGAGCAAATTGAAATCGTCCAAAAAGCTGACGAAAAACTTGAAGCATTCATCGATGATGAGGCTACACCAGCTGTAGAAGGTGGTAAAAAAAGAAAAAGCAACGTTTCGGTTGCTACTGACAAATTTGACTGGGAATCTTTCGAAAAAGAGCACGTTTACGATACCGACAAAAAGGTTATCGAAGATATGTACAGCCAGACTCTTTCAAAGGTAATTGAAAATGAGGTTGTTGAGGGAACAGTTGTTGTCCTTAATAAAAGAGAGGTAATTGTTAATATTGGTTACAAAAGCGAAGGCGTTATCAGTATTAATGAATTTCGTTACAATCCGGAGCTTGCTGCCGGAGATAAAGTTGAAGTATATGTAGAGAATGCCGAAGACAAGAAAGGTCAGCTGCTTCTCTCTCACAAAAAGGCCCGTTCACTACGTTCTTGGGACAGAGTTAATGAGGCATTCGAAAAAGATGAAATCGTAAAAGGTTACATCAAGTGCAGAACCAAAGGTGGTATGATTGTGGATGTATTTGGTATTGAAGCATTCCTTCCGGGTTCTCAAATTGACGTTAAGCCTATCCGCGATTACGATATCTATGTCAACAAGACAATGGAGTTCAAAATTGTTAAAATTAATCATGAATTCCGTAATGTTGTTGTTTCTCATAAAGCCCTTATTGAGGCAGAGCTTGAGGCACAAAAAGCAGATATTATCGGTAAACTTGAAAAAGGACAGATACTTGAAGGTATTGTTAAAAATATTACCTCTTACGGTGTATTTGTTGACCTTGGAGGTGTTGACGGACTTATTCACATTACTGACCTTTCATGGGGCAGAATCAACCACCCTGAGGAGGTTGTACAACTTGACGAAAAGATTAATGTTGTTATCCTTGATTTTGATGACACCAAAAAGAGAATTGCACTTGGTCTGAAGCAACTTAGCTCTCATCCATGGGATTCACTTGATCAGAATCTTCAGGTGGGTGACACAGTTAAAGGTAAAGTTGTAGTTATAGCTGACTACGGTGCTTTCATAGAAGTTCAACCTGGCGTTGAGGGTCTTATTCACGTTTCTGAAATGTCATGGTCGCTTCACCTGCGCAGCGCACAAGACTTCCTGAAAGTTAGCGATGAGGTAGATGCCGTGATTCTTACTCTTGACAGAGATGAGAGAAAGATGTCTCTTGGTATCAAACAGCTTAAGAGTGATCCATGGACCAGAATCAACGAAAAATTCCCTGTAGGCACAAAATGCACTGCTACAGTACGCAACTTTACCAACTTTGGTGTATTTGTAGAACTGGAAGAGGGAGTTGACGGACTTGTTCACATTAGCGATCTGTCATGGACCAAAAAGATTAAGCATCCATCTGAATTTACTTCAGTAGGTGAAGCTCTTGAGGTTGTTGTTCTTGAAGTAGATCAGGAGAATCGTCGTTTGAGTCTTGGACACAAACAGCTTGAGGAGAATCCTTGGGATGTTTTTGAAACTGTATTTTCAAACGGATCGGTTCATGAAGGTACCATAACTTCATTTGTAGATAAGGGAGCAACAATTGCCCTTCCTTACGGAGTAGAGGGTTATGTTAGCCAGAAAAACCTTGTTAAAGAGGATGGTACTCAGGCGAAGCTTGAAGATAAACTCGAGTTCAAAGTGGTTGAGTTCAACAAAACCACCAAAAGAATTGTACTATCTCACAGCAGGATGTTTGAAGAACAAAAAAGAGAAGAGCCAAAGGAGAAATCATCAGAAGGTGACACAACTCAAAAGGCTGTAAAGAAGCTAAAAGCTAACCTTGAGAAAACAACCCTTGGTGACATCAGCGAGCTTGCAGCACTAAAAACTGAGATGGAAAACAAGGATTCTCAGAACTAAACCTATTTGATGAAATTTTCGTTCACACCACTAGGTTGTGCATCAGCACTCCCTACCGTGAATAGATTTCCAAGCGCTCATGTTCTTAATGTTCATGAGCGCTTGTTTTTAATCGATTGCGGAGAGGGTTGCCAGATGCAGATAAGGAGAGCAGGATTTTCATTTTTGAAAATCAGCGAAATCTTTATTAGCCATATACATGGAGACCATCTCTTTGGGATTTATGGACTCTTATCAACGATGTCTTTACTGGGAAGAAATTCACATATAGACATTTATGCTCCAGGTGCCTTTGCCGGGGTATTAAAATCGTTTATGGAACATTTTGGTGCATCCATTAGTTTTAAGGTAAATCATATAGTAGTTAAGTGCAGTGAACCAAAACAAATATTTGAGACCAAAAAAATTGAGGTGATGGCTTTCCCTCTTAACCATCGAATAGAGTGTTACGGTTATCTTTTCAGAGAAAAGATGCCATCAAGAAATGTTCATAAATATAAAATCGAGACAGACTCTCTAACTCTTTATGAAATTGCTCGTTTAAAAGAGGGCATGGATGTTGTTAGAGAAAACGGAGATATGCTTATAAACAGTGAATTTACATACCAGCCATATATTCCAAGATCTTTTGCCTATTGCTGCGATACAGCTCCGTTTGATAAGCTGCCGGAATATGTTAAAGGAGTAGATCTTCTTTATCACGAAGCAACATTTGCAGATGATCTGAAAATGATGGCAAAAGAGACATTTCACTCAACAGCTACAGATGCAGCCCAATGTGCGGTAGATGCAGGTGCTAAAAGACTGTTACTGGGTCACTTTTCATCAAGGTATAAAGATATTTTAACTATATTGCGTGAAGCCAGTATCGTTTTTAACAACAGCCAAGCGGCAGAGGCAGGAGAGGAGTACCATATTGATCTTGTAAAACCAGAGAGTCTTTAAAGAAACCGAATACGATGAACAAAAAAATAATACTATTTATAGCGGTAGCAGTAATAGCACTTGTACCCGCAAAACTGACCGGTCAGTCAGAAGATTTAAACAGACAGGCTACAAAGTTCAGCCAGTTACTGTTTTATATAAACAATTACTATCTGGACACTCTAAATAACGAAAAGCTTACCGAAGAGGCAATTAAAAAGGTATTGCAACAACTTGATCCTCATTCATCATACATTTCGGCAAAAGATGTGAAGGCAATGAATGAACCTTTGGAGGGAAATTTTGAAGGGGTGGGTATTGAGTTCTCTATCGTACGCGACACTCTCACTGTTGCAACTCCGGTATCAGGAGGGCCTTCAGAAAAAGTGGGGCTAAGAACCGGAGACAAGATTGTACAGATTGACGGAGCAAATATTGCCTCAATCGGGCTGACAAATGACATGGTTTTCAAATACCTAAGGGGAGCAAAGGGCACAAAGGTTAACCTGTCTATTGTAAGAAGAGGTTTTGAGGAACTATTGAACTTTGAGGTAGTAAGGGATAAAATTCCAATAAATAGTGTTGATGCTGCTTATGAGGTTTTGCCCGGAGTTGTATATGTGAAATTGAGCCGTTTTGCACAAAATTCTGTTCAGGAGATAATAAACTCCCTTATTGAGATGAATATTGGCGTAATAAGAGGTTTTATTCTGGATTTAAGGGGTAATTCCGGTGGATTTCTGGGGACATCTCTTGAGATATCAAATTTCTTTCTGGAATCCGGTCAAACAATTGTGTACACTGAGGGTCTTAAAATCCCAACAATGACCGAGAGGGCAAAAGGAACAGGATTTTATAAGAAAGGGCCGCTTGCAATACTTATAGATGAAAATTCGGCCTCTGCAAGTGAGATAGTGGCAGGAGCAGTCCAAGACTGGGACAGAGGTGTCGTAATCGGAAGAAAATCTTTTGGTAAAGGCCTTGTTCAACAGATGCTGCCTATGAATGACGGATCACAGCTGAGACTTACAGTTGCAAGATATCATACACCATCTGGAAGGGTTATTCAGAGCCCTTATGAAGCCGGTTCATCGGATAAATATTACAAGGCTATTCTTGAGAGATACCAAAGAGGAGAGTCTTTTAACAGAGACAGTATTCATTTTCCTGATTCGCTAAAATTTAAGACTTTAGTTAAAGGTAGAACCGTATATGGTGGTGGTGGTATTATGCCCGATATATTTATCCCTGCAGATACCTCATACTACACAAATTTCTACGGAAATCTTTTAAGGAGGGGTGTTATTACCGACTTCATGAATGATTACAATGATTCAAAGAGGGTAACTCTTAAAGCAGAGTACAAAAATTTCGAATCTTTCTTCAAAGGTTTCGAAATTGATGATGCAATGATGAAGAGTTTGGTGGATTATGCTGCCGTAAAGGGTATTGTGGCAAAAGATGATGAGTTGAGCAGATCGAGAAACGAAATTGAACTCTTTATGAAGGCACTTACTGCAAGATCACTTTTTGGTACAAACGGTTATTTTAGAGTTATAAACAGCACAAATGATCCGATTTTTACCAAGGCTTTAGAGGTCATTTCAAGCGGCTTATAGCTTGCTGATAAGCTCGTGCATTTCTGTTGTGCTCTGTGAGATTTGATGCAAAAATGTGAGACCCGTCAAGGGTAGCTTTGGCGCAAAAATAGAGGTAGTTGTGTTTTTTGTATCCTAGGACAGAATCGATTATTCCCGGTGACGGAAGTGTTATAGGACCTGGAGGTAATCCCTTTATTTTGTATGTGTTATAAGGTGAGTCAATCTCCAAATGTCTGAAAAGAATTCTCTTGATGGCAGGGTCATTCAATGCAAACTTAATAGTCGGGTCGGCCTGAAGTGGCATTCCAATCTTTAATCTGTTAATGTATACTCCGGCAATAACCGGATGCTCGGTTGTAAGATTACTCTCTTCTGCCACAATGGATGCCAAAGTTGTTACCTGAATTGGAGTTAGCCCCAGCTCAGTTGCTTTTTTTACTCTATTCTCATTCCAAAACCTGTCATACTCTTTCTTGAACCTTAAAACCAAATCTGTTGGCTTTACAGTCCAGTAAACTTCGTAAGTATTTAACAGAAAGATTGCCGGAAATGTCTCTTTGGTGAATCCTAAAGAGTCAACCATTTTTATGTCAGTCAGAGTTTGTAGTACCTCAAGGGAATCGCTCTCTGTTTTACCTGAAATTATTGAGGCCAATTTTTCCATCGAACGAATGTTTCCCGATAATGTCAGATTATGCGGACTCTGCCATCCAAGGCGAAAAGTTCTGACAAGCAGGCGATTATTCATGCCTTCGGTTATTTTATACCTTCCCGGTTTAATATTCCCCTCCAGTTTATAATACTCTGCAGCTTTCGTAAATCTTCTCAGATTTATTATTCTGCCTGTTTCATTAAGCTGTTGGCTTAGTTTGTTTAAATCTGTATTCTGATATATAAAAAGATATGATATGCCTTCGTTTGTGTTTGATTTGAAATGGGCTGACCATATAGATGTCAGCAATAGTGCGATTGATAGGATGACCAGTGATAGGGAAGGGTATAGATATTTTTTCATGTTATCTTAATTTAATTTCATATCCGGCAAAAGGCTCATCTCCCTTTTTCATATTGTTAATTTTATAAAGACTGTTTAGCCTTATGGCGTATTTTTGTGATATGAAGTACATTGTTTCACCCGATTCTGCTATATGTTTAGAAAGGTCTTTGTCGCCTCTCTCTCTCTTTTTTTCAAGGTAAACGATAGTCCCTTCACTAATTGGTACATCTGAATTAAGGTCGTTAAAACGGAGTAACTCTCTTGTGAAAAGATTGTATTCTTTGGCCAGAGATGAATAAGAGTCTCTCTCTCCGGCAATTATAAATGTGATTCCGTTTCTGTTAAGATGTTTTCTGGCTAATGAGAATTTATATAGGTCAGAAGCAATTCTGAGATCTATTTCGTACTCATTTTCAACTTGTGATGGGCTTGGCGGAAGATCGGACGAGGAACTATCGTATTGGTATAGTTTATGATCTTCAATTATTTTAATGAGCAGCTGTGCATAATTTGGATTTGTTGCATATCCCGCACTTTTAAGACCGTGTGCCCATGCTTTGTAGTCCAGCGGGTCAAGGTCAAAAAGCAATTTGTATCTCTCCCTGTATCTTAAAAATTCCGAGTGGTCTGTAAATGATCCTTCGGGGTGGGAATATTTTCTGAAACATTCGTTTTTTTCGTCATCGTCATGAAGAATAGTTTCGCCGTTCCAGTTATGACATTTGATTCCAAAGTGATTGTTTGCCTCAATAACAAGGCGTGAATTTCCGTTGCCGGACTCAAGACATGCCTGGGCAAGAATAATGCTGGCCGGTATTCCATGGCTTTTCATTTGCCTTATTGCAAGGTCTTTATATGTTTTAATATACTCTTCTCTTGTAATTCTTTGGGCAAGAACAGTGCCTGAAAGCATCAACAGGGTGGAGAGGAGGATTAATTTTCTTGCTAAAAATGGCATAACAGATAAACTCTGTCCGCAAAATTACTAATTTTGCAACAATCTCAAATAAAATTAAATGGAGCAAAAGAGTATTGTTATTCATTATGATGAATATCAAAAAAACGAGGGGCTTGATATAAACGACAAAAAGCTTCTGGAATCTGCAATGATAGCTGCCGGTGATGCTTATGCACCTTATTCCAATTTTCATGTCGGAGCAGCAGTAAAGCTAAGTAACGGGGAGGTAATCTCTGCCAGCAATCAGGAGAATGCCGCATATCCTTCGGGGTTGTGTGCCGAGAGGGTTGCCATTTTTTATGCCCATGCAAAATATCCCGATGCCTACATTGAATCGTTGGCTGTTACAGCTAAAGTAGATGGAAAACAGTGTGAAAGCCCAACATATCCTTGTGGTGCATGCAGGCAGGTTATGGCAGAATCTGAATTAAGGGGCGGACATCCTATTAAAATAATAATCGGAGGAGAAAAATTTACTCAGATTGTAAATAGCACTGATTCACTTCTTCCCTTTGTTTTCGACAATCTGCCAAAATAGTTTTTTAACTTTTAAGGAAATTGTATTACCTTTGTGCGGGGTAAGTCATATACGACCAGCTCCCACTGAACTCCCCCAGGATCGGAAGGTAGCAAGGGTAGGTGGTTGTAGCGGTGCGATATATTAAG
>PHDA01000021.1 GCA_002842465.1 Bacteroidetes bacterium HGW-Bacteroidetes-7
CTTAAAGCAAACCCGGGAGATTGTACTGTTACAATTTGCCATAGCAGGACTAAAAATTTAAAAGAGTACACATTAAAGGCTGATATCATAATTGCAGCATTGGGTGTGCCGGGGTTTCTTAAGGGAGATATGGTTAAAGAGGGCGCTGTTGTAATTGACGTGGGTATAACAAGAGTAGAAGCCGATACTAAGACCGGCTTCAGACTCGCGGGAGATGTCCTCTTTGACGAAGTTGCTCCCAAGTGCTCATATATTACCCCGGTTCCGGGTGGTGTGGGGCCGATGACAATTATCTCTCTGTTAAAAAATACTTTAAAAGCTTCGTTGATTAAATAATCAGTTTCCGGTGCTAACCCTGGAAGTTTCATCTACATTTCCAACCTTTCTCTGTTTGGTTGCTTTGCCCTGTCCGAATCTGTAGCTGAAAGTTAATGTTGCTCTCTGGCTTCTGTATTTTGATTCAAACTGATAGTTTTTGAAAACTTCGTCCTGAAGTGAGACTCTGTTAACATTTGTGCCAAAAATATCTGATATCAGAAGTGCAAGGGTTCCTTTGTTGTTAAACAACCCCTTTTTTACCCCAAGGGAAAACTCGTACCTTGGTTTTATATCGAAGTAGCCATAAGGTATTCCTGTCGAAAAGAAGCCTGTAAATTCAATTTTTGTCTCTTTTGGCAGAAGAAAAGTGCTGTTGAAATTACCTTGTGCAAAAATTTTGGATTTTGAGTACTCTTCAAAACTAGTAGTTACATTGGCTAAATATATATTACCATTAAGCATAAACCATTTACTAACTGGTAATTCAGTTATTGCTGCATTTATTCCGGTCATGTTAAGTTCACCAAAGTTATCCCAAGTCATTAGTTTTTCTCCTGTCTGGGTGTCTAAGCTTGGTGTTTGAATGATAGCTTTATTTATAAGTTGACTGTTTAAACCAAAGTTTAAATGCTTACCTAACCCCAGAGTAAGTGACATCTGATGCCCGTATTGAGGTTCGATGTTTGGATTACCTAGTGCTGATGTGTTTACGTCAATATAAAATCTTTGCGGGTTCAGTTGTTCAAAATTAGGCCTCTGAATTCTTAATGTGTAGGAAAGTCCAAGTCTTATTTTTTGATTTGGGTTGTATCCTACAAAAAGAGTAGGGAAGAGGTCCAGATAGCTTTTTGTTGTTACTGTATCTGCTGTAATCCACTCTCCTTTTGCATGAGTCCACTCTGCACGGAGACCCCCTTTGACAGTGAATTTAGGGCTGAATTGATTTGCTATACTAATGTATGCAGCACTGATATTCTCAGTATAGTAGAAAATGGTGCTCTGATCTGTGTTTGGCAGCCATACAGGTCCGCTTTTCTCTTCTCTAAGCAGATTGTTATCTGTTGTGCTCATTGCCCATTTTAACCCGGCTTCTAACTTCCCGCTCTTTTTAATATTTTGCTCGTAGTCAGCTTTAACCGAGCGGATATTGATGAACTGGCTTGAGTTTATCCTGAAACTGAAAGGATCTTTTAACTCCTCTCCTGAATTGTCTAAGTATCTGTTTTGTTGATTGCTGTTGTTACCAAGATCGTAGTAGAAGTAATCTGTGTTTAGTGTTATCTCCTGACCCTCCCTAAAGATTCTGGTATAGTTCAGATTTGCTGATAAACCATTGAACCCGAATCTGTTTTTAATATCTGCATATGAGTCTTCAATCAGATTACCGTTGCGGTACAACTTACTTGTAGCTGAATAAAGGGTTGAGTCATTCGTTTCGCGCAGGTTTGCTCCTACAACAAATCCGAAAATATTCTTTTTATTGGCAAAGAAGTCGTTTGATATTTTAAAACTGTGACCATCAGTTGTTCTGTTCAGGTAAGTATCACTTTCAGCTGTATTTCCTCCTCCCATATCAGTTGTCGTAACAAAAGTGTTAAAGCCCTCGTTATATCTTGGACTGTATGAGAAAGAGGTACTATTTTTTTCGGACCTGTAATTCAGTACCAAAGATCCGTCTGCTGACTGATAATAATGCTTGTATGGTGATCCTGAATATCCTATCCTTGCTGAACCATTAATCCCTTTTACAAAATTCTTTTTGGTTTTAATATTAATAATACCGCCTGAACCAGCTGCATCATACCTTGAAGAGGGGTGAGCTATTATCTCAATTTTATCTATTGTTGAGCCATCCGTTCCACTTAATAATGCTTCAAGGTCCGCTCCGCTGAAGTTAGATGGTCTTCCGTCAATCCAAACCTGAACTGCAGATCCGTTAAGAAGTATATTTCCGGAAGGATCAACGCTTACACCCGGAGCCTTCTTAAGTATATCCAGTGCATTGCTGCCCTGAGTTGATACTGCTTCTGCAACGTTCATGACGATTTTGTCAAGCTTCTGCTCAATAACAGGTATTCTGGCTGTTACAACAGCAGAACCAAGGGAGGTTGCTATCCCTTTTAGTGGAATAATTCCAAGATCAACTGTTGTTAACTGATCTTTAAGGTTAAGACTAATGGTGGTATCCCTGAATCCAATAAAAGAGACTTTCACTTTATATTCTCCGGATAATTCAGTATTGCTGAGCTTAAAAGTCCCATCATCAGCGGTTGTAGTTCCGGTAATAATCTTATTATCGTTTGTGTGAATAACAATAGTAGCAAATGGAAGAGCTTTCCCGTTCTCCATTTCTGTTACCTTTCCTTGTATTGTTAAATTATTTTTGGCCGAAGCGACCGATACAGTTGTGATTAATAAAATCAGCGAAATAAATTTGTTAAACATAGTAGTATGAAAAAATTGGTAGTTTGTATTGCATAATATTCTTTTCACACAATTAGACGAAAGAGTTGCACGATTAGTTGCAGAATTTTCATTTTTTTTTGCTTTTTTATTTAAAAATTTGAAAAAAGCCCTCCAAATAACACATTTGAAGGGCTTTACAGCAAACTACAATATTTTATTAGCTTAATACTTACTCAATAATTCAAAAAATTAATTTGATAATCCTACTCTCGATCCCTCTTCAAGTTCGCCAACTTTTCTCTTTTTTATTGCTTTTGCCTGACCGAAACGTAAGCTGAATGTAACAGTAACTCTCTGGCTTTTGTAATTATTTTGAAGGGTATACTCTTCAATAGATCCATCATCCAGCCTTATCCTTGTGTTTTGCGTATTAAGGATGTCGTTAACCATTAGTGAAATTGTGCCCTTGTTTTGCATTACCCCTTTCTTTACGCCAAGACTCAATTCTCCGGATGGTTTAACTGTGAAGTAACCGTATGGCAGACCTGACTGGAATGTACCAATCATTTCTACTTTGTAGTTTTTTGGAAGAATAAATGTGGTGTTGATATAGGCTTGAGAAAACAGAGACTCACTTTTGTAATCACCCGAACTGTTTGAAAGTGACGCTAGAAAAACATTTGCGTTGAGGTTAAGCCACTTGGTAACGGGGTACTCGGTTACAGAGAATGAGGCTCCCATAAAATTCTGCTTCCCAAAATTTTCCCAAACAATAAGTTTTTCTCCTGTCTGGCTGTTAAAATATGGACTTTGAATAATTGCATTATCTGTGAACTGCCCGTTTAGAGCTATACTAAAGTGTTGTTTAATGCCCAATGATAGAGAAATCTGGTTACTGTATTGTGGGTCCAGATCAGGGTTTCCCTCAATTGCATTACTGGCATCTATGTACATTCTGAATGGATTCAGTTGCCTGAAATTTGGTCTTCTTACTCTCAGAGTATATGAAAGTCCGAATCTTAGGTTTTTATTCGGATTATAGCCCAAAAACAGGGTAGGGAAGAGGTTTACATAGCTCTTTGAAGAGACTGTGTCTGCACTAATCCACTCCCCTTTGGCTTCAGTCATCTCAGCCCTCAATCCGGCTTTTGCACTTATTTTTTCGTTAATCTGCCTTGCCGCTGAGATATAGGCTGCGCTAATATCCTCGTTGTACATAAAGAGCGAGCTTAGTTGGTTGTTTTTAACCCATGATCCTGATATAAAATCTTCTCTTAGAAGGTTGTTGTCAGTTATACTTCTTGCCCATTTTAATCCGGTTTCAACTTTGTATTTTTTGAACATAATTTGTTCATAATCTACCTTAAACGATAATATGTTAATATACTGCAGAGAGTTACTTCTAAAAATATCAGGTGTTCTTGTAACGGTTCCGTTTATGTCATAGAATTGATTCTCTTGATTTGAACTTTTAGTAATATCGTAATACCCGTAATCTGCATTTAAAGTTAATTCTTGTCCCTCTTTGAAAATTCTGGTGTAGTTCAGGTTGGTATTTATATAATCAAATTCGTCGTTACCATCAATATCAGAAACTGTCTTCTCTAGCAGGACTCCATCTCTTTTTAGTAAACTGCCGGATTTTTCCCCAAGGTATAAATTACCATCACTAATCATTCCGGTCACTATGAATCCAAAAATATTTTTTTTATTGGCAAAGTAGTCATTTGATATTCTCAATGTCTGACCAGTGTTGTCAAATCTTAAATCACTTATACCATCAAGTGTTACTCCTGATCCCATGTTGGTAAAAGTTGACATTCTTTCAAAACCTTGATTATATCTTGGACTGTATGAGATTGAGGTGTTGGTCTTTTCGCCTCTGTAGTTGAGATTTAAAGTACCATCTGTTCCATGAAATATTTTGTCGTTTTCGGCAATATTATATGAAGCTCTAACCGAACCGCTGAGGCCTTTTGCAAAATTCTTTTTGGTTTTGATATTTATAATTCCACCTGAACCTGCTGCATCATATTTTGACGAAGGATGTGCGATAATCTCAATTTTATCAATATTAGAACCATCAGTGCCACTGAGCAGAGCCTCAAGCTCCTGTCCCGAAAGATTAGAAGGTCTTCCGTCAATCCATACTTGAACGGCCGCGCCGTTAAGAAGAATGTTTCCTGAAGGATCTATGCTTACTCCCGGTGCTTTTTTTAATATATCAAGCGCGTTACTGCCTTGTGTTGATACAGCTTCAGAGACATTCATTACGATTTTGTCCAGCTTTTGTTCGATTACGGGAACCTTTGCTGTAACCACTGCTGACTTAAGGGCAACGGCATCTGGAGCAAGTGCTAAGATACCCAAATCTAAGGAACTGCTATTCTCTTCAATTTTAACAGTTAAAGTTGTATCCTTGAATCCTATGAATGATACTTTAACTTTACATTCACCAATATTTAGATTGTTAATCCTGAATGTTCCATCATCTGATGATGTTGTGCCGCCTATAACCTTTTCGGTTAAATCGTGAAGACTAATTGTTGCATAAGGAAGAGCTTTTCCGTTCTCTTTCTCGATAACCTTTCCGGATATTACTCCGTTATTTTTTGCAGCAAACATGCTGCATGATAAAAAAAGTGTTAATAAAAGTAAAGTGATTGATTTGTTATACATGGTAGTTTTTGTTTTAAGGTACATTGTATTGCACACTATTCACTATACACCTTAAGACGATTGTTACCAGTAATTGTTACATAAAAATTTCAAAAATTATAATTGAGTTGTGTCTTGAATGACCTGTGATTTTTTTAAATAATTAAAGGGATTTTCTCATTTAGAATAAAGTTAATCTCCTCTTGTAAATTAGCAATTGAATACATCTGATGGCTGAATTCCAAGTAAAGACATCTTTTTGATTATCAGAGGAAGTTCCTCTTTCAGAAATTGATCTCGCTGTATCTTAACAATTTTACTCTTAGCGTCGTTTTCTACAAAGAATCCGACTCCTCTTTTATTACTTATTATGTTTAGATTTTCAAGATGTTCGTAGGTTCTCATTATTGTGTTGGGATTAACTCCCAGGTTGCTTCCCAGCTCCCTGACCGATGGAATTCTTTCGTCCGCCGGCCACTCTTCCGTAAGTATCTTTTCACAGATATTATCGGAGATCTGGAGATATATTGGTTTATGTTCGTTAAAATCCATAATTGCTAGTATTGTATTGTTTTCATTCTGTAGTATGCGCCTGTTAGTGCACCTACAGGGAATCCAACGTTGTAAAGAACTGCAAGAGCTGCTATTGTTACTTTGATAGCAGGGTAGCCTTCAAAAACCTCATTCCTGTATAATTCTGTAAGACTATTGACAGTAAGTTTAATCTGTAGCTGTAATCCCTGTATTTCTGTTATCTGATCTTTGAAAACATAAAGGAACAAGAATGCGACAATTAATATGAAAACTATATAAGTTCCTGCAATTGACAGAAAAGTTTTTACCACTTTGTTACCTCTGAAAAGAAGGTTCCCAAGAAGGCAAAACAGAGGCAGAATTGATAAGTCGGCAAACGAAGTTGAGCTGGAGTTCAAGAATGAGGTATCGCTAAAAATAAAGCCCTTGAAGACAGATGGATTAATGAGGGCAATAGCGGTATCAGTCATCATAACCATGGCAAAAACTAAAAGTGGCATTGCAACCAGTGATATAATTACCATTGATAGAAATTTTTCTTGAACAGAGGCGGGCAATGATATGTAATCGATCCCTTTCTTATGGTGGTTAAAGCCTTTGTACATGTTAAACGGAGCCATAACAGCAGTGAAATATGTTACCAAAAAGAGATATACAGCTCTTCCATACGATGATACCTGAGGATCCGTTTTAAAGATTATGTATGTCAGCCAAAAACCCACCAAGCTAATTGACAGAATTACAGCTATTTTAAGCATTATGGGTAATCTCTCAGAAAGTTCCTTTTTTAGAAGCTTTCCAAATCTGTTTATGTTAAATATATCTTTCATTGTGTATCAATTTAGCTGTTAAAAATATTGCGGATTACCTCTTTGTTACTTAATGTGGCATTGAATAGAGCCTCAATGTTTACCCTGGACTCCTCTGCCTCGATATTCTTCTCTACATTAACATAACCTCCCGGCGAACTTTCACTCCAAAGACAATCTTTTGAAGACTTAGTATTGAAACGGAAAACAAGCTTTTCTGAAATTCTGTCGATTGTCTCATTAAGAAGTACACCGTTACTGTCCAGAATAATTATCGGATCAATAAGGTTTTCCAGATCTCTCACCTGATGTGTAGAGATAACAATACAACTTTGATCATTTGATGCTTGAGATATAACCTTTCTTAACTGAGCCTTAGATGGAATATCAAGTCCATTGCTAGGCTCATCCATAAGAATCAATTTTGTATTGGTTGAGAGCGCAAAGGCGATAAGAGCTTTTTTCTGCTGACCAAAAGAGAGTTTGGTGAACTTTGAATTTCCGTTTACGTCAAATTCAGTCATTAACATATGAAATTTATTTTCATCATAATTCGGATAGAACTCTCCTCTTAATTTAGCGTACTTATTTACAACTATATCAGGAGCTGAAAAATCTTCCGGAATGAAAAACATCTGTTCAAAAAACATTGGATTTCTCTCAAATGGAGTGAAACCCATTACTTCACATTTACCGGTCTTTAATTTCAGAAACCCACCGATAATTTTAAGCAATGTTGTCTTGCCGACACCATTTTGCCCAAGGAGACCATAGATTTTTCCAGCCTCCAAATTAAGGTTTATATTACTAAAGACAGTATGTCTTGAATAACTAAAACTCAGATTTTCAATATTAATCATAAAAATTGTTTTAAGTTCGTCTTGGTGTATTAGTGAAGTAGTGCACTGCAAATGTAAGTACATTTATTTTATCTCCAAATTTATTTTAAATTTTTTTTAAAAATATTTTAATTATATTTGTAACCCATTGATATTGAGTTAGAAAATTTTCGCATTTTTTTTAATTAACTGATAATAAACCGATGATGATCATAAAATATACTGTTGCAGCCGCACTATTATTCTTCTCATTAACACTTGCTTCACAGCAAAAACAAGCAGCCCCTGAAAGAATTAAAAAAGATCTTTCGTTTCTGGCTTCTGATTCACTTAAAGGCAGATATCCCGGTACAACAGAGGATTCAATTGCAGCTGCCTATATTGCCAACGAGTTTATTAAAGCCGGCTTTCTCCCTTTAATTGGTGATTCTCCGATGATACCTTTTGAGTTTACCTTACATAGAGAGGTTTCTAAAGAGGCGGCGCTATGGAATAAAAAAAGAGCCTTTATTAACAATATTCATTTTTCAGTACATCCTTCTTCTTCGACCGCAAAAATAAGTTCCAGAGTAGTAAAGATTGACAGGATAGACGTAAAAAGAGATGGGGATAGCATAAAGGGGGCAATAGGTGTTGTGAAATGCCCTGATGATTCTCTGATGTTCATAATCACTCCTCTTACTGAACTTGGGTTGTCGGCAATCATTTTTTACAACAGTGACACACTAAAGACCCCTTCTCAAGCAAGAGTTAACGGGGCAACGATACCAGTTATTCAGGTAACTTCAACAGTAGCTGATCATATATTGCAAGAGAACCAAACCCCTCTTAATATTGAATCAGAGGTCAATATAATTAAAGGTCGTACCTATAATGTTGCAGCGGTGAATTCCACTGCCAAAAGTAAGCCCTTTGTTTTGATTGGAGCGCATTACGACCATCTTGGCTTTGGAGGCAGCGGCAGCATGGCAAGAGGTGAAAACGAAATTCATAACGGTGCAGACGACAACGCTAGCGGAGTAGCAGCAGTAATTGAATCGGCAAGGCTTTTGAAAAATAACAAAAGAGTAGTAGTGGTGTCGGCATTTGGGGCGGAGGAGAGAGGTTTGATCGGGTCAAGAATTCTTGCAGATACTCTTTCTGCTTTGGGTTTACTTCCAAATTTAATGGTTAATATGGATATGGTTGGCAGACTTAACGATGAGAAGCTTCAGGTTGGGGGAGTGGGGACCTTTAAAGAGGCAGACAGCATTGTTAAACACATAAACTCGAACTATAATTTTTCAATTACAACAACTGCAGATGGTTATGGCGCATCTGACCATGCCTCTTTCTATAGAAAAGAGGTTCCTGTTCTCTATCTTACAACAGGGGTACACCGAGAGTACCATACTCCGGCAGATGATGTTGATTCGATAAATTTTGGTGGCCTCGCCAAAATTTCAGCATTTGTTTCTCATCTGATTACCAATATATCAGATAGTGAATTTACTCCAGCATATATAAAAACTGAGGCACCGGCCTCACCTGGCAGACAGTCATTTAAAGTTACACTTGGCGTGATACCTGATTTTACATATGAAAAGGGTGATGGATTTAGAATAGGTGTTGTCACTGAGGGGAGACCAGCCTCCAAAGGAGGGCTCAGAGAGGGAGACATTATAACAAAGATGAAAGAGAAAAAAATTGGCAATATTTATGATTATATGTCAGCATTAGGAGAGCTTAAACCTGGAGAGAGCATAGTTGTTGAGCTATTAAGAGATGGTCAAATAATTTCGTTAACATTAAATCTATAATAAATGAAGAATTTTTTATTTTGGTTTACTGCAATTGTTATTACACTTTCAGCAGTTGTATATCAGAGAGTTACCGGGCCTACAAATCCTAAAAGAGTAAGCTTTGAATTTGACGGCACATCATATAAAACAAAATTGACAAGAAGTCTTGAAACGACTGTAACTCTGGAGGAGGCAAAGGGAGATTATCTCTCTCTGGTCAAAACTTCACAGATGAATATTAAAATATCTCCGTTAAATGAGAATCTTGAACTATTTGTAATGTTTAGGATATATCCAGGTACCGATACATTAACAGCTGCCAAAGTTGTTAAAGAGGCTGATGGTTATGTTGTGGCTTTCCCTTCACAACCACCAGCAGGAAAGATTGAATATAAAGCATTGTTTTACAACTCTGTTGATAACAAGGTCGTATTTGAAGACACTGTAAGGATGAGATTTAAGTCTCCAGTACCTGCTTTTGTGCTTATTCCACATATTTTATTAATGTTCATAGGAATGTTATTGTCAAATTATTCTGGAATAATTGCCTTTGTAAACAGAGAGAAGGCACTTCGTTATGCTGTTTATGTGATGATTACAATAGGAGTGGGAGGACTTATTCTAGGCCCTGTGGTACAGAAATATGCGTTTGGAGCATATTGGACAGGCTGGCCTTTTGGTGAAGATTTAACCGATAATAAAACACTCTTCATCTTTATAGTGTGGCTGACTGCGTGGCTTCTTAACAGGAAAAAAACCAGAAGGATTCTTCTGGTTTTAGCAGCGTTTCTCACACTTCTTGTTTACTCTATTCCTCACAGTACCGGAGGTAGTGAGTATGATCACGAAACGGGAGAGGTTGTTTCAGGAAGATAGCCTCCTTACTAATTTTAATATTTATGAGCGTCCGGCCTGTCAAGGTCCGAATTGCTTATCTTGGTTTTAGACAGCGATCTCCAGACAAAGATTACATATCCCATTACAAATGGAATAAAAAGAGATGCGTAGGCCATAACTTTTAATGTAAACAGACTGGACGAACTGTTATAAAGTGTTAATGATTGTTGGAGATTAACAGTTGAAACAAAGAAGGCGGTGTTATTGAACGCTGCACATATAAGTATGCTCCAAACTGATAGTACAACTCCCCCTCCTGTTATAAAGAAACTGAATTTTCCCTTTGAAAAAAGAGAGGATCCAATTCCGTACAAAACCATCAAGATCCCGCAAATAAGCATAATGGCAGGCCATATTAGCTCAACCATGTTAAAGAAGTATTTGTATTTGACGGCACTTATAACGCCATTTTCGGGACTAACTGAGTGGCCTGTCATTGTGAAAAGGGCAATAAGAAGACCCACAAATCCCAGAATAAATGCTACTCCTGTTACTTTGATTTGAACTTTTGCTTTGGCTACCAATGAGTCTAGGTCAATCTGTTTGATAACATAAAGCAGACCAAGTGTTCTTGCAGCAAGATATACAACAATTCCCATAAGCAAATTAAAAGGGTTTGCTATTGCATCAAGGCCGTGCCAGCCATTTGTCCAGTATGAGATAACCGGCTGAAGGGGATCCGTAATATTCATCTTGTTCATCACAAATGAACCTCCGGTGAAAAATGTGCCTACAGCAACGCCCAGAAGTAATGAGCCAAAAAAGCCATTAATTAACAAAAATATTTCGTAGGTCTTTGAACCTAACACATTCCCTGCTTTTCCCCTGTATTCAAATGAGACCGCTTGCACTACGAAAAGAAAGAGAATTGACATCCAAAGCCAGTAAGCTCCACCAAAGCTTGTTGAGTAATAGAGTGGAAAAGAGGCAAAGATAGAACCGCCAAAAGTGACCAGGGTTGTAAATGTAAGCTCCCACTTATGACCAAGGGCATTAATCAAAAGGGTTTTCTCCTCTTTGCTTTTGACTATCCCAAAGAGCAATGACTGACCTCCCTGTACAAACATCAGAAAAACAAGAAGAGAGCCAAGCAGCGATACAAGTAACCACCAGTAATGTTGAAGTAAGTATAGCATAAGTTTAGTTTTAAAGTAATGGTTTAATTATTGTGCAGGACCCTTATGAATTACTTTGAATAAAATTGTAAGTTCGGCAGCCAGCAAAACAGAAAATAGAACAAAAAACATGATTGTTGTTGTCATTACTGATGAGGCACTTACCCCTGATAGTGATGCTCCGGTAGTCAACAGATCCTGGATTGTCCAGGGCTGTCTGCCAACCTCGGCAACTATCCAACCGGCCTGAGTGCAAATATATACCAATGGCACACTGACTATTGAAAGCACCAAAAACCAGCGCGTTCTGTAAATTATGCCCTTTCTTTCCAAGTATATTGCTAGTGAGAAGAGAAGTATAAAAAAGCCTCCCAGAATTACCATTATCCTGAATGCATAAAATGTAAGCGGCACATTGGGAACTATGTCGGTTGGTTTTTCAATGTAACCATAACCGAAGTGTCCAAAATTTTCTTTTAAAGTTGCAAGTGCAATCTCTTTGCCTTGATCATCTCCCACCTCTTTGGCCTTATGATAGCTGGCCAGCGCCCCAATAGCTACTCGACCTCTTTTCATTCTCTCTCTGACAGGCAGTGCAATAACCTCTTCACCCTGATTATTTATATATGTATAACCACCCTGTATAATATCCTCTATGCCAGGCACAAAAGTATTGCTCTTTCTGTCAACAAGCAGGGATAGGCCTTTGGGAATAGAAATATTAAAAAGATAGGGTTGCTGCAGAGCAAAACCAAGTGAATCTCTCTCAAGTCGAGATATGCTCTTTTTTGGATTCAGTATTCCAAAAGCAACAATTGGAGTGCCGATCTGACTCCTGTAGAGCCCCTCCATCGCTGCCAATTTCATTGGCTGTTTTTTTGCTACATGATAGGCAGAGCCATCTCCTGACCAAATTAGAATAATTAGAGAGATCAATCCGAATACAGAGGCTATCCTAATACTTTTCCGGGCAAACTCCTCCTCTCTTTTTTTAAGCAAATACCACGAAGAAATTCCTGTAACAGCAACAGCTGCAACAACAAAGCAATTAGTAACAGTGTGGATAAATTTGTTGAGCGCTATGGGTGAAAGAGCAACAGCCCAAAAATCAACCATTTCATTTCTTGCTGTATCAGGGTTGAACTCCATTCCGACAGGATACTGCATCCAGGCATTTGCAACCAGAATCCACATTGCAGAAAGTACAGTTCCAAAGGCTACAAGCCAGGTTGATAGAAGGTGTACATTTTTGCTAACCTTGTTCCACCCGAAAAACATTATTGCGAAAAATGTGGTTTCGAGAAAGAAGGCGAAAATTCCCTCGATAGCAAGAGGTGCACCAAAAATGTCTCCTACAAACCAAGAATAATTACTCCAGTTTGTACCGAATTGAAATTCAAGAATTATACCGGTAGCAATACCGATTGCAAAGTTTATGGCGAAAATCTTCATCCAGAATTTTGTGGTTCTTTTCCAGAATTCGTTCCCCGTCCTGACATAATATGTTTCCATTATGGCAATAATAAACCCCAGACCAATTGTCAGAGGTACAAAAATCCAGTGAAACATAGCGGTAAGAGCAAACTGAAGTCTGGACAGACCTAGTAAAGAAGCTAGTAACATAGTAAGTATAGTTTAGTTTAGGTTAGGTTAGGTTGTAGTTGGATTTTTTAAATGATTCTTTATTTAAGTTTTATTTAGGATTGGTCAAATTTTTAATGACATGCTCGCTCTTCTCTTCCTGTGAAGAGTATACTCCAAGTTCGCTGCGAAAAAAGAAAAGTTTAAGGATAAAAAACATTATGAACAACTTTATAGCTATAATTAACCACAAAGTTCTTCCAAGAGTCATGCTCCTGAAACCGTCATAATAGAATAACCAAATGCGTTTTACAAGTGGCTCTTTCATAGAATAAATTTTCTCTAAGATACTAATAATATTAAAAAAACCATTTGCAGAGGCCATAAATATTAACTTGAAATAGTATATTTGTAAAAAACAAACCGACTTATATGGAAAGGAGAAATTTTTTAAAGACTGCAATTCTTGGTGGAATAGCAGGTGCTGTTCAACTGAAAAGTAATGGCATTATGGCGGGAGAAAAGATGACTGTATCTTCTGCAAATGACCTTGTTGCGGTAATGGGTGGTGAGCCGGCAGAGATGTATAAAAAGGGCATTGAGGCAATGGGAGGAATGACACGATTTGTTAAAAAAGGTAACAAAGTAGTTGTTAAACCAAATATTGGCTGGGATAAAAGACCTGAATTTGCCGCTAATACTAATCCTGATCTTGTAGCAGCAATTGTTAAAGATTGTCTGGCTGCCGGAGCATCTGAGGTTACCGTTTTCGACCACACATGCGACGAGTGGCAGGCAAGTTATAAAAACAGTGGAATAGAAGCTGCTGCAAAGGCTGCAGGTGCAAAAGTGGCCTTTGCCCATGACGAAAAATACTACAGAAATGTCCAGCTTCCCAAGGGTTCAAGATTAAAAGAGGCCAAGATTCATGAATCAATTCTTGATTGTGATGTATGGATCAACGTTCCCGTACTCAAAAATCATGGTGGTGCGAGAATGACAATTGCCATGAAAAACTTTATGGGTATTGTCTGGGACAGAAGGTTCTGGCACTCAAATGATTTACAGCAATGTATTGCTGATTGTTCAACTTTCTCAAAAATGCCTGTACTAAATATTGTTGATGCGTACAGAATTATGACCCAAAATGGTCCGAAAGGCAAAAGTATTGAGGATGTTCAAACTCCAAAAGCAATATTCATGTCAACTGATATTGTGGCCGTAGATACTGCTGCAGTAAGATTTTTTGCTCAATTCCGCAGTGATATGAAGCTGGAAGATGTCAGCCATATCGGACTTGGAGAAAAAATGAATATCGGAACTACCGATATTGACAAACTGAAAGTTGAAAGAATACGAATCGGATAGAAATGTACAGATTTTTAAAAAAAGGAAGAGTTGTATTTTCAATTATCTTCTTGTTAATTATTACATCCTCGTTTATTTTCTTCGTAAACAGAGAGACTCTGCTAATGTCGGAGTTCCTGAAGTTTCAGTTTGTGCCCTCAATGCTTGGGATATTTTCGGGCGGGGCCTTTGTATTTGTACTTCTACTGGCACTTACTCTCCTCTTTGGAAGAGCATACTGTTCTACACTGTGTCCGTTGGGTACTTATCAGGATATTGTCTCCAGAACAGCATCTTTGTTCAAAAGTAAAAAGAACAAACGTTACAGCTATGACAAACCCTTCAGTAAACTGAGATTTGGAGTTCTGCTGTTTGTTGGAATTTTATTTATTGGAGGTATTTCACTTCCACTTGCTTTATTGGACCCATATTCCAACTGGGGGAAAATATCAAATGAGATAATAAGCAGGTCTGAACAATATATACACAACGGGCTTGCAGCTGTATTGCCGGATGCAATATTTTTTAGAAGCTATGCCAATTTTGCGATCGGCTCTTTTCTGTTCGCACTATTTTTTCTGATTACAGTAACCCTCTTAAGTGCCTTCAAAGGAAGACTCTATTGTAATACAATTTGTCCTGTTGGTTCATTTCTGGGTTTGCTTTCACGGTTTGCAATTTTCAAACCAGTTATTGATAAAGAGACATGCACAAAATGTCGTCTTTGTGTTATTAATTGCAAAAGTCAATGCATCGACCTGGACACTCAAACAGTTGATGAGAGCAGGTGTGTTGCTTGTTTGAATTGCACAGTTGTTTGTAAATTCAACTCTATAAATTACAAATATACTTGGGGCAGAAACAAAATTTCTGTTGCCGGCAATGAACAAACCACCAAAATAAAAAGTGAAGGCAGAAGAAATGCAATGATTGCCATGGGTCTTATGGGAACAGCATTGGCCGCAAAGGCAATTAAAGCAGGGCCTGTGATTTCGTCACGCCCAAAGGTAACCGGTATTGCCCCTCCGGGAGCCATGAGCATTAAGCATTTAAAACAAAATTGTACTGCATGTCATGCCTGTGTAGCTGCCTGCCCCAACAACATAATTCAGCCGGCCACAACAGAGTATGGTATTGATGGAATACTTCTTCCGGTGCTCAATTTTAAACACCATTTTTGCAGTTACGAGTGCAATATTTGTTCTCAGGTTTGCCCAAATGATGCACTTAAACCCTTAACTGTAAAAGATAAACAACTTGCGCAGATTGGTCAGACTCAGTTTTATCTAGAAAAATGTATTGTTCACACAGATGGTACAGACTGCGGCGCATGCGATGAACATTGCCCAACTAAGGCCATAACTATGGTGCCATACGGCGATTCCGGGTTGTTCATTCCAAACATGGAAACAGAACTGTGTATCGGATGTGGAGCTTGTGAATACATATGTCCAGCAGTACCCGAAAAGGCAATGGTAGTACATGCACTTTCAGTCCATCAGATTGCTGCTGAACCTACATTGGATAAACAGGAAAAGGTTAAGGTAGACGATTTCGGATTTTAATTGTCCTCTTTACTGAGGTTGGGTCTCAATCTTTTGGTTCTTTCAAGAGATTGAGACTCTTGCCATTCAGTAATAAGCTTAGGATTACCGGAGAGCAGAACATCAGGAACCTTCCATCCTTTGAAATCAGAAGGTCTAGTGTAAACCGGAGGAGCTAGCAGGTTATCCTGGAAGGAGTCACTCAATGCCGATGTTTCATCTGAGATTGCTCCGGGTACAAGTCTGATTATTGAGTCACATAATATGGCAGCAGGAAGTTCGCCTCCGCTTAAGACGTAATCACCAACGGAGATTTCCTTTGTTATTAGATGTTCTCTGATTCTGTGGTCAACCCCTTTGTAGTGCCCGCACAGTAATATCAGATTCTGCCTACATGATAACATGTTGGACATTTTCTGATCAAGAATTTCACCATCAGGGCTCATATAAATAATCTCATCGTAGTCTCTCTCACTTTTCAATTTAGAGATAAGATTGTACACTGGTTCAATCATAATAACCATCCCGGCATCTCCACCGAAAGGGTAGTCGTCAACCTGTTTGTAACTCCCTTTTCCATAATCACGAATATTATGAATATATATTTCGACTAAACCTTTTTCCCTTGCTCTTTTGACAATGGAGTAATTTAGCGGGCTTTCAAGCAGTTCAGGCACAACTGTTAAGATATCAATTCTCATAATAGGTGCAAATTTACATAAATCACAGTGTTAGCAAACTTTTTTTGTATATTTGCGAGTTATTAATCTTTATTTCGCCTGAATTTATGACCCAAGACATTAACAATTCTGCTCCACAAGAGCAATTCGAGGAGAGCAAAGCCCTTGAAAATAAGCCAAGTACAGGATCTGTTCCAGCGCCAACAGATTACTCAGAAATGAACCTTAAAGAGATTATCCAGGTTTTTCAGGAGATGATCGACAGGGGTGATCAGCAGGAGATGTACAGATGTGCCGATAACATCAAAGCGGCATTTTACAAAACTTTAAAAAAGGAGAAGATTGCTGCCGGTCTCACAATTCCTGTTTCCGAAGAAAAAGAGGAGAGCGAGCCTAAGGATGATGATAACATCATCTCAATCAACCCTTTTGCTGAGTTGGAAAGAGGGTTTAAAGAGTTGTACAACAGGTATAAAATTGAACGCACATCGTTTCTTCAGGTGATAGAAAAACATAAAGAAGATAACCTAAAAAACAAAACGCAAATTATTGAAGAGTTAAAGGATCTCCTTGAAAAACAGGAGGATCTTCAACATACATTTCCAACGTTCAGAGAACTTCAGAACAGATGGAAATCTACAGGCCCTGTTCCTCAGTCCAACAGCAAAGATCTGTGGGATACATACCAGTTTCTAGTTGAAAAATTCTATGATTTTGTAAAGATCAATAACGAATTAAGAGACCTTGACCTTAAGAAGAATCTTGAAGTTAAAGCCGAACTTTGTGAAAAGGCAGAGGCACTGGTGAATGAGCCAAATATTGTTCAAGCATTCAGGAAACTTCAGAAATATCATGAAGAGTGGAGAGAATTGGGGCCGGTTCCAAAAGAACTCAGAGAGGAAATATGGACCAAATTCAAACTTGCAACCTCAAATGTAAATAAAAGACAGCAAGACTATTTTGAGACCCTTAAAGTTGATCAAAAGAAAAATCTAGAGCATAAAACAACCCTTTGTGAGAAGGCTGAGGTAATAGCTGCTTCGGAAGGTGAGGATAAAGACTGGAACCAGCTTACCAAAGATATGGAGGCGTTACAGGAGGAGTGGAAGTCAATTGGCTTTGCTTCAAAGAAAGACAATCAGAGAATATATGACCGATTCAGGGCAGCCTGCGATAAGTTCTATAATGCCAAAAGGGACTATTATTCGAACTTCAAAAAGGTAATGCAGGAAAATTTTGACAAAAAAATTGCTCTCTGCGAACAGGCTGAATCTTTAAAAGAGAGTCAGGATTGGAAAAAAACGACAGATCAATTGATTGGTCTTCAGAAAAAATGGAAGGAGATTGGACCTGTTGCAAGAAAGCAGTCAGATGTTGTATGGAAGCGCTTCCGCGCTGCCTGTGACAGCTTTTTTGAAAATAAATCTAAGTTTTTCTCAACAGTAGAGGAGAGTTACGAAGATAATCTTAAAAAGAAATTATCTCTTATTGACGAGATTAACGAATACAAACCTGATAACAAGCAATCTGAAAACATTGAGGCCCTCAAGGATTTCCAGAATAGATGGAACGAAATTGGCTATGTCCCTCTTAAAGACAAAGAGAGAGTGCAATCAGCATACAGACATGCTATAGATGTTAAATTTTCTGATATTAAGAGCAGTGAAAATGAGAACAAGCTCGTAAGATTCCGAAAACACATTAAAGAGTTGCAAGATTCATCAAAAGGTGAAAGAGGTATTAAAGTAGAGAGGGATAAGCTTCTGCAAAAATTCAGGCAATTGGAGCAGGATATTGCTCTTTGGGAGAATAATATGGGATTCTTTACCAAATCAAAAAATGCAGATTCTATCTTGAGCGATATCGAGAAAAAAATAAGCAGAGCAAGAGAAGAGCTTGCACAAATTGAAGAGAAAATTAAACTGATAGACAAACAATACGAGTAAAACCGATATGAACAAAAATTCAATTGCCGGCTTTGTGCTGATAGGAGTAATTCTGATTGCATTCAGCTGGTATAATGCGAAAATTGGGAAAGAGCAGGAGAGGTTACAGTTTCAAAAAGATTCAATTGCCGCTTTAGAGTTTAAGGCGGCGCAAAAAGCTTCTGATTCAGTCTCTTTACAAATTGTAGGCACAAATTCCGATATTAATGCAACACCTGCCGAACCTGTTGCAGTAACAGAAAAATCTTCAATTTACAAAGACTCACTTTTAAACATTGCAAGTAGGGCAGAAGAGCAGAAAACCGTACTTGAAAATAATGACTTAAAAATTGAGTTTACTAATATCGGAGCACAGCCGGCTCAGGTTCAGCTAAAGGATTACCAGACATACGATAGCCTTCCTCTGATGCTTACGAAGGAGAAGGGTAGCAAATTTGCCTTAAGACTTTTTACAAATCAGGACCTCTATACCTCTAATTTTGCTTTCGACCTTGCTTCACGCACCGATACAACTGTTGTATACAGGTTATATCTTGATTCTCTATCATTTATCGAATATACGTACACATTGCCTGAGGACGGCTTTATGCTTGATCTCAATGTGAGACTTTCGGGAATGAACAGACATATCCCAAGAAATACCACGAATCTGGATGTTGAGTGGACTTTGGATATGCCAAGGCAGGAAAAAGGATACGACAATGAAAAAAACTACTCAACGGTAGTATATAAATTTCCAAATTCCAAATCAGTAGAAGATCTTGGGCTTAGAAAAGATGATGCAACTGAAGAGATAAGGACAAAGGTTAACTGGTTTGCATTTCAGCAACAGTTCTTCTCGGCAATTATGGTTGCAAAGGATAACTTTAATGGAGGCAATCTGACGTATAATGTGTTTCCGGAAGGCGATCCGGAGAGAAACCTTATGCGCTGCACTGCAAAAATGCAACTTCCATATATCGACGCCCCGGAAGTAAATATACCACTTGAATTGTACTATGGACCAAACCATTTCAAAACCCTTAAATCTTACGATATGGGCTTTGAAAAAATTGTCCCTCTCGGTGGCTGGATTATCGGCTGGATAAACAGGTATATAATCATTCTTGTGTTTGATCTTCTTGGAAACTTCATAGGCAATTACGGTTTAATAATTCTTATTCTTACCATTCTTATAAAGTTGGTGATATCTCCTTTAACAATAAAATCATACATGTCATCTGCAAAGATGAAGGTTTTAAAACCGGAGATTGACAAGATCAACGCCAAGTATCCTAAAACAGAGGATGCTATGAAAAAACAACAGGAGACAATGGCGTTGTACAGTAAAACAGGGGTGAGTATGTTTGGTGGCTGTTTGCCAATGCTTTTACAGTTTCCGATTCTCTTCGCAATGTTCAGATTCTTCCCTTCATCTTTTGAATTAAGACAGGAGAGTTTCCTTTGGGCAGAGGATTTAAGTGCGTTTGATTCTATACTTGATCTTCCATTTACAATTCCTTTGTATGGTGACCACGTGAGTCTCTTTGCTCTTTTAATGGCTGTGTCGATGTACTTCTACTCCAGAATGAATATTGACCAGATGAGCGCCGGGCCACAGATGGCAGGGATGAAATATATGTCCCTCTACTTTATGCCTCTTTTCTTAATGGTTTTGGGTAATAACTTCTCCAGCGGACTAAGCTACTATTACCTGTTGTCAAATCTCATTACAATGGGACAGACATGGGTTATCAGAAAGTATTTTGTAGATGAGAAAAAGATATATGCAAAACTGCAGGAAAGAGCAGCCACGCCAAAGAAAAAATCAAAATTTCAGGAGAGACTCGACACTGCATATAAAGCTCAGCAGCAACAACTGAAAAACAAAAAATGATTCTTAAAGAAAACTTAGATAGCATTAGAAAGAATCTGCCACCAGGTGTTAAACTGGTGGCAGCTTCCAAATTTAAACCTATCGAAGATATCCTTGAGGCCTATAAATTAGGAATTAAAGATTTTGGTGAGAACAGACCTCAGGAGTTGAGCAAGAAGATGATTGAACTGCCGGATGATATAAACTGGCACTTCATTGGCCATTTACAGACCAATAAAATCAAAATGATAATCGACAAGGTGTTTCTTATTCACTCTGTTGATAGCTTAAAATTGCTTACTGAAATCAACAAAGAGGCCAATAAAAGAGATATTACTGTTAATTGCCTGCTGCAGGTTTATATTGCATCTGAAGAGACAAAACAGGGATTATCTGAGGATGAATTGAACGAAATTCTTAATATTAAGAACTCATTTACAAATATTAACTTTAAAGGGTTGATGGGAATGGCCTCATTCACTAACAACCTCAACAAGGTAAGAGACGAGTTTAAGTATCTGAAAGGGGTATTTAATGCCGCTAAAAAGAGGCATTTTGCAGATGATTCTATGTTCAGTGAGATATCAATAGGAATGTCCGGTGACTATCAAGTTGCGGCAGAGGAGGGGAGTACTATCGTAAGAATTGGCTCTCTGATATTTGGAGAAAGATAATCTACCATTCAATAGGAACTTTCCCTTGTAAATTCAGGAAATCATTTGTTTTTGAGAAATGCTTACAGCCAAAAAATGCACCCCTTGCCAGAGGTGAAGGATGCGCTGCTTCAAGAATAAGATGTTTTGTTGAATCAATAAGCTCTTTTTTCCCTCTTGCATAATTACCCCACAAAAGAAATACCAGTCCCGTTTTTTGCTTTGATAACATTGAGATAACGGCATCTGTAAATTCAGTCCATCCTATTTTGGCATGTGATGCTGCCTGACCGGCTCTAACAGTTAGGACTGCATTTAAAAGAAACACTCCCTGTGATGCCCACCTTTCAAGATTGCCCGAAAAAGGGGCATTTACTCCCAAATCACTCTTAATCTCTTTGAATATGTTTTGTAAAGAGGGAGGCAGGTTAACACCGTCAGGAACCGAAAAAGAAAGACCATGGGCCTGTCCGGGGCCATGATATGGATCCTGACCAATAATTACAACCTTAACCTTATTAAAAGGAGTAAGGTTAAAGGCATTAAAAATATGAGATCCCCGGGGATAGATGACTATTCCCGAGGATTTCTCAATTTTAATTGTCTCTGTAAGTCTTAAAAAATACTCCTTTTCAAACTCCTCTCTGAGCAGCTCTTTCCAGGAACTATCAATTGCAACATCCATTTATTAAAATATAAATTCAAGAACATCATCGATTGTTGAAACGTATCTGAATTTCAATCCTTTTAGATATACCTCTTTTATGTCTTTTACATCCTTTTGGTTGTCTGCAGACAGAATAATTTCCTTGATACCAGCTCTTTTGGCTGCAAGGATTTTCTCCTTAATTCCACCAACAGGAAGCACCTTACCCCTGAGTGTTATCTCTCCGGTCATTGCAATTCCGCTCTTAACAGCTTTTTTGCGGAAGGCTGATGCCATTGCCGAAACCATGGTTATTCCCGCCGATGGACCATCTTTTGGAATAGCACCTTCAGGTACGTGAATATGAATATCCCTCTCTGCAAATTCCTTACTGTTTAAACCCATGTACTGTGGATTAGACTTTAGATACTGGTAGGCAATTGTGGCAGACTCTTTCATGACATCGCCAAGGTTACCTGTTGTTGTCAGAATGCCTTTTCCTTTACTTAGACTGCATTCAATAAAGAGTATTTCTCCTCCGTTTTGAGTCCAGGCCAAGCCGGTTACAACTCCTGATGCTTCGTTGCCCTTTTGAATATCAGGTTGATAAACAGGAAGGCCTAATATATCCTTTACCTCTTTGATACCCAATACAGCAGGCCTCTCTTCACCCATTGCCACCCTTTTAGCAGTAACCCTTGCAAGTTTAGCAATTTGTCTGTCAAGTCCCCTTACTCCTGACTCACGAGTATATTCATTGATTATAGTGTCTATACCTTGCTTGTTAACTTTTAATTGGTTGGAGACAAGACCATGAGCCTCAATCTGTTTTGGAATAAGGTGATCTTTTGCAATATATCGTTTCTCCTCTGCAAGATAACCACTTACATTAATCATCTCCATTCTGTCTCTCAGAGCAGGGTGGATAGTCCCAATGTTATTTGCAGTTGTTATAAAAAGCACCTTGGAGAGATCGTAATCTATGTCAAGGTAGTTGTCATGGAAAGTTGTATTTTGTTCCGGGTCCAAAACTTCAAGCAATGCTGACGCAGGGTCTCCCCTAAAGTCGCTGCTAACTTTGTCTATCTCATCAAGAACTATTAGCGGGTTTGATGTACCTGTTTTATTAAGAGTACTAATAATCCTTCCCGGCATAGCACCGATGTAGGTTCTTCTGTGTCCCCTGATTTCTGACTCATCATGGAGACCGCCTAGTGAAATTCTGCCGTAATGTCTTCCAAGTGCTTTTGCAATTGATTTTCCAAGCGATGTTTTTCCAACTCCAGGAGGGCCATGCAGACATAAAATTGGAGATTTCATATCTCCCTTTAGTTTTAAGACGGCCAAATGTTCTATGATTCTCTCCTTAACTGTTTCCAGCCCAAAGTGATCCCGATCAAGTACTTTCTGAGCATGTTTTAAGTCGAGATTATCTTTGGTTGTTTCGCTCCATGGGAGTTCAACAAGAAATCTGACATATGACAGCTGGACATTGTAATCAGGAGAGTTTGGATTAGATCTCTCGAGTCTCTGAATCTCTTTTTCAAATACCTCTTGAACAGGCTTAGGCCAGAGCTTTGACTGAGCTTTCAGTCTGATCTCCCCAAATTCCTGAACATTATTGTTCATTCCCAGCTCCTCTTGTATTGTCTTAAGCTGATTGTTCAGATAGTACTCTCTTTGCTGTTGGTCAATTTCTGTTCGTACCTTCTGTTGGATATCATCTTTCAATTTAAGCATGTCAATCTGCCCATTGAGTATTTCAAGCAGTTTAAGTGCACGATCTTTAATCTTATTCTCTCTTAAGAGAGCGATTTTATCTGCAATATTATCTAATTCCATACTGGATGAGATAAAATTGATCAAAAAGCTATATCCCTCAATGTTTTTAATTGCAAATGAAGCCTCCTGAGGCAGATGAGGTGAGAGTTTAATAACTTGAAGAGCCAGATCCTTAACTGAGCCGGTAATAGCATCCAACTCCTTTGTGCTTTTTGGCTTTTTTTCATCATCAATGTACTTAACAGAGGCAATGAAATATGGATTTGTACTTATTAAATCCATAATATGGAAACGTTTCATTCCCTGAAGTATGATTGTGAGACCCCCATCGGGCATTTCAATGATTTTGATGATTTTTGCTAAAGTACCAATATCATACAGATCCTGAGGCCGAGGGTCCTCTAGTTTGGCATCCTTTTGAGTAACAGCACCAAGAATCTTATTTCCTTTATATGCCTCTCTGACAAGTTTTATTGATTTCTCCCTCCCAACTGTTATCGGAATAATTGTTTCGGGGAATAATACTGCATTTCTTAATGCAATAATAGGCAATGTGTCAGGAAGTTCAGATTCACCCAGTTCATTTTCGCCCTCCAAACCCAGAACGGGTATAATGTTCACTTCATCAGAGACTGTGTGCTGTAATATATAGTCTGAAAACTTCATATAGAATGTTATATTAATGTCAATTTGTCATAAAGGGAGTAGGTAAGTAACTTTATAACTCCCGAGTTCTTAAATGTCAATCATTATGCCAAACTAAAACATTGGTTTTTTAAATGCTACAAACAGTCCGTGTTTTCCAAAATTGTTTATAGAGTATTCCATTGAGAGAGTTATGTCATAATAAGCAACAAGGTCCAGTCCCACGCCTCCGCTGAGGAGTAATTTGTTTGACATCTCGTTTTGGAGAGAGGCATATTTGTGTGATGCATAACCGATGTCAATAAAACACTTGGTGTATAGTGCTGCATGAACTTTACTGAAACTTGGAAGTTTTCTCAATGGTTTAATTATAAAACTTGCCTGTGGCATAATATTGTAAAGGATAGTAGGAGAGAGTGTTAAATAGTGTTGTCCGTCAGCAACATAATACTCAAAACCCCTCATGTTCACTTCGTCATAGCCTATTGCCCTGTCAAAAATATATGCCTCTTGGCTTTTAACTGAGGTTCCTGCCTGAACTCTGGCTGTCATGTTAAATCTTTTTGCCAGCTCTTTGTAATAATGAAACTCACCTTTTAACTGCCCGTATTTCATATTAAATCTACTGTTTGAGCTTCCCTTCATCTGACAGAAGAGCAGAAACCCATCTAGAGGATATTGTCTGTTATCTCTATGGTCATAAGTTACATTATATATAAATGAGAGAATACTTCGGCGGTGCTCATCACCTCCCCAATAATCAGGTTTTTTTTCAAAAACTTCCGGAGCAAGATCGGCATATTCATACGAAAAAGTAAACCTATTTCTTAATCTGATGCCGGGCCGGAACTGATATGAAACAGAGCTGCTGTATCTTTTTATCAGAAAAAGCGAATCAGATCTGAATGATTCAGGAGAGTTATCAGATATTCCAATGTTAAGATGTCGGCTGAACTCTTGAAAAAGCGATAGGTCAAGAGAGTGCTTCCCGTCTCTGTCCAAAATAATGTTTCTGTAACTAAAAATGAATCCTCTTCTGAACCCCATGGTATACAGTGCCCTTACGTTTTGATTTCGCCCAAACAGATTGTTAAAACTAATTCCGGCCTCTGCAGTAAATTTACTCCAGTCGGGATCTCTTATCCAAGTATTAATGTTGTGTTCGTCAAGACTAAAATTCAATTTAGGCCAATAGTACCACCTCTCATCCACCCTTATTACAACTTCAATATTTAGATGTGTATTGTCGAGATCTGCAGCATCTGCAATGTAGGTTACAAAGACAAAATTAAAAAGAGATAGATTAAGAATATTGTCCCTTCCAATTCTGAATAGTTGATCAAGCAACCTCATTTCGATTAAATCACCCTTCCTGAATGGTAGCTCCCGCAAAATGATGGCGTCTTTTGTGTGTTCGTTGCCTGTTACTCTGATATCAGAGACAAAAGCATGCTTTTGAGAAAAGAGCTCTGTGGCAATAAACTGCGCCGCAACTAGGATTAAGAAGATTGAAAACGCCTTTTTCATGTGCAAATATACTTAATTATACCTATTTTGCTGAACGATAAGTATTAAATAAAATAAAAAAAAATCAACATTGTTTGGAATTATCGATAAAATAGTAGTATTTTTGTTCGTCCAAAAAAGACTAACCCTTTAATTTTTATTATCATGACAAAAGCGGATATCGTAAACGAAGTTGCAAAAGCAACAGGAATGGAAAAAATCGCTGTTCAAAATGTAGTTGAAAGCTTCATGGATAGCGTAAAGGACTCATTGTCAAAAGACAAAAATGTTTACTTGCGTGGTTTCGGCAGTTTTATCGTAAAAAAACGTGCGAAAAAAACAGCTAGAAACATTTCTAAAAACACAACGTTGGTTATCCCTGAGCACTTTATCCCTTCATTTAAGCCTGCAAAGGTGTTTATGAACAAAGTGAAGAACAACGTTAAAAAATAATTAACAATTTTAATTAAACTGTATTTATAGTTATGCCTTGCGGAAAGAAAAGGAAGAGACACAAAATGGCAACACATAAGCGTAAAAAACGTTTACGCAAAAACAGACATAAAAAGAAAAAATAGTTGCTTTTTTGGTCTTCAATGTGTGAGATAATCTAAAGCAAGTCGAGAGATTTGCTTTAGATTCTTTTTATTTAAAAACGTAGATGGATAAAGATCTAATTATTGATGTAAGTTCTACGGAGGTATCCATTGCTCTTCTCGAGGGCCACAGGCTTATCGAGTTAAACAAAGAGCAAAACAATGGTAGTTTTTCGGTAGGAGATGTATATCTCGGAAGAGTCAAGCGAATTATGCCTGCTCTTAATGCTGCATTTGTAGATATCGGAGACGAGAAGGATGCATTCATACACTATCTGGATCTTGGATTATCGTTTAAAGCCCTTGATTACTTTATCAGGCACATCAATCAAAGCAAAAAATCTTATAAAGAGCTGTTTTCCGGTGTAAAACTGGGCGATATTCTTGAAAAAGAGGGAAAAATTGCAGATGTCCTGAAACCAGGTCAGCATATTGTCACGCAAATTGTGAAAGAGCCAATATCGACAAAAGGCTCCAGACTGACAGCAGAAATTTCAATTGCCGGAAGGAATATGGTACTAATGCCATTTTCTGACAAGGTAAGTATTTCACAAAAAATTGTTTCCAAAGAGGAAAAGAAAAGACTTGAAAGACTGGTCTACAGTATTTTACCACCTAATTATGGAGTAATTATCAGGACGGCTGCAGAAGGAAAAAGAGCAGCTGTATTGGATGGTGAACTTAAGTCTCTAATTAAAAAATGGGAGGATTCTTGGGCAAAGATCGCAAAATCCAATCCCCCACAGCTTCTCTTTACGGAAAACAGCAGAACCACGACAATTTTAAGAGATTTGTTGAATGACTCATTTTCGAACATTTATATAAATGACGAGAGTATTTTCAACGAGGTCAAAGATTACATAACTGTAATCTCACCGGAGCACGAAAAAATTGTTAAGCTCTACAAAGGAAGCGAACCTATTTTTGACCACTTTGAAGTGGCAAAACAGATAAGAGGCGCTTTTGGAAAGGTAGTACCAATCAAACAGGGTGCATATCTGGTAATAGAGCATACTGAGGCACTGCATGTAATTGATGTGAACAGCGGTATAAGGGCGAAATCCGGAGCAGATCAGGAGCAAAATGCTTTTGATGTAAATATGTATGCGGCTGATGAAATAGCCAGGCAGCTTCGTCTAAGAGACATGGGCGGCATTATTATCGTTGACTTCATAGATTTGGAGAACAACGAAAATAAAGTCAAGCTCTTTAAGCACATGCAAACATTGATGGAGAAGGACAGAGCCAAACACAACATTCTTCCCATTACAAAATTCGGCCTTTTGCAGATAACCCGTCAAAGGGTGAGGCCGGCAACCGAAATAAATACCAGCGAGGTGTGTCCCTCTTGTAACGGAACTGGTAAAATTACATCCAGCATTGTGGTGGATGAAATTATTGAAAGAGAATTGGCGTTTTATGTGAAAGAGAAAGGTTACAATTACATTGCTTTGAAAGTTAATCCAATAATTGAAGCTTACCTTAATAAGGGTATCTTTAGTTTAAGGTTTAAATGGTCAAACAAGTATAAATGTAAATTGAAAGTGATATCATCATCAAACAATGCACTGCTGGAGGTAATCTGGCTGGACAAAGCTGGAGAGAGGATTGATCTTTAATTTGCAAAAGTACAGGTAATCAGCTTTTTAACGCCTTTTGAAATTGTGCACCCGAAGATAGTAATATCTCCTCCATCTTCAATCTTAAGCCGATCTCTTAATTCGGTGGCAGAAAGTGGAAGGTTTCGGACAGATATGTTGGCTTTTGGGTATGTTTTACGGAGGTTGCGGATTGAGATTTTATCAAAATCGGCAACCTCTATTATTTTAAAATGTCTTCCCGGAAAGTTGTCAATTATTTTGTCCGAAGTATAGAGGTGTGTATTAACTTCAAGTTTCTGAACATCATATTTATAAGAAATAAATTTGAATGCTCCTGCTTTTAATATTGCAGCATTTGGTTCGTACAGATAATTTCCGACAAGGGGTGTGCCGAAAATACTTATTGTTTTGTTTTCGATCTCAGGTGTGAATACTATCTGTTCGTCATTTTTTTTATCTTTAAGATTAACTGCCCTTATCTCAATCTGCTCAAAGTTCACTTTGCTCCCTTTTTCAAGCAAAATCAAGAGCTCTTTACATTCGTTATTAACAGCAACAATTTCAATGCTTTTAACCTCTTCAACCTCTTGTTTAACCGACTTAATATCAGCCATTGGAGAGATTTTAATAAGAATTATTTCTGAATATCTGAAAAGAATTTCCTTTAGTTCATTAATCCTTGGCTCATATTCATTAATGAAATGAACTCTTTTACCCCCGGTTTTTCTTCTAGATGGATCCAGGTAAATTAAATCAAGTCGTTCAATTGCATGCTTATTTAATACGTCTCTAATCAGGCTATCTCCGTTTATTGAATTGAATTCTTCATTTATTGAAACTATGTTGGTGGCGCCAAGTTCTAGAAAATTATTAATTGTGGCTTTGAAAAGATCTGGATTCTTCTCTATGTATATAACCTGTCTGTTAACCTTGGCAAAAAAGTAGCTGTCAATACCCATTCCTCCTGTAAGGTCAGCCACATTACCTTTTTTACAATAGTTCTGCTTATAAATTGCTGTTTTTGATGAGCTGCTTTGTTCTGTTGAAAGAGAACTTGTATAGATAAGATTTTCGTTTTCAGCCCATTCCGGTACTTTGGAAATAAGTTTTTTTCGAGCTTCAATAATTGTTGCTGCTAATTTGACATCAATTTTTGGATACTTTGAAGCCGACATAACTAACTTACCGGTATCGTCATTAAAGTGAGCTGCAATGAACTCTTTTAATTGTTGTGACAGCATAGAGTTTTAATCCGACTTTGAGGGATCATTAATAAGGTTTTTAAAACGGTAAATCGTGTAACGAATAACCGGCTTGCCAAGTTTTTTTAAATAAATAACCTTTGCTACTTCTACCTTCTTAAAATTACTGTGCCCAAATTCAATCCCATCTTTACCATCCCGAGAGGAGTGGACATAATAGACGCTTTCCCCCAGTTTAATTCCTCCCTGCTTTGATGTTATCCATTTATACTTTCTAACTTTGCTTAATGGGCCCCATGTTTTCACAAATGTATTGTTTGGCCTTGCAAGGTAGTAATCCTTGAGAGCTGCCTTTTTGTAATCAAATTCAATAATGTACGAATGAGCAGATATTCTGCCTGTGGCAATGTCAATATCTCTGATTTTTTTGAATTCATAAGATATTGTTTTCATTCCATACCTATCCAGGGTAAAATCATTCCTACCGATAGGATATCCCTCTTTTTTAGCCGTAAAAAGGTGGTTAAGTATGCCTGTGTTCTGGTGTGTTAAACCGATGATTACTACGGTTGCAAAAAGATACAAACTCATCCGTAAAGCTTTTATATCCAATAAGTTTTTACTTTTTACATGAATAGTAGATAACCATGAGCCTGCAATTATTATAAAGGGTATAATTCCAAGCGAAGTTGCATAAATGAAACTTTCAGACACCAGAGAAAAAACAGTCGAGACAACAATAATCGGAAGGGAAAGAGATAGCAGAAGAGAAAAATGCTCTTTGCTAATAAAAGGTGACTTGGAGTGAGCCCTTAATGATTTTAAAATAATGTATAGGTTGACCGGGTTATTAATCAGAAACGGAATAAATATTCCTTTTAGGAATGCCTGTAAGTTTAATCCTCCTGATAATTTCATTGTTCCTGCCAAATACTCAACCCCTAGAAAATCGTTATTTAGATTCCATAATAGAACCGGAAACAAAGAAATCAAAGTTACAAGAGCAGCTAAATATAGCTCTGAACGTTTGAATAGAGATCTGTCATTTGATATCGCATAGACTGCTACACCCAACCATAAGAGGATTGATGAAAATTTTGAAAGGGTGGCAAAACCAATAAAAAGTCCGGCTAAGACAAGTGCCATTCTACAAAGCATTCTCGATTCTGCGCAATTTTTATCTCGCGGAATCAACCCTTCAAGAAGAAAATAGAGTGAAAGCAGATAAAAAAATGTCTGAGGGCCTTCTGGCAATATGAAAAGTCCTGCAACAAGACTTAGATAAAATGAAAAACTGTAAAGGAGAGCCGAATAAAAACCTGCTGCCTCCCCTTTGATTCTCCTTCCTATTATATATATTATCCATATATTGGCACATCCGGTGGCTATTGATGACAATCTTAGGAAAAACTCTCCTCTTAAAGCCAAATTATTTGTAAAAAGCTGTATAAACCATCCTACCATAGGAGGTTGATCAAAGCTGCCGAGCTCAGGAAAAAGGGCGAAAGTCCAGTAATACGCCTCCTCTCCGCCTAAGTTTATTACGATGGCCAGAAGAGATCTGATTGCAGCAGATATTGCAATGAGTAGTATAACATGTTTTTTATAATTCAACTCTTTCATTATTAACTGTTTTCTGCAATCATTTTATTGGAAATCTTACTAAATCTTAGAAGAAATAATATTGCGGCAAATCCTAGCCCTGCCAGTAAACCTATCCAAACTCCTACTGTTCCGAATCCGAGTATAAAGCCGCAAAAATATCCCATTGGCAAAGATATCAGATAATAAGAGATTATTGAAAGCAACAGTGGAATTTTAACATCTGCCACTGCTCTGAGACACGCAAGGCTGGCAAGCTGAATTGCGTCAAATATCTGAAAAAGGGCTGCTACAACAAGCAATGAGGCTGCCAAAGACCTAACAGCAGGATCTTCCGAAAAAATGTAGGGTATTTGTTCTCTGAAAATAATATAGGCTAAGCCACACAAAGCCATGAAAAAAATACTGAGATGGATTGCCGCAAAGCCGGCAATCCTCATTGAGCGGAAGTCTCCATAACCGTACTGATGAGAAACCCTAATGGTTGCGGCGGCACCCACACCAAGAGCCAGCATAAACGAAAAACTGCTCATACTCATTGCAATTTGATGAGCTGCCAGTTGAGTCTCTCCCAACCAACCGATCATTACGGCACTTAGACTGAATGCAGTAATTTCAACAAGGTTTTGGAAGGATAAGGGAATAGATGTTTTGAGCACTTTGATTGCCAGGCTTATGTCTATAAGAGGCCACTTTATTAGTTTGAAATATTTGTTATAGCACTCAAATTTGAAAAAGACAATCAGAAAAAGAACCAGCATAATAATTCTGCTGATAAGAGTAGCAGTTGCAGCCCCTTTTATTCCCATAGCTTCAAATCCCAGATGACCGTAAATGAGTATCCAATTTAAAAATATGTTAATAAGGTTAGCAAACAATGTAATATACATTGCATATTTAGTTATCCCAATTCCTTCGGAGAATTGCCTAAGTCCAAAAAACATGAGAAATGGAACCAGCCCGAATAAAATTATATTGTAGTATTGGCTTGATGTTTCAACTACGGCCTCAGTTTGACCCATATAACTCATTAACGTGCCGGCCAAGTACATAATTAAAGTTAACAGCAACGAAACGCCAAAATTCAGAACTAGTGAATTCTTTAATAGTGAGGATACATTATTCTGATTACCCCTCCCGAATGATTGTCCTACGTGGGGGGTTAAACCCTGTGTAAATCCAATTCCAAAGACCATTCCAAGTATGTAAATTGAATTGGCAAATGATACCGAAGCCAATTCTGTAGTACCCAGATGTCCTACCATTATATTGTCGGCCAGATGCACAGTTATCTGCCCTGCCTGGGTAAGAATTACAGGTACGGCAAAAACCATATTTCTCTTGTAGAATGGAATGTACTCCTTGAAATTCATTCGACAAATATACAAGAGTTTGTTCTATTTTTGATAATTGGCTTCATTTCCCTAATTTTACGGTAACAATTTATTTAATGTAAGGAGATATCTAATGGGAGCATCATATTTAGAGAGAGCACATTCATGGTTAACGAATGACTTTGACGAGCAAACCAAAGAACAGGTTAAATATCTGATTGAAAACAACCTGAAAGAGCTTGAAGACTCCTTCTATAAATCACTTGAATTTGGCACCGGTGGACTAAGAGGAATAATGGGTGTGGGTACAAACCGCATTAACAGATATACAATTGGAATGGCCACACAGGGTCTGGTAAATTATATTGTTAAAACCTTTGGCGCTGACAAAAAACACTCAGTTGCCATTGCATTTGATTGCAGAAATAACAGTGCATACTTTGCCGGTATAACAGCCGATGTTTTTGCTGCAAATGGCTTTACCGTCTATCAATTTGAAAGTTTAAGACCAACACCTGAACTCAGTTTTGCAATTCGCCATTATGGATGTGTTGCCGGGGTTATGATAACAGCTTCGCATAACCCAAAAGAATACAACGGCTACAAGGCATACTGGAACGATGGTGCACAGGTTACTTCCCCACATGACAAAAATATAATTGAAGAGGTTCTAAAAGTTGATCAGCCTTCAAAGGTAAAATTTGGTGGTGTATCGGGAATGATTAAAATCATTGGTGTTGAAACTGACGAAGAATACCTGAAAGCAATACTTTCACTCACTCTTTTAACCAAAGAGATGAACAGTCAAAGCTCTTTAAAAATTGTTTATTCCCCCATACATGGTACAGGTGTAAAGCTTATTCCCGAAGCACTTAGAAGGATTGGATTTAAAAATATTATAAATGTTCCTGAACAGGACATAACAGACGGTAATTTTCCAACGGTAAAATACCCTAATCCCGAAGAGAGAGAGGCTCTTCAAATGGCCATTGATAAGGCTGAACTTACAGGGGCTGATATTGTTCTTGCTACAGACCCGGATGGTGACAGATTAGGAGTAGCAGTAAGAAATTCATCAGGTGAGATTGAAATTTTAAACGGAAATCAGACTGCATCTATTCTCACATACTACCTTCTTGAGAGAAGCCGGGAGCTGGGCATAATTGGAGATGGAGCCAACAAGGAACATTACATGGTTAAAACTATAGTAACAACAGATCTGCTCAAGGCAATATCTGAGAGCTATGGCGTTGAGATGATGAATGTTCTTACCGGATTCAAATATATTGCCGAGGTTGTCAGAAACCTTGAGGGTAAAAGAAAGTTTATCGGAGGAGGAGAGGAGAGTTATGGATTTAATGCCGGGGAATATGTAAGAGATAAGGATGCTGTAATCTCATGTTGTCTTTTGGCCGAGTCGGCTGTTTGGGCTAAACAAAAAGGGTTGACACTTACAGATTTGTTAAAGGATATATATGTTAAATACGGTTTCTATAAAGAACACCTTATATCGCTTACAAAAAAAGGCAAAGATGGTCTTGAGCAAATTGCGCAAATGATGAAGTCATTCAGAAGTTCACCTCCTCAACATCTGGCCGGATCTACTGTAGTTCTCGTTCATGATTATCAAAAATCAGAGACTATTGATATGGTAAGTGACCTCAGATACAAAATCAATTTACCAAAATCCGACGTATTACAATTTGTAAGTATAGATAACACAATAGTTTCTGTAAGGCCATCCGGTACTGAACCAAAGATTAAATTCTACTTTGGAGTTAAAGGCAATTTAGCGTCAGTGACTGAATACGAAAAAACAGAAGCAGAATTAAACCATAAAATTGAGATTTTATCAGATCAGATGATCTCTTACCAGACAACAGGCAACCAATGAAAATATTTATTGTGAAATTTCCCTTTCTGCTGCTCTTATTCATTAATTTGACTCTTACAGCACAAAGCACTGCCAATACTATAAACGGACAAAGAAAAATTGACGAAATTATCTCAAAACTAACTGTTAGAGAGAAGATTGCGCAATTATTTATTGTCTCCTTTTCCTCTGATCCAAAAAACAAAAGCACAATTGAAGCGGAGGAACTGATAAAAAAGGAGGGAGTAGGAGGTTTGATCATTATGAATTCAGGGTTGACAGCCGGAGCAAATATGATAAACCGTCTTCAAAGCCATTCAAAAATACCGCTGCTTGTGACAATAGATGGAGAGTGGGGAGTTGCAATGAGGTTTGATTCTGTAATTCAGTTTCCCAGACAAATGCAGTTGGGTGCTCTCTCAGATGATTCTCTTGTTTATCAAATGGGAACTGCAATTGCCAAGCAGTCCAAAAGGCTTGGTATTGACGTAAACTATGCCCCCACAATTGACATAAACAGCAACCCAAGAAACCCTGTTATCAATACTCGATCGTTCGGAGAGATTCCGGAAGTTGTTACAAAATATGGAAAGGCCTATATGCTTGGAATGAAGGATGCCGGAGTACTGGGATCAGCAAAACACTTCCCTGGACACGGCGATACCGAAGACGACTCTCACCATACTCTTCCACTGCTGAATTTTTCAAAAGAGAGGATAAACTCTCTGGAACTCTACCCATTTAGGGCGCTTATTGAGGCAGGTGTAGATATGGTTATGGTTGGACACCTTCAGATTCCATCTCTGGACAGTTCGGGAACACCAAGCTCGATTTCAAAGCCAATTGTCACTGGCTTATTGAGGGGAGAGCTTGAATATGAGGGAATAATAATTTCTGATGCACTTAATATGAAAGGTGTATCAGAATACATGTCACCTGAATTGATACCATTGGAAGCTTACAAAGCAGGATGTGATTTTATACTTATGCCTGAAAGAGTTACAGAGGCTATAACTGTTATGGAAAAAGCTGTTGAAAGGGGTGAGATTTCAATTCACAGCCTGAATATGAGGGTTCGAAAAATGTTGTCTGTAAAGATGAAGCAAGGGATCCTTGAGAATTATTACAAAATTCCAATTAAGAATCTTCACGAAGACCTCAATGACCCAAACTATTTATCACTTGTCTCTTCAATTTCAGATAAGTCTGTAACTGTGGTGAACAACAGGGGTAACCTGATACCTTTAAAAGAGATAAAAAGAGAAAAAATAGGATACCTCTCTGTAGGTGGCGAAAGAAACGGCAAAGAGTTGGCAGCTCAGCTACAGCTTTATACAAATATTGACACAGTTGTTTTGAGAGGCAAATATACACAGGCTGATTTGAAAAGAGCGCTAACCCACTTATCTGATAAATCTTTTGTTATCATAGCTATGCATAACACCGATGCCAGACCGCAGAGAGAATTTGGAATAGATAGCACTCAAATTAAGCTGTTAACAGATTTTGCTGAAAATAAAAGAGTTGTGTTTGCTTACTTCGGGAATCCACTGGCGTTACCACATATTCAAAAATACGAAAATTTTGCTTCGGTAATTATAGGTTACTCTAACACAATCCATAACAACAAAGCGGTAGCCGGAGTAATATTCGGTTCAATTGGGGCAGAAGGAAGGCTGCCGGTTACCTCTGGAACTCTTTCAGCGGGACATGCAGTCAAAACAGAGGGTGATTTAAGAATTTCATACGGAATGCCTGAAGATTTGAAACTGGATGGTAACAGGATCAAAACTGAAATAGACTCCATTATAAATAGCGACATATCGGCAGGAAGATATAACGGAGCACAGCTTATTCTCATGAAAAACAACCGTGTTCTTATTAACGACTCATACGGTTCTCTAACAAACGATATGACTGTAAGAATAAACCGCATCTCAGGAATGATAGCCCATTTGCCAACTATGGCACTTTTGGCCGAAAGAGGCAAACTATCATTGGAAGACTTTGCAGGTAAATATCTAAAACGACGAGGCGATACCCATCTTAAAAATGTACTTCTGTCCGATATATTAATGCACAGAACAGACATTTCTGACCCTGATTCTTACAAATTCAGGTATTCTGAATCAAATAAAGAGGCTTTAAGAAGAGTTGTTGAGTATGTAACACTACATCATTTTGAAGATTGGGTAAAGGATGAAATTCTCTCAGTTATTGGAATGGACAGAACATACATTAAGGGAGATATTGCCTATTCAAATGCAAATGACATTGCTAAGTTTATCTCATTTCTAAGATCAAAGGGTGAGTATGGAGGGTTTAAACTGGCAGAAAACAATACTACTAGTTTAATTTTAAGCATGATGCATTACTATTCCGGATCAACCAATGGAAGCGTAGTTTGGTATGACGATAAAAGCGATATTGCCCTTATCTTTCTAAATGACAAGGATGACTTAAAAATGGACGAATCTCAGAAAATAAACACAGGAGACAATCTCAGAAGAAGAGTTACCGAGCTTTTATCAGGTATTTAAAGGTGCTGTAAACAATATAGGAGACCAGTACCAGAAAGAGCCATAAAGACCATTTAGAACCGGTTACAATAACCGGAATAACAAGAAGTGCAGAGTAGATAAAAAAGAGGTATTTAGCCTTGTTTTCGGAAAATTTCAGGCTTTTCAGCTTTAGAGAGAACATTGGGATTTCACTTACCAATAGTAGCGAAAGAACTAATGAAATCAAGGGGAAAAACCAAAAGTTGTCAAAAACAAAATCAAGATTAACGTTATAGGATGAATAGTGCAACATCATAGCAATCAATAGTGCGTTTGCAGGCGTTGCCAGACCAATAAAATCGGTTGTCTGCCGCGTGTCAATGTTAAATTTGGCAAGTCTCAGAGCAGAAAAAAGAGCTATCAACAGAGGAGTGAAAGAGAGTATCTCCAAAACCACCATATTTCCTGAATGCGTCTGAGGAGCGAGAAAACTGCTGAATCTGTAATAGATTAAAATAGAAGGAGCCAGACCAAAGCTGACAAGGTCTGCGAGAGAGTCCAGCTCCTTTCCCATTGGTGAATATGCTTTAAGCAACCTGGCAGCAAATCCATCAAGGAAATCGAATATTGCTGCGGCTATAATTAGATAGACAGAAAAATGGAGCCACCCTTTTAATCCAAAAATAACGGCAAGAATTCCGCAAAAGAGGTTCAGAAGAGTTATTGTGTTAGGAATATGTTTTGTCAATCTCATTGTTTGATTCAGGTTGTTAGGTGAGTTTACTTAATAGATTAAATTCCGAGCTTTTTTCTAATAACGTCAGGTATTGAGTTTTTGTGCACCATAACTGAGATAGTCTTAGCCTTAACAAAACTTTCTGACATATTGAGGTAACCACCGAATTTGTTTCTCTCTGTTCCCCATGAATTCTTGGTAATGTAGTACTTATTACCGTTCTGATCCTTTACAATGCCTGTTAGCAACATCAGATGATCATCTGTTGTAGTAAAATTCTCATAACCCTTTTGTCTGATCTCCTGAGTAACCATAACTTCAGGATAAATGCTCTTGAATTTGTAGATCTCGGCATATTTATCTTCGGGGGCCAATTTTTCAAAACGAGCTCTGTCTTCGCCAAGATATCCTGACAAATCTTGGATCTCAGGATTGATTGCGACACCGTTTGAATGTGAAAAGCCCTTCTCGCTGACATCACCATCCCAACAAACTGTGTATCCCTTTGTGAGGGCATTGTCAATGATTACCATCAGTTCATCAAGTGGTACATTATAGAACTTCTCATAGTCCCAATTATCAGGAACCTCTATGACCGATTTTTTATAAAACGGTATGTGTGTAAAGCTTGTAATCTCTACGTAGTCATCCATATTCAAACCCAAAGAGTTTGCAAATGAAACAGGAGTGTACTGTTTGCCTTTGAAATCAAATTTTTCTGGCAACGGGCCCAGATATATGTCCATCAATGAGTTTACAAGTTTGTAGTATTCAGGACTTCTGTGCTTTAATTCAACTGCCGCTCCTGAAATAACATTAACAAATTTGTTAAGCTCTTTGTGGTTGTTTAGCAGTGAGTTGTAATTAATACCATTATAAACCTCCTGTGGAACAACGCCATATTCCTTTACAATGTTTGTGAACATATGAGCAAGACTACCCTGGCCAAGATTCCCATTTCCTCTTCTAAGGTAGTTGTCTTCCATTCTTTTGAGGTAATTTATCCTCACAACAAACATTTCAGATAGGTCAAATTCGCCCTTACCGGTTCTGAGCAGTTCTGACTCAATAAAAGCTGCAGTGGCATAACTCCAGCAAGTTCCGCTGCTGGCCTGATTTTTTACCGGGGTTGCTGCATTTCTTACCACATCTGTAAAGATGTAGCCCTGTGCACTAACCGATAATGTAAATGCAAGCAAAATCAGGATTAGTGTTGTTTTGAGTGAATTCTTCATAGTTGTTTATAAATGAGTAATTATTTTATTCCAAGTTTTGCTTTTATTTGAGCAGGAATTGAGTTTTTATGAACTACGATATTCATTGTTTTGTATCTGGCAAATGTTTCAGAAACATACCATACACCTTTATAATCACCGGTTTCACCCCATGAATTTTTTACAATATAGTATTTGTTTCCCTTCTGATCTTTTGCAATACCATAAATGTGCATTCCGTGATCGTCTGTTGTCTGACCATTGTCAAATGCAATTTGACGAATCTCCTGAGTAATCTTTTTCTCGGGAACAACCTGCTCAAGACTGAATATTTTTGCATCAAGCTCATTTCTGGGAACTCCAAGCCATCTCTCCTGATCAGAGCCTGACATGTTTGCAACTTCGGTCTCAGGCACAAAAGCAATTCCTTTACGAGTAAAACCTTTTTCACTTACATCAGAAGCCCATAGAACTGTGTATCCCTTTTCTATGGCGTGGTCAAATATCATCATCAACTCATCAATTGGCAAGTTGAAAGAGCGGTCCCACCTCCAGTTGTCAGGGATTTCAAGGGCAAATTCCGAGTAAAAGGGGTGGTGTGTATATGATGTAAGAGATACATAATCATCAGAAGCAATACCAAGTTCTGTCGCAAAACTTTTTGGAGTATATTCTTTTCCGTTATAAGTGAATTTCTGAGGAACCTCTCCCAGGTATGCATTAAGGATACCTTTAAAGCCCTCTTTCCAGGCGGGAGTATATTTACCGTTTGGATTTTTGACAAGAGCCTTTACATAGCCCGAAAGTGCAGCGTCAAACTCATTATGAATATGGTTTTTTTCGCCATAATTGAGCCCCGGCATAACTTCATCCGGAACAATCCCGTAATTTTTCCATACAGCAAGAACATCTCCAAATGAACTTCCCGGAGCAAAATTTATATTGCCAGACGTTCTTATGTACTTGTCAGCCTTGTCGTAATATGCATTTGACACTATGAACATTTCAGAAAGGTCGTGAGTGCCTTTGCCTGTTCTTATAAGCTCTGACTCAAGAAAAGAGAGGGCAGAAAAACTCCAGCATGTACTTGTTCTGTTCTGATTTTTAATGCTTGTAACAGGGTGTTCCTTTACTACAGTAAATTTGTAACCCTCTTTTAAAGAGTTATTTTCCTGACTGAAAGAGGATACAGTTAAAAACGAAAGCAGTATTAAAACCGCAGCGAATCTTTTCATAATCTTTGTTATAATTTAGTTTTCCCAAAGTTATGAAAAAAATAGAAGTGCATACTCTCTTATGGAATATTCATGTATTTGTGAGTCTGCAGAGATATGTTCCAGCATGGGTTTGCCTTGACATATTCAACAATCTTCTCCATCATCTCTTTAGATCTGCTCCATTCAGGTTGAAGATATAGCAGGCAGCCGGGCTTAACCCTTTTCCTGTTCTCCTCAGCCCAAACAAAATCAATCTCCTCCTCAATTATTATCTTTAGCTCCGAAGCCAACTCATAAATCTCATCCACAGGCGGCTTTTTTTTCTTCGGAGATAAACAAATCCAGTCAAAACTGCCGCTTAGTTGGCTTGAACCGCTTGTTTCCAGAAATATCTCCATCCCCTTATTTTTAAGCTTGGTACATAAGATGTCCAAAGGATAATTAAGAGGTTCGCCACCTGTTATAACAATTGATTTTGCGGGGTGTACTATGGCATCTGCAACAATTTTATCCACTTCAACTGGAGGATAGAGTCCTGGATTCCATGTCTCTTTTGCATCACACCAATTGCAACCTACATCACACCCTCCGAGTCTGATAAAATATGCTGCTTTTCCTGTGTTAAAGCCCTCTCCCTGAATTGTGTAAAATGCCTCAGCCAATGGGAGAAGGTTCCCGTTGTCGAGTTCCGGTATCTTCATCTTTTTTTTGCAAAGTTAAAAATTAACTATACAGATAACGTTTTATCTTAAGTGTTGCTGTTTTTTCAAATGGCACTGGTTGTTCAGTAATTTCAGAAAGTCTTGAAAACTTGTTTACCCTCTCGTTTACATATGAGACAAGCTCTGCTTTTATCTTATTAAGCTTATCTGTTATATTTTCAGAGCCATCGCCCTCTTCGAGCAACCCGTTTTTAATCTCCTCATAATTGAAGTGCACCTTGGCAACTAACTTACCCTTTTTTTGTACTACAAGAGACTCAAGTACGAGATCAAATTCATTAATAACAGACTCAATATCTTCGGGATATATATTTTCTCCATTAGGTCCAAGCATCATGTTGTCTCTTCTGCCTTTGATGAAAAGGTTGCCTTTTTTATCGATATACCCTAAGTCCTTTGTAATGAACCATCCATCGCTTGTAAATGAGGCCTTTGTTGTGTCAGGATCCTTATAGTACCCTTTCATAATATTCGGCCCCTTTGCAAGAACCTCCCCAATCTTCTCCTTATTGGGATTGAAAATTTTTAATTGAACCCCGTCAATTGCCGGGCCGGTTGACTGCCACATAACTTTTCCCGGAGTAGCTCCTGCCAATAGTGGGGAGGTCTCCGTAAGTCCGTACCCGATTCCGTATGGAAAACCGGCATCTGCAAGGAAATGTTCTACGACGCCATCAATTCTTGAACCTCCAATTCCAAAAAATCGAAGTCTCCCGCCGAATGTCTCGAGTAGTTTTTTTCCGGCCAGTTTATGCAACGCTCTTCTGATAATTGAAACAGAGTAAAGAATCCTAAGAACTATGTTTTTGGTAAACATTGGCCTAATTTTAATCTTATATATCTTTTCAACAATCAGAGGAACACTCAGCATAACAGTTGGCTTTACCTCTTTTAAAGCAGGCATAAGTAACGATGGTGTAGGGGAGCCGTCAAGATAAACTACAGAAGCTCCGCAATAGAATGGCAACATCATTCCTATACTACACTCGTAAGCATGTGAAAGAGGCAAAATTGACAGAAAAGTATCTTCCTTTAGAATTGGAAAGAGCTTATATGTCATTTTTGTATGGTGTACAAGATTTGAATGAGTAAGCATCACTCCCTTAGAAGCGCCTGAAGTGCCTGATGTGTAAATGATTGAAGCAATATCATCATGCTTTGGCTCAGACGTTTTTACAAGCGCACTATCAGTAGGAACCTTTACAGGCTCCAAAGTATCCATCCTGATAATCAGAGGTAGTTTATCTGAAATATGTTTGTGAATTTTGTATTCCAGCTTTGACGATACAATAATTGCAGAGGCATCGGAGTGATCAAGAACGTTTATAATCTCAAAAGCAGTAAAGTCCGGCAATACAGGCACAACTACCCGCCCGGATACTGTTATCGCGAAATATGACACAGCCCAGTTAGGCATATTGTTGCCAAGCAAAGCCACCTTTTGACCTGATTCTATACCAGCTTTGTCAAAAAGGTCTATCAGGTTATCAACTCTTGACGAAACCTCTTTGTATGTGATGTTCTCTTTGTTGTGAAGTGAGAATGCCATTCTCTCTCCGTAGTTCTTAACACTTGCAGAGTAGATGTCTCTCAGAGTGCTGTATTCGTTATCATTTTTCATAACAGCAGATGTCTTTAACACAAAGATAAAAATATTCTTAAATTGAGCTTTATTGCAGATGGCTTGATTTTTGTTAATTTTGCGTGAGTATAGATAATTGATGGGGAATGTTTTTTGTTGAGAAACGTCGCAGAAAAGCACTCAGTAAAATTGAAACAGACAGAGTGGTTAGGTTTATGCCTCTTTCAGAAGTCAGGAGCGTAGGCATTATCTTTGATATAAACGAGGAGAATATAATTGATACCGTTAAGAAATTTTCAGAGTTTCTTGACAACAGATCTACAAAATTCGGTGCGCTGGCGATCAATTATACCAAATCGCTCTTTCCCGAAGGTTTTGTAGATTTCAGAATAAAAATTATCAATAGAACTTCATTTAACCGCATAGGAGCCCCAATAGATGATACCGTGCTCGAATTTGCAAATCAAAATCACGATTTGTACATAGATCTGTCATCACATCATAATTTTACTTACGATTACATATCAAGACTATCAAACGCCTCTTTTAAGGTGGGAAGATGCGGGTACGAAAACAATCCATTTGATCTTGTTTTGGCTAATGAGCCCGAAGCAGGCTCAAAACAATTTATTGACTCGGTAATTCATTATCTGTCATTAATCAGATCTGTTTAAATGGTAGGGGACGATTTTTTAAATATGAACGAAGAGGAGGAGTTCTCTGACCTTATCTCTGAGTGCGAAGATGCTTTTGAAAACGGTACTCTGGAGACAATGAGATTTACAGAGGAGGAATTCGAATATCTTATCAACCATTTTATTGATGAGATAGATGATGATATTGTTTATATTCTTACAAAAATGGCATATAAACAACACCCTTATTCTACTGATCTGATTATCAGGTATGCCGATGTCCTGATTGTAAACAGAGAACTGGACACAGCCCTTGATATTTTAAACAACCAGTTGGGTTTAGACTCCGGTAACAGTGATATCCATTTTCTTCTGGGAAGAATCTACATTAAACTCGGTGATGACCAAAAGGCAACTGAATATATTCAGAGAGCACTTTCGCTCACTGCAATCGAAAAGACCGAAATGTTACTTACAGCATCTCAGGACTATATTGACATGGGTAAGTTTGACTTTGCCGTTAGTCTTCTGGAAGGGGCTCTAAAAAGTTCTCCCGATAACCTTGAAATCATAAATGACCTCGCTTTTTGCTACGAAAGAAAAGATAACCTGCCAAAAAGCCTTGAATTTTATGAAAAGTATCTGGATAAAGATCCATTTAACGATAACGTCTGGTTTAATGTAGGAACCATATATGCCAGAGATCTCAATCTAAATAAGGCAATCGAGGCATTTGATTATGCAATTGCTCTTAATTCATATAATTCATCCGTATTTTATAACAAAGCAATACTCCTTATTAACACAGGTAAATACGATGAGGGAATAGAGGTCTTTACTCAGTTTCTCACGATGGAACCTGATAATATTTTTGCATTAATTGGCATTGCAGATGCATATCTTGGAAAAGACAGACTGGATGATGCTATGAAGTTCTTCATGATGGCTCTGGCCATCTCTGAAGAGAGCATAGATGCAAACACCGGCGTGGCATTTATTCATATGCTTAGGCACCAAGACCAAGCCGCACTGCCATATTTGAGAAAAGTAATTGGGCTGGAGGGTGCAGATTACCTGTTCCTGTTGGCAGAATTGCTCAAAACATACAAAAGAACCAAAGAGCCTGAATTTTTGGTTTACTATCTTAACGCACTTTATCATACCCAGGAATCAGAGCTTTTCCTTGTCTACCTTGAACTTTTAGTAGCATATGGAGAAGTTTGGCTTGCAAGACTTTTCGAACTTGTGCCTTCATTGAAAAAAGATGACAAAGTGACCGGACAAATAGCAAAAAGCAGAAAAAAGTAAATTAAGAATGAGAAAATACCTTTTCACGGCAATCAAAGGGATTGCTATGGGCGCTGCAGATGTTATCCCCGGTGTATCGGGCGGCACTATTGCATTTATGACAGGAATTTACACCGAATTAATCTCTTCACTTAAATCGATAGATCACAAATCAATTAAATGGCTTTTTAAGGGAGACATTGCCAGGTTTTGGAAAGAGATAAACGGTAATTTTCTTGTTGCAGTCTTCTCCGGAGTCCTAATAAGCATCTTCTCTCTTGCAAGACTGATGCAATATCTTTTGACAAACCATCCAATTCCCCTTTGGTCCTTCTTTTTGGGCCTTATAGCCGCATCGGCAATATTCATACTAAGAGATATCAAAGAGTGGAAAACAGGGCACATTATTGCCCTCATAGCAGGTATAGCAGTTGCTGTCTGGATATCACTTGTCTCACCAGCCGAAACCACCGATGCACGGTGGTTTATCTTCGTCAGCGGCATGGTAGCCATTTGTGCCATGATTCTTCCAGGAATATCAGGAAGCTTCATTCTGCTTCTGATGGGTAAGTACGCCTTTATGATGGCCGCAATAAAAGAGTTTAACATACCCGTAATGCTGGTATTTATTGCAGGAGCCGCAATAGGTCTTATAGCATTTTCCCATTTTCTCTCATGGCTCCTAAAAAAGTACTACGGCCAAACGATAGCCCTACTTGCAGGCTTTATGATAGGCTCACTTGTCAAAGTATGGCCATGGAGTGCCGAATCACTCATCTATGAAGGCATCTTTCACCCCGTGCTCCCATCACAATACAAAACCATTACAGAGACCAACCCACAACTCATGTGGGCACTACTATTCGTAGCAATAGGAATAGCAATAGTCTTTGCCATTGAAATTATTGCCAAATCTATTCGTAAATAAAAAAATAGTTATATCTTTGCACTCCTGTTTAAAACAGAACGGGGTTCGGTAGCTCAGTTGGATAGAGCAACAGCCTTCTAAGCTGTGGGTCTTGGGTTCGAATCCCAACCGAATCACTAAAAATGTCCAAAAAACCGGACAAAAGCCAGACAAAACCTACAATATCAAGTGATTGTAGGTTTTTTTATTTTCAATTTGTCTGGTATATTAGTCAAAAAATGGTCATATTTGGACACTTTTCCGTGACTAAATCGTGACCTATTTTAAAAATACAAAACAGGTCACGAATTGTCACCTTTTGTCTACCTTTTGTCGCGTTTTGTCTAGGGTGCATATATCTAAA
>PHDA01000022.1:0-43870 GCA_002842465.1 Bacteroidetes bacterium HGW-Bacteroidetes-7
CTTTAGAGAGTGGGCACCCAATGCTACTGCTATTTATCTTTTATGTGACCTCAATGGCTGGAAAAAAGATTCTGATTTCCTCCTGACAAACGTTGGAAACGGAAACTGGGAAATTACTCTTCCCGAAAAAACCCTCAGTCACGGCCAACTTTTCAAATGGCTTGTCTGCTGGGAAGGTGGCGAGGGAGAGAGGTTGCCGGCCTATGCTGTAAGAACCATTCAGGACCCACACACCAAACTCTTTGCAGCCCAAATCTGGGATCCAAAACCATACAAATGGAAAAACAAAAGAGGCCCGGTTGTTAAAAACCCCCTCATTTATGAGGCACACACCGGAATGAGTTCAGAAAAACCAGAAATAGCTTCATTCAGCCACTTTAGGAAAAATGTACTTCCAAAGATTGCTAAACTCGGTTACAACACTCTTCAGTTAATGGCAGTTCAGGAGCACCCCTATTATGGCTCCTTTGGTTATCAGGTGTCCAATTTTTTTGCAGTCAGTTCAAGATTTGGCACACCAGACGAACTTAAAATGCTCATAGACGACGCCCATTCGCAGGGTATTGCCGTTATAATGGATATTGTGCATTCTCACGCAGTTAGCAATGTGCTTGAAGGCATTTCGTGTATCGACGGAACAGAATATGCATATTTTCATGAGGGAGCCAGGGGCGATCATCCTGCATGGGGTTCAAAATGTTTCAATTATGGCAAGAGTGAAACACTCCATTTTTTGTTGTCCAACTGTAAGTATTGGCTTGAAGAGTACAACTTTGACGGCTTTAGGTTTGATGGCATTACCAGTATGATATATTTCGACCACGGGCTAGGGAAAGACTTTACTGAATACTCGCTCTATTTTGACGGGAATCAGGATGATGATGCTTTGGTCTATCTGGCACTTGCCAATCGATTGGTAAAGGAGATTAATCCCAACGCAATAACCATAGCCGAAGACATGAGCGGAATGCCAGGTCTGGCAGCCCCAATCGATCATGGTGGTTTTGGTTTTGACTTTAGAATGAGCATGGGAATAGCCGATTACTGGATAAAGTGGATAAAAGAGTTAAGAGATGAACAGTGGAACGTAGGAGAGATTTTTCATGAGCTAACCGCAAAAAGGTCAGACGAAAAGACAATTAGTTATGCAGAGTGTCATGATCAGGCCATGGTTGGGGATAAAACAATAATGTTCAGACTTCTGGACAGCGAGATGTACACATCAATGACAAAATCAGCCCTCTCTGTTACAGTTGACAGAGCAATGGCACTTCATAAGATGATTCGTCTTGCAACAGTTTCACTTGCCGGAGACGGATACCTCAACTTCATGGGTAATGAGTTTGGCCACCCTGAGTGGATAGATTTTCCCCGGGAAGGAAACGATTGGTCGTACCATTATGCAAGAAGACAATGGCCACTTGCCTCTGACCCGGAATTAAGATACCAATGGCTTCTCCATTTTGACCAGGAGATGATTTCTCTGATTAAAAAATCTGCAATTTTTGACGCAAGACCGCAAATACTCTATCAGCACAACGAGAGGCAACTTCTTATATTCATGAGGGGAGACTACCTCTTCGCGTTTAATTTTAGCCCTACACAATCATACACAGATCACTCCTTTGCAGCACCCGCAGGAGGTTATAAACCGGTTTTGGACACAGATGCCTCAAATTTTGGAGGATTTGGAAGAAACGATCAAACTATCAATCATTTAACTGTAAATTCAGGGGGAGAAAACAGGCTTTTACTTTACCTTCCAAGCAGAAGTGCAGCTGTCTATTTTAAAGTAAAATCATAATTAAATCTTAACATTAATTTTTGTAACTTGCGGTAATTAACACAGAGAGAATATGGCCTATCTTGAATTTAATAAGAGTGAGCTGGTGAACCTTGAATACTCCCTTAAAAGGGAGTTTCTCTCAACTAACCATGCCGGCGGATATCTTAACACAACACTTTCGGGCTGCAATACCAGAAAGTATCATGGTCTTCTTGTCCTGCCAATAGAGCAGTTCAACGGAGATAAGTTTGTATTGTTGTCTTCTCTCGACGAAACATTAATCCAGCACCAGAAAGAGTTCAATCTGGGCATTCACTGCTACGGAGAAATATACGAACCGAGAGGCCACAAGTATATCATAAATGCTGAGGTAGATAAAGTTATAGCAATAACCTATGCGGTAGGAGGCATGGTAATGAGAAAAGTATTAATGCTTGGAGACAGAGAGGATCAGGTGTTTATAAAATACACCCTGCTAGAGGCACACTCTCCCACAACTCTAAGACTTAAACCATTTCTTGCCTTCAGAAACATTCACACACTCTCAAAGGCAAATATTAACGCAAACACAAGATATACAGAAATCCCCAAAGGGAGAGGTTTTTGCCTTTACGATGGTTTCCCAAATCTTAATCTTCAACTGAATGTAAAAAGTGAGTTTATATCTAATCCTGATTGGTATTACAATATTGAATATAAAGAGGAGAGCAGAAGAGCCTACGAATCGAAAGAGGACCTGTTTGTCCCCGGGTATTTTGAAATGCCTTTCAGAAAAGGCGAAACAATCATATTTTCTGCGTCATTAAATGAGGAGAACCCGGCTCGTTTTTCAGAAAAATTCAAAAAAATAATTGAGGCAAAAAAGTTTAGAGACAGTTTTGAAAATTGCCTTAAAATATCTGCAAAACAATTTATTACACAAAGAGGCAAGGATACCTGTATATACGCAGGCTACCCATGGCTCGACAGAAATATAAGAGAGACACTTATCTCTCTACCCGGACTCACGCTAAACGCATTTGACGGAGTTCCAACGTTCAATAAAGTGATTGACTCTTTAATCAGAAACAACCACGCAATCCTTACCGGTAAAACACACATGACAGATGTCCCGCTTTGGTTTTTCTGGACACTTCAGCAATACTCCATCTTTACAGGAGATAAAGCCGGAATCTGGAAGCTTCATAAGGGGCTGTTAAAGTCCATTTTGAATTCATACAAAGAGGGGACAAAAGAGTGCATTAAAATGCATGATAACGGACTCCTGTGGGGTGAGTTGAAAGGAACAGCACTCACATGGATGGATGCTTATGCATATGGAGAGCCAATTACCGAAAGATCGGGCTACCAGGTAGAGGTGAACGCTTTATGGTATAATGCCATTTCATTTGCATGTGAATTATCTGAAGCAGCAAAAGATAAGGTTTTCACAAAGGAGTGGAAGCCTGTGTTGTCAATGATAGATAAAAATTTTATCAGAGCTTTTAAAATTGAGGGTAAAGATCACCTGGCAGACTACGTAGGGCCTGAGGGGCAAAATGGTTTCATGAGGCCTAATCAATTGTTGTCATGCGCTTTGGCTTACTCACCAATTGACGATGAGACAAAGGCAAACATTCTCAAATCAGTTAAGAGTGAGCTTCTCACTACCAGAGGCATAAGAACTCTCTCTCCAAAAAATCCACTTTACAAAGGTGAATATGATGGAGATGAACTCAGTAGAAACCTTGCATACCATCAGGGCACAGCCAGAGTATGGCTGCTCTCCTTTTACATTGAGGCCATGCTGGCTTTATATGGTGAGACTTTTGCTCAGACAGCAAGAGAACTTGTAATGGCATTTGAAGAGGAATTTACTGTTCATTGCATAGGTTCTGTATCTGAAGTCTTTGACGGAGATCCTCCTCATCAGCCTCACGGATGCACATCCTATTCCGGATCGGTCTCTGCATTGCTAAGGTCACTGAGTTTAATTAATAAAATAAATTAGTCTGGATATGAAGGTATTAATGTTTGGGTGGGAGTTTCCCCCACATATATCCGGAGGGCTTGGAACTGCGTGCTACGGTCTTACGAAAGGACTGATAAATAATGATGTAGAGGTACTCTTTGTGATGCCTTCAGCTTCAGGAGATGAAGATCAGTCGGCAATAAAAATAATTGATGCAAGCGATATTGAGGTTTCTGAACGATGCAGCAACATTAAAGAGTTTCTGGAAAAGGTTCAGTTTATCAGAATCGGCACCAACATGATTCCCTATGTAGATCCCAGAGAATTTTCTGAGATGATGACACATCTCCAGGAGGGTCAGATAGAGGACTTCAAGTTAGGAATTGGTAAAAAATTCAAATTTTCCGGCAAGTACGGAATCAACCTAATGGAAGAGGTGGCAAGATATGCTCTAGTCGCGGGAGAGATTGCAATGAGACATGATTTTGACATAATTCATGCTCATGACTGGCTGACATACCTTGCAGGAATTGCCGCCAAACGAATAAGCGGTAAACCGCTTGTAGTACACATGCACGCAACTGAATTTGACAGAAGTGGCAATAATATTAATACAGAAGTCTATGATATTGAGCGTATTGGCATGAGAGAGGCCGATGCTGTTATTGCTGTAAGCCATCTGACCAGAAACATTGTAATAAACAAATACGGAATTAACCCAGAAAAGGTACTTACTGTACATAACGCTGTTGATTTTCAGGGTTTTCAAAACATACAGGTTGACAGAGGCGTTCCTGAAAAAATTGTCACATTCCTGGGAAGAATAACCTACCAAAAGGGGCCGGAATACTTTATCGAGGCTGCAAAAAAGGTTATTAAAAATTATCCGAATGTGAGATTTGTGATGGCAGGAAATGGTGATCTGCTGAACAGATGCATAAGACACGTTGCAAAACTCAAAATTGCAGACAGATTCCATTTCACCGGCTTTTTAAGAGGATCTGAGGTAAAGCAGATGTTTGCATATTCAGATGTTTATGTAATGCCATCTGTATCTGAACCTTTTGGTATATCTCCCCTGGAGGCCATGAGGTCAAACGTACCGGTAATAATTTCTAAACAGAGTGGTGTTGCCGAGGTTCTTAAACACGCAATAAAAGTTGATTTCTGGGATATTGACGCAATGGCAGATTCAATTTACGGACTGTTGTCATACCCAGCGTTATCAAAGATGGCTGTACAAAATGGGCTGGAAGAGGTTAATTCTCTAAAATGGGATGCTGCCGCATATAGCGTTAAAGAGATATACTCCCGTCTGCTTAAAAATAAGAAAAAATAACTCATATGGATAAAACGATATGCCTCTATTTTCAGGTACATCAGCCACACAGGCTCAGATTATACCGCTTTTTTGACATAGGTAAAAGTTCATACTATTTTGATGACTTTGCCAACAAAACAATTCTCCGAAGAATTGCTGAGAGATGCTATCTCCCGGCCAATCGGCTTATAAATGAACTTATTGTCAAATACAAAGGTACATTCAGGGTAACTTATTCATTAACCGGATCTGTTATTGATCAGTTTGAAAAATTTGCTCCGGAGGTGATAGAGAGCTTTAAGGAGCTGGCAAAAACCGGATGTGTTGAATTCCTTGCAGAGACATACTCACACTCACTCTCAGCACTCATTTCAGAAGAGGAGTTCAAAGAACAGGTAAAATTGCATGATCAAAAGATTTTTACCCTTTTTGGAGTAAGACCCACTGTTTTCAGAAATACCGAGCTTATATACTCAGATAAAATTGGTGCTATTGTGGCAGATATGGGTTATTCAGCAATGCTTACAGAGGGGGCAAAACACGTTTTGGGCTGGAAAAGCCCCAATTTTCTCTATACAAACGCGCTAAACCCTAGACTAAAAATATTACTTAAGAATTTCAATTTAAGTGATGATATTGCCTTCCGCTTTTCTAATCAAAGCTGGGCAAACTGGCCCCTGACTGCTGACAAATATGCCGGATGGTTGGCAAAAGCACTGGAGAAAGACGATCTTGTCAATATATTCATGGACTATGAAACCTTTGGAGAACACCAAAATGTTTCTACCGGAATATTTGACTTTTTAAAACATTTACCGGCTGAAATAATGAAGTATAAAACAATAAAATTTGATACTCCTGCCGAAATATGTAAAAAGCACCAACCCGTAGCACCTTTGCATGTACCATTCCCAATTTCATGGGCAGACGAAGAGAGAGATACAAGTGCATGGATAGGCAATGAGCTTCAAAATGAGGCAATTGCGAAACTCTATTCAGCTGAGCTTAAGGTAAAAAATTCAGGTGACACAGCTTTACTGGCAGATTTCAGAAAACTTCAGGAGAGTGATCACTTCTACTATATGTGCACCAAATTTTTCTCTGACGGGGCGGTTCATAAATATTTTAATCCATACGAAACACCATACGAAGCATTTATTAACTATATGAATGTTATAAGTGATTTTCTTCTCAGGTGCGACAGAGCAGCACAACCTACCGGAGAGCCCGGTGGAATAATTATTGCAGAAGATAAAAGCCCTGTAAAAAAGAGAGCAGTAAAAAAAGTAAAACCATAATATAATAAAATGTCAGAAACTAGTTTTGTATCACCGGATTATCTGTTTGAGGTAAGTTGGGAAGTGTGTAATAAAGTAGGTGGGATACATACGGTTATTGCAACAAAAGCATTAAATCTATCAAAAGAGTATAAAAACCATATCCTTATAGGGCCTGATGTGTGGCGGGAAACCCAGCAGAATCCTGAATTTACAGAAGACAACCAGCTTCTTAGAGCCTGGAGAGTAAAAGCATCTCAGGATGGTCTCAGAATAAGAGTAGGCAGATGGAATGTTGCCGGTGCACCGGTTGTAATTTTGGTTGACTTCAGCCTTTATATCCCTTCAAAAGATGAAATATTTGCCAAATTTTGGGAGAGCAACAAGGTAGATTCTCTTTCCGGCCACTGGGATTACACCGAAAGTGCACTATTTGGTTACGCTACAGGTAAAGTTATCGAGAGCTTTGTTAAATTCAATCTGGCCCCCCACCATAAAGCGGTAGCTCAATTTCACGAATGGATGACAGGAGCCGGTATTCTCTACCTTAAATCGACCAAATTACCGGTAGCAACAGTCTTTACAACACATGCAACAGTTACCGGCAGATCGGTTGCCGGGAATAATCTGCCCCTTTACGACAAGATGACAGAATATTCTCCTGAAGAGAAGGCGCGTGAGTTCAATATTATATCAAAACACACCTTGGAGAAGGCCTCAGCACAAGAGGCAGATGTGTTTACTACAGTCTCAGGCATTACAGCCAGAGAGTGCAAACATTTTCTGGGCAAAGAGGTAGATGTAATAACTCCTAACGGATTTGAAAACACCTTTACTCCAAAAGAGGGTGAGTTTAAAATTTGTGCAAAAACTGCCAGAAAGAAGCTAAACGAAGTAGCCTCTCTAATGACAGGTCAGGAGATTGATCAAAACGCAATTATGATTGGTATTAGCGGTAGATACGAATACAAAAATAAAGGTATTGACATTTATCTTGACGCTATTTCAAAATTAAACAGCATTAAAGATCTCGAAAAAGAGGTATTGGCATGGATCTTTGTACCTGCGTGGCACAACGGACCTGATAAAAATCTTCTCCCGAATTCAAATTCAGGTGACTATACAACCCAAACAACTCATATGCTTTATGAGCCTGACAATGACCCTGTTCTTAAAAAGATAAAGGAGCTTTTCCTTTTAAATAAAAAAAGCGATAAAGTTAAGGTACTCTTTGTACCATCATATCTGAACGGTGACGACGGCATATTTGGACTAACATACTACCAGCTTCTTTGCGGGTTAGACCTCACCGTGTTCCCATCATATTATGAACCTTGGGGTTACACACCTTTGGAGAGTCTTGCCTTTGGAGTTCAAACCATTACCACAACACTTGCGGGTTTTGGCCTATGGGTCAAAGAGCACTCTGTTGATTATGGCGATGCAATTGAGATAATTTTCAGAGATGACAGCAATTACGATTATGTAACCGAGATGGTGTTCCAGAGGATGCTCACTGTCACCCGGCTTTCAAAAGAGGAGTCTCTTGAGCGAAGAATAAAGTGCAAAGAGGTTTCAAAAATTGCACTCTGGGATAATCAGATTAAATTTTACAAAGAGGCATATTCACTTGCAATTGAAAGGGTAATACTCAGAAAGGGAGTATTTCCGGTTAATCAAGATCATAAAGAACATATAAGCTTTAAAAGGGACGTATCAAATAAACCTCAATGGAGCAGAATACTCATTGAGAAAAGGGTACCTCCAAGGCTTGCAAATCTTGAAACTATCTCAAGAAACCTATGGTGGTGCTGGAATCAGAATGCTGTAGAGTTATTTGAAATGGTTGATAAAGAGCTATGGAACGAATCTGACAGAAACCCAATTTTAATGCTGGAACGAATATCTCTTCGCAGATATTCAGAGCTTGAACAAAACACTAACTTCCTGGATAAACTTGATAGTGTATTCAATGAGTTTAACGAGTATATTTCAGGCAAAGGAAAAGAACAGGGGGCAAAAATTGCCTATTTCAGTATGGAGTTCGGCCTTGACAAATCACTAAAAATATACTCCGGAGGCCTTGGTGTACTTGCCGGTGATTATCTTAAGGAGGCCAGCGACATGATGGTTCCTATGACAGCAGTAGGTCTGCTGTACAGATATGGTTACTTTACACAGAAGTTGTCTGCATTTGGCGACCAGATTGCCAGCTATGAGCCTCAGGATTTTTCCAAGCTTCCTGTTACTCCGGTGAGAGACATTAACGGAGAATGGATTACCATAGGGGTAGCTCTTCCCGGTCGTACTCTGGCAGCCAGACTGTGGCGAGCAGATGTTGGAAGAACAGAGCTTATACTTCTTGACACAGATTTTGAAGCAAATATTCCGGAAGACAGAGCCGTCACCCACCATCTATACGGTGGTGACTGGGAAAACAGACTCAAGCAGGAGTTGCTTCTTGGAATAGGAGGAGTAAGGGCATTAAGGGTTCTGGATAAAAATGCAGATGTATATCATCTGAATGAAGGGCATGCTGCCTTTGCCGGTTTAGAAAGGTTAAGAGAGTATGTAACCGAAAAGAACCTCTCTTTTGCAGAGGCAATGGAAGTTGTAAGAGCTTCAACTCTCTATACTACTCACACTCCGGTACCTGCAGGGCATGATTCATTTCTTGAAGATCTCCTAAGGGGTTACATTTCTCATTACCCATCACGCCTTAAGGTTAGCTGGGAGGTATTAATGTCATTGGGTAAGATTGATCCATCTAACCACCATGAAAAATTTTCAATGAGCAACCTTGCAGCAAATCTTGCTCAGGAGATTAACGGAGTGAGTATGCTTCACGGAAAGGTAAGCAGAGAGATTCTGTCTGACCTGTGGCCAGGTTATTTGCCTCAAGAGCTTCATGTAGGATATGTAACAAACGGAGTTCACTATCCAACCTGGACAGCTCCTGAGTGGAAAGAGCTTCACAAACAATATTTTGGAGATCAGTTTAGTAGCCATCACTATGACAAGAGTTGTTTTGGGGGTATTTATAATGCAGAGAACAAAACAATCTGGGATATTAGAAACAAACTTAGAAAGAGGGTTGTCGGAAAGATTAAGAAATTGCTTTCAAATCCTTCTGCAACACTTCATTATACTCCAAGGCAGATTATACAAATACAAGAGGCTCTCAGAAATGACACCCTAACAATAGGTTTTGCAAGGAGGTTTGCCACCTATAAAAGGGCTCATCTTCTGTTCAGCAACCTGGCAAAACTTGAATCGATTGTCAATAACAAAGAGTGCCCGGTTCAGTTTTTCTTTGCAGGGAAAGCACACCCTGCAGACAAGGCCGGTCAGGATCTTATTAAGAGAATAGTAGAAGTATCGGTAATGCCTCAGTTTATTGGCAAAATTCTCTTCATTCCGGGCTACGATATGACATTGGCTAAATACCTTGTGCAAGGAGTAGATGTATGGATGAATACACCTACAAGGCCTTTGGAAGCCTCCGGAACAAGCGGCGAAAAAGCGGCAATGAATGGTGTTATGCACTTTTCGGTGCTTGACGGTTGGTGGGTAGAGGGGTATAAAGAGGGTGCCGGTTGGGCGCTCCCTATGGAGAATACCTATGACAATGCTGACTTCCAAAACGAATATGATGCGGCATCTATTTACAATATTTTAGAAAATGAAATTGTACCTTTGTTCTATAACGGAAGAGACAATCAGGGAGTTCCGAATGAATGGACTCAGGTGATTAAGAATACAGTAGCACAGGTTGCCTCCAATTTCACCACAAACAGAATGCTTTCAGATTACATCGATCAATATTATAATAAACTTTCAAAGCGCCATTCAGAAATGGTTTTGGATGATTTTGCATTAGCAAGGGAGATGTCTGTCTGGAAGAAAAAAGTGAGAAAAGAGTGGCCACATATAGAGGTTTTGAGCTATTCAAAACCCGATAACGCTAAAGGGGAGATACTGGTTGGAGAGGAGCATAAAGCAGAGGTAATTTTATCGATTGGAGATCTCAGCCCGGAGGACATTGGCGTTGAAATTATTGTAACTGAAAATGGCTTACACGGGAGTCCTGAGATAAATAGAAGTATTGAATTTACACTAATCGAATGTAATAACGGTATTGCAAAGTACAGCTGTTCTATACTTGCAGATACCGCTGGCGCATTCAATCTGGCAGGAAGAGTTTTTGCGAATAATCCAAAACTGCCTCACAGACAAGATTTTGATTTGGTAAAATGGTTGTAGCTTGCACAGGTTTTTTTGACGGTGTTCACAGGGGACACCGTGCTGTTCTGGAAAAGGTTTGCAGAATTGCATCCGAAAAGGGGTGTAAATCTGCCGTAATAACTTTTTGGCCTCACCCCAGAGCAGTACTTCAACAGGATGCCGTCCGATTCAGACTACTCAACTCTCTGGAAGAGAAGCAAAAATTGATGTTATCTCTGGGCATTGATGATGTATTTGTCCTACCGTTCGATAAAGATTTTGCAAAGCAGAGTACTGAGGAGTTTTTTAGAAAATATCTAAAGGTGAAGTATGCTGTAAGAACCCTTGTGGCAGGTTATGACCACAGAGTTGGAAGCGATACTAATCAAACTCAGGATCAGATGTTTGAAATCGCACGCAAACTGGGTATTAACCCAATCAGAGTAGAGCAATTCGTGGAGGGAAATATAGATGATACCCACTTTAAGGAGAGCAACAATTTCAGGGCAGATAATCTTGTAATTTCAAAAGATAAATACAAAATAAGCTCTACCAAAATACGAGAATGCATAACCAACGGCAATATATCACAGGCAAATCATATGCTGGGTTATCGTTACGGTCTCGAAGGTGTTGTGGTTGAAGGCCAGAGAATTGGTAGAACCATTGGTTTCCCTACCGCGAACATTAAATTATACGAACCACTTAAATTGCTCCCTGCAGACGGAGTCTATGCCGTTTGGGTTGAGGTGCAAGGTAAAACATACAAGGGTATAACAAATATCGGAACCCGCCCCACAGTCTCCTTTGGCAGTGAAAAGTCAATAGAGACACATATTCTGGACTTTGACGAAGATATTTACGGACTTTCTCTTAAAATTGAGCTTACAGGAAGGTTGAGAAATGAACAAAAATTCCCATCTTTGGATGAACTTAAAATACAGCTCTTCAAAGACAGGGAGAACTCCATTGAATTTTTGCCCGATAACGGAATAAAACTAAGGTAACATGGACTCATCAATTATAACCATACTTATAGCTGTAGCTATTATAGGTTTTCAGATCTACTCTGAGAAAAAAAAGAAGGAGAATGCAAAAGCCCGCGCCATGGGCATTCAGCCTCAGCAGCACACTGAGGAGGACCCTCGTGAAAAGCTTAGAAGAGAGATCTCATCTCTTTTCACAGGAGTTGTTCCCCAAGAAGAAGAGGAAGACGAATCTTACGACGGTTATAACTATGACCAAGAGAATGAACAAACATCAAATTCTTTATACTCAGAAGACCCCTTCGAGTCAATTGTTAATAAAACGGAGGCTCCTAAAACTGTTGCTCCCCTCGATATTATACATAAATATGAGGGAGAGTCATTTCTGAACAAGAGCACAGTTGATGGAATAGCCAAAAGTGAACAAATTGATGTAACCGGCGATATTTATGATAGCAAAGCAATTTCTGAGCACAACTACACTGAGGAGGCTGCTAAACCAATAGCAGCGTTCGGAAAGAATTTTGATCCGAGATTATTTATAATTTATTCAGAGTTAGCCAATCCGAAATTCCGAGATTAGTATTTTTTTATTAGATAATAATTAATATCTTTGTGACAAAGAGTCCTGTACTGCAGGATTCTTTTTAATTTTTCTATATTATGTCAAAAACTCATTATTTAACCTTAGAGGGTTTAGAAAAACTTAAGGCAGAGCACCATCAGCTCGTTTCGGTTGAACGGCCGGCAATGTCAAAACAGATTGCCGAAGCCCGAGACAAGGGAGATCTTTCTGAGAACGCAGAATACGATGCGGCCAAAGAGGCTCAGGGATTGCTTGAACTAAAAATTGCAAAACTTGAGGATATGATTGCCAATGCCAGAATTATTGATGAATCAAGAATTAATACAACCCATATTCAGATTCTCAATAAGGTTAAGTTGAAAAACCTCACAAATAACACCACAGTTGAATACACACTGGTTGGTGAAACTGAGGCAAACCTTCGCGAAGGCAAGCTGGCAGCGGCTACTCCTATTGGAAAGTCCCTGATTGGGAAAAAGAAGGGTGATGTTGTTGAGGTTCAAGTCCCTTCGGGATTATTGAAATTCGAAATTCTTGAAATTTCAAAATAATATGTCATCGATTTTTTCAAAAATTGCAGCAGGAGATATACCTTCCTACAAAGTGGCGGAGGACGATAAATACTATGCATTTCTTGATATTAATCCCCTTACCGAAGGCCACACTCTTGTAATCCCAAAAAAAGAGATTGATTATATTTTTGATATCGAAGGTGAGGAGTTTTCTTCACTCTTTGCGTTTGCCCGTAAAGTGGCATTGGGTATCAAAGAGGCAATACCCTGCAAAAGGGTGGGGGTAGCTGTTTTGGGAATGGAGGTACCTCACGCCCATATTCATCTTGTACCTCTAAACCACGAAAGTGACCTTGATTTCAGAAAAACAAAACTCAAACCCGAACATAGCAGAATGGAAGAGATTGCAGCTGCTATTGCTTCAAAAATCAAACTATAAACAATGAGAAAACTTTTTGTTGCAGCTCTGCTCTCCTTCGCGATTATGTCATGTGTTAAACATACATCAAAAGCGGTTATCGAGGGTACAATCACAGATTTGCAAAGTGGGAATATTGTCCTTAAGATGCTTGATGTAAACACACAAATTGAGGTTGACACAATTGTTGTTAAAAATGGAGGCAAGTTTTCGTACAATGTGAAAAAGAGCTCAGAGACACCTGAATTTTACTATCTCTACCACAACAGCACAAGAATTGCATCAATGATTTTAATGCCGGGTGACAAGGTTAAAATAACATCAGATACACTCGGGCTTAACTCTGTTGTTGAGGGTTCTCCGGAGAGTACTCTTCTTCACAATCTTGAGAGAGAACTTGGCAGATCGCAACACAAATTTGACTCCCTTTACACCCTCATGACAGATGCAAAATCTGCAAGCGATCTTAAGAGGGCAGAGGAGCTAAACTTTCAGTTAGGCTCTCTTTACGTAAAGCAGAAACAGGCAGCAATCAAATACATCTACACAAACCCAAGATCAATTACCGGGATAATGCTTCTTTACCATAGATTTTCTCCGGATGTGCCATTGTTTGCAGATGTAAGGGATGTGTTAATTTTCAGAAAGGTTTACGATACACTTCAAACTATCTATCCAAAGTCGGTGTATCTATCAAGACTTCTTGACGAAATCGTAAACAGGGAGCAGACAGAGGTATTCAACACAAAGATACTTGACGCCTCAGAGAGCGGTTTCCCCGATATTTCGCTACCAGACAGAGAGGCAAAAATGCGATCACTATCTGATCTTTCAGGCAAAGTTATAATACTTTCGTTTTGGAGCATCACCGATGTGAACCAGCGAATGATGAATCAAGATCTACTGGATCTTTACAGCAGATTCAGCAGTCGTGGATTGGAGATATATCAGGTTTCTGTTGATACCGATAAAACTGCATGGGCAAGAGCTGTAGCAGAACAGAACCTTCCGTGGGTAAGCGTATGTGACGGTTACGGGTCAGGTTCAGTTGCCGTATCAACCTACAATATTCAAAAGGTTCCTACAATTTATGTGATTGACAAAAGCGGTACAATTGCAGCCAAGGACATCTTTGATGCTGAGCTGGAGAGAAAAATTGCAACCCTGCTAAAATAGACTCTTCTTTGATATTCCCGCAACAAAATCCTTAAGATAAAACGGCTCAAAGTAAGCCACATCTTCAAATTTGGATTCATGAAATTTAACAAGTGCCGGAGCAAGCATGCCTCCGGCACTTGCATTTATATCTGTAAAAAGTGCATTATGGTGATTAACTACACCACGAACTTTTTCGACCCCATCTCCACAGAAAAGAGTTAAGCCTTGGTCAAGTATATCCCTAAAGCTGTTTTCATCAATTATAACAGCCTCTACAGGGCTGATTCTGGCCGCATCTCTATCATAGATGGCAGAATAGACCTCCATTCTTCTGGCATCTATCATTGAGATAATTCTATAGAGAGAGCTCTCTTGAGAATACTGTTTTGAAGCAATGTTTGCAAGTAAATCAAGTGACCCGACAGCTATCAGCGGTTTGCCTGACCCATAACACAAACCCTTGGCAATTGAAACACCAACCCTTAAGCCTGTATAAGAACCAGGCCCTTCACTTACAACAACGGCATCTGTTGCTGAAATATCAATACCGGACTTTTTAAGTACACTCTCAACCATTGGTGCAATCAGCCTTGCGTGTGCCTTTGGCTCTTTTACCACAATTTCGTTGACTAACTCACTGCCCTTTGAGAGGGCAACGGAACAGACCTCGGTACTAGTCTCAATAAAAAGCAGAACGGGGCTTTTTTTCATTCAGATTGAATGGTTATTTTTTCTTCTCTTTATCCTTGTCAGGAGATTCAGGTGAAACAACAGTACCTTTTTTAAGAGTCTTGCTTATGGCTGAGAAAGGTCCGATAACAATTGACTCGTTATCTTGAAGACCTGTGAGAATCTCAATATTTGCAAGGTCCTGAATTCCGGTAGTAATTTCCCTTACCTCAACAGTATTATCTTCTTTGACAATAAATACCTGCTCCATAGATTCATTTATGCCCATTTTGGTCTTAACGCTGTCGGGTATAAGGTCGGTTCTGGTAGTAATTGCCTGAAGCGGAATTGTGAGTATGCTGTCTTTTCTTGCAGTCTGAATAGAGACAGAGGCAGACATTCCGGGACGGAAAGGATTGCGCCCGGTTGCAGAGAGGTCAGAATAGGAATCCTGAAGAATATAAATCTTAACCTCAAAATTTGTCACCTGCTCAATAGCGGAACCGATATTTTTTGCAGAGTTGGCGATTTGAGTAACAACTCCGGCAAACTTCCTGTTTGGATATGCGTCAACCTCAATAGTGGCAGTATCGCCCTGTTTAATTCTGATGATATCATTCTCATTAACATCAACCAAAACCTCCATATTTTCAAAATTGGCAATACGTAGCATTTCAGTTCCCGCCATCTGACTGGTACCAACAACCCTCTCACCTTTTTCGACACTCATCTTGGAAATGATTCCATCCATAGGAGCATAAATGACTGTTTTTGTAAGATTCTCAACAGCCTCCTTCAGCGCGGCGCTTGACGATTTAACGTTGAACTCAGCAGCCTTTATCTGCTCTTTTGCCATAAGATACTGTGATTGAGCGCTTTCAAAATCGGCTTCTGACAAGGCTTTTTGCTCATACAAAGTTTTAGTCCTGTTGTAAGTCTGCTCTACCTGAACAAACTGCGCCTGAAGCTGTGTCAACTGGGCTCTTACAGAGTTAAGTGATGCCTCAGCCCTCTCACGCATTGAGATGTAAACATCTTGCTTGATTTTTATGATAAGATCGCCTCTCTTTATGTGATCTCCCTCTTTAAAGTTGAGCTCCACAATCTCTCCCGATACATCCGGACTGATTTTTACCTCAACTACAGGCTTAATTTTTCCGTTTGCAGGAATTACCTCAATGATGCTTCTTCTGCTGATCTTTTCGACAGTTACTGTTGTTACATTTTTCTTCTTGCTGTTTCCGTAAAAAGCCAGAACTACTATCAGTACAAATGCAATTGCAATAATCCATTTGATATTTTTCTTTTTCATCTTAGTTAAATTTAGAGAGATATTGGTTTCCCTTTGTAAAAGTCGAGAATTTTAAGCTGAAACACATACTGATATTTCGATTGGAAATACTCAGATTGTGCTTTAAAGAGATTTGCTTTCGCAACAGAGTAGTCGGTTGCATTAAGAGCACCCACGTCAAATTTTTGCTGAACATATCTGAATGACTCCTGCATAGCAGTAACATTTCTCTCTGAAGCCAGATAACGCTCGTAATATGCGAATGCGTCATTGTTGGCCTGCTGGATCTCTTTGTAAAGCATTTGTCTTCTGCTTTTTACCTCGATCTGAGAACTCCTCACACCCAGTTTAGCATTTTTTATATTTGTTTTAGTCTGAGAATTATTGAAAATTGGAATACTGATCCCAAAACCCATTGAGGGGTTTCTGTTTTCATTAAACTGGTCCATGAACGGCTGATCACGACTGTCGCTGTAGTATGTACCGTAACCGGCAGAAAATGAGAGAATCGGAAAAGCCCGGCCTTTAGCTAGTGACAGCTGAATATCTGAATTCTTAAGATTGAGTTCTGCACTCTTTATCTGAGGCAATGACTGTGAAAGCTCATAAAGATTGTCAATTGATTCTCCATTAAAATCCTGAATCATAAAATCAATATTAACATCCTGAATATCAAAATCGTTAGAGTTTTCAAGATCAAGAAGCTGTACGAGACTCAATAAGACACTTTTCAGTTGGTTTTTTGCATTTACAACTTGCACCCTCTCAGCAGCCAGCTGAGCCTCAATTTCGAGAAAAGAGCTATATGCAAGGCTACCGGCATCAACCATCTTTTTGGTTCTGTCAACCTGTTGCTCCACACTTAGAATGCTCTGATCTGCTGTTTTTACGATCTCTTTTGAGAGAAGAATCTGGAGGTATAACCTGGCAATTTCAACCGAAATGTCGTTTTTAATTTTGCTTACCTCAACAGTAGAAATCTCCTTCTGGAGAGTTCTGCTTTTAACCTCGTTACCCTTAGTGAAACCCTCAAAAAGATTGATGCCTGCCCTCGCATTTGCACTTGTGCTTTGGGTAAGCTTATTTTCGATAATCTCCAGAGTTTGAAGGTTTACCGAGCGACCCCAGTTCATAGAGTGGCTCAGAGAAGCATTAAGAGAAGGGATATAGTTCATCTTAGCCTGCTGAAGATTATTCTCGCTTTGTTCTACCGCAAGTTCCTGCTGTTGTATCTGCAAGTTATTATCCCAGGCGTACCTGATGCACTCCTCAAGACTCCACCTCTTCTGACCGCTGAGGAGAGATGGCACGATAAGGAGTAGTAATAAAGGGAGTTTGTAATAAATTTTCATAATTCGCAAAGTTAATTTTTTTCTATTACAAAACTCCCAAAAAATACAAAATATTTATACGGTATTACTTGTAAATCACCTGTGTGTTTGCCTGCATCTCGTACATATTATTGCTTAAAAACTTAAACAAACGCCACATTTTTTTTACACCATAACCCACACCTCTGCCAACAGCGTTGGCAATATCGTAGTCCCAACCATCGGAACCACCTGTAATTCTGCAACTTTCCTCGAAGTTCAGGGCAGTTAACGAACTGCAACTAATATCTATACTGTTCATTACGCCTCCTCCCAACCTGCTTGAAATCCATCTTTAAATGCCGGCCAGTATTTTTCTGCCTTTTTTATGGCATCACCCAACATATTCAGCAACAACCAGAGTTCACGGAGAGAAACCCCTCCATTTGTCTGCATTTCATTTTCGTCAAGAGTCTTCAACCCCCACTCATCTCTCAAATGCTCTTTCATGATTTCAATTTTATTAGTTTATCCACAGTTTAAGCGCGTGGACTTCCGCCGGGAGTGTGCACCCTCCCAATTTATTCACTTTTATCTGTTAATTCACTTTTATCTGTTAATTCACTTTTATCTGTTAATTCACTTATATCAATTATTTCGCTTATAGCAAGTTAAATGGAGATAATTCTGTCTGCAATTCTTAGGGTTGTATCATTGTGAGTAATCAATAATACAGCAACCCCTTTCTCCCGCAATTTTAAAGTCAGGTTACATATAAGTTGTTCAGTTGTCTCATCTAAAGAGGATGTTGCTTCATCCAATATCAGAACTTTTGGTTTACGCAAAACTGCCCTGGCAAAGGCAATTCTCTGCTGTTGGCCCCTGGATAGCATTGCTCCCCCCTCACCGACATGTGAAGCAAATCCGCAGGGGAGCGACTCTGCCAGTTTATCCAGCTCCAGTGAAGCCATAGTCTCAGAAAAGTATTCATAATCTCTCTCGTTACCTCTATCCTCTTCGCAAACAATACAATCAAGCAAAGTGTTTCCATAAAGCCCGGGATTTTGAGGCACAATAGAGACTATTTTCCTCCAGGTATCTTTTTTGAATTCTCTGTAATCCAAATCATTAAGCATAATGTTGCCACTTTTAGGAGATAGATGGTGCATCAATATAGAGGCAATTGTACTTTTACCGCAACCGCTTCGCCCCGTAATTGCCAGAATTTCACCGCTGCAAACTTCAAACGATAAATCTTTAATGACCAGCCCCCTTCCCGGATAGCCGAAGCTTATATTATCAACTACGATTTTTGACCCATTTATTTCATGCTTACTTATTTCATTATCATTAATTTCATTATTGCTTGATTCATTCTTGCTTGATTCATTCTTACTTGATTCATTTTTATTTACTTCGTTCTTTTTTTCTGCACTCTTATTTGCTTCACTATTATTTACTTCTCTCTTATTTTTACCTTGTTTATTACTTTCAACTCTGCTAATTTCATTATCAGTTTCAGATTTACACTCCATTATATCAAACAACCGGTCTGCTGCAATAATTCCCTCTCTTACAGAGGAAATCGATGAGGCGAGCTGCATAAGAGGAGCCGAAAAGAGTGCCGTAATTGCAAAGAATGAGACAAGCTCACCGGGTGTCAATAACCCTTTGATTGTAGCAGCTCCGCCAACTATCAATACAGATACAGTGAGCATACCTGAGGTGAACTCTCCTGCCCCTGATGCAGTTACAGAAATCTTTCCCGACGCTGCAACATTTTTATTCAATAGAGTCAGCTTTCCAAGATTATCGTTGACAGATATACTTTCTAAACCCATATTTTTAATTGTCTCGGCAGATCGGATGCTCTCTATTACACTGCTCTGAAACTTTGACGCACTCTCCATAACTCTTCTTGCAACCGGTCTTGCTATCTTGTCGTGAATTATATAAATTGATAAATAGAGTGGAATAAATGCTGCACAAAGCCATGCAAGATTTTTATCTGTGACAAAAAGTACGGTCAATGCAAAAATGAGAGTGAGAAAGGCAATAATCCCTCCGGTTACTGTTTCGGTAATAAAATTTCTTATCCTGTAAACATCATTCACCCGTGATACCATCTCACCTGTTCTAAGCGAGCGGAAAAAACTTAACGGTAATTTGTGAATGTGGGATATGTAGTCTGATATCAATTTCTTATCTGTCTCTACTGTAACACTTACCATCAGACGACCTCTATAGTATGATACTGCTGCTGTTGCAACCAATACCAAGGAAAGAAAAATTGCATACCTGAACAAATTTTCTGAGTTTGCCAATGGAATTATCGAATCCAACAGATGCTTAACAAAAAGAGATACGGCCAAAGATGTAGCAATGCTTACTAAAGAGAGCAAAAGGATTGTGATGTATCTTCCTGCATTTAGCTTGATCACCTGTGCCAATTTTTTATACACTCGTAGCCGTGAACCAAACTCTTTAGAATCTTTGCCCGGAGTAAATAGAATAAGCAGGCCGCTCCACTCCTTTAACAGAGACTCTCTAATTACTCTTCGAATATTTCCCTCTGCAGGGTCCATTATTTTGTATTCTTTTGTTGTCACTCCATAGAGTACAACAAAATGTAGCCATCCATCAGGTTTTCTAAGATGCAGAATGGCAGGCAGAGGAATCTTTGACAACGAAGCAACATCTCCCCTGTAACCCTCAGCATTAAAGCCGAAATGTTGTGCTGCTTCAATTATACCTCTTACAGTGCAACCCGATGAGTCGGTGCCGCTTTTTACCCTGATTTCTGACAGTGGAATTTCTGCTCCATAGTGAGCAGCTACCGATGCCAGAGACGCTGCCCCGCAATCACTTCTGTCATACTGTCTGATTTTTCCCGATCTCCTCATTGCCTGCCCCCCACATCCAAAATAGAATACTTAAAAATAGGATCAGCAGCCCTCGCCCAAACTCCACCTTTTCCTGCCCCCGAAAAAATTCTCACACACAGAGGACTGCTAATCCACCGGCGAATCTAAGAGATAATATAAGAGAATGAATGACAAATCGGGTAAATCTCTGATTATTTACCTAATGTGCGATTTTATACGAATTTAAAAATAGAATTATACCCTTTTTAGAATTGTGTGATTTTGTTAAAAATCTGTTCAAGGCCGCTGGTATTATCTTGCAGGTTTTGCAAATATGGGAATACGGCAGGAGCAATAGATGAGACAAACTCATATAACTTAGACTCTGCAAGCTTTTCAGCAGGCAAAAAGTGGTAAAGTTTGTCAAGTGAGTTTAGAATATGAATTAAAACACTTAGTACAAATGCATATTTTACAATTGCAAACAGAACACCCAGAATTCTGTCAAACCATCCAAGCAGTGCCAGTTTAACAATTCCGGCCACAGCTCTGCCTATCAGGTTAACCAGAATTAAAACACCAACAAAAATCAGGGCAAAGGACAAAATATCTATAAGGGTACTTTCTGAACCGAAAAGAGGCTTTATCCAGCCCGAAACCAATGATGAAAAGTGCCAGCCGGCCCAAATTCCAAGAATGAGTGCAGCAAGAGCAGCTACCTGTCTTACAAAACCTTTTCTTATCCCACCAATAACTGCGGGTATCAAAATAATCAGTATTGCAATATCAACGGGGTTGAAGTTATATCCCATAGCATTTTTTTTCAAAAGTAGTGAATAATCGTATCTTTGCAAATTCACAAAAAATTCCAAAATGAAGTTTGCCGAGTACAAAAATTTAGATCTGGCGGAATTAAACCGCTCAATATTAGAGAAGTGGAACAAAGAGGAGTGCTTTTCCAAAACCCTTAAAGCAAGGGAGGGGGCGCCTGTGTTTGTTTTTCACGAAGGGCCACCTTCGGCAAACGGTATGCCTGGTATTCACCACGTTATGGCAAGGGCAATCAAAGATGTCTTTTGCCGTTATAAGACTCAGCAGGGTTACCTTGTGAAGCGCAAGGCCGGCTGGGACACACATGGTCTTCCGGTTGAGCTTGGAGTAGAGAAAATGCTCGGAATAACTAAAGAGGATATCGGCACTAAAATATCTGTAGATGAGTACAATGCCGCCTGCAGAAGAGAGGTTATGAAATATACCAAAGAGTGGGAGAGTCTTACCGAGCAGATGGGGTACTGGGTAGATATGAACGACCCCTACATTACATACGATAATCGTTATATTGAGACATTGTGGCATCTGCTTAAAGAGATTTACAAAAAGGGTTTCCTCTACAAGGGTTACTCAATTCAACCATTCTCTCCGGCAGCAGGCACAGGTCTGAGCACACACGAACTAAACCAGCCGGGCTGCTACAAAGATGTAAAGGATACAACTTGTGTAGCTCAGTTTGAGGTAATAAGAGGCTCAATATCAGATAAACTCTTCAACACCATTAAAAGCACAACCGGCAAAGAGCTGCCACTTTACATACTCGCCTGGACAACCACTCCATGGACATTGCCTTCGAATACAGCCCTTTGCGTTGGCCCGAACATAACCTATAAAATGGTTCAATCTTTTAACCCGTATAGCGGTGTAGAAACGGTTTATATTATTGCAGAAGAGTTAATACCTCAGCACTTTAATCCAAAAGGAGCTGAGATGCCTTTTGATGAATACAAACATGGCGACAAAGTAGTTCCTTACCGTGTTTTTGGAGAGTTTAAAGGTGATGAGATTTGCGGAGCCGAATACAGACAGCTTATTCCATGGGTCAATCCGGGAGAGGGAGCCTTCAAGGTTATAAAGGGTGATTTTGTTACCACATCTGATGGAACAGGAATTGTTCACATTGCCCCAACATTTGGAGCAGACGACTTAAGGGTCGCCAGACAAAACAACGTACCTGCCCTTATGGTTAAGGACAGTGATGGATTGATGCAGGCTTTGGTTGACAGAACAGGAAAATTTTACAAAATTGAGGACCTTGACCCCGCTTTTGTAAATACAAATATTAACAGAGAAAGCTATACCGAGTACGCAGGAAGGTTCGTTAAGAATTCTTATGACGCATCCCTTTCGGATGGCGATACCACATTGGATATCGATCTTGCTGTTATGCTAAAGCAGCAGGGGCTGGCATTCAAGATTGAGAAGCAAGTACACTCATACCCTCATTGCTGGAGAACAGACAAACCGGTGCTTTACTACCCTTTGGATTCATGGTTCATAAAAACCACTGCAGTTCAGGAGAGGATGATAGAGTTAAACAATACAATAAACTGGAAGCCGGAATCTACAGGAAGCGGCAGATTTGGCAAATGGCTAGAAAATCTTCAGGACTGGAACCTCTCGAGGAGCCGTTACTGGGGAACACCTCTGCCTGTCTGGAGAACCGAAGATTCAGCGGAAGAGATTTGCGTTGGTTCTGCTCAGGAGCTCTTTAATTTAATAGATGAGTCTGTTAAGGCCGGCTTCATGAAATCTAACCCATTCATGGATAAAGGTTTTAAACCGGGAGATTTCTCAAAGGAGAACTACGAGAAAATTGACCTGCACCGCCCTTATGTTGATGATATTGTACTGGTCTCAAAATCGGGTAAGCCTATGAAAAGAGAGCTGGACCTGATTGATGTTTGGTTCGACTCGGGAGCAATGCCGTTTGCTCAGGAGGGTATTGAAAAGCTTGGTAAAAGCGAATTTGGCCAGAGTGCTGACTTCATTGCTGAGGGTGTTGACCAGACACGAGGATGGTTCTTTACCCTGCACGCAATAGCCACAATGGTTAAGGATGATGTTGCCTTTAAGACAGTTATCTCAAACGGTCTTGTGCTTGATAAAGAGGGCAATAAGATGAGTAAGAGGCTTGGAAATGCAGTTGATCCGTTCAAAACCCTCTCTGCGTACGGAGCTGACCCTCTAAGGTGGTACATGCTCACAAACGCTCAACCTTGGGATAATCTTAAATTTGACGAAGGCGGTGTTGACGAAGTAAGGAGAAAATTCTTTGGAACAATTTATAATACATACTCTTTCTTTGCCCTTTATGCAAATGTTGACAAGTTCACAAACAATCAGCCACAGGTGCCGGCAGAGAGACGTCCCGAAATTGACAGATGGATTATTTCGCTGCTAAATACTTTGATAAAAGAGGTTACTGAGCATTATGAAAATTACGATGTAACTGCAGCGGGTCGAAAAATTCAGGACTTTGTGAATGACAACCTAAGCAACTGGTATGTACGCCTTAACCGTAAGAGATTCTGGGGTGGAGAGGCTGACGAAGATAAACTATCGGCCTATCAAACGCTTTATACATGCCTTGAAAATGTAGCAATCCTCTCTGCACCAATGGCTCCATTCTTTATGGAGAGGCTTTTCCTGGACCTGAATAAAGTTTCCGGCAATCACAAAGAGAGCTCTGTTCACATGACAATTATGCCATCTTATGACCCTTCTTTGATTGACAAAGATCTGGAAGAGAGAATGGGACTTGCGCAAAGGTCATCTTCGATGTTGCTTGCCCTTAGGAGAAAAGTGAATATCAAAGTGAGACAACCACTCGCAAAGATGCTTATACCTGTTCTTGACGACTCAATCAAACAGCAGTTTGAAATGATCAAACAGTTGGTGCTTGGTGAGGTAAATGTCAAGGAGGTTGAATATATTCACGACACAACAGGACTGATTACTAAAAAGATAAAGCCAAATTTCAAGGTTCTTGGCAAGCGCTATGGCAAACAAATGAAGGAGATTTCAAACGCCTTTGCAGAGTTTACCCAGGAACAGATTAACCAGGTTGAAATTTCGGACAGATATATTCTTAAATTGGATTCCGGAGATGTTGAGCTTACTTTAGAAGATTACGAGATTTCATCTGAAGATATGCCTGGATGGCTTGTATCTACCGAAGGCAAACTTACTCTAGCCCTCGACATAACCATTACCGATTCTTTACGCAGAGAGGGCGTTGCAAGAGAGCTTGTTAACAGAATTCAGAACCTGAGAAAAGACTCAAAATTCGAAGTAACAGACAAGATCAGAGTTGAAATTGAGCCTTTGGGTGAAATAAGTGATGCACTTACAGAGTACAGACAATATATTTGCAACCAGACTCTTGCCAGAGAGATTGAGCTTAACGATAACATTACCGGTGGCAGCAAAATAGAGTGGGACGAGGGCGAATTAAATATTAAGGTTGTAAAACTTTAAATGATAAAAAGGGCAAACGAGTCAACGAGTAAAAGATTAAATTTACAAAGAATGAGTCAACAAAATATATATATGCAGCAGGCAATAGAGCTGGCAAAAGAGAACGCCTCAGCATCAGGGGGAGGCCCTTTTGGTGCGCTTATTGTTAAGGAGGGAAAAGTCATAAGTGCATGTTCAAATTCTGTTACTCCCGACAATGACCCAACTGCCCATGCAGAGGTTAATGCAATCAGAAGTGCCTGCAAAGAGCTAAATACATTTGACCTCACAGGATGCACACTTTACTCCTCATGCGAACCCTGCCCAATGTGCCTTTCGGCAGCCTACTGGGCAAAGGTAGATAAGATCATTTTTGCGGCAGACAGAACCGATGCTGCAGAGGCAGGATTCAGCGACGCTTTTATATATGATGAGTTTACTTTAGCCCTTGAAAAACGCTCTATTCCAATTGAAAGAGAGATGCAGAAAGAGGGTACGGAACCTTTTGAACTTTGGAAAAAGAACGAAAAAAAGATTCGCTACTAATCTTTATTTTTTATAATGTTTTTATTATTAACTTTACGCTTTCTTAATAAAAAGAGATATGACAAAGAAAGGGAAAACGACGGATGAAGTATTGGAGAAAGTTCGCTACAGCGATGAAGAACTTCAGATGTTTAAGGAACTTATTCTCCAGAAACTGGAGATTGCCAAAGTTGAATATCAGCAGCTAAAGGCCGCTGTTACACATAGCTCAAGCAACGATACAGAAGACACATCACCAACATTCAAAGTGTTGGAAGAGGGAGCATCTGCTCTTTCAAAAGAAGAGGCAGGACAACTTGCTCAAAGACAATATAAATTCATCCAATCTCTTGAGGCAGCCCTCATCAGAATTGAAAACAAGAGCTACGGCATCTGCCGCGAAACCGGAAAGCTTATTCAAAAAGAGAGACTTTTGATTGTACCTCACGCAACCCTTTCTGTTGAGGCCAAGAACAAAAGAGACTAATCCTGAAAAAGTGTAAACTGACCCTGATGAAATTATCCGGCGGGAAGAAAATCACAATACTGGTTCTTGCGTTACTGATTATTGACCAGATTGTCAAGTTTTGGATAAAAACAAACATGACAATCGGTGAAAGCATCCCTGTTTTTGGTGATTGGTTTCAGATCTATTTTATTGAAAACAACGGCATGGCATTCGGCATGCAGTTCGGAGGAGAGCTGGGGAAACTCGCATTAAGTCTTTTCCGCATCGTTCTCATAGGATTTATAATCTATTACCTTAGAAATCTCGTCAAGACTAAAGCCCCGTCAGGCGTACTTTACGGAGTATCGCTAATTTTAGTAGGTGCTGTGGGTAATGTAATTGATAGTATGTTCTACGGAATCATATTCAACGAATCAACCTTTACCCAGGTAGCACAACTATTTCCCCCGGAGGGCGGCTATTCGTCATTCCTGCACGGCAAGGTGGTTGATATGCTATACTTCCCAATAATAGACACTACACTGCCTGACTGGATCCCATTCAGGGGTGGTGAAAAATTTGTCTTTTTCAGACCAATATTCAATATCGCAGATTCATGCATCACAATCGGGGTAACCTACCTTTTGATTTTCAAAAGAGGGTTCTTCTCAAAAGAGGCAGACAAACAACCCAAAAAGGCGTAAAGCACTTTTCTCCGTGCCAGTTGTATTTTTAAGTCAGTTTGTATATGTCAGATATTGTGTTATTTGCAAGATTCACAAACAAAAATATTATCAATTGATTTTTATAATAAACTAAAAGTCAATAGCATACAGAATAACTTAAATTTCATTAAAAACGAGCCAATTTTCATCAAGAAATTGGCTCGTTTTTATTTTACTCACAATGTGAGAGTTACCACAAACTGGCGCGGAGATTACCTCAGCTTTTCCATTAACTTCTGCCTCGAAAAGTGAATTCTACTCTTAACAGTTCCCAGGTGCAACCCCAGCTCATCTGCAATTTCCTGATATTTAAAACCATTGTCATGCATTTGGAACGGAACCCTAAACTCCGGCTCAAGCGAATTTACAACCTTTGTCAGTTCACGGAACCCGAAATCAGCCTCAGGACCGTAATCAGAAGGTTTGTTATTTATTACAAACTCATGCACATCCTCATTAAAGAGAGTCTGCCTTTTTGTACGCCTGCGATAATCATTAATAAATGTGTTCTTCATTATAGTGTACACCCACGCCTTTATATTGGTGTGCTCGTTAAACTTCTCCTGATTGTTAAATGCCTTGAAGAAAGTCTCTTGAACAAGATCTTTAGCGTCATCTCTGTTAGATGTAAGACTATATGCATATCTGGACAGGTTTGATTCCAATTCCAGTATCTCTTTTTCGAAAGTTTTACTTTTCATACGGTTAGGTTTATATGGTATATGATCAGTCAATAAGTTGTTTAAAATCTTTGCAAGCAAAAATATATTCCATTTGCAAATATAAATAAATTCTACAAATTTAGTGCCATAATTACACTCTAATTTACAATAAATATTTTTGCTCGTACCAAAAAATTAAATATCTTTGCAGCCCAAACCAAAGGAGAGATGGCAGAGTGGTCGATTGCGGCGGTCTTGAAAACCGTTGAACTGCGAGGTTCCGGGGGTTCGAATCCCTCTCTCTCCGCCACATAAAAAAAGAAAAAGCCGGGCATCAGCCCGGTTTTTTTATTTCTCCTCCCCGCCCAAGCTCGCTTGGAAGCGGTAAAGGAGAAGTAAAAAAATTTGCAGCGCAAACGCTTTTTCTTTTTTTATGTGAAGCACTCCCCCAAGGGAACGCCGAACGAAGAGAGGCAATCCCTGGGGAGTGCAAAGCAGCGCCTTCTTTTTTTATGTGAAGCACCCCCCCCAAGGGAACGCCGAACGAAGAGAGGCAATCCCTGGGGAGTGCAAAGCAGCGCAAACGCTTTTTCTTTTTTTATGTGAAGCACCCCCCAAGGGAACGCCGAACGAAGAGAGGCAATCCCTTGGGAGTAAAAATCTCCACTATTTTCCAATCACCGTGCAACGAAATCCCATTTTCTGCATCTATATACTATAAGGCACCCTTGATTATACAGTTTAAAGTTCTTTGAAACGCTTACATTTCCTACGTTTCGTGTTGTTTTTCGGATAAAAGTTATATATTTGTCTTTGATAATTACGAAAATATTAACGCTAAACAAGGAGGTGTTGCATAAATTAGGTCTGACAACTTTTATTTCCCTGCTACAATTCAAATAAAAGTAAATCAGCAACTTAAACATTTAATCCGGGGTCATAAAAAAATTAAGCAAGACCCCTTTGACCCGCACAAATGTTAATAAATAAAGGATATAACATTAAATAAATACATATTTTGCAGTTTGAATATGAAAATATTAACTATATTTGCGAAAGCGTATTTTAAATTTTAACCCTTTAACATTAAACTACATTTGTATAGATGGATTAAAGTCTTGTACATTAAAACTTAATACCTAATATTTGCCAATCAATTTTGTTTAACCTAAAGTATTTTTTAACTAAAAAATTAAAATGAAAAGAAAATTCACATTCTTCGGTATTTGTGTGCTTATATGCACGCTTATGATTTCGTTGGGATCGTGCCAAAAGGATTATTCTGAGGATATCGCAGACCTTCAGGCACAAATCACAGCCAATCAAAATGCAATTACTGCACTTAATTCAGCAATTGCTTCAGGCAAGCTGATTAAAACTGTTGCTACCACTTCAACTGGTTACACTATTACCTTCTCGGATAATACAACCATTTCGTTGAACCATGGTACTAATGGTACTCCAGGTGCTCCTGGCGCAACTGGTCCTGCCGGTGCGACTGGTTTTACACCTATTATCGGTATTGATGCTGACGGTTACTGGACAGTTGTTACTACTCAAGGTGGTACTCCTGCTCGTATTCTTGTTGGTGGCCAGCCGGTATTTGCTAAATTTACAACTGACCAGTTTGGTGCAAACGCTCAAGGTTTCATTACCATAAACGGCGTTGCTACAAGCGTATATGTTCCGATCATTGTTTATAACGATGTAACTAAGAAAATTCAAGTTACTATCAAAAACACAGACGGTACTTTCACAACTTACAATGTTGCTGTTGACGAGGACACTTTCCTTAAGAGTGATCTAGTAAGCGTTGTTTCTCCTATTGGAATGACTAAAATTATCCTATCGTTTGGTTATGTTCCTGCTAACGCAGCAGGTAGCTATCCATTGGTTAACCCTGTGACTCCAACTTTGGCAGGTTCAAACACAGCTCTTGCTTATGCAGGTGTTACTTGGGATCAGCTTCTTAGATCACAAGGTAACATTCCGGTTATCATCAATCCTGCTCAGGCAGTTCTTACCGGATATACTTTTGAGATTATCAAACAGAACGGTACTCCATATGCAATTCAACCTGGAGCAATCGTTGAAGGTTACGCAGGCGCTTTCTCACAATTCGCAGCAGCCCCTTCAAACGGTCTTTACACTCTTCCATTGAACCCTACAAAAGCCGCTGCTGTTGCAGCTTCAACTGCTGCTGCTTATCCTGTAGGATACCCTGGAGCAGTTGCAGGTGAATCATATGAACTTGCAGTTCGCGCTACTAAAGGTGGTCGTGAAGTTCACTCGGGATATCAGTATGCAATCAAAGTTCAGCAAGATGTAAACACTGTTTACACTTACAAAGCTGGTCTTACAGCAACTGTAGCTCCGGATCCTTTCTTTGCTACAATTCCTTGGAAAGTATATGTACCAATCGGAACAACTAAGAACCTACTTGATTACTATGCTCTAACAGCGTTGCAAACAGATGCTACAGCTACTACAGCTACTACTCTTACAAGTGGTCATTTCTACAAAAGCTCAGTTTCAATAATTCCTGCACCGGGTAACGTAGACGTTGAAAACTTTGTATCAGTATCTAATACTTCTGTAACAACAACTCAAACTTCAGCTACAGTAACAAATCTTAACAACAAAACTATTCCTTTCAAACTTACAACATTTGACTGGAGAGGTATGTATTGGGATAATCAAAAGAATATCTCTGTAGTATTCTACTCTGCACTTAATAACACTTTGTCAGCTATTCCTTTCGGACCTCAGGTTCTTACAACTGCTGCTTCACCTGCAGACCAAAAAGTTGTTGTTCTTACTCAAATGTTCACCGAGCTTGACGCTGTTGGTAAAACTGAACTTTGGAGAACTAACGCAGATAACGTAAAAGTTGTATTCTACAATTCAGCAGGTACAGTTGTTACTCCAGCTGCAATGGGTGTAAGCTATCAGTTTAAAGATGCTAACGATAATCCTATCTTAGGTCTAAACGCAACTGCTACTGTTCTTGCAGATGTACAAGCTATTCGCAAAATTGAATACACATTTGACGAAACAGTTGCCGTACCAGGAAACTATACAGCAAAACTAGAGTTCACAGACAGAAGAGCTTATGCTGCCGGTTCTGAGTTCAAGTTAAGTATGCCGTTTACAATTTCTAACCCTGATCTTACTGCTACTCTTAATGCACTTAAAGAACGTAAACCAAACTTGTTCAGCGGAGATGCACTTTCAGTTTATGGAACTTATCCATCAGCTTTGTATCCAACTGCGACTGCACAAACTGACGCTACAAATGCGTACTACGATCTTTACAATGCATATGTTAATCTTTACAATCCTCCTGTAGCACCTACAGCAACTTGGAAATTCACAGTTGTAGCACCACTTCCTGTTGCTCCAGCTCCTGCAAATCCACTTATAGCTGGTCTTGGAGCTGTTGCTGCAAACACAGACAGGTTCATTGTAAGCAATAATACAATGTATACTGCAACTCCTTACAACGTTAGATTAACTTACTACTACTTCGGTAACCTAGCAAACAGTGTTGTTCTTGATAACATTACAGTTGCTGCAAGAAGTGAAGTTAGAGACGGTATGGTACTTGCTAATACAAATGCTAAGCCTGCAGGTTGGGTATTACCAGCTAATCTTCAAGTAACAAATGGCGACCTTGTAACTCAAGTTCCATTGTCATTCTATGTTAAAGCTCAAGATTACCTAGGATTTAACCTGAAAGCCTTCGGACGCGACGCTGCAAACGCAATTGTAGCTGCAGTTGATACAAGAATTGATATTGCTAACGTTTCAGCTGCTGGTGTTGCAAGTGTAAAAGTATTGAATACTTCTGCTAATGCTCACTTAGTATCTGTTGTTGCAGGTCATCCAGGTGCTGCTGCAGGTGTAATAGCTACTGCTGCTATACCAGCTAACCCACTTGACTTTACAATTTCAGCAACTAACGCTGTTGCGATTATTACTAATGATGTTGTTGTTCCATTGACAGTTGAAATTACTGATATCTTCGGTAAGAAACTTACAGGAACTATCAACGTTACTGTTAAGAAGCCGTAAGCTTTTAAGCTGATACAATAACTAAGAGGCGCAGCAATGCGCCTCTTTTTTTATACAATATTTCGTATATTTAATAACTGAATTTCAACATAAGAACAATAAAGTTGTTTTACAGCAAAACCTTAATAACAACACAACTTATGAAACGAGAGATAACACATAACACCAGCACCCACAGATTCGAAACCATCGAAGATGGTATCATAGGATACGTAGAGTACGAACCATACAAGGGCGGTATTGACATTACGCACACAATAGTACCCAAGCCCATTGGAGGCAGAGGCATTGCAGCAGATCTTGTCAAAGAGGCTCTGGAGTATGCAAAAGAAGATGGCTTGAAGGTAATACCATCCTGCTCTTATGTAAAGGTTTTTCTTGAGAGGTATAACCAGCAATATGGTGAACTTGAAGACAAAAGAGATACAAAATTTCCAACAATTGAAGGTGGGATAGGACACTCCTGTGGGGTTAATAAACCGCCCAAAGAATAATTCTAAGACCATACCATCAGGATATTTCACTCCCTGCTTGACCCGATTCATCAAAACTATACACTAATCTATGGACTTCAACAATACTCAGATTGCATTTTCAATGAAGAGTGCCAGTGACCTTCGTAATGCAAAATTTCTATTCACGGCCATAAGCAACCCAAAGCTTGTAAAGATTTTCAAAGCGTTAACCATGGCAGCCTTAAAAATTAAACTGCCAATTGCCTGGATTGTGAAACCAACACTTTACCGTCAGTTTGTGGGAGGAGAGACACTTAACGAATGTGCAAAAACGGTTAAGCTCCTTGCAAACTACAACATCAAAAGTGTTTTAGATTACTCTGCAGAGGGAGGTACTACTGAAAAACAGGTGCAGAGGGCATTTGACGAGACAATCAAATCAATTGATTATGCAAAGGGCAAACCCTCTATAGCATATACTGTATTTAAGCCAACAGCAATGGCTGTAGGTACGCTTACAGAATGTTCTCAGAAGGAGCTCCAAAAATTTAAAGAGAGAGTTTTTGCCTTGTGTCAAAGAGCCTATGACAATAATGTAAGATTACTGATTGATGCAGAGCATTTTGCAACACAACATATTATTGACGCTGTTACCGAAGAGGCTATGGCAAAGTTCAATAAAAAGCGCGCAATAGTATTTCATACATTGCAAATGTACAGAACAGACCGCCTGGAATATCTTAAGATGATTTACAAGCAGTCACAGGAGATGGAATATATACCGGGAATCAAATTTGTCAGGGGCGCTTATATGGATGAAGAGCGAAAACTGGCCTCTGAACTTGGTTATGATGACCCCATCAACCCTGATAAAAAGACTACAGATAGAATGTATGATGCCGGTCTGGAGTATGTAATGGACAACATTGGTTCGTTTGAACTTTTCAGCGGTACACACAATTATCAGAGCAATGTTTTGCTGGCTGAACTCATTGATAAGAAGGGAATTAAAAGAGGTGATGAGAGGATTTACTTCTCACAGCTCTACGGAATGAGTGACAACATCTCATTTAATCTGGCAGCAGAGGGGTACAATGTGTGCAAATATGTTCCTTATGCACCAATAAGAGACGTTCTGCCATATCTGCTAAGGAGAGCAGAGGAGAATACAGCAATGGCCGGGCAAACGGGCAGGGAGCTACAGCTTATAAACGCAGAGATTTCAAGGCGGAAGAGAAGGGCTTAACAGATCAATATCCAAGAGCTTCACTATTCTCGGGGATATTAAACATTCACTTAGAGGTGAAATTTAATCTCTAAGCTGTAAAATTTTTGGGTAGAGGTTTTCTTTTATCCACAAAAACCGGGGTTCAACGGAGTTTGCCTTTTGGTATGCTTTAAGAGCCTCTTTTTTTAGCCCCGATTCGTAGTGAGCGTTTGTAATGCTTGTAAGTAGAGAGAGATATTGCCAGTTTTCGGCTGTAGAACCGCTTTTTTCAATCTCCTCAACTGCACGCTCATAAAATTCAAGACCCCTATTTTTGTCACCACCTGCAAATGAGGGGCTGTAAAAAAGAACATTTCCCATCTCTATCAGAGCCCTAACATTTTTAGGATCATTACCGTAAGCCCTTTTTGCAAGATTCATACTCTGCATTCCCAGATAGATTGCCTTAAAGTTGCTGACTGCAATTCTGAAACCCTTAAATGCAGCTTTGTATGCAAGAAATGTAGCATTATCCGGCTCATTATCCAAAATATCGTCAATATACCGTTCTCCTTTTTTTATATACTCCATAACCAGTTTATTCTCTTTCTGAGAGATAAGCCAGCCACAAACACCGTAATAGTAGTTTATAAGTGAGATTTTCAAAGGAGATTTATAAGAAAATTGACCTAACCGCTCTGAAGCAACATCCCTCTCAGCTAACTTAATAATCTGCTGCCAACCAATCATATCGCCCTTCACATAGCTATCATAAATGGCATTGTCGTACTTGCTCCGGGCGCTTAAACCCAATCCTATCAACAACAAGAAAACAATTAGTATATATTTCTTCCTTTCCATATTTCAACTCTTTTTTTGCGGTTTACCGCAGCTTTGGCAACTATCTGCATGAAGACAAATTGTTGATGAAAGAGATATTTAAGATTATCACCCACACTTTGTTTACTTGCAAGTGATACAAAAATTCTCATCAAAATAACTGCTGCCAGTGAGGCCAAACCGGGAATAACTCCGTTAAACACAAACAACCAAAGGGGAGTAAGTGTTGTCAGGATTGCAAATGTAATAGTTATGAAAGGAGAATTGCCAAAAAAATAGAAGACATTCTTAGAAAAGCCGTTGATTGCGTCATTAAGACGGTTGTACATGTTACACCTGATTGAACCATCACCGGCAAGAGTGGCAGTTAGCTTCCGCTCTTTTTTATAGTAGCGGCTTATCTCGATATCCTCGGCACGACTCATTCTGAACCTCTCATGCGGCTTTAGTAAAGTGTAATCATCTGCTTTAAAGAGCATAAACTGACCATTGGCTGCAGAAAATGAGCTCCAGCTGCAGTTTTTCACTAAAGGGAGTGGAAGCAGCGAAAGTAATATCCAGTTCATAATAGGAGTGGAGATTTTACTATCTCTGTTTTCCAGTATTTGATTTGGGAAAATTGATAGAAGAGAGAGATTCTTTGAGAAAGCGTAATTCAGATACTTTGTTGCCAGATTTGAATCGATTCTCACGTCTGCATCAAGGAAGAGAAGGTAATTGCCTTTTGCAACAGAAGCAAGTTTATGACAACCATTATTTTTACCAAGCCAGCCCTCAGGAAGCTCTCCTTCAATTAATCTGAGTTCAGGAAGCCTTTTCTGATATTCCATAACGATATCTCTGGTGCGATCTGTTGAGTTATCATCATAAATGATTATCTCACAGGGTTTATCGTTGAGCTTAATGATATCTTCCAGTAAGTTTCCAATTGAATTCTCCTCATTGCGGGCAGGTATTAAAATTGACCAGGAGGGTATAAGTTCGTTCTCCTTTGCTTTGCAGTAGTTGCTTAGCTCCCTTCTGACCAGATAGTTCCAGGTGAAATTTACAAAGGAGACAATCAGACGGATTGTCAGGAAAAACAATAGTATCCAGCCGAAAATGGTCATATTATTTTAACTCCTTTATCTCTTGGGCTCTCACTGTTGAAACATTCAACAGCAAAAATGTTAAACTCCTGCTCAAGATGTGCAATTTTCTCCTCTTTCTGAGGTACATACTCTTTCAGATACATAGTAAGTGTAGGTTTTCTCTCTGAGAAGAAGTTTAAAAGATTGACATTGAATAAAATTTGAACTCCCGGTGAATTGGCCACAATAAACTCAAGCCCCCTTTCAAATACAAAATTGCGGGTGTAGAGTGATTGTATCTCTCCCTGAGGGAATATTAAAAGCATGTTGTTTCTGTTTTTAAGCAGGTCAACCGAGTGCCTTAGCCCAGCAATTACCCCTCTGTTTCCCTTATCCAAAGAGAATGCACCTGTATATCTTAGAAACTTACGTTTGGAGAGCTGCTCGTGCAGCATCATTATATTCATTTTTCGCTTAAAGGTGCGCCGATTGAGCATAATGTGATTAAAGCCATCCCAGAATGAGAAGTGATTTGAAACCAGTAGCACGGGTCTCCCGGTCCCGGACATAAATAGATCTTCACCGGGAGGGTTTACCGCAACATATCTAATCGATTGATACACCCTTTTCATGTGCCACTTTGAGTATTGCTCAAAGAACCAGCCCGTAAATGGAGTATATTTTCCCTTAATCATCATACAGTATATCTTGCCTTTAAATTATTCCGGTAGCCATAAAGAGCGAAATCACAAGAAAAAATGCAATCTGTGCAAAAAAGAGTGCAATTGCAGGTCTGCCAACAGGTTTGATTTTGAATGCGGTAAACAAAATATGGTACGCAGTTGCCATAACAAACCACATCACAAAGTTCTTGGCGGGCGGGTACCCCTGATTAAACTCCCACATGCCCATTCCCGGAGCAACCATCTCAACAACAATGTCATAAGTCACCATTAAAAGAGCACCCCCCAGAATCTTAATCGCAATATCTATCGTACCCGCCGACCTTCTTCTAATATACTCCATAATGGCAGCGCTGCAATATGTTAACATCAACCAATTTAGGCCAATAACAAGAGGGGTTGCAAAGATTTTTGGACCCAATGTGCCAAGATAGATGTATTCACCAAAAAGCACTCCACCCCGAACGCCCTCAGCCTCAATCAGAAATGAAGAGATGATTACTGTGAAAACAAAAAGAATAAAACGGAAATTCCAGTGGCGATGATGATATAAAATGGCAACATTTACCAGTAAAAGTGAGAGAGGAGTAAACGCAGTAAAGAGTTCACGGGTAAAAGGAACAAGAAAAAGCAAAAGCCCCACAGAGTAGAATATGAGAAATGTCTTTGGGAGCTCATCGTATGAGACCACGTTGAATATTTTCTTTATGAAGTTGTTTTTCATTTACTTATTGTAATTTTCTAATATTTAGATATTTTTTATACCAATTTTATATGATTAGATTCAAATGATTCGTTTCAAGAAATTAGATTTATGTTATTCACTTCAAAGTTTGTAGATCTCTTTTTCGGCAATAATGGCACTTGCCAGGCAAAGAGGTATACCACCGCCGGGATGGGTGCTGCCACCGGTAAAAGAGAGGTTTTTAATCCTTTTCAAGGTGTTGGGGTGTCTTAAAAATGCAGAGAACATAGAGTTAGAAGAGCTGCCGTAGAGTGCCCCTTTGCTGCTCAGCGTATTTCTCTCTATTGTAACAGGTGATGCAATATGCTCAACCTCAATACAATTTTCAATTTTGATATTAAAGGTTTTGTCAATTTTTTTAATTATTGACTCCCGGGCATTTGCAATTACGTGTTGCCAATCTTGCCCGTTGTTGTATGGTGCATTAACCATAACAAACCAGTTTTCGCATCCATCAGGTGCATCACCGGGAACAACCTTTTTGCTAATAAATATATAGACAGTAGGGTCGCTGTACAGTTCGCGTTTTTTAAACAGATAATCAAACTCCTCTTTATAGTCTGATGTGAAGAGAATATTATGTACGTCAAGCTGTTTGAATTCACCTTTTATTCCCCAATAGAATATCAGGGCAGAAGAGGATGGCTCAAGCCTTGATAATCTCTTTTTGAGAGGGTGCCTGTACCTGCCGTTGAACATATTCTCGGCCGCATAACGGACATCGGTGTCGCATACCACATAGTCGAAGTACTTTGAAACGCCATTTACTCTAACGCCTACAGCCCGCTTACCTCTCCATTTTTTTTCAAAAATTGCGGTGTTTTTATCTCCAGAATTATCGGTATAATTATCTCCAGAATTTTTTTCTGAATAGATTTCGTTTATAATCTTTCTTGTGCCTTTAAATTTTTCAACAATTACCTCAGTAACAAGTGAGTTAAATTCAAATTTTACACCAAGTTCAACCCCTTTTTTATAAAGTGTGTCGGCAATAGAATAGATACCTTTTTCGGGAAAAAATGCCCCAATATTGTGCTCCAGATGCGAGATCATATTTAGCGTAGCCGGTGCCCGGTAAGGTGAAGAGCCGTTGTAGGTGGCATATCTGTCAAACAGTTGAACAATTCTCTTGTCTTTGAACAATGATTTGTTTGCAGAGTGCATAGTTCTGTGAAAACCAAGCTTGTGAAGGTGCAGAGGAATTGAACGGTTCTCCTCTTTCAAAAAGTTTGAAAACTTATGGAAAGAGTTGAATATGAACAAGTCTGATGTGAGATTGTAGATGAATTCCGATTGGTTGAGACGTTTGAGAATATTTTCGAAATTTTCATCAGTGTTATTTTCGATCTGCTCTTTTAATTTTTGGGTGTCCTGGAAAAAGTCAAAAACAGTACCGTCAGGGTAGAAATAGCGGCAACTGTTTTCAAGACGGAAGTACTTAAAAGAATTTTCGCCCGACAAACTTGATTGTACATCTGCATTTAACTTCAGTGATAGCAACTCATCTACCAGATTGGGAAGAGTAAAGAGCGATGGGCCGGTATCGAAACGGTAGCCTTTGTCGCGAATCTGGGAGATTTTGCCCCCGGGGGTCCCGTTCTTTTCGAACAGTGTTACGCTGTCACCTCTGGCAGCGACTCTGATTGCCGTTGCAAGCCCTGCAACACCTGAACCTATGACAGCTACATTCATCTTACATAAATTTTTTACCCAGGTATGATCTCATATTGGCTACGCAGAATAGAATAACCTTTTCCCACTCCGCAAGCCGAATTCTCTTTTTGAAAAGTTTCTCCGGAGGAGTTTTTCCAATTTTAGAAGTTAGGCCAAGATAGTAAAGATAAGCAAGATAGACACCTGTTCGGTCTCTTTTAGGCAGCTCTTTAATACCCACAAGTGCATCCCTGAAATCTTTGCGAATATCTTCAAGAATAATCCCGAAACTCTCCTTATTAAAAGGTTTGTCGTTAAGAATAGGGAAGTAGTTTCTTGACAGATTTTCTGTATCGTTTTTAATGTCCCTCAAAAAATTGATCTTCTGGAACGCCGAAGATAGACTCATTGCGCTTGCTTTAAGCCTTTCGTAATCCTGCGGATTATCTCGTGTCATAACTTTAAGGCACATCAAGCCCACAACATCGGCCGACCCGTAGATATACTCTTTAATCCCGGAGTCACTGAAATTGCTGTTATTCAAATCGCTCTTCATGCTGGTTAAAAAGGCACTCACCAACTCGTCAGGAATACTGTATCTCTTAACAATCAGTGCAAAAGAGTTAATAATAAGATTGAGGCTAATACCCCTCTCCATGCATCTGTAATACTCGGCTTCAAATTCGGCAATCAGACTCTTTTTGTCATATTCATGAAAGGTGTCAACAATCTCATCTGCCTGACGAAGAAAGCCGTATATGGCAAAAATTGCTCTGCGACTCTCTTTGTGCATGCACATAAGCCCCGCAGAGAATGAGGTACTGTAGAGGGAGGTTGTAAGCTCCGATGTTTTTAATGATAACTCTTTGTATAGACTATCCATTTTTGAGTTTTTTCTTTGCAATTCGCGCTGCTATTCTACCTGAAATAATTGCAGGCGGCACACCCGGACCCGGAACAGTTAGCTGACCGGCATACAAAAGGTTTGAAAGATGCCTGTTTTGCATCTTTGGCTTAAGGAATGCGGTTTGTGTAAGGATGTTTGACAGTCCGTATGCATTTCCTTTGTATGCATGGTAGTCCTCCACAAAGTTACTAACCGAATATGACTCTTTAAAAATTACAGAGTCAGATACTTTTATGCCTGTTGTCCTCTCAATTCTCTCCAATATTTGTAAAAAGTAATTTTCACGCAACTCAGGCGTATCCTTTAGGCCCGCAGCCACAGGGATGAGAAATACTGCGCACTCTTTTCCTTCAGGAGCAAGGGAAGAGTCGGTAACAGAAGGAAAGCTGCCGTAAAAGAGGGGCTTGTTTGGCCACCTTGGTGTATCATAAATAGTTTCAGAGTGTTCAATAAAGTCGGCATCAAAAAAGAGAGTGTGATGAGAGATGCCCTCAAGTTTTTTGTCAAATCCAACGTAATAGAGCATTGCCGAAGGGGCAAATACCCTCTTTGACCAGTATTTTTCTGAATAGTTACGGAATTTTGGCTCCAGAAGGGTTTCAGCAAAGTGGTAATCAGCTGACGAAATAACAAAATCTGTCATCTCTGAGACAGAGTTACCTTCACCTTTTGATAAGTTTGTATTATTCCAGGAGATACCAATAGCCTTAGACCCTTGGGTGATTATCCTGTTCACGTGAGCATCTGTTATGAATTTGACGCCGTAGCTCTCTGCGATCTTTACCATAGCCTCTACAAGCCCATACATTCCACCCTTTATGTGCCACGTACCAAGTACCATATCGGCATAATTCATAAAGCAGTAAAACAGGGGCGTCCTAGAAGGCTTTGCACCCAGAAATAGAACAGGAAACTCAAGAATCTGCCTAAGCCTGTCGTCCTTTATGTTTTTTCTGATATGTGTGCTAATTGACTCCTTGAACTGAGATACTCTTGCAATTGTTTGAGGCATAATGAGTTCAAAAATTGATTTACCCGGTTTCTCAACAACCTTATCAATTGCAACTCTGTAGTTGAACTCTGCTGATTTAAGAAATTCTCTTAGAAATTCTCCACTCCCCAGCTCAATTCTCTCAAAGGTCTCGATTGTTTTTTGAACATCAGCAGAGACACTGACTGAGTTATTTGGACCGAAGTAGATCTCATACCCCGGGTCAAGCCTGATCAATTCATAAAAATCACTGCTCTTCTTATCAAAGTCATTGAAGAACTTTTCGAAAATATCGGGCATCCAGTAAAATGTGGGCCCCATATCAAATTTGAACCCATCTCTTTCCAAAACTCTTGCTCTGCCTCCAAGCACACTGTTTTTCTCATAAACGGTAACATCATAGCCGGCCCTGCCAAGATAACAAGCAGCCGACAACCCCGAAAAACCTCCACCAATAATAGCAACCCTCTTCATCTTAAAATTTTGCATAAATATAATCATTATTCCGTCAGTGAGGTAAGTGGAAGATTAAACAATAGTCAAGATTTTTTGTTGTAAATTTATAACTCTCAGTTACAATAACAATTTTTTAAATATCATATTATGAGTGAATACATCAACAACTCTTCTCAGAGGAAAGCGCTTCTGAAACATATGATTCAGGAACTTCATAAAGGAGAGGCTCCCGAAATGGTTAAAAGCAGAGTGAAAGAGCTCCTTAAGAACATACCCTACAACGAAGTTGTTGAGGTAGAGCAGGAGCTGATATCTGAAGGTCTTCCGGAGGAGGAGGTTCTTAAGTTTTGCGACATACACAGCTCGGTACTCGAGGGCAGTATTACATCGCACCATGCAGAGATGCCTGCAGCTCACCCTGTTGACACACTTAAAAAAGAGAACAGAGAGGTTGAGAAGGTGACCAAAAAGGTTAAGGAGATTTTTGACTCAATACCAACAATTGCAAACGGAGCCGACGACGAAGTTGCAGCGCTTATCCTTAAATTAAAAGGGCTCTTTAACAGCCTGTATGACCTTGACAAACACTACAAACGTAAAGAGTATCTGCTATTTCCGTTTCTCGAGAAGGCAGCTATCACCGGGCCCCCAAAGGTGATGTGGGGAAAACATGATGAGATTCGTGAGCAGCTTAAGGCTTCAATTGAGGCACTTACACCAGGGAGCATTACAACCAAAGAGGAGTTGATGTCTGTTGTGGTATTATTGCTCGGCCCTGCAGTTGAGGCAGTTGAGAGTATGATAATGAAAGAGGAGGAAATTTTGATTCCAATGTGTCTTGAGAAGTTTTCAGAGGAGAACTGGTATCAGATATATCTGGAAACCCCTGTTTATGGCTACTGTTTATATGATACGAGAGAGGAGTGGAAACCGGAAGAACATGTTGTTGAGAGTTTTAATAAGAGCCAGATGGAGGAGGGTGGCCCGGCGGTTTCGGGTGTATCTTACACCGGTGGTGCTCCTGTAAGGTTAAGTTCGGGGAGTTTTGACATGAAAGAGCTTGAGGCCCTGTTTGTAACAATTCCTATCGACATCACCTATGTAGATGCAAATGATAAGGTTAAGTTCTTTTCACACAGCCCCAACAGGGTATTTGAGAGAAACCGCTCAATCATAGGCAGAGATGTAAGGCTGTGCCACCCTCCGGGGAGTGTAAATATTGTAGAGCAGATTCTTGAGGATTTTAAGAGCGGGAAAGAGAATCAGGCAAAGTTCTGGCTATCAAACTTTATGGGCAGATTCGTTTACATTGAATATACAGCCCTGAGAGGTAAAGACAACGAATACCTGGGAGTAATTGAGGTGACACAGGACATTACTGAGTTCAGAAAACTCCAGGGAGACCAGAGATTGCTATCATACACTAAAAAATGAGACCGATAACATTTCAGACAAAGGTTTATGAACTGTTGGAAGATTATCCCCAGCTTGAGGATATTCTTACAGAGATATCACCTGCATTTGCAAAGCTGAAGAACCCGATTCTTCGCAGAACGATTGCAAGGGTGACCACAATTCAGCAGGCGGCGGCAGTGGCCGGGATTGAAGCCGGAGAGGTTGTGAGAAGATTGAGAATAGCCGCCGGTTTGTCAGATTCTGATGCAGGAGTTAATAATACGACAGGTGCTGCGTTGGAAAGTGAACAACCGGACTGGTTTTTGCCCGAGAAGGTAATAGTCAGGTATGATGCTGTTAAAACTCTTGACGCCGGTGATGTACCAATGGCGGAGATTTTAAGGTTAAGCAATTCATTACAGGAGGGGCAAATATTTGAATTTTCATCACCGTTTCTGCCAACACCAATACTAGATATGCTCTCTGCAAAGGGTTTTAAAATCTGGAGTAAAAGAGAGGGGGCAATCTTTTTTAACAGAGTAACTAAAAGTTAATTAAGCTATGGCAAAGAAAAATTATCCGGTAACGGGAATGACGTGCGCATCATGTGCAATGGGCGTAGAGAAAGGTTTGAGTGCACAACCGGGAGTTAAAAAGGCGGTTGTAAATTTTGCTGACAACAGCGTCACTTTGGAGTTTGATGAGCAACTCACCGACTCTGTGAAGCTAAAGCAAAGTGTTCAGCAACTTGGCTATGATATGATAGTTGAGGAGGGAGAAAATGCAGCAAAACTCAAAGAGGAGCAGCAAGAGAGCCACTACCGCAAACTTAAAATCAGGACCATTCTTGCATGGGGTTTCTCGATGCCAATAATGGTGATGTCAATGTTTTTCATGCATCACCACTACCTGAACATACCAATGATGCTGCTTTCGCTACCGGTACTTGCAATTTTTGGCAGAAGCTTTTATGTGAACGGTTTTAAGGCAGTACTGAGAGGCAGTGCAAATATGGATACACTGGTTGCTCTAAGCACGGCGATTGCCTTCTTATTTAGTGTGTTCAATACATTTTTCCCTGAATACTGGATAGCCAGAGGCATTGAGCCAATGGTCTATTACGAAGCTGCAACAATGATAATTGCATTTGTTTTGCTGGGTAAATTTCTGGAAGAGAGGGCAAAGGGCAACACATCTTCTGCCATAAAGAAACTAATGGGGCTGCAGCCAAAATCTGCAATAGTGCTTAGAGACGGAGAGCCTGTTGAGGTTCCAATATCTCAGATTTTAGTTGGAGAGGTAATTTTGGTGAAGCCGGGAGAGAAGGTTCCCCTGGATGGAGTTCTTAAAAGCGGAGAGTCTTATGTAAACGAAAGTATGATCTCCGGCGAACCTTTAGCAGCCCATAAAAGAGTGGGGGACAATGTACTTGCCGGCACAATAAACCAAAAGGGTACATTCACCTTTGAGGCATTAAAAGTAGGAGGAGATACACTTCTTGCACAGATAATCAGGACCGTAAAAGAGGCTCAGGGGAGCAAAGCCCCTGTTCAGAGAATTGCAGATAAAATTGCCTCAATTTTTGTACCGGTGGTAATTTCAATCTCGTTATTAACTCTTGTCGTATGGGTTTTATTAGGAGGTGAACAGCTATTTGCAAAAGGGCTGCTCTCTGCAATATCTGTCCTTGTAATTGCATGCCCATGTGCACTTGGTCTGGCAACACCAACAGCCCTGATGGTGGGCATTGGAAAGGGCGCTCAACAACATATACTCATCAAAGATGCTTCTGCTTTAGAGCAGATGAGAAGGGTAAACGCGGTAGTTTTGGACAAGACCGGCACAATTACCGAAGGAAGACCGGTAGTAACAGACTGGCAGTGGCTTACAGATGATGAGAGTGAAAGGGAGAGGTATCTTCCGGTACTCTTCGCAATGGAGGAGGTTTCTGAGCATCCGCTTGCATCTGCCATTACAGAGTACATAAAACAGAATTGGGGTGCTCCCGAAAAGAGGGCACAGATTGTCAACTTTACAACAGTATCGGGTCTTGGAGCCGAGGCAAAATTTGATGATAAAAAGTTCTGGCTTGGAAGCATAAGAATGATGAATACCCAGGTTGCTGCCAATGTTTCTGACATTGCAAAGAGGGCAACTACATTCTCAGAGAAGCTTTCCGGCGAGGGTAAAAGCATTGCAGTTTTTGGCCAAGGATACGTACCGATGGTAATAGTTGCAGTATCTGACAAGATAAAGGATACCTCTGCTGCGGCAATAGCAAAGTTACATGAGATGGGCATTGAGGTTCACATGCTCACAGGAGATAACCAAAAGAATGCTGAATATGTTGCCTCAAAAGTTGGTATAAGCCATTTTACGGCAGGTGCACTC
>PHDA01000022.1:43884-88609 GCA_002842465.1 Bacteroidetes bacterium HGW-Bacteroidetes-7
TCCCTCAGGACAAAGACAACTATATTGTTAAACTTCAGTCGCAGGGTAAGGTAGTAGCAATGGCCGGAGACGGTATTAATGACTCTCAGGCACTTAGCAGGGCAAATGTGAGTATTGCTATGGGTAAAGGTACCGACATAGCTATGGATGTTGCAATGATGACACTGATTACATCAGATATAGCCCTGTTACCAAAAGCATTCGACTTGTCAAAAAGAACGGTAAAGCTTATCAGGCAAAACCTTTTCTGGGCATTTATCTATAACATTATTGGAATTCCAATTGCTGCCGGAGTTCTCTATCCATTCACAGGCATACTTTTAAGTCCTATGATTGCAGCAGCGGCTATGGCTTTCAGTTCAGTTTCGGTAGTACTTAACAGTTTGCGACTAAGCAGATAAAGCATTCATGTTTTAACTACCAGCCAAAGGGATGATTAGCAACCTCTTTGGCTGCAAACGGGTGGTAATCACCCTTAAGCCCAACAGGGATTGAGTTACGAATGTCATGCACAATCTGAATTGATTTTCGAGCCTCGGTTATACCAAAACCTTCACCCTTAAGAATCCTTTTGTAAGATTCTGTGTGGAGGTCTGCAAAACCGTCAGTGAATTCAATCTCCTGACCATCAACATTAAATGACCTGTAGATTCTCTGCCCTTTTGAAGAAATCTCTTCAGGTAGAGTAGCTGCATTTATACTTAGAAAATATCTTACTCTTGCCCTCTTGAATTCAATGTAGCCGGCAACCCTGTCATGGCTCTTTACATGAACCACGCTCTTTTGAACATCACCAAATACCCAGTTGAGCATATCGTAAAAGTGAATACCTATGTTTGTGGCAATTCCTCCGCTTTTACGAACATCTCCCTTCCAGCTTGTATAGAACCAGCTGCCTCTAGAGGTGATATATGTAAGATCCATATTATAAATCTTATCAGCAGGGCCATTTTCGACCATATTTTTCAGATCGATTATTGACTGGTGATAACGCATCTGCAGAATTGTGAATACCCTTTGTCCACTCTCCTCCTCTGCCTTTTGCAAAGCATCAAGATTCCACGGATTGAGTACAAGCGGTTTTTCCGATATAACGTTAGTGCCGATCTTTAGACCGTATCTGATATGTGCATCATGAAGGTAATCCGGCGAACATACAGAAAGATAGTCAGCCCCAAAGCCATCACTCTTTAGTTTTGATAAATGTCTGTCAAAGAGTTCAAATTCTCTAAAAAATGAGCACTCCGGAAAATAGCTGTCCATTATTCCCACGCTGTCGAACGGGTCAACCGCAGCCACCAGATTATTTCCTGTCTCTTTTATTGCCTTAAGGTGTCTTGGAGCGATGTATCCGGCCGCTCCCATCAAGGCAAAATGTTTTACTTTTTCCAATTCAATAATTTTTTTTTCGTTCTTTTTACCACCCAAACGGATGTTTTGTGCACTCTAATGCTGCAAAGGGGTGATAATCTCCCTTAAGCCCTTGTGGAGTTGCATATCTTATATCGTGAACAATCTCAATTGATCCTCTTGCCTCTTCCAGCCCAAAACCCTCTCCTTCAAGAATTTTGGTGTATGAATTAGTGTGAAGTTCAGTAAACCCGTCAGAGAACTCAATATCAGTACCCTCCATCATGAGTGAGCGAAATGTCCTCTTTCCGGCATCCTTTGCCTCTTGTGGCAGATTATCTACATTTATACTTAAAAAATATCTTACACGAGCCTTTTCTAAGTCCAAAAATCCTGCCACCCTATCGTGACTTGATACATGAACAACATTCTTTTTAACCTTTCCGAATACCCAGGTGAGCATGTCATAAAAGTGAACACCAATGTTTGTAGCAACACCTCCGCTCTTTCTCTCGTCACCTTTCCAGCTGGTGTAGTACCAGTTACCTCTTGATGTAATATATGTGAGATCTACATCGAATACTTTATCTGCAGGAGCTTCGTCAACTCTCTTCTTTAAAGCAATAATCGCGTCGTGAAGTCTTAATTGCAAAATATTATATACCCTTTTGCCTGTCTCCTGCTCAATTTTCGCCAAAGCGTCAATGTTCCAAGGGTTTAAAACCAAAGGTTTTTCGCAAATAACATCTGCCCCGGCTCTAAGGCCAAACCTTATATGGGCATCGTGAAGGTAGTTTGGAGTACAAACCGCAGCGTAGTCAAGAACCTGTGAAGAACCACTTTCGGAACTTATCTGTGAGTGTTTCATCTTATTCAAATGTCTTTCAAGTAACTCAAATTGAGTAAAGAAAGAGCAATTTGGAAAATATGAATCAATAATTCCAACTGAGTCAAAAACATCGTAGGCTGCACAAAGATTATTTCCGGTATCTTTGATGGCTTTCATATGTCTTGGGGCAATGTATCCGGCTGCTCCTATTAGGGCAAAATTCTTCACAGATATTAGGTTTTTAAAATATCTGGCAAATATACACAAAATGTGCCAAGGTGGTGTATCAAAATACAATTTCTAACTTTAAAGGGTATCTTCGGGTAAAACCGGAGTATAAGGCCCCTCTTTTGCTTCGAAAATCACTGTATTTCGGTCAATTACTTCTAAATTGTGATATACGCCAATAGGGATTTCAATGCCATATTTTCCCTCGCAAGGATCTAATACGTGGCTTGACTCGAGAGAACCGTCACTTTTATAAAAATTCACCTTAAGTGACCCGCGCAGAACAATATATGTCTCGGCAGTGTGGTTATGTCTGTGTGGTGGCAAGACTGAACCGGGTTCAATGGCGTTAAGAAGCTTTTGAGCCTTAGCATCCAAAGATTCATGAAAGTTATAATTCATTCTGAGTCTGGGAGATGCCTTTGCCTCTTTGCTCAGCTTATCAAGGAAATCGTCATCAATAATTGTTTTAGCCATACATCTCTTTGTAATATTTCAAATAATCGCCACTGGTGACTCTATCCATCCACTCTTTGTTTTCAAGGTACCATTTTACGGTCTTTTCGATTCCCTCCTCAAACTGAAGCGATGGGCTCCAGCCCAGTTCATTGTGAAGTTTTGATGAGTCAATTGCATACCTTAAGTCGTGTCCTGCCCTGTCTGTAACGTATGTAATCAGCTTTTCACTACTACCCGCTTCTCTGCCCAAAAATTTGTCAACAGTTTTGATAATCACCTTGATAAGATCAATATTTTTCCATTCGTTAAAACCTCCTATGTTGTATGTCTCTCCATTTTTCCCTTTATGAAAAATCAGTTCAATTGCAGATGCATGGTCCTGAACATAGAGCCAATCTCTAACATTCTCCCCTTTGCCATAAACAGGCAGAGGTTTGTTGTTTACGATGTTATTAATAAAAAGAGGAATGAGCTTTTCGGGAAACTGGTAACTACCGTAATTGTTTGAACAGTTTGATATTACAATAGGCAAGCCGTAAGTGTCGTGGTAGGCTCTTACAAAATGGTCACTTGAAGCCTTTGATGCGGAGTAAGGAGAGTGGGGATCGTATTTTGTCTCTTCGGTAAAGAATGTTCCCTCATCTTCAAGAGATCCGTATACTTCGTCTGTGGATACATGATAGAACAGATTGCCTTCAAAATTTGCACTCCTCTCTTTCCATACATTTTTTGCGGCCTGCAAAAGGGTTAATGTCCCCATTACATTTGTCTTTGCAAAAGAGAAGGGGTCAACTATCGATCTGTCAACATGAGATTCGGCAGCAAGATGTATGACAGAATCTATGTTGTGATTTTTTATTAAACTGGCAACAAGATCATAATCACATATATCGCCTTTAATGAATTTGTAGTTTGAATAGGTTTCAACATCTCTGAGATTTTCCAAATTTCCCGCATAGGTTAGCAGGTCAAGGTTCATGATGTTATACTGAGGATACTTATTTACCATCAGTCTTACAAGATGGGATCCTATGAATCCGGCGCCTCCGGTTATCAGAATATTTCTCATAGTTGTGTTTTTTTGTTACTCGTTATCGTAAATTTTTAAAAAGAGATCTTTTAAAGACTCTTTCCAGTGTGGAATCTCAATTCCAAGGTGAGATTTGATTTTTCCCTTATCCAATACTGAGTATTGAGGTCTTTGGGCTTTTGTGGGGAATTTATCGCTTGTTACAGGATTAACTTTGCATGTGTTACCACTCAATTTGACTATCTCAGTTGCAAAGTCGTACCAACTGCAAACTCCCTCATTGGCGTAGTGATAAATCCCTGCAGGCAGCTTTTGATCAACTGCCGGGTTAAATTTTTGGGTTACTATCAGAATTATAACTTTTGCCAAATCGGTTGCATAGGTAGGGGTTCCAACCTGATCAAATACAACATCAATTGACTCTCTCTCAGTAGATAATCTGAGAATTGTTTTGGCAAAATTGCTTCCGAAAGCGGAGTATAGCCATGAAGTTCGTATGATTATGTGTTCTCCATCCGCCTTAATTATCTCTTTCTCCCCCTCAAGTTTGCTTTTACCATAAACCGAGAATGGGTTAGTAGGGTTATCCTCTTTGTAGGGTACCGATGCTTTTCCGTCAAATACGTAGTCTGTTGATATGTGAATGAGCAAAATTCCCCTCTTTGCAGAGTGGCGGGCAAGAATTCCTGTTGCGATACCGTTTACAAGATTTGCCGTTTGGGGTTCATCTTCGGCCTTATCAACAGCAGTATAGGCGGCGCAATTGATAATTGCCTCTATTTGATTTGTGTCAAGGTACTTTATTACATCACCTTCGTTTGTGATATCAAGTTGAGGCAGATCGGTGAAGTGATAATTGTGAATCTTTTCTGCAATAAGCAACTCCCTGAGTTCACTCCCAAGTTGCCCTTTTGAACCGGTTATTAGAATATTTGCCATTTGCAGAGTAGTTATTCTTGAAAAAGGAGCTTTATAAATTTATACTTGATAAGCTGTTACTTGAAAATTTTTACTTAATAAAGTTTTACTTAGTAAAGATTTTCGCTGTAATCAAACAGTTTTGCATCTTTTAGCAATGGGTGCAATTTATCTTTCTCGCTTAAAATTATATCATTAAGCGGAATCTGCCAGTCAATATTAATTGAAGGATCGTTCCAGATTATTGATGCTTCACTTGCAGGATTGTAGTAGTTGTCGCACTTGTAGCTGAAAATACATTCAGGACTCAATACCAGAAAACCGTGGGCAAAACCTCTTGGAATGAACATCATGCGTTTGTTCTCTTCACTAAGAATTGCAGATACATATTGCCCGAATGTGGGTGACCCTTTGCGGATATCAACAGCCACATCAAGCACGGCACCAGTAACTACCCTGACAAGCTTACTCTGAGAAAATGGGGAGAGCTGATAATGTAATCCCCTGAGAACTCCGTAAGAGGACTTTGATTCATTGTCCTGAATAAAGCGGGTATTGCAAACCTCCTCCTCAAATTTAGCAGCTGAGAAAGTTTCGAAGAAATAGCCTCTGCTGTCGTTAAATACTTTTGGTTCTATTAATAAAACACCGTCAAGTTGTGTCTTTATGATATTCATCTTATGGTCAGGTCTTTAAGGTATTGTCCGTATTGGTTTTTTGACATCGATTCCGATATCTGTAAAAGTCTCTCTTTTGTAATCCATCCCTGATTAAAGGCAATCTCTTCAAGACAGGCAATCTTTAGCCCCTGCCTCTTTTCAATTACCTCGACAAAGCCGGAAGCCTCTGAAAGTGAGTCGTGTGTACCGGTATCCAGCCAGGCAAATCCACGACCAAGAGTCTGTACCTTTAGCTTGCCCTCTTTAAGAAACTCCTGATTTACAGTAGTAATTTCAAGTTCTCCTCGTGCCGATGGCTTAATGCTGTGTGCAACTTCAACCACCTTATTAGGGTAAAAGTAGAGCCCTACAACAGCGTAATTGCTTTTGGGTTTCTGAGGTTTCTCCTCAATACTTAGCACCTTTCCGTTTTTGTCAAACTCTGCAACCCCGTAGCGCTGCGGATCGTTCACATAATACCCGAAAACTGTTGCCACTCCGCTCTTCTTGGCATCGTTTACGGCCTCTTTTAACATTCCGGTAAAATTCTGTCCGTAAAAAATATTGTCTCCCAAAACAAGGCAGGCAGTATCGTCTCCAATAAACTCTTTTCCGATTATAAAGGCCTGTGCAAGCCCGTCAGGGGATGGTTGAGGCGCATATTCAAATGTAACCCCGTAATCGCTTCCGTCACCAAGTAATCTCTTAAACCCGGGGAGGTCTTCAGGAGTAGAAATTATGAGTATCTCCTTGATTCCTGCCAGCATCAAAACCGATATCGGGTAGTAAACCATTGGTTTGTCATATATTGGTAGAAGTTGCTTTGAAACCCCTTTGGTTATTGGGTAAAGTCGTGTACCGGAACCGCCGGCAAGTACGATGCCTTTCATAATAAGCTGTTTTAGGATGCAAATTTAATCATTTTTGACCACTTTTTCTGAAAGTCTTTTACAAAGTGAGTCAAAGAGTTCGGAGTTATGGTCAATATAGTGTTGAGCGGCAGATTCGAGTTTTCGAATGTTAGACCTGCTTGCCTTGTCAATTCTAATGTCAGCTGTTAAAAGTGGGGGCTCAATGCGAATGTAGTTCTCGGGAACACCATTTATCCTGAATAGCTGTTGCGATTGATAGTCAACAGTTTCGGCTACGGATGACATTAAAATATCAAGAATTGGGTTAAGCCAGTGGATATAACCGAAATGTCTGGTTTTATGGTAGTGATAGGGCTTTATTACTTTTCCGGTACCGGCAGAGATCATAAAATAATCTGAAACGTTGGTAGAAGGCCACAATTTTTTTGCCTCAACAATAGTGCACATCGCAGGGTTATTTGCATAAACTCCTCCATCTACTAAATGCCTTGGTGATTTGTCTTTGGCAAATATTTGAGCAGGGGTGAAATAGCTTGGAGCGGCTGAAGTCGATTTAACAATATCGCATAGTTTGTAGTCGGCCATATCGCCATATTTTATGGTAGAATACCTGCTAAAGAGCAAAGCTTTTCTGCTGCTCAGGTCGTAGGCAGTTATCAGACAATCTTTTAATACCCCGGATATATATGCGTCACCAACAATCTTATTTGAAAACTCGTACAGAGCATCTTCGCTGTACCTGCTTCTAAAGAGGCCGAATCCAGATTTGAGCAGATAGGCAGGTGTTCTCTTGAAAAGCAAGGGGCCCAGCTCGGTATAAAAATCGAGGATCTCTTTTGCTGTGTATTTGGGCCTGTTATCTATTGTACCGTTCTTGGGAGTCAGATAGAGGCAGGTTAATATACCTCCGGCCGATGTTCCCGACATCAAATCAAAAAAATCGGCAACCCTTAGATCCTGATTTTTATTCTCTGTCTGCAGACGCCTCTCCAGATGTGAAATTATTGCAGCGGGCAGTACCCCCCGGATTCCTCCGCCATCAATAGATAGAATTTTTTTCACGTTAAATGATAGATTAAGTTGCTTAGATTCAATATTTTCATTTATCACGAATTTACTAAATAAAATCATTAACATGAAAAAAAATATGTTGAGTAAAATAAATATACTATGTAAGTATTTTTTTGCCTATTTTTATCGTGGGATTCAATAAGACAGGTCTTTTTACTTTATGGATAAATCATTAGTTGTAGGGTTGCTTCAAAATGTTGCCATTTTGCTGGCTTTTACTCTGATTTATGATATAATTTGGGAGAGCGAAAAGAAATTCAGAAGCCGGGCTAATAAGATAGTTGCCGGTTTTTTACTGGGTGGTATTGGTGTTCTCCTTATGAATACACCTTGGACCCTTACACCGGGATTGGTTTTTGACACACGAACAGTTCTCCTGGTAAATGCCGGGCTTTTTTTTGGCCCTTTTGCCACAATCATTGCAACCATTGTTATTGGTATCTATCGTCTCTTTATGGGAGGGTCTGGTGTCTGGATGGGAATTGCAACAATAATCACATCTGCATCTGTGGGTATTCTATGGAAGATGTACAGACCGGCTTGGAGAAAAAGCAATTTCATGAATGATTTGGTTATCGTCAGTTTTTTGGCCCATTTCTGTATGTTTCTCTCAATCTTTCTGGTAAGAGGAGAGGCCACCAGGGCCACGACTTTCCAGACTATGACCTTGCCAATTTTAGTTATCTATCCTCTTTTTGCAATATTGGTGGGCAGGCTTCTTATTAACAGGATGAATAACCACAAGGTCAAAGAGGAGTTGGAGGTTAGCCAGGCCAGATATGACTCTTTTATAAACAGAAATAGTGATATGATGTTTATGAAAGACGAGAACGGCAAATACATAGTAGTCAACGACATGTTTTGCAAGATGGCCGGGAAAACCAGAGAGCAGCTCATTGGACTGACCGATCTGCAAGTTTATGATAAGAGTCACAGCAATAGATATATTGCTACAGACAGTGAAGTTATCACATCCGGGGATATTGTAATTTTTGAAGAGATCTTCAATGAAAAAGTTACAGAAACCACAAAGTTCCCTATTAATCTGGGGAAAAATAAGTTGGGTGTAGGTGCAATAATTCGTGATGTAACAGTAAAGCACAAAAAGAGAGAGCTTCAGGAGGTATTGCTTTATCTTTCAAGGCTTTCGCTAATAGATCATGAAATGAAGGTGTTTATGGAAAAGATACACTTTCATATGAAAAAGGTAATCAAGGCAGACAATTTCTATATCGCATTATACGATAAGGATAATGATAAGTACTCGTTCCCTTATTATGTTGATGAGTATGAAACAATAGATGATGTAGAGAGTTATTCTCTTCATAATTCTCTTACCGATTTTGTACGAATGACCGGAAAGGGAATGCTCATAAACAGCCAGACAGAAAAAGAGATTGCTGAGCAATTTCCTTTGGAGTCGGTTGGAGAGTACTCACCGGTTTGGTTGGGGGCACCACTGATGGACTCTTCTCTTAAAGAGGTAATTGGAGTTGCTGCAGTTCAGGATTATCATAACGAAGATGCGTACCATGAAGAGGACCTTACTCTATTTGAGATTTTTGCAAATACAATAGGAATATTTATTGATCGTATAAAAATACTGAACAGACTTAAGGAGGCTAAAGAGAGGGCAGAGCAAGGGGACAGGCTTAAAACTGCCTTTTTGGCAAATATGAGCCACGAGATTAGAACTCCTTTAAATGGAATTATTGGTTTCTCGGAAATGCTTACAGAAGATATTGAAAACAAAGAGCATAAAGAGTATGCTCAAATAGTAAACACCAGTGCTCACAGATTGCTCTCTACCATAAATGACATTATGGATATTGCAAAAATTGAGTCCGGTCAAGTCTCTATTGTAAACGAGAACTTTAATGTGCTTTTGACTTTAAGAGAGACATACTACTTTTTCAAAAAACAAAATCTTAAGATTGATTTGAAACTAGCTCTGCCAAATAATAAATCAATAGATATTATATCAGATAAGATTAAGATACAACAGATTATAACAAACCTTTTAAATAATGCTATCAAGTTTACACCCGAAGGTTTTATTGAAATTGGATGCATTGACGAGGGAGAGACAGTTCAATTGTATGTAAAAGATACCGGAATAGGTATTTCTGAAGAGGATAAGGAGAGAATATTTGAACGTTTTGCTCAGGTTGAATCAAATGGGAAGCGTGTCTATGGAGGCACCGGACTTGGATTATCTATTGTAAAAGAGTATGTTGGATTGCTGGGAGGAGATTTATGGCTAGAATCTGAAGAAGGCAAGGGTTCAAAATTTTGTTTTCGTTTGAAAAAGTCTGACAATTAGTCCTGACAGAGGTCTCTTGGCAAATTTTTTGTAACTTTATAGTCAAACTAAATTATTAACGAAAACAACTATTATCATGAGATTCAATAAAAATGTTCAGGACATTCTAAACAAACAGGTTAACGCTGAGTTTTGGAGTGCATATCTATATCTTTCAATGTCTTCTTATTTTGCTCAAAAGGGTTATGCAGGTTTTGCAAACTGGATGAGAGTTCAATATCAGGAAGAGATGTCACACGCCCTAAAGATATTTGACTATATAATCAGCCGCGGAGGTGAGGCCAAAGTTGAGCCTATAGCTCCCGTTGAGACCAACTGGAAAAACACACAGGCAGTTTTTGAGAGCACATATGAGCACGAATGCAAAGTGACAGATATGATTCACAATTGCTACGAAGTTGCTATTAAAGAGAAAGATCACGCCGCAGCCAACATGCTTCAGTGGTTTATTGACGAGCAGGCAGAAGAGGAGGAGGCCGCATTGGCAATTATCGATCAGCTAAAGCTTGTCGGTGATAACGGTGCTGCAATCTATATGCTTGACAAAGAGTTTGCAACCAGAGTATTTGTTGACGCAACCAAAGCACAGAAGTAATTTTTTGATGTAAATGCATAACAGTAGTGTTGTTCATGTGAATACAAAGCAGTAATGTTGTTCATATGAATGCAAAGCAGTAATGTTGTTCATGTAAATTGATTGGATTAACTTGTTCTCAAAACTTGCTTAGCACAAATTTTGTTGGTGTAATCACATTCGAGCAATTTGTATAAACACGTTCTTTAAGAGAAACGACCTCCGCGCGACGATTTGCCTTTTATCGGTAAATTCCTCAGGCGGAGGTTTTTTTATTCTTTTTTTATTGTTTCAAATGCAACAAAACTACACCTTTTTGCATCTTAAGTATAAGGGTGCTAATTATGTATCGCGCATAGTACTTGATATCATTGCAAGTAGTGAGTGAATTAATTTTAATTTAATTAAATTAAATCCTGTTTGCAATTTGACATATGATAGTTTTAAAAATACTTTTTTTAATTACAATATCATGAAAATCAGATACCAAAAAGTGAGCGGATGGCTTCTTACAGCTTGTTTATCCGTTCTTGGATTCAGCTCCTGCGAACCTTGGGATATGCCTGCTGAATATGGCACCCCAAATGCAAACTATTCAGTCAAAGGAAGGGTTACCGACAATTCTAATGTACCAATTCCCGGAATTCAGGTAACAATCGGCAAATCCGGATTGCCACAAGACAGCTATTACGACTTTAAAACTCTAACGACCGATGCAAACGGCCAGTTTGTCAAAAGCTACCTTAGAGAATTCCCCAGAGACATATCTTTCAGCCTGACATTTGAAGATGTTGATGGCCCGGCCAACGGAGAGTTTTCAACAAAGCAACAGACAGTCGAAATTAAAACAACCGAACTTAAAGACGGTGGTTCAAGTTGGTACATGGGTAGTGCTACTAAAGAGATCACTGTGAAACTGGACAGCAAATAGTTTATTTAGCAACACAATACTTAGCCCGCATTTTTAAACACAATTTCCATTTCCAAATTTTTACACGATGTCCGTATCCAAAGGAATCACTCTCAGAAAAAAAGCAGGGTTGGAGCTGTTTCGCCTGCAATACAAAAAAATTGTAAACGAACACCCTCTTCGCACACTTTTCTGGGAGTGTACCTTAAGATGTAACCTGAATTGCCGCCATTGCGGAAGCGACTGCAAGCACAACTCTTCAATCAATGATATGCCTGCCGGCGATTTTTTCAAGGTTATTGACGATATCACCCCGCAAGTAAATCCAAATAAAGTATTAATAATTTTTACCGGTGGAGAGGCGCTGCTTAGGGAAGATCTTGAGGAGTGTGGCCTTGAGCTTTACCGAAGAGGTTTCCCGTGGGGAGTGGTTACCAACGGATTGGCATTGACTCGTGAAAGGCTTGAGTCACTTATGCGATCGGGCCTGCATACAATGACTATAAGTATTGACGGGTTTGAGCAGGAGCACAACTGGATGCGCTGCAATGCCCGCAGTTTTAGCAATGCATTGGAGGCTGTAAAGATGCTCACTCAGGAGAGTGAGGTGGTGTGGGATGTTGTGACATGTGCAAATCCTAAAAATTTTGATTCTCTAACCAGGTTCCGGGATTTCTTGATATCTCTGGGTGTGAAGAGGTGGCGACTGTTTACGGTGTTTCCTGCTGGCAGGGCAGCCGGTGATAGCCAGCTCACACTGAGCAGTGACCAGTTTAAAGGGTTAATGGAGTTTATTGCTCAGACCAGAAAGGAGGGCTTAATTAAGCTTTCGTATGGGTGTGAGGGGTTTTTAGGAGGTTATGAGGCCGAGGTGAGAGATGGTTTTTATATGTGTCAGGCAGGGGTTACAGCTGCGTCGGTTTTGGCAGATGGTTCAATTTCGGGCTGCCCAAGCATAAGGGCAAATTTTTACCAGGGCAACATTTACAAAGATTCGTTCATGGATGTCTGGAACAGCGGGTTTCAAAAGTATCGTGACCGCAGCTGGGCCAAAAAGGGCATCTGCCAGAATTGCAAGCAATTCCGCTATTGTTTGGGCAACGGCATGCACCTCCGCAACGAAAACGAAGAGCTAATGTTTTGCCATTACCAGAAGCTGCGGTAGGGCAGCGGCAGGGCAGTAGCAGGGCAGCAAAAAAATCTCCGCGCCAGTTTTGGACATGTACCTGTATATCAGGTTATTACAAAAGAGACTTTTGCAAAAACCTCTTAAATTTCAAAAAGTCCTATTTATAACACACATAATATCAAATAGTTGTCCAAAACTGGCGCGGAGATTTTTTTTCGTGTGTTTGTGTGTGTTGTTTTTATGGTGCCTGCCGGCGGTTTGTTGTCTAACTGATTTGGTGTATCAGATTGTTTTTCAGCGTGTTCCCAGAAGCTGCGTTAACCTCCGCGCCAGTTTTGGATATGTGCTTGTATGTCAAATTGTTACAAAAGAGACTTTTGCAAAAATCTCTTGAATTTCAAAAAGTCCTATTTATAACACACATAATATCAAATAGTTGTCCAAAACTGGCGCGGAGATTTTTTTGCCGGCGGTTGGTTAGGCATTCTTACGAAGCAGGTGGGGAATTTGGGCGGGTTCGGAGGCGACGGGTACGCCTGCTTTTGCAAAGGCGTCGGTCTTCTCTTTTGCCGTTCCGGTTCCGCTTGATATGATGGCGCCGGCGTGACCCATGCGTTTGCCGGCAGGTGCTGTGACTCCGGCGATAAAGGCGGCAACGGGTTTGGTAATATGATCTTTAATGTATTGAGCTGCCTGCTCTTCGGCGTCACCTCCGATTTCACCAATCAGTACGATTGAATCGGTTTCGGGGTCGTTCTCAAACATTTTGAGGAGTTCGAGGTAGTAGAGGCCCACCACAGGGTCGCCTCCGACACCTATTGCGGTTGACTGTCCTATGCCGCTAAGGGTAAGGTTGTAAACTACTTCGTAGGTTAAGGTGCCACTTCGTGAAATGACTCCGGTTTTACCCTCTTTGAAGATGTTGCCGGGCATTATTCCAACAAGTGACTTGCCGGGAGAGATTAATCCCGGGCAATTTGGACCTATAAGCGAAACCCCTTTTAAGTCGGCATATCGTTTGGCTTCTACAACATCAAGGGTAGGGACTCCTTCTGTAATGCAAACAATAAGTGAAACACCTGCATCGGCAGCCTCCATTATTGCATCCTTGACGAAAGGTGCAGGAACAAAAATCACAGAGGTGTTTGCACCTTCCTTTATAACAGCATCGGCAACGCTGTTGAATACGGGAATACCGCCGGCGTGTTGCCCACCTTTACCCGGTGATGTGCCTGCAATTACCTTTGTACCGTATTGCTCCATTTTTGCAGCATGAAATCCGCCATCTCTGCCGGTAATGCCCTGCACTACCAGTCTTGTATCTTTATTTATTAATATGCTCATTTACCTCTGTTTTTACTTATTGCCTCTGTTTTTACTTAGTTCTACCGATTTGCTTATAGCCATGCTCATTGTGTCGGCACTATGGAACGAGGTGCCCTTTAAAAGCTCTCTACCCTCAGCCTCATTTGTGCCTGTAAGACGAATAACCACCGGAATATCAGTTTTTAGATACTTGAATGCCTCTATCAGACCTCTTGCAACATCGTCGCATCGGGTAATTCCTCCAAAAATATTAATCAAAACCACGTTAACCTCAGGGTCACTCGTAAGCAGCTTCATAGCCTCGATAACCTTATTGGGGTTGGAGCTTCCTCCAATATCAAGGAAGTTGGCCGGCTCACCACCATACAGTTTGATCATATCCATAGTGGCCATCGCCAGGCCGGCTCCGTTAACCATACAGCCAATCTTGCCCTTAAGGTGCACATAGCTGAACCCCTTTGACTTGGCATCCTGCTCCCTCTTCTCCTCCTCATCAGGCTCAAAGAGAGCCTCCACCTCAGGCTGACGATACAAAGCGTTATCATCAAAATTCATCTTTCCGTCAATGGCAATCAACTGACCCTCTTTAGTAACCACAAGCGGATTTATCTCCGCAAGAGACGCATCGGTTTCTGTAAAGAGTTTGTAGAGGTTTTGAATAAGCGGAACAGCCTGTTTAACAACGTCAAAGCTATCAAAAAGCATAAATGCCGCCTTTCTCGCAAGAAATTCCGGAATTCCGATAAGCGGATCAATAGCAATTTTAATAATCTTCTCAGGAGCCGTAGCAGCAACCTCCTCAATATCCATCCCCCCCTCACGACTCATGATAAGCACAACAGACCTCGAATTGCGGTCAATCACAAAACTAATGTAGTACTCCGATTCAATATTTACCCCTTTGGCAACCATTACTCGGTCAACTTTAAAGCCCTTGATATCCATTCCAAGAATGGCCTCTGCATGCTGCTTAACCTCTTGTGGAGATTTTGCAACTTTTACCCCACCGGCCTTTCCTCGTCCTCCGGTATGTACTTGAGCCTTAATAACAACTACCTCTGAAAAGAGGTTTCTGTAGGCCTCAAGACAGGAGTCCACATCTGTGCAGACTATGCCCTCGGCAACGGGAATCCCGTAGCTGTTAAAAAAATCTTTTGCCTGATATTCGTGTATTTTCATATGAGTTGTTTGATTGTCAGTATTTATAAAATAGTTGGGTATATTATCTGATTTAGTGTGGTTTTAATTAGTATAACCAAGTTGTAATATTGAAAGTTCAAAGCTTATCTGCAACTAATAAAATTAAGCATTTTGAAAGAGTTATGCAATGGCTGTGAATGAAATTTGTATATTTGTGTAAAGCGAGTTGTTATGAAGGGTAAAGAGTTGATATACAAAGCCATAAGGCTTGAGAAATGCGAAAGGGCCCCATGGGTTCCATTCGTGGGAGTTCATGGAGCCTATCTAATTGATTGTGATTCGGAAAGCTACCTCCAGTCAAAAGAGTTAATCGTAAAGGGTGTGAATGCCGCTATCAAGCAGTACGACCCGGATGGGATTCCTGTTGTTTTTGATCTTCAGCTGGAGGCCGAGGCTCTTGGCTGCAAAGTTATATGGGCGAAAGAGAACCCACCGTCTGTTGTAGGTCACCCGCTTGCACAGGGAGTCAGTTTAGATGAGCTTAAGATTCCGGTTGCGGAGGGTAGAATTGCTGTTGTACTTGAAGCTGCAAAGGAGCTAAGAGTTCAGAATCCCGATATCGCGCTTTACGGATTGGTTACAGGTCCATTCACTCTTGGTTTGCATCTGCTTGGTACAGACATATTTATGCAAATGTTTATGGAAGAAGCTGCTGTTCACAGGTTAATGAGATTCTGCACAGATGTTTCCAAGGAGATGAGCAGATTGTATGCCGAGGCCGGTTGCGACATAATTGCAATTGTTGACCCGATGACCAGTCAGATTGGAACCGATCAATTTGATACTTTCGTACCTGAATATATGAAAGAGATATTCAGCCATATTACGAAACTTGGCAAATACTCCTCATTTTTTGTCTGCGGAGATGCTCAGCACAATATTGAGGCGATGTGCAACTGCATGCCAGATAATGTTTCAATTGACGAAAACATTCCGCTTGATTACGTGAGAGATATATGTGTTTCAAAAGAGATAAGCTTTGGTGGGAATCTGAAACTTACAGCAACACTACTTCTTGGGACAATTGCAGATAGTGAAAAGGATGCGCTTGAATGTCTTGCAAAGGGAGGTGAGAGGGGCTTTATTCTTGCGCCTGGTTGCGATCTGCCGTACAAAACAGTTGTTGAAAACCTTACGGCTGTGAAAGATATTGCAACGGATAAGTACAAAAGAGATATTGCACAGGTTCTGCACAATAAAAAAACAGATGAAGTAAAAGTTAATACTAAAGGTGGTAATCAAATCAATCAGACAGATTCTGAAAGTCCGGCAAATGAGACAATTAAATATATTGAAAATGAGTTAAAAACTCAGGTTGAGCAATACCTTGCTTTACCAAAGGTTAAAATTGATGTGATAACATTGGATTCTGCCTCATGTGCACCATGCCAGTACATGATGAATGCAGTCCTTAATGCTACAGAACGATTGGGAGATAGTGTAATTACAGAAGAGTTTAAAATTAAAGAGAACAGGGGATTGGCTATGATGAGTGTGTTGGGTGTTAAGAAAATTCCAACAATTTGTATTGATGGAGAGGTCTGCTTTTCATCAATTATTCCACCTGTAAATGAAATTAAGAAGGCAATTGAATTAAGAATAGCTGCAAAAGTTTGTAAATTAACAGAATAAGTAAGTACATTGCACAGTCAAAATAATTATGGTACTTTTAATATTGCTTTCTGTATTATTATACGAACTAATTTATTTAGAGGAGGTTAAAAAGTATGTCAAAAATAGTACTTCTAACAGGGTTTTTAGGAAGTGGAAAGACTACTTTACTAAAAGATTTATTGTCGCATTATTCACTAAAGTATAAGATTGGTATTATTCAGAATGAGTATTCCGAAGTATCAATAGATGCTCAGGATCTTAAGAAAACAAAATGGAAATTTGATCTGATTGAGTTAAATAAGGGTTCAATTTTCTGTGTTTGTTTATACTCAGATTTCAGACAAGAGGTAGAGAGATTGGTTAAAGAGTCACAACCCGACATAATCTTTATTGAGGCATCAGGACTTGCAGACCCAATATCAATCGGATCACTCCTGGATGACAACAAATACTTTTATTTGTCAAAAGTGGTCACAATAGTTGATGCTGTTACCTTTTCGTCAATATATAAATATATAAAAAGCGTTACAAATCAGGTGAGGGTTGCTGATATTGTTTTGGTCAACAAATTTGACAAAATAACTTCTGACCAGGCAGAGTTAATCAGTCACACAATTTCTGTTATTAATCCCTTGGCTCAGGTTTTCTTTACTTGCTTTGGAAGGGGGGATTTTGATCCTGAAATAATACTGAAAAGTGAACTTTCAGAGAGAGTGGTTCCGATTGAAGCCAATAGTGAAGATGGTCTTACTCTAGCTCCACTTGCTGATATTTCGTCCAGGGTTTATAAAAGCACCAATAAGACTGATAAGGATAAGCTTTTGCAGTTTGTCCGAAATGTGCCAACTCAGATAATTCGCCTAAAGGGCTTTATTACCTGTGCAGATGGTAACAGCTATTTGATTCAATTTGTCAAAGGTGACAAAGAGGCAAAATTGACGAATTGTGAAAATGTCACTCGCACAGAAGTAATTGCAATCGGGACTGATATCCCTGAACTCGACCTGTTTAAGTAGAAGTCAAATCAATTCATTTTTCAAAAAAAATCACATCCGCAACAACCGGAAGATGATCGGAAGCATCAAATCCCTTAAGGACTCTATGATTTGTGAACTCCATTTTAAATTTGCTTCTTGAGTGGTTTCTCAGAAACAGGTAATCTATGTGCTTTGTAGGTATTGTGTTAGGGAAAGTAGGATTAAAACCCAGCTCAGATGGGGTAAATTTTCTGTAAACCAACTTCATCTCTGCGCTTTTTGAGTCGGCATTAAAATCACCACCCAGTATAACCGGAATCTTTTGAGAAACAAGGAATTTTCTAATATGCTTTATCTGAAACTTTCTGTAAACCTGATTAAGATCTAGGTGGGTTGTTGCAACCATTATCTTTCCGAATTTCGGGTGCTCTATCACTGCGCTACCCATTAGCCGCTGCTCCTCTCCATCCTGTGTAGGCAACCTGTGAAGCAACTCTTCAGATAACGGAAACCTTGAAACAATTGCCCCTCCGTATTCTCCTCCCGAAAAATCGATGGCCTTATAAAACCTGAAATATCCCAACCCGCTCCTCTTTGCAATCTCCTCCGCCTGATTTCCTTTACCCGAGCGACCGGTATTAACATCAACCTCCTGCAGAAAAACAACGTCTGCACCGCTTGCCGCTATGATACGGGCAATTGCATCTATATTAATTACACCCCTCTGCGCCGGTGGGTTGCAGTGGTGTATGTTGTAGGTCATAACCCTTAGGGTTCCAAAAATCTCCTTTGCATTTGTTTGTGCATAGCAAGTTGCTGTGGGGTAGCCCGGCACCAGTTGCAGAATGAGGAGGGTAAATAGAAAGAGTGAGAGTTTCTTAGCCATTTTTTTGTTGTAAAGATACAAAATGGTGATAGCTTTTTGTACATTTGATCATTAGAGGTGATAAAGAGTAAACAGAATAGCTTAAAATAAATTGCGTAAACTGAATTAAATATATTTAAACACCTAAAATTTAAGTTATGAATAAACCGGCAACAATTTTAATAGCATTTGTGATCTCAATATTTTTAATTTCAATCTCATATTCAGCTTCTGCCCAGAAAATTTCAGTTCAGTGGGAGGAGCTAACTTCTGAGGATTTTAAAGATGCAGTTGAAAAGTCACAGGGTGTTTGCATTATTCCTATGGGGGTAATAGAGAAACACGGTCAGCAGCTTCCTCTGGGTACCGATGTTTATACATCCAGAGAGATAAGCATAAGGGCATCAAAAGAGGAGTATGCAATCGTATTTCCGTTTTATTATACGGGTCAGATTTTTGAGGCAAAACAACAACCGGGCACAATAGCTTATAGTAATGAGCTTATATTCAAATTGCTGGATGAGACTTGCAAAGAGATTTCAAGAAACGGTATTAAGAAGATTATAATTGTGAACGGACATGGTGGTAACAACAATTTTGTCCGCTATTTCGGGCAAATACAGCTTGAGTCACCCAGAGATTATGCTGTTTACCTATATACTCCCGAGCCGGATGCTGAGAGTCAAAAGAAAATTGCCGAACTGAGGTCAAGCAAAACAGGAGGACATGCAGATGAGGTTGAGACAAGTGTAATGCTTGCAGTGAGGCCCGATCTTGTGAAGATTAAGAGAGCAAAAGCCGAATCGGGAGATGATCTCAACAGACTTAATGTAAAGAATGCCTACACCGGTATCTGGTGGTATGGTAAGTACCCCAATCACTATGCTGGAGAGGCTTCGAAAGCTAAAAAAGAGATTGGAGAGATATCCCTTTCAAACAGTGTCAGACAACTCAAGGAGATGATTAAGGCAGTTAAGGAGGATACTCAAACCATTAAGCTTCAGAATGAATTTTTCAAAGAGTCTGAGAATCCGCTTAAGACACAGGCTCGATCAAAATAAATTGCTTTTTTGATAATATTGTGATGACCTTTTACGAAATGGGTGTCAACGGGTGTTTACCGTCAGTAACTTTAGTCATTGATTGTTTATTTGGCAAACTCCCTGGATGACTCTTACATTGTGTTTGCAGGCAGCACATTCTTCTGAACTAAAACCAGGGTTAACGGAGATGATTCGGACACGCACCGGTCATCTCCGTTTCTTATTATTTCTTAAGTTTCAGTAATTCATGCTGTTGCAATAATTTATTGCTTCTTGATGTAACAAATACATCCCATTAATTGTTATCTTTGATAAAGGATTTTGCCTTTTACAGCTATTATGAAAAATCACATTTTATCAAGATACAGACTACTAATCGTAATGGTTGTATTATCAATTATTTCGGTTATATCAGGTTGCAAAAAAGAGCCGACACTCACACTTACCGCTCAGGGCACCGCTTTTGGAGATTCGGGAGGGCAAACGTCAATTTCAATTATTTCAAATACTGTCTGGACAGTAAGAGTCTCTGAATCCTGGTGTACGGTTTCGCAACTATCAGGTAAGGGTGATGCAATGGTTAATGTTACAGTGGGGGCCAATAACGGTTACTCCTCAAGAAGTGTGACAATTACCGTAACGGCAGAAACTCTGGTATCTAGCGTAACTATCACTCAGAGCCAAAAAGATGCATTAATTATTACCAATAAAACCATTAATGTGCCAAGTGCCGGAGCAACGGCAGAGGTAGAGCTTAAATCGAACATCTCATATGATGTAATCTTACCCTCGGACGCTCCATGGGTTTTACACACCGGAACAAAGGCTCTCAACACCTATACTCACCTGATTTCCGTAGCTCCCAACCCGGGATACGATGCCAGAACAACAAAAGTTATTTTTAAAGACAAAAATAGCGCGCTATCTGATACTTTAACTATCAATCAATTGCAAAAAGATGCAATTTTTATTAATCCTAAAATCGTAAATCTGGAGGATCTTGGCGGTACATTCAATATTGAAACCTCTTCAAACATTCAGTTTGATATAATTATTCCTCAAACGGTTACCTGGTTAAGCCATATTGAGAGTAAAGGACTTGTTACAGGCACACATACATTTAACGTTAGCGCCAACAGCACTTATGATTCAAGAAGCAGCACCATTATTTTCCGACAAAAGGGGGGAACAATTGCCGATACAGTTACGGTTAATCAAAAGCCGAAAACCATTATTGAGATTGATAAACCCAACCTATATGTTCAGAAGGTGGGCGGTGTAAAGATTATTAAGGTAACCTCAAATGCAGATTATCAAATTATAATGGAGGGTGGTGGCGGCTGGGTGTCTCAAACAACCGGGCAAAACTCTTTTGAATCTGCTGAGTTGCCTGTGAATGAGCACGTATTTACAATTTCGCAAAATAATTCCGGAGCTGAGAGGACGGCAAAAATTATTGTAAAATATTCAAATACTGCCGATACCTCAATTATAAGGCAATACATATATCCTGGATATCTTGTAAGGGCAGAGGCCGGAGAGTCTCTTGATGAGATGATTCCATTGGGCGAGAGGGCTGCAATCAGGGATCTGAAAATTGAGGGTAGCATTACTGTAAATGACTTTGGCACATTTAGAGAATATTTGAGGGGAGTTGAGTCTCTTGATATCTCTGCAGGTGTGTTGTTAAATAACGCAATTCCAACAGGTGCCTTCAAAGTTACAGGAGCCCCGGGCATAAGTCTGCAAAGCATTATTCTTCCTTCAAGCCTGACTTCTATAGGCGCTGAGGCTTTTTTCGGCTGTACTGCGCTGAATGATATAATTTTACCAAATACACTTACTACATTGGGGAGTGCTGCCTTTAAGGGTTGCACCTCGCTACCGGTAATAACAATACCAGCTTCAGTTACTGCTATTGGTGCAGAGGCCTTTTTTGGCTGCTCATCACTTTTACAGGTTATCTCAAAAATTTCCACTCCTTTTCCATTGTCGGGAGTTTTCACCGGCATAGCTACGGGGGCAACTCTGATTGTTCCGGTTGGCAGCCTCTCTGCTTATACCTCAACTACAGGGTGGGGATATGATTCCTTTACAACAATTTATGAAGAGGGCTCAACTCCCGTTGACGTTCTGTCTTTATCAACCTCCTCGTTACTCTCTACGGGCTCAGGGGAGAGCTTTAACCTTACATTGGAGGCAACAGGCAGCTGGAGCATAGACTCCAAACCGGCATGGGTTAGTGTTACACCTTCGACCGGAGTAGGAACCAGAAATATTACAGTCACCTTTAACCCATACTCAAGTACACCGGTCACCAGAAGCGGCTCAATTATTTTCAAACTTAACGGCAAAACTTTAACAGCAAACCTCGGCATAAGCCAGTATAATTTTCCTTATAAAGATGGGGATTATGTTAAGGTACAGAGCTCTACAGCGGGTAATGGAATTGACCTTGTATTTTTGGGAGACGGATATACAATTGAGGATATTGGACAGGGCAAATTTATGTCCAATATGAACAGTGCGGTGAGCCATTTCTTTGCAATTGAGCCATATAAAACTTACAGAAGCTATTTTGATGTTTATGTTGTATATGCATTTTCACAGGAGAGTGGCATTAGCGATGCAACCACGACGATTAATACAAAATTCTCTACAAGGTATAACAATCCGGCTCCATCTACCTCAATGTCAACAAATAACACCCTATGCTTTGAGTATGCTCTCAAGGCACCTTTAAACTCAACTTTGTCTGAGACTTTGATAACAGTAATTGCCAACAGCACAAGGTATGCAGGAACAGCCTCGCTCTATTCTGATGGAAAAGCTATATCAATCGTTCCTGTTTCTAACAGGCTTTACCCATACGATTTTAGAGGAGTTTTGCAGCATGAGTCAGGAGGGCACGGGTTTGGAAAACTTGCCGATGAATACACTACAAGTAGTTCATACATACCTCTTTCGGAGCAAAATAGCTTAAGGTGGTGGCATAATGTGGGGCACTTTCGTAATGCAGACCTCACAAACAACCTCTCGACAATTCTGTGGAGTCATTTCATTGGTGACCCGGCATACTCCTATGTAGGAGCTTACGAAGGGGCATACTATTACTCTTATGGAGTGTGGAGGCCGGAATCGGGAAGTTTGATGATAAATAATATAGCCTACATTAACGCTCCAAGCAGGGAGATGATTGTTAAAAGAATTAAGCAGCTTGCAGGTGAACCTTATTCGTTTGCCGACTTTAAGTCGAGGGATGTGAGAGAGGTTGGAGTTTTGACAAAATCGGCCGATATTCCGTTTGACAAGAATATGCTTCTTCCTCCGCCAGTGCTCATAAAGGTTGATTAAGGTAGAGTTGTATTATGACCAAAAAGCTATTATTTTGGGTTCAATTAATTCTTAATTAACACTTTAATAGCCTCAACATCTAATTCGCCTATATTGCTGGAATTCAGTTCGCTCACCTGTGTTTTTTTTTCTGAATTTGAAAAATTGATGTTTTTTGTCAATAATGGAATTCTCAGGTAAATCGAATCGTTTACCAGATCTGATTTTATCATCTCCTGATCACTTGCCATTATTTCGAAAAGTCTCTCGCCCGGTCTGGACCCGGTCACTATTATTTGCGAGGTGCTGTCAAACTCACCATTTTTAACGTTTATTCCATAAAGTTCGATAACTGCCCTGGCAAGGTTTCCTATTGAGAGTGCAGGAGAGTTGCGAATGATTATATCTCCGTTATTACCTTTTTCGAGAGCGAAGAGGGCATACTCGGCTGCCTGACTAAGGGTCATCATAAACCTGGTCATTTTCGGATTGGTCACCGTTAGCTTTTTACCCTCTTTGACCTGTTTAATAAACAGCGGAACAACTGTTCCGGATGAACCCATCAGGTTTCCGAACCTTATTATTACAAATGAGGTTGCTTGATGGTCAGTTTTGGGGTCTTCAAGTTTATGATTTTCAATTTCAGAAGATTTTGAAAGCACAACCCTCTCCATCATGGCCTTTGTAATTCCCATGGTGCCGGCAGGGGCAACTGCTTTATCTGTACTAACAACCACAACCTTTTGAACTTTATGATCTACAGCGCTTTCTATGATGTTATTTGTGCCGTAAACATTAACCGACAGTGCCTCAAGAGGGTGCTGCTCACAGTACAAGACATCTTTCAGGGCTGCAGCATGAAAAATAAAATCACAACCCTTTACCGCCTCATTAACAACTGATTTGTCGGTAATATCTCCAGTCAATAATTTTATTTGAGTTTTCGAAAATATTTCTTTAGAATCTTTTTTTTCAAGTAGCTGATCAATAACTAATTTAAGACTCTGCTGCTTTTCAATATCGCGGGATAAAATTCTTATCTCCTTGGGATTATGATAAACCAGAAGTTTAGCCAAGGTGCTGCCGAAAGAGCCTGTCCCACCTGTAATCAGTATTGTTTTATTTTGCAACATTTTCAGATTTATTCAAATGCATCAGTGAAGGTACGAAAAATGAGATTGCCCCTAAGAGTGCAATTACGCCACCGGAGATAATAAATGCGTTTGAGATACCAATTGTATCTGCAATGTAGCCGGTTAAAAGCAATCCAACCATTGCCGGCATCATGGTAAAGGTATCAAATATCGAAAATGCCCTCCCCATAACAGCAGGGTCAATTGATGTTTGCATTACAACTGTGAATGAGCCATGGAAAATGGCTGCTGCAATACCACCTATGGTTGTTAAAATTGCGAAAAAGAGGAACCCTTGGGGAGAGAGAAATCCCGAAAAGAAGAATGTAAGCCCCAGGATTATGTACATGGTGTTTATCAGGATTATCTTATTGACGTTGAATTTCGGGAGGCTCATGATTCCTCCGCCTGCCAACATTCCCACTCCCCAAACTATCTCAATCAAACTCATCTGGTAAGTAGTGCCATTAAAATGGTCTAAGGTCATCAGCGGAAATATGGTTGCAACGGGTACGATAAAGAATGTAGCCAAAACAATAAATATGAACAGCCACTTAAGCCCGGGCATATGTAACAAGGCCTTGAAACCCTCCTTAAACTCTCTGAGCATTGCACCAGCCTCTTCGCTCCCCACTTTCTTTACAGGGTTAGGTATCTTAACCATTATTAATGAGATCGTTGCGATTATGGCACCCAGAACATCAAACAACAGAGCGTGTGTCATTGAGAGTGAGCTTACAAACAGAGCTGCTATTGCGGGGCCGGCTATTGTGCTTAAAGAGAAGATTGACTGATTGACGCCTGCTACCCTCATCAGTTGCGATTCGGGGGCTATGAGCGGGGTGGAGGCCTGCATTGCAGGAACGTGAAATGCGCTACCTATGGAGCGAAGCGCTAAAAGCAGATATATGTATCCGGTTGAAGTTTCGCCCAACCAAAAGAGCAGCGCCATTATTCCGGAACACATCGCAATAAAAAGGTCTGCAAAAATCATTGTCTTTCTTCTGTCCCATCTGTCCACTAAAACGCCTGTAAATAAGCCCAGTACAAGCTGAGGCAGAAGAGTGGCTATAGTGGCGAGTGCAAGTACCTCTGCCGACCCTGTTTGGATACTCATCCAGAAGATTACGGCGTAGCCTACGACTGTACTGCTAAGGGTTGAAAAGAGCTGCCCCGCCCAGATTATTGCAAATGTCTTTTTCCAGTTTGTTGTCACACGAGTTTGGTCTAAATTTCACTATATAACAGCTAATTCGCAATAAAGGTTTGCGGTTTGCAAAACTAATGTGACTTTTTGTTAATTTGCAATGATGCCTGCACCTTTTAGCGGGATTGGCATTTAATAAAGGCCTCCCACTGACGCTTTTCAAGGATAGTTCGCAATGTAGTCATCAGCGTTTTAAAGGGGGCAGATAGGTTAGGCACACTTTTCTCTTTAAGTTCTCTTACAGCCTTCTCGAACTTCGTTTTAAGAGCGATCATCCTCTTCTCCAGTTCTTCTCTGTCGGCTTTTTCATTTTTAGCCTGTTTTAGCAACTCCCTTTTGGCAGCGACAAACCTGGCTTCAATTGTTGCAAGTTTTTCTCGCTGGTTTTTCATGAAAACCTGTAGTTGCTCTTCATAAATTGAGAGAGCTTTTCTAACCTCAAGAGCCTGTTTCTCTGATAATTTTACGGACTTAATACAACTAATAAGAGGATTTGGAGTAACCTTGGTATCAAAGCCGCTTGAACTTGCCAGATATACTTCGGGAAGCCCACTATTGTTAAGTGAGAACATCTCATCTTCACTACCCGTTGCCACAGGTATGTTAAGATATTGCTGAGCGGCTTGTGCAACCAGCTCATCTACAGTTATGTTATTATTGATCTCCCTGCTCTCTTTGTTGCAAGAGATTAGTAAAACACTCGAAATTATTAATAAAGCGAAGAGTGTAATTATTCGGCTATGAGCTAAGTTTTTCATAATGCTATATTTAAATGAAATTTATCGCTTTTATTGCTGATTAAAGGTAAAAAATATTTTCATTTAGGTCTGTTATTATTACACTATGTTTTTTGTGTTGTGATTTTGGTACTTCAATTTGCGTTAATTACTTTAACAGTTTTTTAATATTCTGAGCCTCTTTTTTGCTGCAAATAAGTATGTTGTCAGGTGTATCTACAATTATTGAATCTTCAATTCCCAAAAGTGAAATCTTTTTCCCGGTAGTGCTTATAATAATGTTTCCATGAGAATCTATTTCATTTACTGTTAATCCCTTGATTACACTTGAATTCTCGTTTAACCGGAAAAATTCAGGCAGCGCAGTATAGCTTCCAATATCGCTCCAGCCGAAGTCAGATGGGACAACCTTGATTTTGGAAAATTTCTCCATAATGCCGTAATCGATTGATATTTTGGTGAATTGAGCAAAAATATCTGTCAGTTTTTGAATACCGCTCTTTTCTGTAATATCCTCAATCTGCTCAATCTCTTTGAAAAGCCTGTAATGATCGGGAAGCAGATTTTTAAACGCCTCCATGATTACTGCGATTTTGAAAATGAACATACCGCTGTTCCACAGATAGTTGCCGGAATTGAGGTATTCTAGCGCCTTTTCATGCGAAGGTTTTTCGCAAAACCTAAGCACTTTCAGCGGCTTTTGTGCTGTGCTTTCTATAATTACACTATCATAATTTGAGTCATTTTTTATCTTGTCAGATTCAGTTTTAGAATTGTGAGAATTTTTTTCTCCCCCTTCTACCTGCAGATAACCGTAGCCGGTTTCCGGTTTTGATGGCTTAATACCCAGTGTTACAATACTATTCTCGTTCTGAGCGCAATGCACAGCGGCCATTACATCTTTTCGAAACGCCTGCTCATTTTTTATAATGTGGTCAGAGGCAAGCACAATCATGGTGGACCCGGGGAATTGTTTTTCAATTACAACAGCTCCAAATCCAATGGCTGCGGCAGTATCCCTAAATGCCGGCTCTAAAAGTATATTCTTTTCAGGTAGATCAGGGAGCTCCTCCATTACCGCTTTGGCCTGAATTGAATTTGTCCCTATGAATATTCTATCTGCACTTGTAAGCGGTAAAATGCGATCGACGGTCATCCTTATCAAAGACCTATCGCTGTCGATCAGCCTAAGCAACTGCTTTGGTTTTTCACTGGTTGAGAGCGGCCAAAACCTCTCTCCGGAACCTCCGGCCATAATAAGGACAACCAGGTTTTCCATTGTCGAATTAAAATTCATGCTCATCTAGGAAATTAATCAAAATAACTGTTAAAATTTTGTATAAAGATATTCAATATATGAAGAGATAATTCATTATAAGTTAACAATTGAGTCAAAATATTTTTAATATTGCTTATTAATTATTAAATTCATAGCGGGATATTATTCAATTTTTTAACTAGTGAGTTTAGCAACTATGTGAAGTACATAGCTTACGAATTTCTACTTTTAAGTTAATACACTTTCCTATATGGAAGCTTCAAACAAGACCAGTTCATTATTGATTCCCGGGAAAAAGGGATTTTGTTACGGAACATTTTCCAAGGGAAACTCAATAAAAATAGGGTGTAAGTACGGTGATATGATTGTATTTATACTTTCCGGAAGGGTCAGGATAATGGCTGATATTTACAAGGAGTATTACTTTAACCAAAACACATTTTTCATACTAAAACAGGACGATTACAAATTTGAGGCTTTATCTGAAGTAAGCGTCCTGAGAGTTTGCCTAAGCGATGAATGGGTTGTTTTCTATAATAAACTTAAGAATTTAAAAGGACAGAAAAAGGTAAAATTTCTTTACCAATTACCATGGATGGTTACTCTACCGCGCATAGATTCCTTTCTGTTAAACATTAAACAAAAGCTTTCTCATAGTGAATTATCACATCAGGATCAGGATGAACTGCAAATAAATTTAATTTCGTTACTTTCAAAAAATTATTCAAGAGGAGAGCTCTACAAGTTTCTTGTTGCACTGGATAGAGATGTAACTGATTTCTACAAATTTATATTGGATTCATACAGAAACATGGGGCTTGAAGAGATTATTACAGCATCTGGGTTATCAGTGAGCACATTCAACAGAAAGTTCAATAAATTATTCGGAGTCTCTCCTTATCAGTGGATTATTGCAAATAGGGCAGAGGAGATTCATCGTTGCCTTAAACATACTAAGCTTCCTGTGGCTGAAATAATGAAAAAATACAAGTTTACCGACTATGCACATTTCAATCGTTTTTGCAAGCTTAATTTGGGTGCGCCTCCAACCGTAATTCGCAAAGGAACCGCCAAGGCGTGGGGGTAAATGAATTGATTGGAGTAGTTTGTTATCAGCGGCCGATTTGATAAGTTTTGAACCCGATATTCCTTAGCATAGAGTGATTCAACAAATTTCTTCCATCAAATAAGAATGACGGTTTTGTCATATTATCGTAAACCCTTTGCCAATCATATTCTGTAAACTCATCCCATTCGGTGATAACTGCAACTGCATGAGCATTTTCCATCGCAGAATAAGGCTCTTTATGAACATATACAGTACCTATTCCGGGGCAGTTGCACTTAAAAATGCCTACTAAATTGCTGCCTTCGCATGCCCCTGCATTTAATTGTTCATTTGTCACTTCTCCTCTGCCACAAACAAATGTCCCTCCGGAAACAGTTTTGAGATCGCTGAATATCTGTTCGGGTTTTACTTTAGGGTCGTAAATATGAATTTCGGCCTGATCTTGAAGCAACTCCCACGCAACATAAATAGCCGCGCTCTCTCTTGTGTCGTTTGTCTCCTTTTTAAAAGCCCAACCAAGAAATGCTATTTTCTTGTCTGACACGGTGTTAAATAATGTATTTATTATGTTTTGTGCAAAACGTCTCTTCTGATAATCATTAATTTTTAGAACCTGCTCCCAGTAATCGGCTACCTCTTGAAGGCCCAAAGTTCTGCTTATATATACTAAATTCAAAATGTCCTTCTGGAAACAAGAACCTCCGAACCCTACCGATGCCTTTAGAAACTTTGATCCAATTCTGCTGTCCATTCCAATGGCACGCGATACCTCCTCCACATCAGCTCCTGTTTTCTCACATAGTGCCGACATTGCATTAATTGATGAGATTCTCTGAGCAAGAAAGGCGTTTGCGGTTAATTTGGAAAGTTCGCTGCTCCAGACGTTTGTGCGGATAATTCTTTCCTGTGGCACCCATCTGGCGTAAATAGATGCAAGTGACTCAATTGCAGCTGCTCCCTCTTTACTCTCTTCGCCTCCGATAAGAACTCTGTCGGGGTTGAGTAGGTCTTTGATTGCAGTGCCTTCGGCAAGAAACTCGGGATTTGAAAGAATCTGAAATTTTACTTTACTTCCTGTATTGTCCAGGATATTCTTAAGAGTCTGTGCAGTACGAACCGGTATTGTAGATTTTTCCACTACAATTTTATCATCTTTGGCAACATCTGCTATTTGTCTGGCACACAATTCTATGTATTTAAGGTCGGCTGCCATTCCTTTTCCCTGACCGTATGTTTTGGTAGGAGTGTTAACAGATATGAATATCATCTGAGCCTCGTTGATTGCTGATTCGATATCTGTTGAAAAGAAGAGATTTTTCCCCCTTACTTCTGACACAATATCCTTAAGACCAACTTCGTAAATTGGCAGATTATCAAGATCTTGACCGTTCCATCTGGCAATTTTCTCTTTGTTGATATCAACAATTGTAACCTTGATATCCGGGCATTTTTGTGCAATAACTGTCATCGTAGGTCCACCTACGTAGCCGGCTCCAATGCAGCAAATGTTCTTGATATTTTTAGGAATCATATCTTGTTGTATTATAGTGTGTTTGTAGTGTTTTGCGATTTTGTGTGTTGATTCAATGCGTATTTAAAGTGTGAATTTACGAAGAAATTTGGACAAGGGGAAAAACTGGCGCGGAGATTTACCCGGCAAGTGCTTTGAGTTCGTCCATGACCTTACGGTATTTCACATTTCCAAGGCTGAGCGAATCCAAAACGGACGGATCTTTGAGAATCTGGCGGCAGATTACAATACCTTTCTCCATAAGCGCTTGTTTCTGTACATAAGTAAGATTCGAAAGAGAGGTTACAGGAAAAATTCTTTCACGGTCAATTATGTCCTTGAGGCTGTTACCTATCGGAAAATCCCAACTCATCAGAAACAAACCGCTGCACTTACCGTATGCCTCTGCATCAGAGGTAAAACGGGTATTTGTAACAACTCCTCCCGAAAAGGTAAAATTTTCAAACCCCGAAGCTGTCTTTCTCTTCGCAATAATATCATCTACTCTTGAGCGGATATAGAGTGGCACCTGAACATTGGCATTTTTTCCGGTACTCTGATAGTATTTACACTCTATGAAACGTTGGTGATTACCCTTGGTGGCTATAACATCAACCTCATGTGTAACACAATGTCCATCAAGAATTTCAGAAACTTTAACGTCATATCCAAGCGAACGATAAATTTCACCTACAAAATGTTCAAAAGGGTGCCCCGTTGGACCAAGCTCCATCATTGCCGTTTTGAGCTTATATCTCGCGGCGTTGGATGTGGTCATCTTTCTTAGCATCGAAAAGGCTCGCGCATAAATCTGATTGCTTGGAATTACATCCTGCCCTGAAATCCAAACCTCTATCTCCCTTACAATCTGATCAATAATAACATCTTCTGCCCCTGAACGAACCAAAGATTCCCTAAATTTTGATGAGGAGAAGGGCACAAGCTCCCCGGATGCCTTTTGAATTAAAGTTTTCATTTATTGAAATGTTGTTACCGAGATGTTGTTTTAGCAATTTTTAAATTAAGCATAGGCATGTTTGCAATAGTTACATTATTAAATAGTTATTGCAAACTGGCGCGGAGAAATTAACACGTAAATGTACAAAAAAATGCCGGCTAAAGAGCCGGCACCAATTATCATACTGTTTTTAGTCACATTAATTTTTCACGTTGAATTCTCACTTTACTTCTTAACCTTTATCGTGCAACCAATGGCAACGGTTGTCTTAACCTCGACCTCCTTACCCGCTAAAAGTGCATCTACGGCAGCCTCTACATACTTATTGGAGACGTCATTAGCATTTTTATAATTATCGTCAATTGTTCCTATGTACTTGACAATATGCTTGTTGTTCTCTTTCTTTAGTACAAATACATGAGGAGTTTTTGTGGCTCCGTATTGAGGATAAATTTTTTGACCATCATCAAATAGATATGGATAAGGGAAATTTTTCTCCTTTGCGCGCACCTGCATCAGTTCGAAGCTATCTTCCGGCTGAGCAGCAGGATCGTTAGGGTTTATTGCAATTACCGGATAGCCCAGCTTTGCGTACTTTTTCGAAAGCGCGATTTTTCTATCTTCGTAAGCCTTTGAATATGGGCAGTGGTTGCATGTGAAGATCACGATAAAGCCCTTGGCATCTTTGAAATCTGCCATCGAAACCATTTTGTTGTCAACATTTTTCAGTTTAAAGTCAGTTGCCTCGTCACCGATTTTGTAACCTCCCTGTGCACTTAAAGTACCTAAGGAGAAAAGAGTTATGAATAATAACCCGGCTATTTTAGAGATTGTTTTCATTTGCTATTTATTTGGATTTGTATTATTGTTTTTTAGTTTTTTTAATTATTCTGTTGATGATTTTGAATTCAAAAAATTGCTGATTTACATTTACTGTTTACGGTTTCAGTTTATAGATTCAGTTTACGGTTTCTGATCATACTTCATGTTTACACTTTTGGATTATACTATTTGTTTAAGTATTCTAATCACTCTTGCTTCTTACAAATGTTTTGAAATTCGCTCCTCAAGCTCCTCTTTGGTGAGTGCTCTGGCGTCAAAGCTGAGCGTTTTACCGTTTTTGATTACAAGCGTTGCCGGTATTGAGCCGGACCAATCTTTGTTGACGGCCGGAATCCATTCATTCATTTTTTTGATATCATCAAGAAGGTAGAGGTCCGCATCAAGTTTCATTCTTCTGGCAAAATTTTTAACAGCCGTTTCCAGATTATCCGAATCGTCCAATGAAACGAGTATCATCTTAAACTTTTCGTTTGATTTGTACTTCTGATTCATCTCCATGAAGTGCGGAAGTTCCTGTACGCAGGGGCCACACCAGGTTGCCCAGAAGTTAACAACGTAAAGAACGTCGTCATTATTGATGTATGCCGGTTTAAGTTGTTCGAAGTTTACCAGCTTAATGTTGATGTCTTCTGAGAAGTTCTCATTGTTTGTGCTTTCTGCTTTTCCTTGGTTGAACTCAGCATTAGTGCTACCCATACTGTGTTCCGACTCTTCAGAACCGGAGCCGGAGTTTTTGCACGAAGACAGTGAAAGCAAAATTATTGATATTGAAACAGGTATTGCAAGGAGTGTAATTATTGACCTCATTTATTCAAGTATTTAGATTATAAACAACTAAAGAGTGAAAAAGTTCGACCTGCCTTCGACCCAACTTGCGTAGCTAGCTACAAAAATTTCTCCGCGCCAGTTTTGGATATATTGTTGAATATGAAGGTGTTCTAAAATAGACTTCAGTCAAAAAGCGTTAAATATAAAAAAGTCTCATTTGCAAAATGCTTAATAACAAACAGTTGAACAAAACTGGCGCGGAGAAATTTTGCCAAAACGAAAAATTGGTGACTACGAAAATTTTAATACCTTTATTTTAATTGAAAAATTGAGTTTAAAGTGAATCATAAATTGAAACGAGAATATGAAACGAATAAATAAATTTAGAACGCTCCTGCATTTTGCACTGGTGGCGTTGATGATGATGCCTGCAGTGGTAATGACGGCAGAAGCAATCAGGGGCAGGGTAGTGGATGAGAAGGGTATTGGTATTGAGGGGGTTGTGGTTTCGGAGGGGTTTAATGTGGCCAAGAGTGGCAGGATGGGTGAGTTTATTTTGGAGCGGAGCCCAAGGGCGAAATTTGTATATATTTCTACTCCAAGTGGGTATGAGCATATTGGTCCGTTTTACTTCAAGCTCGAACAGGCAAATAAAAGCCAAAACCACAGCAACAGCAAAGAAACCCATGTGCATACCAGTAGCGGCAATGGAGTACATGTGGAAATCATTTTTCCGCTCAGGAAAACTGAAAACGAATCAAACCTCTTCATACATATGGGAGATACCGAGGAGTCGGTGTACAGAGATTGGATGGACATTTTGAAGGAGAACATTGCCAACAATGATTATGCATTTGTGCTTTTTAATGGAGATATATGCTACGAGCCGGGGTTGAGGCTTCATGCCGAGCATTTTACGACTCAAAAGCTTGGTGTGCGGGTTGTTTATTCGGTTGGTAACCATGATCTTGTTGACGGAGCGTATGGGGAGGAGTTGTTTGAGCAACTTTACGGGCCTGTTTGGTATTCGTTTAACGTTGGCGGGGTTCACTTTGTTGTGACGCCTGTGTTGACCGGCGACAGAAAGCCAAGCTACAATGCTGATGATTTGTACAACTGGATGAGGAAAGACCTTGAGTCGATTCCCGAAGGAACACCCGTTGTGATGTTCAACCACCATCTTCTTGGCTTTGAACAGAAATTTAAATTTAAGACAGAAAATCAGGAGTTTGACCTCGGTAAATACAACCTCAAAGGGTACCTCCACGCACATTATCACACAAACCTCTATCACAAGACAGACAGAGGCGTGGCGGTAATGGCCACGATGCCACCAAACAAAGGGGGAAAAGATCACAGCCCCTCTTCTTTCAGGGTTGTTGAGTTTGATACACTTGGAAACCTGGCTACACACCTCAAATACTCCCCGCTCAGGAAACATATTGCGGCCAATGCGTATCTGTCGGCCGGCGGTGACGTGTGCAATGTAGTTGCGGCAATTTATGATACACCATCTGAAGTTGTTGAGGCAACCATGATGATAGCCGGGGCAGAGTACCAACTTACGCAGAAGAGCAACTGGAGCTGGAGCACAAATTTTGAACCCTCATCTGAAGCCAAAAACATCATGCGGCCGGCCGAACGACTCAACCTCAACCTCCTCAACCCGGTCGTAATCGAAAGCAAAGCAATCCGCCACAATGAGCAACCAAAACTCAAGGTGAAATTTTCTGACGGCAGCACCGTGATTACAATCGTAAACATTCTTGAAGGAGCTCAGTCAGCCGAAATCAAAACTAGTGAAGGCACCTCTACCGAAAAAGAGTTTGTAACAGAATCTAAAAAACAGGTTGCAGAAATTTCTGACGCCAAAAACTCACCAAAAATTGGATGGGTGAAAAATCTTGGCGGAAACATATTCATGACCTCGCCGCTGATAACCGAAAACCTTGTGATTTCGGCCACAACTGACGACAATATGGCTCTGGACGCAGCAATCTGTGCGCTGGACAGGGCTACCGGAGAGGTTGCCTGGAAGTTTAACACCCACAACTCTGTAAAAAACAACCTCCACATATATAACGGAGTCGTTTTTGCTGCCGATGTAGAGGGCTTTGTCTATGCTTTAGACGCACAAAGCGGAGAGGTTAAGTGGGAAAAACCTCTGAGACAAAATATTATACAATATCCTTATACTCAGGGAGTAGTGGTAAGCAGAGGAGTTGTTTATGCCGGTCAAGGCTACTATCTTACGGCTCTTGATGCTGCGAGTGGGGAGGTTTTGTGGGTGAACACCCATTGGCGTGGAGATGTTGGCACAGTTGCAAATCCGATAGTTGACGAGGCCAACAATGTTCTATTGACCGCAGCCTACTGGACAGGCCGCTTTGCACATGATGCAACAACTGGCAAATTGATCTGGGAGAAGAGGGACGGAGATACCCGTTATGCCGACAATTCGCCGGTACTCTTTGACGGAAAATTTTTCTACGCCTCGCCAGGTTTCATTACCGAGGTAGATCCTTTAAGTGGTGAGGAGCTTATGAAGCTTAAGATCGATTACCGAATCAACAGCAACTCAAGGCCTCTGGTTACCGAAAAGTACTACATCACAGGCACAACCGACAAAGGGGTTGTTGCTTTTGACCGCACTAACGGCTACAAAGAGGTTTGGAACTTCAAGACAAACCCCGCTTTGCTTTACACAGCGCCCTACACCAAAGATTTCCAAATGACCGTAGATGGAGGCGTCGCCCTTAAAGGCAACAACCTCTACTTTGGCGCCAATGACGGATACATCTATTGCGTAGACGTGCGCAACGGCCGCTTCATCTGGCGAATCAACGCCGGCTCACCCATCCTGGGCAACCTCCTAATTGACCAAGACACCCTCTACGTAGCAGACTTCGCCGGCAATTTGTGGGCAGTGAAAATTTAAGACGAGAAATTTGCAGCGGTAGCGTTTTCTAGTACCGGTAGTGGTCGGGTTTGAATGGGCCGTCGGGTGAGACGCCGATGTATTGGGCCTGGTCGGGGGTGAGGCGGGTGAGTTTGACGCCTATCTGGTCGAGGTGCAGGCGTGCGACCTCTTCGTCCAGATGTTTAGGAAGGCGGTAAACTCCCAATTCGTAATTGTTTTTCCAGAGTTCTATCTGTGCAATCACCTGATTTGTAAATGAGTTGCTCATCACGAATGACGGGTGACCAGTCGCACAACCGAGGTTAACAAGACGGCCCTGGGCAAGCAGAATTATTGAATGACCATCGGGATAGGTGTACATATCTACCTGCGGTTTGATGTTGGTCCTCTTTATACCCGGCCACTTCTCAAGCTGAGCAACCTGAATCTCGTCATCAAAGTGGCCAATGTTGCACACAATAGATTGGTCCTTCATAGCGGCCATATGTTTAGCGGTAATAATGTCGCGATTTCCGGTAGCGGTCACAAAAATATTCGCCTCCTTAACAGCCTCGTCCATGGTCACAACCTCGAAACCCTCCATAGCCGCCTGAAGCGCACAAATCGGATCAATCTCGGTAATCAATACCCTGGCACCATAACTGTGCATCGAACGGGCACAACCCTTGCCAACATCACCGTAACCGGCCACAACTATCACCTTGCCCGCAATCATTACGTCAGTCGCACGCTTAATGCCATCAGCAAGCGATTCGCGACATCCGTACAGGTTGTCGAACTTCGATTTTGTAACCGAGTCGTTAACGTTAAATGCCGGGAAGAGGAGTTTGCCCTGCTCCAACATCTGGTAGAGGCGGTGAACGCCTGTTGTAGTCTCCTCCGAAACCCCTTTTACAGACGAGGCCGCCTTTTGCCAGCGACCCTTATCTGCGGCGAGGATCTTCTTAAGAATCTTATTAAGCTCCTGCTCGTCCTGAGTATCGGCATGAGCATCCAGTACTGCAGGATTGGTCTCCGCCTCAAAGCCTCTGTGTAACATAATAGTAGCATCGCCGCCGTCATCAACAATTAACGTCGGACCCATGCCGGCGCCAAAGTCAAGAGCCCTCTCGGTGCACCACCAATACTCCTCCAGAGTCTCCCCCTTCCAGGCGAAAACGGGCACTCCGGCAGCAGCAATAGCCGCAGCAGCGTGATCCTGAGTTGAATATATGTTGCAACTGCACCAACGAACCTCGGCACCCAACTCCTTAAGAGTCTCAATGAGCACAGCGGTCTGAATGGTCATATGCAGAGATCCCATCACGCGGGCGCCGGCCAACGGCTTAGAAGCGCCATACTTTTTGCGCAGAGACATCAGCCCCGGCATCTCTTTTTCGGCAATCCCAATCTCTTTTCTACCGAATTCCGCCAACGTTATGTCGGCCACTTTGTAGTCTTTCATTTTATATGAGTTTTTGTGTTGTTGATTTTGAGTGCTTTCAAAAATAGACTTTTGTCAAAAATGTTTTTTTTGGAGAAAGTCTGATTTGTATGTTGTTGAATTATAAGTTGTTGTCCAAAAGTGGCGCGGAGATTAAAAGCTGCCGCGCACAATTCCGGCAACATTGTCGGAGCGGCCGAGGGTGTAGTAGTGTATGCCAGGCACTCCGGCCTTTAGAAGTTCGCGGGACTGAGCGGTAGCCCACTCGACACCCACCTCACGGGCACCGGCATCATCCCGGCAGGCGGCAACCGCCTTGTACAGGTCATTTGGAACATCAATGTGGAAAGTCTGCGGAAGCAAACGAATATCGTTCAAGGCCGAAATCGGCTTCAGACCCGCAATAATCGGAACCTCAATCCCAGCACCTCGGCACGCCTCCACAAACCTGAAAAACTTGGCATTGTCAAAAAACATCTGAGTAACAATGTAATGCGCGCCCTGGTCAACCTTCGCCTTAAGCAGCGCAATGTCGGCCTCCATGTTGGGCGCCTCAAAATGCTTCTCCGGATAGCCGGCCACACCAATGCAAAACGAAGTGGGGGCAGCGTGCTCCATTGACTCGTCCAGATACTTGCCCCGGTTGAGATTCGCAATCTGCTTCACAAGGCCGGCTGCATTCGCATGCCCATCTTTCTCAGGAATGAAAGAGCGGCTGCCCCGGACAGGGTCGCCACGAAGGGCCAGAACGTCGTGAATTCCAAGGAAGTTCATCTCGATCAAAGCATTTTCGGTCTCCTCGCGAGTAAAACCGCCGCACAAAACATGGGGCACAACGGTGATGTCGTACTTGTACTTGACGGCAGCCGCCAGCGCAATAGTGCCAGGCCGAATTCGCGCCACCCGCTTCTCAAGCGACCCGTCGGGCCTCTCGCGGTACGTAGTCTCGTTGCGGTGCGAAGTAAAATTGATATAAGCCGGCTGAAACTCCAGCAACCCTTCGATAGCGGTGTAAACCTTGTCAATACTGTGTCCCTTTAACGGAGGGAGGAGCTCAAATGTGAAGAGCGGGCTTTTTGCGGTTTGAATTTTTTCGAGTACGGTCATGTTTAGGGGGTTTTGTATGTGTTTAGGGGTGGTTCTCCGCGCCAGTTTTGGACATATTGTTGATTATGAGAGTGTTCTAAAACAGACTTTTGTTAAAAATGGGTTTTGTGAAGAAAGTCTAATTTGTATATATCTGAAATATATGTAGTTATCCAAAAGTGGCGCGGAGATGTTTTTCGGCCTCCTGTAGTGTAATGTTTTTGCGTTGGGCGTAGTCGCGGAGCTGGTCGGGGGCGATTGGGCCTACGTTAAAGTATGTGGAGGCGGGGTGGTCGAAGATGTAGCCGCACACAGATGCGGGCGGATCCATTGTGTAGTTTTCGGTAAGGTGTACGCCAATGCGTTGCTCTGCCTGAAGAATGTCAAAGAGGATTTTCTTTTCGGAGTGGTCTGGGCAGGCAGGGTAGCCGGGTGCAGGGCGTATGCCTTGGAATTTGTTGCGGAAGAGCTCTTGCGCATTGAGGTTTTCGTCTGGTGCGTATGCCCAGTACTCTTTGCGAACTCTTTCGTGCAGCCATTCAGCGGTGGCCTCTGCCAGACGGTCGCTCAAAATCCTGATCATAATGGTGGCGTAGTCGTCGTTTTGGTATGTGGCAAATTTTTGGTTGTCGATTTTTGATGTGACCACGAAGAGGCCGAGGTGAGACGAATCGGTTTTGTTGGAAATGTTGCTTGCTTCAGGCAGCAGAAAATCGGCGAGGCAGAGGTTGGGGGTGCCGGCGGGTTTTTGCTCCTGGTTGCGGAGGAAGCAGAGGCGGTAAGGGGTTGATTTTACGTCAACAATGGCGTCGTCACCTTGGGAGTGGGCGGGAAATAGGCCGATGAGGGCGTGGGCAGATATGAGATTGGTTTGGCAGATGATCTCAATGTATTTTTGGGCTTGTTCGTAGAGCTCTTTAGCTTCGGCGCCTTTAACGGGGTCGTTAAAGATGTCGGGGTATTTGCCGGTGAGCTTCCACGCATAAAAGAAAAATGTCCAATCAATATAGGGGATGAGCTCCTTTAAATCAATGTTTTTGAGTTCGTGAATGCCGGGTTTTGCAGGTGGAGTGGAGTTGTAAAGTGCTGATCCGGCAGTGGTTGTTGGGTTGAGCTGGTTGGTGCGAGCTTGAGATAGCGGGATGAGTTTTTGGGTGGACTTTGAGTTGAGGTGAGCTTCACGAAGATCACTGTAGCGTTGAGTGAGGCGGGTGAGGTAGTCGGGTGCGGTTTCGCTGCGGAGCGCAGAGAGCACGCCGGCAGCTTTAGAAGCGTCCTTTACATGAACCACCGCACCGGAATAGCCCGGAGCAATCTTAACCGCAGCATGAATCTCAGAGGTGGTCGCACCACCAATAAGCAACGGCAACTTAACACCTCTGCGCTCCATCTCCGAAGCAACATTCACCATCTCGTCAAGCGAAGGAGTTATCAGGCCACTCAGCCCAATATAATCGACATTGTGCTCAATTGCAGAATCAATAATCCGCTCCGCAGGAACCATAACTCCAAGATCGACAATCTCGTAGTTGTTGCACGAGAGTACAACGCTCACAATGTTTTTGCCAATATCGTGCACATCGCCCTTAACGGTAGCAAGAAGCAGTTTGCCCGAACTCTTTACGGGTGCGCCCTGGTTCTCCTCCAAAATGAATGGCGAAAGGGCCTCAACCGCCCTCTTCATAACGCGCGCACTTTTAACCACCTGAGGCAGAAACATTTTGCCCGACCCAAACAGATCCCCAACCTCGTTCATCGAATCCATCAGGGGCCCCTCAATCACATCTAGTGTACGCGAATAGTTTAGGCGCGCCTCAAGAGCATCCTCCTGAATATGAGTGTCAATTCCTTTAATTAAAGAGTACTTGAGCCTTTCGTTTACGGGCAGCGTGCGCCACTCAGCAGCACGAGCAGCAGCAGACGAAACAGCACCCGAACCGGAACGCGGGAAAGAAGAATTGACAGAAAGGTTTGAAGGGGATGAATCTAAGGTTGTTGGGGTGGGGTGGAGCTGCTGCTCGGCGTAGGTGAGCAGGCGCTCGGTGGCGTCACGGCGGCGGTTCAGGATTAGATCTTCGGTAAGTTGGAGCAGGTTGGTGGGAATTTGACTGTAAACCTGCAGCATGCTTGGGTTAACAATACCCATGTCAAGGCCGGCGTTAATGGCGTGGTAAAGGAATACCGAATGCATGGCCTCGCGAATCTCGTCCATACCACGGAACGAGAATGAGAGGTTGCTTATGCCGCCGCTCACCTTAGCGTGGGGCAGATTCTGCTTAATCCACTCGGTAGCCTTTATGAAATCGGCAGCGTAGTTGTTGTGCTCCTCAATACCCGTGGCAACTGCAAGCACATTGGGGTCAAAAATAATGTCTTCAGGCGGAAAACCAATCTTGTTGGTAAGCAAACGGTAACTCCTCTTCGCAACCTCAATGCGCCTTTGGTAACTGTCGGCCTGGCCCTGCTCATCAAAAAGCATCACCACAGCAGCAGCCCCGTACCTCCGAATTAACCCGGCACGGTGCAGAAACAACTTCTCGCCCTCCTTTAGACTTATTGAATTTACAATCGACTTACCCTGAATACATTTGAGAGCACTCTCGATAACCTCCCACTTAGAGGAGTCAATCATGAGCGGCAATTTGGCAATGTCCGGCTCGGCCATAATCAAATTGACAAACCTGACCATCGCACTCTGAGAATCCAGCATGGCCTCGTCCATACAGATATCAATAACCTGAGCACCACCATCTACCTGCTCACGAGCAACCTCAAGAGCCTCGCCATACCTCTCCTCCTTTATCAGACGCGCAAACTTCTTAGACCCGGAGACATTTGTCCTCTCACCAATGTTCACAAAATTGGTCTGCGGAGTAACTACAAGCGGCTCAAGACCACTCAAGCGCGTATATTGCTCAATAACAGGAATCTCCCTCGGCTTGTGCCTGGCAGCAATCTCTGCAATCTTTTCGATATGGGCAGGAGTGGTACCACAACACCCGCCAATTATATTCACCCAGCCACTCTGCATAAACTCCTCGGTAATCTCCGCCATCTGAACAGCCTCCTGGTCGTACTCACCAAACTGGTTGGGAAGACCCGCATTGGGGTGGACAGAGACAAAAAACGGCGACTTTGCCGAAATCTCCCTGACAAACGGCCTCAGTTGGGCGGCTCCCATTGCACAATTCAGACCCACGCTCAACAACGGAAAATGCGAAACCGAAATCAGAAACGCCTCAAGAGTCTGCCCCGTTAAAGTCCTGCCACTGGCATCGGTAATTGTCACCGAAATCATCACCGGCAACTGCACACCCTTCTCCTGAAACACATTCCCAATGGCAAACAGAGCCGCCTTGGCGTTCAAAACGTCAAAGACAGTCTCTACAAGCAAAATATGCACACCACCATCAATCAAACCACGAACCTGCTGCGAATATGCCGAAACCAACTGATCAAACGAAACACTCCTCGCACCAGGGTCACCCACATCAGCCGACATAGATGCCGTCCTGTTAGTCGGCCCTATTGACCCCGCAACAAAGCAGGCGCGGCGACACGATTTTTCGAGGGAGGCAGCATACAACTCAACCGCCTCGACACCCAGCCGCGCCCCAGCCAGATTCAACTCATAAACCATCCCCTCCATGTCATAATCGGCCAGAGATATTGAATTGGCATTAAACGTATTAGTGCTAATGATATCCGCCCCCGCCATAAGATATTCAAGATGAATGGCCTGAATAACATCGGGACGAGTAATAGTGAGGAGGTCGTTATTCCCCTTAAGAGGCTTGGAGTGATTTCTGAATTTGGAGCAGCGATAATCATCCTCCTGCAAACGATAGCGCTGAATCATGGTACCCATAGCACCATCCAGCACCAGGATCCTCTTTTTAAGGAGATCCGGAAGCAATTTGTTCATCAGAATTTATTTTTGAAATGAGCGGTTAGTCTCAAATGTTAGAAATCAATTTTTTGAAGAGAGTTCGATAATTACTCCCACAACTCTTTTAATATCATCATCGGAGAGAGTTGGGTGTGACGGCAGGCAGAGGCCGTTTTCAAAGAGTTTTTCAGAGGTTCCGTTTCCGTAAAACGGATATTTTTCAAATATAGGCTGCAGATGCATTGGCTTCCAAAGTGGGCGGGTTTCAATATTTTGAGCCTCCATTGCAAGACGAAGCTCTTCGCGATTGAATCCTGCAACTTTAGGATCAATAATGATAGAGGTAAGCCACATGTTGGATTCAAAATCAGCGTTAGGATTGCTCTGAAATGATATGCCCGGAACCTTTTCCAGAAATTTTCTATACTTGGTGTTTACCTCTCTGCGTGTGGCAATATGATCATTTAAAACTAACATTTGTCCCCGACCTATACCTGCACAAATATTACTCAACCTGTAATTATAGCCAATCTCTGAATGCTGGTAATGAGGCGCTTTATCTCGAGCCTGTGTAGCCAAAAATTTTGTCTTATCAGCCTCATCCTGAGTTGAACACACAAGCGCACCGCCACCAGAAGTAGTAATAATCTTATTGCCATTAAATGATAGACAAGCAAATTCACCAAAAGTACCACAAAACTGTCCTTTGTATTTTGAGCCCAAAGCCTCGGCAGCATCCTCTAAAACAGGAATTTCATAACGATTTGCCACTTCCATAATTTCATCCATTTTCGCGGGCATCCCGTATAGGTGCACAGGAATAATTGCCTTAGGCTTTTTACCTGTAACTTGAATTCTTTCATTAATTGCCTTTTCAAGCATACAAGGATCCATGTTCCAGGTATCAGGCTCACTGTCAATAAAGACTGGGTTTGCTCCCAAATATTTAATTGGATTAGCACTTGCTGAAAATGTCAATGACTGACATATAACGTCATCACCCGGCTGTACTCCCAGTTGAATTAAACCCAAATGAATAGCCGCAGTCCCTGAGCTTAATGCAATAATATGTTTCTCTCCACCCAAGTATCCCTCCAGATCCTTCTCAAAACCATCTACATTCGGCCCCAAAGGAACCACCCAGTTGGTGTCAAATGCCTCCTGAATGAACTGTTGTTCCTGTCCGCCCATATGAGCAAGGGAAAGCCAGATTTTCTGTTGCATATAATTAATCTATCTTATTAAATAAGGGAAAAAATGACTCATCTTCAATTGACAATGGATCAAGCGAGTTATTAATTCGAAATGTATTATTCAGCTTAACTAGTTTAATATATATATCATCATTTACAATTTTCCTACCTGTAAAAAATGTCACGATATCGTTAGGGAAGAAAGATTTTTTGTATTTGAAAATCCCATCTTCATATCCATATCCTCCTCCTAAAACATAATAATCTTTACCATTTCTCCGTGCCCAATTTATTAATTCAAATTTTAGAAAATCATTTGGTCGTTTGTCAAAAAAAATCTCATCCGTTCCTCCAAGAAATGAAAAAATTGAATTTTTAGAAACAAGTATAAGTTCAGAAGAAATCACCTTTTCTTCGAAATATACATTACATATTGCGGAATTGTATGGATTATTTCTTATAAAACTCTTGAAATCAGATAAATTATAATAAAATTTCTTTGAAGCTTTTGTTCGAATCATTGTTTTAATATAAATGTCATAGAAACACTCAATTTCAATATCTGTAATATCTAAGTATATAATTTTACTAATTAGGCCTTCACGTTTTGCTTTGTTTACATTTTTTCTGACTTTTGAATCAAATAACTTCCATTGCAATTCTTCATTAATAATACAGCCTTTTACATTAAGCATTGTTTTGTGCAAGGTTGAATTATAATAATTAAAATTTTCAAAAAGATTAAAACGAACAAATTCCGTAACTACATTATTTTTTGAATACCATTCATTAATATCAATCCAAAATTGGTTGATGGTTTTTTCATCAATTTCTTTTGATGTGAGTGGACCAGTATATCCATATGGAGATGAAAATTGTTTGTATTCTGTTTGGGTGTTAGATATGCTAACATTAGAAATATAGCCTGGCATTAAAATATACTTCTCGGAAATGTCATCGAGGTATACGAAAGATATAAGATTGCTATTGCATTCAGTAAAATATCTTAAGTAGTCGTATAAAAAATAGGGATCATTTGTATTAATTATTTTGTATATTCTATTGTATATTTCAATGTCACTATTTTGTGAAAGATCAAGAACATTAAGCATTTATTATTTCTTTAAATTTTACAATCATTTCATCAATATCTTTAAAATCAATATCTTGATGAATCGGAAAGTTTATTATATTTTTTGAAATATATAAAGTGTTGTTGTATTCCAAGGATTGAATTTCATTAACCATTGTATGATACAAACTTACTAGACCAAATCCTGCATTATTCATTTCAAAATAAACATTATCACGATTATTCTCATTTAATATAATAGGTAAAGTTTGAGGACAGATACCCTCTTTAAGTTCTGGATGTAAAAGAGTAATTTTTTTAATCTCTTTTAATTTATTACTTAAATAAGTATAATTTTTTCTCCTAATATCAAAGATTGAATAATAATCATATACAATATTTGAATAGGATTCAAAATTCGGAGTAATTGAAGTAGGATTATTCTCAACAAGCATACCACCGCTTTCTAGCGGTAATAATTTGTGTAAAGAGTAAAATGTATATACACTCAGTCTTCCACAAATACCGCCAATTATATCAGAAATCCATGCGTGCGCGCAATCTTCAACGAATTGTATTTTATTATTAGTTAAGTAGTTTGCAATCTGATAATAGTTAACATCGGGAAAGCCAAAATAATGCACTAAAAGTACTATACTGGAACTAGATACTTTTGATTTTAAATCCTCAAAATCAATTTTTAGCGACCGGTCTAGTTTATAAAAGTTAAATTTAACTTTTGAATTTTTAACTGAATCAAAAATCCCACTTCCTTCATTTGCAGACCAACCAATGTATGCTGGTAGCAAAATTTCAATATTTTTATTTGTTAACTTATATTTGTCGATAATTATACTCCAAGCATCTCTAGCTGATGATGTTATATAACAAGCCCGTCTGAAGTGATTTAAATCTTTTGCTTTTTTCT
>PHDA01000023.1 GCA_002842465.1 Bacteroidetes bacterium HGW-Bacteroidetes-7
CATTTTTTTTCTCATACCTCGCGGCATGGCCCCTATCGTTTGGGGAGTGCAAAGGTAAACATCTTTTCTTAACTAACAAATATTTATTGACTTTTTATTCAAGAAAACCTGGTCATTTATTTTAAAAAAAGATGTAATACCTATTATAATACATTAATCTTATTTTGCAAAATAAATGATTCTTATATCTCTGCTTAATCTTATATTTATTAATATTGATTGGATGGTCAAAAAATATAATTAAATAATAATTTATACCTTTGGCCTCAAATTTAGAACAGCTTCAAATGAACTCCGACAAACTCGTCATTATTCCCACATACAACGAAAAAGAGAATATCGAAAAGATTATTAAAGCAATTTTTTCTCTCGAGGAGGCTTTTGATATTCTTATTATAGATGATGGTTCGCCTGATGGAACTGCAACAATAGTCAAGGGACTTCAAACTCAGTTTTCTGACTCTCTTTTTTTAATGGAAAGGGAGGGCAAACAAGGTCTTGGGTCAGCCTACATTGCAGGTTTCAAATATTCAATAGAGAAGGGGTACAACTACACTTTTGAGATGGATGCAGATTTTTCTCACAATCCGGCTGATCTGATAAAGTTGTACAATGCGTGCAGAACGGAAGCCGATCTGGCAATCGGTTCAAGATATTGCAATGGTGTAAGTGTAATTAACTGGCCAATTGGCCGAGTTGTTATGTCGTATTTTGCATCAAGTTATGTAAGAGCTGTTCTGGGTATAAAAATATATGATACAACAGCAGGGTTCAAGTGTTACAGAAGAGATTTACTGCAAGCCATAGATCTTGAGAAAGTTAAGATGCGTGGTTATGGATTTCAGATAGAGATGAAATATACATCCCATAAGCTCGGTTACAAAATTAAGGAGGTACCAATAATTTTCATCGACAGAACCGAAGGAACTTCAAAAATGAGCAGTGGCATTTTCGGGGAGGCATTTTGGGGTGTAATAAAGATGAAATTCAGGCGTATTAAACCAAAAAAACAAAAGGTATGAGTCTGCTTATAAAAAATGGAACAGTAATTAATGAGGGAATCACCTTTAAAGGTAGCTTATTAATTGAAAATGAATTAATTGTCCGTATATATAGCGAGTCCGAAAAACTACCTTCTGCAGATAAAGTTATTGAAGCAAAGGGAATGATAGTTATTCCCGGAGTAATTGACGATCAGGTCCATTTTCGCGAACCAGGCAACACACATAAAGGAGACATATCAAGTGAAAGCGCTGCTGCTGTTTTGGGTGGTGTTACATCGTATATGGATATGCCTAACAACAATCCTTCAGCAACAACTCTTAGCTCAATTGAAGCTAAAAACTGTATTGCAGAGAAAAACTCATATGCCAACTACTCGTTTTATCTTGGTGCAACAAATGACAATATTGAAGAGATTTTGAATGCCAACCCAAGTGAGACTTGTGGATTAAAGGTTTTTATGGGCTCATCAACCGGCAATATGCTTGTAGATGATTCGCAAGCTTTAAATGATATTTTTGCCAAAACAAAGCTGTTAATAGCAACTCATTGTGAATACGAACCAATTATTAAAGAAAATCTGGCTAAGGCAATTTTAAAGTACGGGGAGGATAAAATTCCGTTTAGTGCACATCCTGTAATAAGATCAAGAGAGGCTTGTATCGAATCAACAAAAAGGGCAATTGGGCTAGCAATTAAATACAATGCCAGGCTTCATGTTTTACATATTAGTACCGCTGAAGAGATTGAACTTATCAAAGAGGCAAAAAAGCAACATCCTGGCATAACCGGTGAGGTATGTGTGCATTATATGCTCTTTGATAGTCTTGATTATGAAAAATATGGCAGCAAAATTAAATGTAACCCATCTATAAAGGAGGTTGGAGATAGAGAGGCAATAATAAAAGCTGTTAAAGATGGTGTTATCAGGGTTGTTGCAACAGATCATGCGCCTCATACTATTGAAGAAAAGAGTGGTAATTACATGAAATCACCTTCCGGATTACCACTTGTTCAGCATAGCCTTCAGATTATGTGGAATTTACATAAAGAGGGTAAATTTACAGCCGAAGAGGTGGTAGATAGAATGTGTCACTCTCCTGCGTTGAATTTTAAAGTTGCAAACAGAGGGTTTCTCAGAAATGGGTATTATGCTGATATTGTAGTATTAAATCCGGACAAAACGGATTCTCATAGCACCCAGACTCCTGCATACAAGTGTGCTTGGTCTCCACTAAGTGATATCGAACTAAAATCCACTATAGTACACACATTTGTAAATGGGGAGCAGGTTGTCGAAAATGGAAAGTTAACAGGGATAAAAGCAGGAAAAAAACTAAAATTTGAATATGGTAAATAGTAAAGTGGTTGTTTACATCTCGGTAATTACCGCAGTTATTTTTTGGGGTTTTTCGTTCATCTGGACCAACTCACTTCTTTTACAAAACTTTCCTGTTTACTCCCTGGTCTTTTTCAGAATGACCTTTGCTGCAATAATTATTACTGCAATATCCTATTTCGCCGGAAAAATTGAAAAGGTTGAAAAGAGAGACCGAAAGTGGTTTTTACTGCTTGTTTTGCTTGAGCCTTTCATATATTTCATTGGTGAGACATTCGGACTCAAAATTGTTAACTCCCCCACCCTTGGGTCAATTATTATATCAACCATTCCAATTTTTGCGTTAATTGCCGGAAGCTCTTTTTTAAAAGAACGTATCACTCCGATTAATGTTTTTGGAATTCTAATTACCCTGCCAGGAATTCTACTTGTTGTATTTGATAAAGGGGAAATAGATGTTTCCCACTACGCTGGTATAATACTTCTTTTTATAGCTGTTTTTGCAGCTGTCGGGTACTCTATGGTAGTGAAAAAACTTGCAGGAACTTATAACAGTTATACGATTGTAACCTATCAGCACATTTTGGGGGCATTATACTTTTTGCCAATGTTTCTGATTTATGACTATAAGGAATTCTCCTTCAATTCATTAACAATTGACATAATTAAGCCTCTACTATACCTTGCAGTGTTTTGTTCATCTCTGGCCTTTATTTTATTTATCAACTCCATTAAAGCACTGGGGATCGCAAGAGCCAATACATTCACCACACTTGTGCCTGTAGTTTCGGCATTTGGAGCCTACGCTATGGGACATGAGATGATGAGTATGAGAAAAATTATCGGTATATTGATTGTCGTTGCAGGAGTTATTATTGCCCAGAGGCAAAAGAGTTCAATCCCCGTAAAGTAAGCTGAATTCTCCCTCGTTTAAAATCAACATCGAGCACTTTAACCATAAGTTGTTGTTGTAGTTTTACCACATCAGATGGGTTTGATACGAATTTATCAGCCAACTGTGATATATGGATAAGCCCGTCCTGTTTAATTCCAATATCTACAAATACGCCAAAATTTGTTATGTTGGTAACAATCCCTGGAAGAATCATATCTATTTTAAGATCGTCTATTGAGTGAACATCTGAAGAAAACTCCATAACCTTTGCAACTCTTCTAGGGTCTCTGCCTGGTTTTTTCAACTCCTCCATAATATCTGTGAGTGTAGGAATTCCTGCATCGTCAGAAACATATCGTTTAATATCAATCAGTGACCGGCATTTTTCATCCTTGATCAAATCATCAACACTTTTGCTGATATCTTTTGCCATTTTTGTAACCAAACCATATCGCTCAGGGTGAACAGCGGTGTTGTCCAACGGATTATCAGAGTCAGGGATTCTTAAAAAGCCGGCACTCTGTTCAAAAGCTTTGCTTCCCAATCTTTTTACCTTTGTGAGTTCGGTTCTTGTTTTAAATGGACCATTTGCAGTACGGTGTTCTACAATATTCTGTGCTATTGCAGGTCCGATTCCTGATACGTAGCTTAATAAGTGCTTACTGGCTGTATTCAGGTTAACTCCTACTTTATTTACACAGCTAACAACAGTATTATCAAGCATCTCTTTAAGCAGACCTTGATCTATATCATGCTGATACTGACCTACTCCTAAAGATTTCGGATCAATTTTAACAAGTTCGGCAAGCGGGTCCATAACCCTTCTTCCAATTGAGACAGCACCTCTTACAGTTACATCATAATTTGGAAACTCCTCTCTTGCGACAGGAGAAGCTGAATAAATTGATGCACCATCTTCGCTTACTGAAAATACCTGCAATCCGGCAGGCATGGGAATCTTTTTAATAAATGCCTCAGTCTCTCTGCTTGCTGTTCCATCACCTATGGCAATAATCTCTATTTTATATGATTCGACAAGATTAGATATCTTCTTAATAGCCTGAATTTTTTCGTTTACAGGTGGATGGGGATAAATTGTATCATTATGTAACAACTCTCCCTGGGAGTCAAGACAGACAATCTTGCAGCCTGTTCTAAATCCCGGATCAATAGCCAGCACCCTTTTTTGCCCTACAGGTGCAGCTAAAAGAAGAGCTGTAAGATTCTCTCCAAACACTTTAACGGCCTCCAGGTCTGCCCTCTCCTTTGCCATTCTTAAAACCTCGTTTTCAATAGATGGGTGCAGAAGTCTTTTGTAGGAGTCCTCCAATGCAATATCTATTTGATCCCTGCAGCTTTTAGAAAAATTCTCCTTTTTTGCGAAAACCTCTCGTTTAAGCTCATTTAAAGAATAATCACTCTCTACTTCAAGCTTTACGCTTAGATGGCCCTCTTTTTCGCCTCGAAGTAATGCCAGAACTCTGTGCGAAGGCATATTTGCAATTGAACCATTAAAGTCAAAGTAATTTCTGAATTTGCTGGATTCTTCTGCGTCTGCATCCAGCCCTCTTTGTTGCTTGGATACGATTTTTGCATATCTTAGATATTGTCTTCTTAATGACTCTCTTACAGAAGGCATTTCACTTATATTCTCAGCAATAATATCCCTTGCTCCCTGGAGCGCTTCTTCAACATCAGAGACCTCTTCTCCAACATACTCTTGTGCCACTCTAAAGCAATCCTGAACTGTCATATCTGTAATTGCCAGCGCAAGTGGTTCAAGCCCTTTCGCTCTTGCGATGCTTGCCTTTGTACGTCTCTTTGGCTTAAAAGGAAGATAAATGTCTTCCAGTTTATTAGTGTCTATACAGTTTTCTATCTGATCTTTAAGAGAATCGGTTAATTTTTCCTGATCTGCAATGCTTTTAAGAATTGCAATTTTTCTCTTGTCAAGCTCCTCAAATCTTGTGTATAGATGTTTAATCTCAGTAATTTGCACCTCATCCAAGCCACCTGTTCTCTCTTTGCGGTATCTTGAAACAAAAGGTATAGTTGCACCCTCATCAAAAAGGGCAATACAGTGTTCAACCTGCCATTCGGCAACTGAAAGTTGCTTGCTTATAAAATCAATATAAATTTTAGTCATGAGATACTTGTTGTAATTGATCTCTGTATGCAGAGAAAATTTTTGATTTTGAGACAAATCCAATATAGTTGCCTTGTTTATCAGTTACCGGTAAATTCCAGGCAGATGTAATTTCAAATTTCTTCATTACAACCTCCATTTTGTCATCATTAAAAACAACTCCAGGGGGATCTTTCATAATCTTCTCTACAAAAGTGCTTTCGTAAATGTCCTTGTTAAACATTATCTCCCGGATATCATCAAGGAGTATGATTCCTTTAAATTTCCCGGAATTATCAACTACAGGAAAGATGTTTCTTTTAGAGTATGCAATCACTTTAATTAGGTCTGATAATTTGTCTTCCGGTTTTACTCCTTTAAAATCATTCTCAACCAACTCTGAGGTTTTTAAAAGCGTTAGCACAGCTTTGTCACTGTCATGAGTTAAAAGATCTCCCTGTTTTGCAAGCCTTTTAGTGTAAATTGAATAGGGTTCAAATGCTCTGATGGTTGCGTATGAAACAACAGAGGTAATTATCAACGGCATCAAAAGAACATAACCGCCTGTAATCTCAGCAATGAGAAAGATTGCTGTTAAAGGTGCCTGCATAACGCCCGCCATAAGGCCTGCCATTCCTACAAGTGCAAAATTAGATTCGGGGATTACAAACAACCCGGTAAGATTAAGGACCCTGCTTACAACAAATCCAGTTACCCCTCCTATAAATAGTGTTGGTCCAAAGGTTCCCCCTACACCACCACCGGCATTTGTAAATGACATAGCAAAAACCTTAAAAAAGATGATTGCTCCAAAGAAAGCGGGTACGAACCATTTGTTTGAAAAGAGATCGCCAAATATATTCGGACCTACTGCACTTAATGCATCCTTGTTTAAAAGAGCAGTAATTGACCCGTAACCCTCACCAAATAACGGGGGGAAAATAAATATAAGTAATCCTAACATAAAAGCAGATATAGCCCACCTCTTGTATGAATTAGAAATTTTTTGAATTCGGTCTTCAACTCGAAGAGTTGTTCTTGTGAAGTAAAGGGAGATAAAGCCACATACAATGCCCAAAACTAAATAGAATGGAATATTCCTCATTGCAAATGCTTCAATTGTATTACTGAAAACAACTGCATCTCCCATAAAAAAGTATGAAACAGTTGCTGCTGTAACAGCTGACACTAAAAGGGGAATTATTGATGTCATAGAAAGATTAAAGAGCAATATTTCCAGAGTAAACAGAATTCCTGCAAGCGGAGCTTTGAATATTCCTGCTACTGCACCTGCAGCACCACAACCCAGCAATATTGTCATATTTTTGTATGAGAGCCCCATCAGCCTTGCAATATTGGAGCCTATTGCAGCTCCGGTATAAACAATAGGAGCTTCTGCCCCCACAGAGCCTCCAAATCCTATTGTGACAGAGCTTGCCGCCACAGATGACCAGGTGTTGTGAGATTTAATCTTTGACTCATTTCTTGATATCGAAAGCAGGACTTTTGTCACGCCGTGACCAATGTTATCTTTAATAATGAACTTCACAAAAAGCAGAGCAATCAGCATCCCAATACCGGGATAGACTAAATACAAGAGGCTCTCAGCTGGTGTATTGAACCATCCTTTGAGTAACCATCCAAAGAAATAGATGAGTTTTTTTAGTGTAATTGCTGCAACTCCGCTAAGAAGTCCTGTTATAAATGCCAAAACAAGAATAACTCGGCTCTCGGTCATTCCCGAAAGTTTTCCGGCTAAGTATCTTAATGCTCTTTGAAAAGGATTCATTGGTGCGAAAATACAAAAAAAAGCTGAACGGGAGTTCAGCTTTATATTATTGTTTTATATTGAAATGCTAGTCATCTGATTCCTCTTCTTCTGAAAATGCACTTGATGAATCATCTTCTGGGAATTCATCCGGATCACTCCCCTCATCTTCATTATTGCTTCCAAAAAGACCTCTCTCCAGATCCTCATAATCATCAATTTTCACATCTACTTTAACCAGATAAATTGCATCTGTGACCTCAAGCGAGATGGCATAGAAAAAAGATCCATCGGGTTTATCAACCTTAAATACCTCTCCCATGTAATCGGCATATCCTCTTGGATACTTGTCCTTAAAGGCTGCTAAAAGCTCGGGGCTAAGATTCGCATAGCTGACAACGGCTCTTCTTTTAGATGAACGGGTCGGTGATGTGGTGGTCTCTTTACCTTTTGTCGTATTACTCTTCTGCTCCATATATAAATTTAGTACATTTCAGTTTTCAAATCGGGCTGCAAGTATAATGCATTTTTTTTAAAACTATCACTCTTTTTTTACAATTTATTGAAAAAAAATGATTTTTGCTTTTTCTTCATTAATTCATCCCTTTCGACAAATATTTTTTTCATGGTTTTCGGGTCAATCCCCGTATGAAAAGAAATAGATGATCTTGTCATTGGAGTTGGCGTAAAGTCCTGTACCTGTTCTAGTTCAATCTCAGATAAATAGGGATTCGAGGCAAGTTTCTTCATATCATTGATTGTACAACCCGGATGTGAAGATATAAAATATGGGATTAACTGATACTTTAAATCAAAAATTTTATTTATCCTTTTAAATTCTTCGCTCAAAAATTTAAATCCCTCAAATGATGGCTTGCCCATCGACTTCAAAACATGCTCCTCTGTATGTTCAGGAGCAACCTTTAATCGGCCGGACGTATGACTGATAATTAGCTCTTTAAAATACTCTTCCCCATCTTTGCTTAAGTAACCATAACCGTCAAGAAACAAATCATATCTGATGCCACTTGATATAAAAAATCTCTTAATGCCTTTAATTTTCTGAGCTTTTGAATATAGGTCAAGTAATGGTTTATGCGATATATCAAGGTTAGTGCATATGTTTGGGTAAATGCAGCTATCTCTTTTGCACTTTTCACAAAGAGAGATAACCTTACCTTTCATCATATACATGTTAGCTGTAGGCCCTCCCAAATCAGAAACATTTCCTTTAAAACTATCCTTGGCAACAAGAAGCTTAAGTTCATCAAGGATGGATTCTTCTGATCTTGATACAACAAACTTACCCTGGTGAGCAGATATTGTACAAAAACTACAAGACCCGAAGCACCCCCTGTGTGTATTCACTGAGAACTTAATCATCTCAAAAGCGGGAATGTGCTTTCCTTTGTACCTTAAATGGGGCTCCCTTATGTAGGGTAGTTCGTAGAATTCATCAATGTCTCCATCCTTTTGAATGGGATATGGAGGGTTTATATGCACAAAGCTACTGCCGTACTGTTCAATTAAATGAGACGGATTAAAACTGTTTGACTCCTTTTCAATTATATTGAAATTTTGCACAAATAGCACTTTATCATTTAAAACAGACTCAAAAGAGTATAATTTCTTAATATTAGTGTTCTTTGTGTTGCTTGTGTCAGAAACATAGCCAACCTGAGGTATGTTTCTAAGTTCATACTCTGAACCTCCCCTTTCAATGACGGCAGCAATATCTCTGATAGCCTGTTCTCCCATACCGTAGACAAGCAAATCGGCACCGGATTCAATCAGAATTGATGGTTTTATTTTATCTTGCCAGTAATCGTAATGTGCCAGCCTTCTTAACGATGCTTCAACTCCACCAATTACTACCGGAACGTCGGGGAAAAGTTGCTTAAGAATTTTTGTATATACCGTAACCGCATAATCGGGCCTTTGACCTGATTTTCCCTCCGGAGTATATGCGTCGTTGCTGCGTATTCTTCTTGCTGCGGTGTAATGATTTACCATCGAATCCATTACACCAGCATTTACGCCAAAAAAGAGTCTGGGTCTTCCAAGCTTTTTAAAATCTCTTAAATCATCTCTCCAGTTAGGTTGAGGAACTATTGCAACCCTGTATCCACAACTTTCTAGATATCTTCCAATTACAGCTGTTCCAAAAGATGGATGGTCAACATAGGCATCTCCTGTAAACAAGATAATGTCTATGTAGTCCCAACCTAAAGATTCGATCTCTTTTTTTGAGGTTGGCAAAAATCCTCTGTTTTCCGGAACCATTTTTACATTCTATCGGGTAATGTGATCCCAAGTATTCCCATTGCCTTCCTTAAAACTTGGGCAATTGAGTTAATCAAAACAAGTCTCTGTGACCTCGCTTTAGCACTCTCTTCTTTGAGAATTGATACCTCATGGTAGAACTGATTGAACTCTTTTGCAAGATCGTATGCATAATTTGCAATTATTGCAGGAGAGTGTTCTTTACCGGCCTCTCTTATCTTCTCGGGAAAGAGGTTAAGAATTTTAATGATCTCTATCTCTTTAGGGCTGAGTTCATTTCGGGACATTTCTGACGTAATATTCATCTCACCGGCTTTTCTTAAAATTGACATTATCCTGGCGTGAGTATATTGAATGAACGGACCGGTATTTCCATTAAAGTCAATAGACTCTTTTGGATCAAACAGCATCGTTTTTTTAGGGTCAACCTTGATTATGAAATATTTAAGCGCTCCAAGTCCCAATATTTCAAATACATAATTTTGCTCTTCAGGACTCATGTTTTCAAGTTTCCCCAACTCAAGAGAGGTTTCTCTTGCTGTATTAACCATGTTTTCAATCAGATCATCAGCATCAACAACTGTGCCCTCTCTCGATTTCATTTTTCCCTCCGGAAGTTCTACCATACCATAAGAGAGATGATATAAATTTTCTGCCCAATCAAAACCGAGTTTTTTAAGAAGAAGTTTAAGAACCTGAAAATGGTAATTTTGCTCATTACCAACAACATATATATGTTCATTCAGGTTATATTCCGAAAATCTTTGGTGAGCAGTTCCAAGGTCCTGAGTCATATATACAGATGTGCCATCGGCTCTTAAAAGTAACTTCTCATCCAACCCGTCCGGAGTAAGGTCGCACCATACAGAGCCATCCTCTTTTTGATAAAAGACCCCTTTTTTAAGTCCCTCTTGAACAAGAGCTTTTCCAAGCAGATAAGTTTCAGACTCGTAGTAGGTTTTTTCAAACGAAACCCCCATCCTTTTGTAGGTCTTTTCAAATCCCTCATAAACCCATGCGTTCATCATTTTCCAAAGACTCACAACATCATTGTCACCATCTTCCCATTTTACAAGCATCTCCTGTGCCTCTTTAAGAATTGGAGCACTCTTTTCTGCCTCATCTTCACTAATACCTTTTGCCTTAAGTTCTTCTATCTGCTTTTTAAGAAGATTGTTAAATGCAACATAGTATTTGCCTACAAGATGATCTCCCTTAATGTCTGAGCTTGCGGGAGACTCTCCGTTTGCAAGTTTCTGCCAGGCAATCATAGATTTACAAATATGAATACCTCTATCGTTTACCAGATTAACCTTTAAAACTTTATGGCCGTTTGCTTCAAGAACCTTTGCGACAGACCAACCCAGAAGATTGTTTCTTATATGACCAAGGTGCAGTGGTTTGTTTGTGTTAGGGGAGGAGAATTCAACCATAACGGTTTTACCTGATTCAGGTTGCTGACCGAAATCCTCTGATGCTGCAATAACCGAAAAAACATTCAACCAGTATTTCCAAGATAACTTAATATTAAGAAAACCTTTTACAACATTAAAATTTTCTACATCGGGACAATTTGCATTGATGTAATTGCCAATATCTACTCCGGTTTGTTCAGGTGATTTTTTGGAAATCTTTAGCAAAGGGAACATCACAGCTGTAATGTCTCCTTCAAACTCTTTTCGTGTGGCCTGTGTCTGAACTAAATTAGATTCAGGATCAACTCCGTAGAGTGACACTATGGCCTCTTTTACTTTTTGGGATATCAATTGTTCTGGATTCATTTTATTCTATTTTGAAAAATATCTTTTCATCTCCTTTTTAACCTTGGGAGATAAAACAAGCAAGGTGAACATGGTAGGTATTGCCATTAAGGCATAAGCGCTGTCAATAACTCCTACTACAACATCAAGTGAAATAACAGCTCCAACAACAAGCATAATTAAGAAAAAGTAATTATAATAGTTGGCATATTTTGCTCCGATCAAAAAGTTGGTACATTTTACTCCGTAGTATGAATATGAAAACATGGTTGAGAAGGCAAATATCACAACCATAATCATAAGTAAATAGTGACCCAGTCCAGGTATTGAGGCCTCAAATGAGCCCAGTGCAACCTCAATTCCTCTTATCTGTTCGGTATCATAGGTACCATTAATTAAAATTGCAAGAGCAGTTAAAGTACACACCAAACCGGAGTCTATTGAAGGCCCAATCATTGCAACAAGCCCCTCTTTAACGGGTTCGTTATTTTTAGATGCTCCGTGCATCATTGAGGCTGTACCTACACCTGCTTCGTTAACAAAAGCAGCTCTTCTAGCTCCAATTACTATTGCTGTACCGGCAAGCCCACCTGCTCCGGCCTGCAGATCAAACGCTCCATCAAAAATTGAGGCAAAAACCGCTGGAACTACAGGAAGATTTGTCAGAACAATATACGCCACTAATACGAAGTACATCGCTACCATTGCAGGTACAACTCTTGCCGAAACTTTTGAAATTCTTTTAATACCTCCCAAAACCACAATAGAGACAAGCAAACATATTATAATTCCGATAATTAATCTCAATAAAAGGGTATTTTCTATCCCTGCAGGTGTGGTTACTACAGTTGTAATAGCTTCAGTAAGTTGATTGGCTTGCATAAGACATAGTGTACCTATGAGGCCAAAAACAGAAAAGAAAACGGCCATTGGCCTCCACTTTTCCCCCAGCCCCTTGGTAATCATATACATGGGTCCTCCCTGATATTCGCCTGCAGAATCTTTTCCTTTGAACATAATTGTAAGAGTTCCCTCAAAAAATTTAGTAGCCATACCCACAATCGCACTAACCCACATCCAGAATATTGCGCCCGGTCCACCCATCGTAAGTGCAACTGCCACTCCTGAGATATTTCCCATACCAACAGTTGCAGCAATGGCACTTGTAAGTGCCTCAAAAGAACTTATCTGACCCGGTGCATCCTTGTCTTTGCCACCTTTAAGTGATTTCAACGCTTTAATATAATATCTGAATGGCACAAATCCGGAATATATCAGGAAGTAAAGCCCACCTCCAATTAACAGTAAGAAAAGGGGCATGCCCCAAATCCAGTTGCTGAACGAAACAATTCCGCTACCAATTGCATTCCAGAAATTTGTCATAAAGTATCAGGTATTATTAATTAGGCAAAGATAATATTTCATTTTTATGAAGCTTCATCATCCTTTGTTAATCCCAGCTTACTGGCTACATAATTTACAGTAGTTCCCTGAATGAGCAATGAAACAATAGTTACAAAAAAGACTATGTTAAAGATAAGCCCCGATTTATCGATTCCCGCTAGTAAAGGGTATGTTGCAAAAACTATTGGTACTGCCCCTCTGAGCCCCACCCAGGAGACAAAATGTTTAGATCTGTTTGAAATACTTTTAAAAGGAATCAACGAAAGAAAAACAGCAAACGGACGTGAAATTATAATTAGCGAAAAAGCTATAAATAAACCAATTGCAGCAACCTCATAAGTGATAAGGTCTGTTGGATTTACGAGAAGACCGAGAGTCAAAAACAGTATTAGCTGACTAAGCCAGGCAATGCTGTCAAAAAAGTTGTATGCGGTCTCATCACATTGAACTTTGCTGTTTCCAATTGTTAGACCCGCCACATAAACAGCGAGGAACCCGTTTCCATATATAAGATCAGTGAATGAAAAAGTAAAGAAAAGCGATGCTAATAATAAAACATGGTAGAGCGACTTACTTTCAAAACTAATCTTTCTCACAATTAAAAGTGTGAGTTTAGCTATCAGGTAACCGCAAATTGCTCCTATTCCAAACTGCATTAACAGGCTGAAAACAAATGATAATGTTCCTGTATCGCCTGACTGAACCATTTTAAGAAAAAGTATAGTTAGCATAAATGCCATAGGATCGTTGCTACCGCTTTCAAGCTCTAAAAGTGGTTTAAGATTTCCTTTAAGTTTTACCCCTTTTGACCTTAGTATAGAAAAAACAGAGGCCGAATCGGTAGATGACATTATTGCTGCAAGCAGTAATGACTCAGGGAGTGTAAATGTAACAATGCGGGTGAAAAAATTTGATAGAAAAAAGATTATACCTCCGGTGAAAAATGTCGTAAGCATAACACCCAATGAAGAGAGTAAAATTCCTGAAGTTAATACGGGCTTGATGTCGGAAATCTTAGTATCCATACCTCCGGAAAAAAGAATGATACTCAACGCTACCAGACCTACAAACTGTGTAGCATATGGGCTATTAAACTCTATTCCAAAACCGTCACTGCCAAATATCATTCCTACACTCAGAAAGAGCAACAAAACAGGGACTCCGAAACGATTACCTGCTTTACCGGCAATAATACTGACAAACAACAAAACTGAACCAATCAGTAATATGTTTTCGGTTGTAAGATTCATTTATTTATAGATGCTTCCTTGCAAAGATAATAAAAAAAGGGCACCTTTTTGGGTGCCCTCTATATGTAAAAAGTATAAAACAGTATCTATTTAAGACCTCTGTTTTTAAGCAGAGCGTCAATTCCCGGCTCATTTCCGCGGAAGTTAACGTAAAGTTTCATAGCCTCATCCTGACCGGCTCTAGCAAGAACCTCCTTACGGAATTTAGCTGCAACCTCTTTGTTAAATATATCGCCTGTCTCAACAAAAGCCTGATATGCATCGCTGTCAAGAACCTCAGCCCAGATATACGAGTAGTAACCGGCAGTGTATCCGCCACCAAATGTATGGCTGAAATATGTGCTCCTATATCTTGGTGGTATTTGAGAAATCAGACCAAGTTTATTCATTGAACTCTCTTCAAACTTAAGAACATCAAGATTTTCAGGAATAGTCTTAAGAATGTGGAAATCCATATCAAGGAATGAAGCGGCAAGATATTCGGTAGTAGCAAAGCCCTGACCATATTTTCCTGCTTTTTCCATTTTGTCTATCAGCTCCTGCGGAATAACTTCGCCGGTCTCATAGTGTTTTGCATATACCTTAAGCACTTGTGGCTCGAATGCCCAATGCTCCATAATTTGAGAAGGAAGTTCAACAAAATCTCTCGTCATACCACCTACTCCATAATAGCGTACATCTTTCAACAAGCTTGCAAGAGCGTGACCGAATTCGTGGAAGAAGGTTTCAACCTCATCTGTACTCAAAAGAGCCGGTTTGTCGCCTGCAGGTCTAGTGAAATTACCTACGATAGTTACAAGAGGAGCTACCCTTTCTCCATCTTTGTAAACCTGAGAGCGGAAACCACCGCACCAAGCACCACCTCTTTTTGCTCCGGGACGGGCAAACATATCCATAAACAGAATTCCAAGGTGTGTGCCATCAGCATCTTTACACTCAAATGCAGTAGCCTCAGAGTGAGGAAGCGGAACATTTTCGACCTGTGTAAAGGTAATGCCATAAAGGCTGTTAGCTACGTAAAAAATACCATCTCTTACATTATCAATCATAAAGTAAGGACGCAACTGATCGTCACTTAGGTTAAATTTACTTGCCATAGCCTTTTCGAAGTAGAATCTCCAATCGTAAGCCTCAAGTTTGTCAATTTTGTCACCATTTTCCTTAACAACCAGATCCATATCAGCAAGTTCTCTCTTTGCAGAAGCAAGAGCAGGTTTCCAAAGCTGGTTAAGAAGATTGTAAACTGCAGCAGGAGTTTTTGCCATTCTGCTTTCCAGTTGATAGTCAGCAAAAGATTCAAATCCAAGAATATTTGCTCTCTGAAGTCTGAGGTTAACAAGCTTTGCTATAACCTCTTTATTATCATACTCATTATTATTATTGCACCTGTTAAGATAGGCATTGAGTATCTCTTTTCTAAGTTCTCTTTTTTCAGACTGCTGAAGGAATGGAATAATACTTGGGTTATCCAGGCCAAAAACCCATTTTCCGTTGTAAACCGAGTCTTTTTCGCCGCTTTTTGCAGCAGCTGTTTTTAATGCTTCTGACAAACCTGCAAGATCTGCTTCGTTATCAATTACAAGTTTAAAGCCATTAGTCTCTGCTAGTAAGTTTTGGCCAAATGCAAGTTGAAGTGCAGATATTTCAGAATTGATTAGTTTAAGTTCCTCTTTTTTATCCTCAGCCAGTTCAGCTCCACTTCTAACAAAACCTTTATACATCTCTGTCAAGAGTCTCATTTGCTCTTCGTTAAGGTTAAGAGAATCTTTCATATCGTGAACAGCCTTTACCCTTAGAAACAGGCCAGCATTGAGGCTGATCTCGTTAAAGTGTTTACTGGTCAAAGGAGAAAGCTCTTTGGCCAAAGCTAAAACTTCAGGGTTGGCATTTACCGAATTAAGACTAGAAAAGACAGGTGAAATTTTGCTTAAAAGAGCTCCTGAATTGTCATATGCAACAATAGTATTGTCAAAATCAGGTGCCTCAGTGTTGTTCACAATTGCGTCTATTTCAGACATGTGAACCTCCATAGCCTGAAGATAGGCAGGCATATAATGTTCGAGCTTTATCTCCTCAAAAGGAGGAATTCCGAAAGGGGTATTCCATTCGGCCAGAAGTGGATTAACATCCGCCTTCTTTTCTGTACAAGAGGTAAAAAGCACCCCGGCAGCAAGTGCCATATAAAAGAAATTTTTCATGTGTATTGAGTGTTTGATTGTTTTGGTTATCCGAGGTAAGATTTAAGAAGTTTACTTCTTGCACTGTGCCTGAGTCTTCGGATTGCCTTCTCTTTGATCTGACGTACCCTCTCCCTGGTTAGTCCAAAGTACTCGCCTATCTCTTCCAATGTCATTTCACTTGTACCGATACCGAAGAAATATTTTACAATATCTCTCTCCCGTTCGGTTAATGTAGATAGAGCTCTCTCGATCTCTTTGTTAAGTGACTCGTTTACAAGGCCCCTGTCCGCATTGGGAGAGTCACTGTTTACAAGCACGTCAAGAAGGTTATTGTCTTCTCCGTCAACAAACGGAGCATCTACTGAGACATGTCTGCCGGAAACTCTTAGAGTATCAGCAATCTTCTCTTTTGGAATGTCAAGAATCTCTGCCAGCTCTTCTGAAGATGGCATTCTTTCGTTCTCCTGTTCGAACTTAGAAAGTGCTTTGTTGATTTTGTTGAGGGACCCAACCTGGTTAAGAGGTAATCTGACAATTCTTGATTGTTCGGCAAGAGCCTGTAATATCGATTGTCTTATCCACCAAACAGCATAGGAGATAAACTTGAATCCTCTGGTCTCATCAAATTTCTCTGCTGCTTTGATCAGGCCGAGGTTTCCTTCGTTTATTAAGTCAGGCAGACTTAACCCCTGATTTTGATATTGTTTAGCTACAGATACAACGAAACGAAGGTTAGCCCTTGTTAGTTTTTCAAGGGCCTCCTGATCTCCTTTTCGTATCCTTTGAGCTAATTCAACTTCGTCTTCTACTGTTATAAGTTCCTCCCTACCAATCTCTTGAAGATATTTATCAAGAGATGCGCTCTCTCTGTTTGTAATAGATTTGGTAATCTTTAGTTGTCTCATTTATACATTATAGGTAATATCCGGCAAAATTAATAAAAAAATGGCACATGCTGAAAAAAATCAGATGCCCATACCATAATATACCACTTTGCCGTCTGGGTACACACCTTCTATGAGCAACGATCTTCTACTTCTCTGAATTACAGACTGCAGTTCCTGAATGTTTCTAACAGGCATTTGATTGATGTGAGTTATGATGAAACTCTCTCTAACACCAGCTTCATACAACTTACCTGCAGAGACCGAAAGAACCTCAATACCTGATTTCAATCCAAGCTTTTCAAGACTCTCAGCCGAAGCGTTTTTGAGCTCGGCACCAAACAACTTAAGCACTCCTGCTCTCGACTCCTCCAGCTTTGCAATCTGTGCATCCCTGCCCTCTAATACAACTGAAAACTCCTTTTGTTTACCATCTCTGATTATATCTACAGAAATTCTATCTTTTGGTCTGTATTTTGAAACCTGCTCTTGAACGGCAGGTGCTGAATTTACCTGCACACCGTTTACCGAAATAAGAACATCATTCTCCCTGATACCTGATTTATCTGCCGGACTGCCTTTCACAACCTCGGCAATGTAAACACCCTTGGTACTTTTGAGATCCTTCTCTTTCTGAAGATTACCATCAATTTCCTGCATTGAAATCCCAAGCATTGCCCTCTGAACAACTCCGTATGCCATGATATCTTCTACAACTTTCTTTACAATAGTTGTAGGAACTGCAAAAGAATAACCTGTGAAAGCGCCTGTTCTTGATGCTATTGCTGTATTTATGCCTACAAGTTCTCCCTTTGTATTTATAAGAGCTCCCCCACTGTTGCCTTGGTTTACCGCAGCATCGGTCTGAATAAACGCCTCAATTTTAAACTCGCCCTCAAATGATGGCATGCTCCTAGCCTTTGCACTTACAATACCTGCCGTAATGGTTGACCTTAGGTTATAGGGGTTACCAATTGCAAGAACCCATTCTCCAAGCCTCAAAGCATCTGAATCGCCATACGATAGAATTGGCAGATTTTGAGCCTCAATTTTTAAAAGAGCAATATCTGTTACGGGATCTGCTCCAATAAGTTTTGCGGTAAAGGACTGGTTATTTTCCAAAGTCACCTGAATCTCGTCAGAACCGTCAATAACATGGTTGTTTGTAACAACATATCCATCATCGGAAATTATAACTCCCGATCCTGCACCCTCCTGAATCCTTGGTGTCTGGGGTTGACCATACCCAAAGAAGTCGAACAATGAATATGGCTGAGGGGTTGATTTTTTAACCACCTTCACATGCACGACTGCTTTAACGGCATTTTCTGCTGCAAAGGTAAAATCCGGGAAATTTTGAGGAGAGTATGATGCTCTGACAACAGGTGTGTCACTCTCCGGATAGTAATAAACTGATGATTTTTTAGAACTGTAACTGATAACGGCTAATGAAGTAACACCGCTTATCAAAACTGTCAAAAATAGGTAGAGAAATAAATTTCTTTTCATGTCTTTAAAAGTTTTTTATTAAGTAACCGAATCAAAATATATGCCATAACTTATTTTTTTTATCTTTGTAAAAAATATAAGGACATGAAGTTTGTAGTTTCCAGCACAGAGCTTTTAGCTCGTCTCTTGTCTGTTTCAAGAGTAATATCATCAAAGAATACAATCCCTGTTTTAGACAATTTTCTCTTTGTTTTAAGGGATGGAAAACTAAACATTACTGCCTCCGATCTGGAGACAAGCCTCAAAGCCTCTTTACCTATTGATAACATAGAGGAGGAGGGTGAAATAACTATCCCTGCAAGGCTTCTTGTTGACTCGCTTAAAGAGTTTGCAGATATACCGCTGGAATTCAGCTCCAATGAAAATCAGACTTCAATAGAGATTACGTGGGCAAACGGAAACTCTACTCTGCCTTGCACAGGTGCCGACGACTATCCAAGTATTGCAACAATCTCAAGTGACAGAACTTCAATAACAGTTAATTCACATATACTGCTTGAAGGAGTTAACAGAACACTATACGCTACAGCAGAGGAGGAGCTCAGGCCTGTAATGAACGGCATTTACTTTGATATTGATACTGAGTCTGCAACCATGGTTGCATCTGATGCCCACAAACTGGTATGCTTTACAAGACATGACATAAAGTCAGAGCAGAAATCCTCATTCATTCTTCCAAAAAAACCTTCATCAATTCTTAAAAACCTTCTTTCCAAGGTTGAAGAGGATGTTAAAATTCTCTTTGATCAGAAGAACGCATATTTTGAGTTTGAATCATTTATACTAGTTTGTCGCCTTGTAGAAGGCAACTATCCTGCCTACAAGTCTGTAATTCCAAAGAATAACACAAACAGACTCATAATTAACCGTCAGGATTTTCTTAACAGTACAAGAAGAGTGTCAGTTTGTTCAAATCAGGCCAGTAGCCTTGTTAAACTTAAGTTGTCATACAACCAGCTTGTAATCTCGGCTCAGGATCTTGATTTTTCAATTTCTGCCCATGAAAGACTAACCTGCCAGTACGATGGCGACCCGATGGAGATTGGCTTTAAATCTACATTCCTTATTGAGATACTTTCTAACCTTTCATATAACGATATTTCTCTTGAACTTTCAGACCCTTCAAGAGCTGCACTTATCCTCCCTTCCGGCGGTAATGACCCTTCCGAAGAGATTTTGGCATTGATAATGCCAATGATGGTAAGCGCTTAGGAGAAACCAAAAATGAAATTAAACCTTAAAAATCCGCTGCTCTTTTTTGATATTGAAAGCACCGGACTAAATGTTGCCACTGACAGAATTGTAGAGATCAGTGCGCTCAAAGTTATGCCTAACGGAGATCAGGAGATTAAAACGCGCAGGCTTAACCCAACTATTCCTATCTCACCTGAAGCTCAAAGCATTCACGGGATTTCTAATGAAGATGTCGCCGGCTGTCCTACCTTTAAAGAGGTTGCCAAAAGTCTGGCTCAGTGGATGTCGGGCTGTGATTTTGCCGGGTATAATGCTATTAGATTTGATGTTCCAATGCTTGCCGAAGAGTTTCTGAGAGCCGGTGTAAATTTTGATTTCAGAAAGAGAAAGCTGGTTGATGTTCAGAATATCTTTCACAAAATGGAGCAAAGAACGCTTAGTGCGGCTTTGAAATTCTACTGTAACAAAGATCTTGAAAACGCTCACTCTGCAGAGGCTGATACTATTGCAACATTTGAAATACTTGAAGCTCAACTTGATAAATATAACGATATACTCGAAAACGATGTAAAATTTCTATCAGAATTTTCAACTAAGAGTAAATTTGTAGATTATGCCGGTAGAATCGTGTTGGATGAAAATGATGTTCCAATTATCAATTTTGGCAAACACAAGGGTAAAGCTGTTGAGAACGTTTTTAAGTCAGATCCTAGTTACTACTCATGGATGATGAACGGAGAGTTTACTCTGGATACAAAGCAGGTTATAACCGAACTCAAAATTAAATTTGAAAACCCGTCACAGAAGACAATTATTTAGTTTTATTATCAACTGCTGCTGATCTTCCCGCCAGAAATCCCGTTGAGAAGGCAATTTGCAGGTTGTACCCACCGGTATCACCGTCTAAATCAATTATTTCTCCTGCAAACCACAAGTTTTGGACAAGCCTTGATTTCATGTTTTTAGATATTATCTCATCAAGGGAAACTCCTCCTGCGGTGATAACTGCTCTTTCGTAAGAGGTATAAGAGTTAATATCCATCTTCCAATTTTTGAGAGTTTCAGCTAATCCTGAAATGCCGATACTCCTCAATGTTTTATTAATATCGCTACTCAAGTTGTTCATCTCCATAAAGGGCCTTATAGCCTGTGATGGCAGTAACTTTTGAAGTAACAATGATGTAAATGGCCCCTTGAGCTCTGATATCTCCTTTTCGACTCTTTTATGAAGAGTTTCAATGTCAATAGCGGGTTTCAAATCAATTGAAACGCTGCATCTGCCCCCGGCAATAATTGTTTTTACAGCTTTTCTACTGATTTTATATCCGATTGACCCCTCAATCCCATTATTGGTAAAATCCAGATCACCCATCTCTTTCTGCACAATGTCTTTTCCGGCAACAAGGGTAATTTCACAATTTTTTAATTGTAAACCTATGAGTTCATTACTGTATCCGAATGGCATCAGAGCAGTTAGCGAAGGGAAGCACTCAGTAATTTTATGTCCGCATTTTTCTGCAAATATATATCCATCTCCTGTTGAGCCGGTTAAAGGATATGAGAGACCACCAGAAGCAATTATGTAAGCATCGGCAGTCATTTTTGACCTTTTGCCATTGCTTGCTACAGTAATAGAATTTATACTACCATCATTTAGATTAATATCTTCTACTTTGGTATTGTATAGCACCCTAATCCCTTGATTATTAATCTCATTCACAAGAGAATCCACTACATCAGAAGCATTTCCTGAAAGCGGGAATACTCTATCTCCCCTTTCAATAACTGTTTTAAGTCCAATCTCTTCAAAAAACTTGACAGTCTCTGTGTTATCAAAGCTGTAAAAAGCATGTTTCAAGAATCTGCTGTTAGGGTGCAGATGAGTTGAAAACTCCTGCCATGATTTTGTGTTTGTTATATTACACCTTCCTTTTCCTGTAATTCTTATCTTTCTCCCGGCCTTCTCCATCTTTTCAATGAGCGTTACCTTTGCCCCTTCACGAGCAGCGGTGATTGCAGCCATCATTCCCGCAGCACCAGCCCCAATTACTATAACCTCTTTTTGATTCATCCTTATGTATTAAAGTAAAGTGTTAAATTTGCGACAAATATACACATATGCGTTCAGTAACCATTATTATCTTTTTAACTCTTTTATTTTCAACATCCTGTTCATCACGTGGAGAGAAATATCCTGTTGACCTTAAATTATCTGTTAATGAATATGCAACAAATTTCAACATTATTGAAGAGGTTGAGGGAGATAAAATCCTTCGGGTTATTGAAAACTGGAGTGGCAAAGAGACAATTTATGATTATCATTTGGTGCCCGAGAACGAATTGAAAGGAAGAGAGATTAAAGAAAACGAAATTTCAGTACCTCCTGCTAGGGTTGTATGTATGTCAACCAGTCATATTGCATACATTAGCGCGCTGGGCAAGGTTGAATCTATTAAAGCCGTTTCAGGAGCAAAATATATCAGCGACAGCTCTGTAATCCAACTTTTTAACGAAGGTAAAATTTCAGATGTAGGCTTTGAATCATCATTAAACTACGAAACTCTTATTGCTCTCTCTCCTGACATTGTCTTTACTTATGGAATAAGCGGAGAGAACAATATATATTTAGAAAAAATTAAAGCCCTTGGAATTAAGGTTATTGCTGTTGGCGACTACATGGAGAATCATCCTTTGGGAAAGGCAGAGTATCTTAGGTTTTTCGGAGCATTATATAACTGTTCAGAAAAGGCAGATTCACTCTACTCTTTTATCAGAGACGAGTATATGAATACAAAGGTCAGGGCAGAACAATTTGGAAAAAAGAAAAAGATTCTGATAAATGCTCCATGGAAGGATGTTTGGTATATCCCGGGAGAAGATAGTTATATGAGTTGTCTTATTCAAGATGCGGGAGGAGAGGTACTTGGTGGTAAAAAAGGAGATTTTCACTCTTATCCCAATAGCATAGAGGAGGTTTTTAAACTTTCATACAATGCAGATATATGGCTTAATCCTAACAACTTTCAAAGCCTGTCAGAGCTAAAAAGAAGCAATCCTCTTTTTGGGAAAATTGGTGTTCTTGAAAAGGGAAAAGTGTTTAATAACACTAAGAGAAACACAGCCATCGGTGGAAGTGACTTCTGGGAAAAAGGAGTTGTTGAACCTCATCTGATTTTGAAAGATCTCATTAACATTCTTCATACGAATGATACTCTATCAGTTAATCTGAAATATTTCAAAATGCTCAATTAAAAAACCCTTCATCTAAGCTTCAGTAAATTATGAAAAAGATGAAGGGATTAATAAAGTTAGTGGTATTCTATTCGTAAATCAGAGGTACCTCTTTACCGGTTATAACAGCCAACCCGTTCATTGCAAGAGCAGTCATCTCATCTTCACCCGGAAATATCTTTACAGGAGCAATGAAACCAACCTGCCTTGCAAGTTTATCCATCAGCTTAGTGTTGTAGGCAATTCCTCCGGTTATAAGTATTGCATCGATTTCTCCTGACAATGCAGCTGCCATTGCTCCAATCTCTTTAGCAACATTGTATGCAAAAGCATCGGAAATCAATTTAAACTTCTCATCACCTTCAGAAACCTTCTGCTCTACGATAGCAAATGAGTTTGTACCCAGATGAGCTACCAATCCGCCCTCTCCTGTAATCATTTTCTTTACCTGATCAAGGGTATATTTGCCTGAAAAACAAAGTCTGGCAAAATCATAAGCAGGTAGAGTTCCTGAGCGTTCAGGAGAAAATGGACCTTCGCCGTTTAATGCATTGTTTACATCCACTACCCTTCCCTTATAATGAGCTCCAACCGAAACTCCTCCTCCCAGGTGTGCAATAATCAGGTTAAGAGATTCATAAGTAGAATTAACAGATGCTGCATAGCTTTTAGCAATAGCCTTTTGGTTAAGGGCATGAAATATTGATTTCCTTTCAAGCAGTGGATGGCCGGTAATTCTTGCAATAGGTTCCAGTTCATCAACCACAACAGGGTCAGCAATAAATGCTTTACAACCTTTAATGCCTGAAGCAATATTATGTGCTATCAGTCCTCCAAGGTTACTGGCATGTTCGCCTCCGACACCCTCTTCAAGGTCTCTTAACATTGCCCCATTTACCTCATAAACACCAGATTTAATTGGTTTCACAAGGCCTCCCCTTCCAACTATTGCCTCAATCAAATCTATTTCGATTCTGTTCTCTACTAAAGCGTTAAGAATTGTTTGTTTTCTGAATTCAAACTGATCTGAAACTTTTTCATATTGAGAAAGTTCCTCGATAGAGTGACGCAGAGTTGTAACAAATACCTGTTTGTGCCCTTCAAAGAGTGCAATTTTAGTTGAGGTTGAACCCGGATTGATTGCTAAGATATGATTTCCCATAAATTATTTTGCCGTAAGTGCGGCCAGTGCTATTGAATTTAACTTTGTATCTATGCTGTCAGCTCTGCTGGATAAAACACATGGTGCTTTGGCTCCTGCTACTATTGCAGCCTGCCTGGCACCTACACAAAATTGAGTGTTAACCTTGTAAAATACATTTGCAGATTCGATATTAGGGAATACAAGGCAATCTGCATCACCTGCCACAGGACTCACAAGTTTTTTAACAGCAACTGCCTCAGCAGACAGCGCAACATCAAGTGCCAGAGGGCCATCTACAACACAGCCGGGAATCTGACCTCTTTCAGCCATCTTAGAAATAATTGCAGCATCTACGCATGCAGGCATACCCGGAAGCATCTGCTCGGTAGCTGTGATAATGGCAACTTTTGGTTTGCTGTTACCCAATGCGTGAGCTGTCTTTACTACATAATTTGTTATTGCAATTTTTTGATTGAGATCGGGAGCCGGTATTACAGCTATATCACCAAATACCAATAATTTGTGGTACTGAGGATTAGACATTAGACAAACGTGACTAAGAACGGCTTTAGCAGGTAACAGGCCTCTCTCTTTGTTGAGAATTGCTCTCATGTATTTATCAGTACTGCACATGCCCTTCATTAGGATGTCTCCCTGGCCTTCATTAATAAGGTCAACGGCTGTTGAAACAGCTTTCATTTCATCATCAATTGGTACAATTCTGAAAATTGAAGGGTCAATGTTTTCATGAGCACAAACATCGAGAATCATCTTTTCATTACCAACAAGAGTGGCTTCAACAATCCCGGCTTCAACTGCGAGTTTCGCTGCATTAATAGTATGATCATCTACTGCCCAGGCAGCAACCAGCCTCTTTTTTGGTTTTGACCTTAAGCTTTCAAAAACTTGTTCAAATGTTGTAATCATCTGTATTTATTAATATTAGTTACTATTTATTATTCATAAGTATATCCATTGTATCCTGGGCTATCACAAGTTCTTCATTTGTGGTTACTGTTGCCATAAATACCCTTGAACCCGGTTTAGACAAAATAACATCTTTACCTCTTACCCCTTTATTAGCTGCAGGGTCAAAGTTAAGACCAATATATTCCAGGTGAGAACCTACCATTTCACGAATATGAGGATCGTTCTCTCCAATCCCTCCTGTAAATACTATCATATCAACTCCGCCCATTGCTGCTGTATAAGCACCTATGTACTTAAGAACTCTATAATAAAGCATATCAAGTACAAGCTGAGCCCTTTCATCATTTTTCGATGCAGCCATCTCAATATCTCTTGCATCAGAAGATTGTCCGAAAATGCCAATAAAACCGCTCTTCTTGTTAAGAACCGAATTAATCCCGGCAGCATCAAGACCCTCTTTTTCCTGAATAAAGGTAACGATTCCTGCATCAATGTCACCACTGCGGGTACCCATGATTAATCCCTCAAGAGGAGTGAATCCCATTGATGTATCTATGGATTGACCGTTTTTAATTGCAGTTATTGAACTACCGTTGCCAAGGTGACATGTGATTACTTTAGAATTCATAAAATCAAGGCCGGCCAGATCGCAGGCTTTTTTCCCAACAAATTTATGGCTTGTTCCGTGGAAACCATAGCGGCGAATTTTATACTTAGTGTAGTACTCGTATGGTAGTGCATACATGTAAGCATATTTAGGCATTGTTTGGTGAAACGATGTGTCAAATACAGTTACCTGAGGAGTTTGCGGCATTAGAGTTTGAATTGCAAATACTCCAAGGAGGTTTGCAGGGTTATGTAGAGGAGCTAGTTCGCATAGCTTCTCAATTCCCTCTATAACAGACTCATTAACAAGGCGACTGCTGTTGAAATACTCTCCGCCGTGAGCCACTCTATGACCTACAGCATCGATGTCAGAAAGAGATTTAAGAACACCAAGTTCTGAATCAATCAGGATATCAAGTACTTTCTTAATACCTTCGGTGTGATTTGCAATGTGACCTTCTGTCTCATATTTGTCCCTGCCATCAACTCTGTGAGATAAAACGCCTGTTTCAAGGCCAATTCTCTCAACAATACCTTTTGCAAGAAGTGAATAATCGGTAGTGCTTTTCATATCAAGCACTTGATACTTTATCGAAGAACTACCGCAGTTCAAAACTAAAATAACCATAATAAATATTAATTTTTAATTTAAATTTTCAATGATGAGACAAAAAAAATCGCACAAATGTAACAAAAAAACGCCGTTTTACTAATGATATCAAATAAAATTGATATATTTACTAATCAATTGAGAGGCGATGGATCTAGTGTGCGGGAAAGATATTGACAATATCAGGCAGGTAAGGAATTCTCCTTTACTGCCTTATGTTGTTTCATATCTCACCGGAATACTAATCTCACCTCATCTTAACATTACTCCCACTTATTCTGCAATTATTGTATATTCCGTAACATTATCCACAATTTTGATTTCGCTGGCAGTAATACGATTGAAAGATTTTAGGTGGGACATCTTGATTAAATATCTGCTTTTGCTTTCAATTTTTCTTGCCGGTAATTTTAACAACTCAACAAGGCTCAGCACTACAAAAAACAAACAAATCTCCCTTTTGGTAAAGGAGAAAAACATGCCTTTAAAACTGATTGTTAAAAACAGTGTAAAGATAAACAGAAATTCTTCATCAGCATTCTGTTTTTCTATAGATTATAATGAAAAAATTTTGTTATATATAGACAAGAGATATCCGGCTTATGATATTCTCATAGGAGATACAATAATTATTAATTACACCGGAACCTCTGTCGATCGATTGGGGCAAAACGGTAACACTGGTTGGGTGGACTACCTAAAAAGTAGAGGTATCCTAAGTTTTGGGTATGCAAAATCGGGTGAATTCAAAGTAATAAAACCAAGGCATAAAAGTATACCCGATTATCTGATGAATAAAAAATCATCAATAATTCAAAATCTCAGTAAAAATTATCCTGAAGAAAATTGGGTAGCACTTATTGCTGCTTTAGCAACAGGAGACAAAACTAATCTAAACAAAGAGATAAGAAACGCCTTTTCGGCTTCTGGAAGTATGCATTTAATGGCTGTATCAGGGTTTCATGCAACCCTCCTCTACATTTTTCTTAGCTATCTTTTGGCCTTTATGGGAAATTACAGAGCAATGAAAATATTACGTGGGATACTCACTATAGTTACTCTCTGGATTCTTGTAATAGTTGCTGAATTCACACCCTCTGCCACACGATCTGTAATTATGCTCTCTTTTTATATTATTTCAAATGTATTCAGCAAAAGAGGTGTGTCTATTAATACATTATTTGCATCTGCATTGATTATTACAATTGCCAACCCAAAAGCTGTTTACGATGCCGGATTTATACTTTCCTACACTGCATTTGCTTCAATAATTTTTATTAGTCCTGCATTTAGGAATTTAATTAAAACAGAGAACAAAATTATCAATTGGCTTTGGGGTATTGTGTCTATTTCAATTGCTTGTCAGATAGGAACCTCGTTAATTTCAATAAATTTTTTTGGCTATTTTCCTCCCTACTTTCTTCTATCAAATGTTTTACTTATTCCGCTAATTACTTTGATTTTATACATAGCCATACTAACCGGTGCATTTGCTGTATTTGGCATTGGATATGAATATTTGATAAGAATCCTAAATTTCTTATCTGAATCAGCAATTTGGATCGTTTCACGAATTGAATCGCTTCCACTTTCTGTGATTAAACTAAATCCCAGCCCCGGAGTGGAGATATCAATTGCCGTGATAATTATAACCCTGTTTATTGAATATGGACTAAATAAGAGAGTTAAGAAATATATAGTTTTCGGTTGCCTGGTTAATATTGCATTGTGTTTGCTATTATAAACACCGCAACAATTGCAAGTATTACCCCTATCCACTGTTTGCGGGTAAAAACCTCTTTAAAAAACAGAACTCCTATAAGAGCTGTCAACATAACAACAGATGCGTTGTGTATAGGAAAAACCACAGATCCTCCCATTCTGGCAACATTTACCAAAATCATCTTTGATGTAAGAAAATTAAATAGCCCCAATATTGATCCAAACGCTATAGTTTTAAGACCAAAACCTATCTCCTGACTCTTGCTCTTACCAGTTACAAGAGCAGAGAGAGCGCTCAATACAAATGCCGTTATAAAAATACCCAATAGAAAGAGTTCTCTCTCACCATCTTTTGAAAGTGCCAAATTATTGGTCAACTCCATTGATGTATCAATCATACCGGAGAGGATAAAAACCATTAATGGTAAAATGAATGCCCCTTTTACCCTTTTATCTGATCTCTTATAAAGAATAAGAAAAAAAGATGCCAATGCCAGTATAATTCCGGCAACTTTAAGATAGAGTCCTGTGCTTTGTCCGAGATATAGTATTCCTACAGTAACTGGTATAACTACAGACATCTTATTTAATGCTGTTGTAAGCCCGATTCCCACCTTTTGAGTAGAATAGGTCATAACAATAAAACTAGTTACAAAAAGAGTTCCTACAATTAATGAAGGTACAATCAACTTAACAGGGAAAAGAATTTCAGTGCCTCCGAAAATAAGGTCTCCAAGAGTGAAAACCATTGCCACAAAGTAGTTCACTGCAATTGCTTGGTATTTATTAACCTTTTTTACGTTTACCACTTTAAGAGATATGAACATCCCTATGGCAAATAATATGTGGATTATCAGATAAATAATGTTCTGCATGTTTCAATTGTTAAAATCATTCTGTAAAGTTAAGTGGAAATTGTCTTACATTTGTGCCCGTCATAAAAAATTTATAGCATGGGCGGTCTATTCGGAGTTATTTCAAAGCAAAAGTGTATTACTGATCTATTTTATGGAACCGATTATCATTCTCATTTGGGAACACGCAGAGGTGGTTTGGCGACATATAATGTAAGCGGAAGCTTTGCAAGATCAATCCACAATCTTGAAAATTCACAATTCAGAACCAAATTTGAGGACGATCTTAAAAAGTTTGATGGTAATTCAGGAATAGGTGTAATTAGTGATTCTGATCCTCAACCGATAATCCTGAATTCTCACCTTGGAAAATTTGCGATTGTTACAGTTGGGAAAATAAATAATGTCGCTGAACTTGAAAGAGACCTCATTTCAGCAGGTAGAAGTTTTACAGAACTAAGTTCCGGCCAAACAAATCCAACTGAACTTACTGCTCTTTTAATAACCGCAGGAAAAAGCTTTGAAGATGGAATTAAGATAGCTCAGGATAAAATTAAGGGATCATGTTCGTTTTTAATTCTTACAGAGAAATCAATAATAGCATCCCGTGACAAATTTGGAAGGACACCTCTTATCATAGGCAAAAAAGAGGGCTGTTTTGCAGTTGCCTCAGAGACATGTGCATTCTCCAATTTAGGTTACGAAGAGGAGTATTATGTTGGTCCCGGAGAGGTAATCGAAATGAATTCCGAGGGGTTTAAAACTATCATTAAGGCAAAGGAAAAGCTTCAAATATGCTCTTTTCTTTGGATTTACTACGGTTATCCAACAAGTTCATATGAGAGGATTAATGTTGATGATGTGAGGTTTTCACTGGGATATTCATTGGGAAGCAAAGACAAAACAGACCTTGATGTTTCATCAGCTATTCCTGACTCAGGAACATGTATGGCCATTGGGTTTGCCGCCGGCAAGAAGATCCCTTACAGGTGTGCTGTGGTTAAATACACCCCTACCTGGCCAAGAAGCTTTATGCCGTCAGACCAGTCAATAAGAGATTTGGTTGCCAAAATGAAGCTTATCCCTAACAAAAGTCTTTTAAGGGAAAAACGAATTGCCTTTTGCGACGATTCAATTGTTCGAGGAACACAACTACGTGATAATGCCCAAATTTTGCTTGGTTATGGCGCAAAAGAGATTCATATCAGAATCAGCTGCCCCCCTTTGGTGTACCCATGTGAGTTTTTGAACTTTTCTGCATCACGCTCGCCTTTGGAATTAATAACCCGCAGATACATTCTGCAAAAAGAGGGTGAACACAATAAGAATCTTGATAAATACTCAGACTCTTCAACAAATGAATACAAAGAGATGGTTGAGTTCATCAAAAATGAATTGAACCTATCGAGTCTTGAATACAACTCGATTGAGACACTAATAAAGTCTATAGGATTACCTAAAGAAAGAATTTGTACTCACTGTTTTGATGGCTCAAGCTACGGAGGATAATTTTTTCATTTTCAATCTGTAAAATTTTGGTATGTGATATTATTGTATATCTTTGTATATACAATTAACCTTTTTTTTAAACTATTTATTTCTGTTCATATGAACATCTTTGTTTCAAGTTTAAGTTTCCGTGCTAAGAAGGAAGATCTGGCCGAACTATTCGCACCTTATGGAGAAGTTACTTCTGCAAGAATTATTATCAATCGCGACACCCGTCGCTCAAAGGGTTATGGCTTCGTAGAGATGCCTAATGAATCTGAAGGAAATGCTGCAATTTCAGCTCTGAACGGTTCTGAGCACATGGGTCGTACTATCAGTGTAGCTCAGGCTAACGATCGCCCGGCAAGGGAGGAGTACTAGCAGATTTGAAATTATTCTGATAAAGAAAAAAACAAGAGGATGACAATTAAGTCATCCTCTTTTTTTTAAAATATTTCCGCCTAATTATTTGATTAATAGATGATTTTCATCTCATCTATAAGGTGATTTGCTCCGGCAAGTTTATCAATAACAAACAGAACAAATCTGATATCTAAGGAGATATTCCTGCATACTTCTGGGTCATATGCAATGTCACTCATGGTTCCTTCCCAAACACGATCAAAATTAATTCCAATAAGTTCACCCTGGGCATTAATAACAGGACTTCCGGAATTACCTCCTGATGTATGGTTGGTGGCAATAAAACATACAGGAATGGTTCCGTTTACCTCCCATCTGCCATAATCCTTTGATGAGTATATTTCTCTGAGTTTTTGAGGAATATTATAATCGTATATCTCAGGATTGTCCTTTTCCATAATTCCCTCAAGAGTAGAAGATGGAAAATAGTAAACTCCATCGACCGGTTTATATCCGTTAACTTTACCATATGTAATCCGCAAAGTGGAGTTTGCATCAGGGTAGAATTCCCTCTCTTTGTCAAATTCCATCTGCCCTCTCATATAGGTTCTGTATAAAAGAGTAAGATTTCTATTGATTTCATCAAATTGAGGTTTGATATCTTTTGTGTGTTTTTCATTAAACGCGTTATAAAGTAATACAGCAGGGTCCTTTGCAAAAGTTGATTCAGATACTCCATCTTTAATAGCATTTAAAGCTTTTTCACTTGATGTAAATAATGATGCCTCGAACAGACAGTCTGCAACTGCTTGCACACTCCCCTTTTTTGCAACTATGTCTTTGAAAAATTCAGGTTGCATTTCTGTAGGAACATTCTTTTTGTACTCAGTAACAATAGCTATAAATGACCTTTTGTCAATAGGCAGGTGGTAATCTTTGTAAAAGCTTACTAGCATTTGCCTGATATTATTAGCGCTAACTTCCGGGGACATTTTTGAATTTCTTGCTATGGCTGCTGTTACATTACCCGCGATTCTGATGATCTCATTTGCATTGATCGCTTCGTTATGGTAATCAGTTGCAAAAGCATAAGGTTCCAACTCTTCATATAGTTTAGACAGTTGTGAGATAAGATCTTTGTATTCTGGTTTATCTTGTGCCCATTTTTCAAATCTGCTCTCAAAATGCTTTTTTGTAGAAACTGTATTAAGTTTTTCAATCCCTTTAGATTCTCCCTGCCACTTTTTCCATGCGTTTGAAACGGAGGCATTTTTTGAGGCATATTTAATTCGAACCTCCTGACTTTTTTCCATTTCTTCACGCTGAACGTTAAGGCGCATGGTTCTAAGGTTAATTTTGTGAGGATTAGACATATCAGTTATATATTTAACAGCAGAAGAATGAAGATACTCCTGTGTTCTGCCAGGATAGCCGTAGACAAGTGTAAAATCTCCCTCTTTAACGCCCTTGGCCGAAATTGTAAAAAACCTTTTTGGTACATATGGCACATTGTCTTTTGAATATTCGGCAGGTTTGTTGTCTTTACCTGCATAAATTCTGAATAGTGCAAAATCTCCGGTATGTCTTGGCCACATCCAATTGTCGGTATCTCCCCCGAATTTACCGATTGATGATGGCGGAGCACCAACTAATCTAACATCAGAATATGTTTCATAAACAAATAGAAAATATTGGTTACCATAATACAATGGTTCAACTCTGGCTTGATAATGTGTGTTTTCGGTGGCTTTCCGGGTAATCTCTTGAGATTTTGCCGAGACAATTTTTGATCTCTCTTCTTCAGATAAATCAGCAGCCAAAGAATTTATTATGTGATTTGTAACATCTTCCATCTTGACAAGAAAACGTACAGTCAGGCCTCTGTTGGGTAACTCTTCTTTTTTGGACATCGCCCAAAATCCATCTCTCAGATAGTCATTTTCGACAGAGCTGTGTGATTGAATTTGTCCAAATCCACAATGGTGGTTTGTTATTATCAAACCTTCTGCAGATATAAGTTCACCCGTGCAACCACCGCCGAAATGCACAATTGCGTCTTTCAGTGATGCCTGGTTGATGCTGTAAAGATCTTCTGCGGTCAGTTTAAATCCATTCTTCTGAAGGTCTGCCATTCTCTCTTTAATAAGCAGTGGTAGCCACATTCCTTCATCGGCCAATAAGTTGCCGAAAGATATCAGAATGACAGCTAATGAGATTATAAATCTTTTCATGTTGTTATAATATGGTTAATTAGATCACAAACTTACAAAAATTTCTTACTTTTGATGAAACTCTAACTACTATGAATCAGCTTGCAAAATACATTATTGGAATTGCAGTAGCTCTGATAATCGGTTTCATTGCATGGTATTTCAGCGATATAGTGATTTACATTATAATTTCTGCTGTACTCTCACTTATAGGGAAACCTTTGATGGACAGACTAACAGCTATAAGCATCAGGAATTTTTCAATACCTAAAAGTGTTGCTGCGGCAATCACCCTCGGAGTTATGTTTACCATTATAATCTCAATTTTTCTTTTTATTGCTCCTCTTGCCGGTAAACTTTTTACCAGTATCAACACAATAGAAATTGAGTCATTGGGTGTAATGATTGCAGATCCATTGAAGGATCTTAATAATTTTATTATTAATACATTCCCTACTTTGGGGATGGATTTCAGAATTGAAAACATTGTTATTGATGAATTTCAGAAAATTTTTACAACTTCATCTGTTGCCTCTTTCTTTGCTTCTGTAACCTCACTGCTGTTTAATACTGTTATAGCTGTACTTGTAGTATCCTTTATAACATTCTTCTTCCTTAAAGAGCAGAATATGTTTGACAACATGGTTATTGCACTGTTTCCTGACAGATATGAGGAGAATGTAAAAAGAGCATTGTCCTCTGTAAACAGACTATTGGTAAGATACTTTATTGGAATTAGTCTCCAGACAGTGTGTATAGTCGTACTTAACACATTGGGCCTCTATTTTATTGCAGGGCTTGATTTCTCACTAGCCATTGTATTGGCTTCGTTAACAGGTATCCTAAACATAATACCATATGTTGGACCTTGGATAGGTGCATTCTTTGGAGTGCTATTTACTTTGACAATTCAGACACCTGAAGGGGTTGAAGTGGGAGGTTTGATTATAAAACTTATTGCAGTCTTTTTATCAACTCAAATAATTGATAATTTTGTACTTCAGCCTTTAATTTTCTCAAATAGTGTTAAGGCTCATCCATTGGAGATTTTCATTGTTCTTCTGATTGCTGCCAGTGTAGCAGGGGTTATTGGAATGTTGGTGGCTATACCTTCTTATACTGTAATCAGAGTATTTGCTCGGGAGTTCTTTTCACACTTTAAATTGGTCCAGAAATTGACAGATAAGATATAATGAGATATTTACACGGATACTAGAATTTTGGTTTTGATAAAAAAAGGGGGCAAATTATATGCCCCCTTTTTTTTCTATGTTAACACAAACAGAATATTTATTCTTTGTGAGTTAATGCATTAAATTTCTCATATTTAGCTAAATGCTCAGGGCTTTTTTCCCTAAAGCGGAAGTAAATATTTTTAAGATACTCGGCTACAACTCCTTTAATCTCTTCGTCTGTTGCTGCTTCGTAACATTTCTCAAACGGATCTAAAGCTGCTTCCAGATTAATTTCAAGCTCTTTAACCAAAGCTTCGTATTTGTTGTCATCCAGTTCTTCTGAAGCTTTAACTTGAATATCAACGGCCTTATCGTAATATGCAGCTCCAATGGCAAAATAACCGAAATAGTAGCTAGGATCTGTCTCTACTGATTTTTTGTAAGACTCAACAGCTTTCTCAATGTTATTCATGTTTTTCCAAACATTACCTTCTGCATAGTAAAGAGTGGCATTGTTAGGCTCATTTGCTTGAGCAGCGTTAATTAGTTCAAGAATTTTTGCAGGGTCATCATTTGATTCAATGTATGTGTTAATAAGTGATACAAGAATACTTTGAGTACCCGGATATTTCCTGAAACCTGTGTTGAGAATCTCTTTGGTCATCTCAATATCTGATTTTACTTTGTAGGCTTCAGCAAGATATGAATATGCATCTCCTTTAGCGTCATAACCATTGTCAATAGCTTTTGTGAAGAACTTAATTGCTCGGTCATGATCCTGTCCCAGAAATGCTGTTAAGCCGGTGTAATACATAAATACTGTATCAACCTGATTGACCATTTTGTGCATTCCAATATTAACGGCACTCTCAAAGTTGTTTGAAGACTCTTTAAAGTTGCCAAGGGCATATGCGCTCATAGCTTCGTTAAAATACCTGTTTTTCAATGCAATAAGCTGATCTGTGATCTCTTTAGTTCTGGCATTTTTTGTATCCAATTCAGCAGCTTTGTCAAGTGATTTTAAAGACTCTCCTAAAAGATCTTCATTTACATACTTATTAGTTACAACCCATGCAGCCAGATCGCCATTTTCTGCATAGTATAGCTTTTTGTCAGTATATTCATCAATTACGTACTGTGTATTGTTAAGAGATTCTTCAGTTGTGTTTACGATTCGCTGGTCTTTAAGCAATACTTTGACTTCAACTCTTGAAGCTCCTATCCAAATTGTTTTTATCGGGGCGTCATATACTGCAGCATAAGCAGCGGCTAGCTTTGTCCAAGTCTGAGGGTTTTCTGCCCTTTTTGCGTTAGCTGCCTCCTGCTTTGCCCTTTCAAATGCCTTTACGGCATCGGCAACATCTTTTGTTTGTGCTCCCATCTGTACTGTTAACAATAGGGAAAGTGCAATTAATAATTTTTTCATTTTGAATATTCGGATTTTAAAGATTAACATATAATTTATTAAATTTCAGAATCAATGTCTTCGTTTGGTTTATCTTCGCTTTTATTAACACTGCAAACTGCTGCTATACTGTCACCCTCTTTTATGTTAATTAGTTTTACACCTTGTGTTGCCCTTCCGGCTAGTCTAATATTTGAAACAGCAACCCTAATAGTGATGCCTGATTTGTTAATGATCATCAGGTCGTTCTCATCGGTTACATCCTTAATAGCAATAAGTGCGCCAGTTTTTTCTGTTATGTTTATTGTCTTAACCCCTTTGGCTCCTCTGCTTGTAATTCTGTAGTCGTCCAGGTGTGATCTTTTGCCGTACCCTTTTTCACTAACAACCAGAATATGACGCTCATCATTTTGTTGACTTTCTGGGTTAATGCATATCATTCCGATTACTTCGTCGCTTTCTGAAATGTTAATGCCCCTTACTCCGGCACCGGTTCGTCCAATGGCTCTTGCATCTTTTTCATTGAATCTGACGCATTTTCCATTTCTGGCGGCTAGTAAAATTTCGCTGTTACCGTTAGTAAGAACCGCTTCCAGCAGCTCGTCATTTTCTCTGATAGTGATAGCATTTACTCCATTAACCCTTGGCCTTGAATATGCTTCAAGCGAGGTCTTTTTAACAGTACCCCTTTTTGTCGCAAGAACTATGTAGTTATTATTAATATATTCTTTATCAGTCAGTTTTGGCACATTTATATATGCGCAAACTTTATCATCTTGAGAAATATTTAACACATTTTGGATTGCCCTACCTTTAGACGCTTTAGAGCCTTCAGGTATTTCATAAACCTTAAGCCAGAAACATTTTCCGTTCTTAGTAAAGAACAGCATTGTACTGTGCATATTGGCAACATAAATATGTTCTATGAAATCTGCATCTCTTGTTGTACTCCCCTTTACTCCTACTCCACCTCTGTGTTGAATGCGGTATTCGTTCAATGGAGTTCTTTTCATGTAACCAAGGTGAGAAATTGTGATTACAACATCTTCGTCAGGATAGAAATCTTCAGGATTAAAGTCCTCTGCCGAAGGTTCGATTACTGTTCTTCTTGAATCACCAAAACTCGCTTTAAGTTGAGTTAGTTCATCTTTAATAATTGACATCTGAAGAGTTAAATCGCTTAAAATATCATTTAGATAGGCGATCAACTTCATGAGTTCATCATACTCTCCCTGAAGTTTTTCCCTTTCAAGACCGGTCAGTTGTCTAAGTCGCATCTCTACAATTGCAGAAGCCTGTATCTCAGAGAAAGTAAACCTCTCCATCAATCTTGTACGTGCTTCGTCAACTGTTTTTGAAGATCTGATTATTGCTATTACCTCATCAATAAAATCAAGGGCTATTAGCAATGCCTCCAGAATGTGAGCTCTTTTTTGCGCCTGCTCCAATTCAAATTTTGCGCGCCTTATAATAACATCATGTCTGTGGCGAACAAAATATTTTATCATCTGCTTAAGGTTAAGCAATCTTGGCCTTCCGTCAACCAGAGCGATGTTGTTTACAGAAAAACTGGATTGAAGCAATGTCATTTTATAAAGAGTATTCAGAACAACATTCGCCACAGCTCCGATTTTCAGACGGATAACCATTCTCATACCGTTTCTGTCACTCTCGTCATTTACATATGCTATACCCTCTACTTTTTTATCCTCAACAAGCTCTGCAATTTTTTCGATAAGCTCTCTTTTGTTTACCATGTAGGGAATCTCTGTAACAACAATGGTTTCACGACCACTATCGCTTACTTCGATCTCAGTTTTTGACCTTACTACTATTCTTCCCTTGCCGGTCTCAAAAGCATCTCTAATCCCCTGGTAACCCAGAATAATACCTCCGGTAGGAAAGTCGGGACCTTTTATGAACTGAAGTAGCTCATCTGTTGTAATTTCGTTATTGTCGATGTATGCGCAAATAGCGTCAACAGTTTCTGATAGGTTATGTGGAGGCATATTGGTAGCCATACCTACTGCAATACCTGATGCTCCGTTAAGCAGCAGAAGTGGCGCTTTGGCCGGAAGAACTACAGGTTCCTGAAGGGAATCATCAAAGTTTGGCTTAAAATCGACTGTATTTTTATCAAGGTCTAATAAAACCTCTTCGGCTAATTTTTTGAAACGTGCCTCAGTATAACGCATCGCTGCTGCTGAATCTCCGTCTATTGAACCATAGTTACCCTGCCCATCAACCAACATGTATCTAAGACTCCACTCCTGAGCCATTCTCACCATTGCTTCGTAAACACTGGAATCACCGTGTGGGTGATATTTACCTAAAACTTCCCCGACAATACGGGCAGATTTTTTGTAACTTGCGCCAGAGGTCAGACCAAGGTCATACATCCCGTAAAGAACCCTTCTGTGAACGGGCTTTAACCCATCTCTAACATCGGGAAGAGCACGTGAAACAATCACAGACATCGAATAATCGATGTATGCGCTTTTCATCTCGTCCTCTATGTTGATTTTAATAATTCTTGAGTTGTTATCAGAATCCTGAATCATCGTATATTTGTAATTTCATTTTTAAAAAAGAGGTGCTAAAGTACGAAGAAAAAATCTCTTGAACAAATTGTAAACATAATTGTCTTATTTGTATATAAATTTAACTATTTCCATTTATAAAATGAACCTTCAATTGTCAGATGAACTAAGCGAAATTATCTCTTACAGCAGAGAGGAAGCAATGAGGCTCGGAAGCTACACAATCGCCTCCGATCACCTTATCCTGGGTATAATAAGACATCAGGATAACTCTGCTTTTGAGATACTTATGAAATTCGGAGTGGATCATAAGATCCTAAAGGGAAGAATTGATGAAAAGATTAAAACCGGTGAGATGGTACCTTATGAACAGGCTGATAAACTCAACCTGACAAAAGGGGCAGAAAACTCATTAAAGGTAATGTATCTTGAGGCCAGATCTCTTGAAGAGAGTAAGCCCGGGCCATTGCATCTTTTACTGGCAATTATGAGAGTAGAGGAGTCTATTGCTGTAGAAATTCTAAAGGAGTTTCAGATTACCTACGACAGTATTAGAGCTACACTAAAAGGGAAACAAATTCCAAAACCAAATTCGGTATCTGCATACGAAGATGATACTGATGGCAGGCCAAAGAATCAAGGTTCTGATCCCGTACAAAAGAGCGCAAAAGCATCAAAGCCTTCCTCTGACACCCCTGTAATAGACAGCTTTGGCTTTGATTTGACAAACGCAGCCCAGGAGGGTAAACTAGACCCTGTTGTTGGCAGAGACAGAGAGATAGAGAGACTTGCTCAGATTTTGGGCAGACGCAAAAAGAATAATCCTGTTATTATTGGTGAACCTGGAGTAGGAAAGTCTGCCATCGCAGAGGGTCTTGCCCTTAGGATTGCATCTAAAAGAGTTTCACGTGCTCTGCTTAACAAAAGAATTGTAACACTTGATATTGGTTCTATTGTTGCCGGAACAAAATACAGAGGACAATTTGAAGAGAGGATGAAGGCTATTCTAAATGAAATAAGCAAAAACCCCAATATCATACTTTTCATTGATGAACTCCACACCCTTGTAGGAGCCGGAGGGGCATCAGGTTCGCTTGATGCTGCCAATATGTTGAAACCGGCACTGGCCAGAGGTGAACTTCAATGTATCGGAGCTACAACCCTTGATGAGTACAGAGAGTATATCGAAAAGGATGGAGCTTTGGAAAGAAGGTTCCAAAAGGTAATGGTTGAACCAACAACCTATGATGAGACCTATAATATTCTCATAAATATAAAAGAGAGGTACGAAAAGCACCATAACGTAAAATATACTGAGGAGGCAATAATTGCATGTATAAGATTGTCCCAGAGGTATATAACCGATAGATGTCTGCCCGACAAAGCAATTGACGCACTTGATGAATCCGGGTCAAGAGTTCACCTTCAACACTTAAAGGTTCCTGATTTTATTGTAGAGATAGAGAATGAACTGGAACCTGTAAGAATCGCAAAACGAGAGGCCGTAATCAAAAATGAATTTGAAAAGGCTGCAGAATTGAGAGATATTGAGGAGAAAAAGATGAAGGAGCTGGAGGAGGCTCAAAAACAATGGAAAGAGGAGCAACTTCAAAACCCACAGGAAGTTAACGAGAACGATGTAGCAGAGGTACTTTCTATGATTACAAGCGTACCTGTACACCGTCTTGCCGAGAAAGAGGGAGATCGCCTGGCACGAATGGGTGAAACAATCAGAAAGAAGATAATAGGACAGGACGAAGCAGTTGACAAAGTTGTGCGTTCTATCCAGCGAAACAGAGCCGGGCTTAAAGACCCCAACAAACCTATTGGCACATTCCTTTTTCTTGGCCCTACCGGTGTAGGAAAGACACAGCTTGCAAAGATACTTACCGAATACTTGTTCGACTCTGTTGATAACCTCATTAGAATAGACATGAGTGAATACATGGAAAAATTTGCCGTTTCGAGACTAATTGGAGCGCCTCCGGGTTACGTAGGATATGAAGAGGGAGGACAGTTAAGCGAAAAGGTAAGAAGAAAGCCATATTCAGTTATTCTGCTTGATGAGATTGAAAAGGCACACCCTGATATTTTTAACATACTCCTTCAGGTATTGGACGAAGGCAGGCTCACAGACAGCAACGGAAGGCATATCGACTTTAGAAACACACTTCTGATAATGACATCCAATGCAGGAAGCAGAGAACTTAAGGACTTTGGTAAAGGAATGGGTTTTTCAAATCCGACGAAGAGAAATATTACTGAAAACAACAGATTTATTATTGAAAAGGTACTCAAAAAGACATTCTCTCCGGAATTCCTTAACAGACTTGACGAGCAGATCTTGTTTAATCCACTCACCAAGGATGATATCTGTAAAATTATTGATATTGAACTTGACGATCTATTCAGAAGGATTGATGCAGCAGGATATTCCCTCTCTTTAAGTGACGAAGCCAGGCTCTTTGTAGCCGAGATGGGTTATGACCCACAATTTGGAGCCAGACCGCTAAAGAGAGCAATTCAGAAATATGTAGAGGATCCTCTTGCCGAAGCAATTATCGCCTCAAAGTTTAAAACAGGTGACAAGCTTATTGTTGAAATTGATAAAGAGGGACTAAAGGAGGGAGAAACTCCTCAGAAACTTAAGGTTACCCGAGTTAAGAAGTAAAATCCAATCATCCTGATTAAACTCAACAGATTTGTATTTGTTGTCATTACTCAGTTTTTTGAGCGGAATCCTTTCAAAGGTATGTTTGTTAACAAGAAATTGAACCGGGGCAGTGGCTCCGGTTTTTTTAAATCCCAGTTTCTCGTAAGCATCCCCTAATGACCAATCAGCATCGGCATATGACATAATCTCCTGTGGCTTTTGCTCATTAACAAAATGGCTAAGAAGTTTGCCCATTCCCCCCGACACTCTTGCAGAACCTTTGGATGCATATCTTACCCATTCGTATGACTCAAGGGTTGCATCATCTCGTTTCATAGGTCTTGATTCGGAGAATGCTGCTGCTGCCACAATTTGACTATTATAAACTAATCCATATCTGTACTTACTACGTGCATTGCTAAGAAGATGATGTTTTTCAAAGAAATCATTTGCAGTTTGAGCATCCAGGTTAACAACTGAGCATTTACGTGCAAAAATCCTCTCACCCTTTTGCAGGTTAGCTTTAATGATATCTTTGATGATTTCTCCTTTGGAATTCCATAGATCTTCATCAACTCTGCAATATTTGTTATCGGGGAAAGTGGTCCCTACCCTGTTCTCAATTATGCCGATATTATCAAATAAGCCACGAGCTTCAATTACAAAAGGAAGATCACTGAAAAAAATGAAATTCTTTTCAACAGTGAACTCTACGCCCAATTCTAGTATAAAATCTTTGAGTTCGAGAAAGAAAGGGCTCTCCATCTTCTGTTTTATTTTTATAATGCTTTAAATTATTAGACAAAAATAGGGAAAATGGGAGTTTAATGCCCAAAAAAATTTGGAAAGAAATTATTAATGGCATATCTTTGCACTCCCTAAAACGGAAGATTCAGTAGCTCAGCAGGTAGAGCACAACACTTTTAATGTTGGGGTCCTGGGTTCGAGCCCCAGCTGGATCACAAAAAAGCCAAGCAATTGCTTGGCTTTTTTTATGTTATAATATCACTATTGTCAGTCGTTTCGAATTAACAATTTACTGTGGTTTATTTAATATGTTTGCACTTGTTAAAACAACTGCTCCGTTAATTGCAAGAATCCTCCCCTCTATAGTTGCTCCTGTATTCAATGTTATTGAGGTCAGAGCAAGAATATTTCCTTTAAATGAAGTATAGTCTCCTATTGTTGCTGAAGATCCAATCTGCCAAAAAACATTCTCTGCTTTTGCTCCGTTTGCAAGGATAATATCTCCCCCGGCTCCTCCAATTGTGGTAAACCCATCTGCAACCTGAAAAACCCAGAAGGCGTTTGAATTGCCTTGAGCATTAAGTATAAGATTGCCTGACTGAACCATTAGTGTTGAATGAGATTTGTAAATTCCCGGTGTAAGTGTAGAACCTCCTATGTCTCCAGCAACAATAGCAGGAACAGGACTCACTGCATTCTTTGCCGCCAGATAGGCATCTGTAAGATCTGATTTTGCTTGCGTCAACATAGCTTCAACGGCCGGAGAATCATCGGGAGCGTATATTGTACCATTCACAACCGTTGCGGGTGGGAATCCCGTAATTGCACCACGCAATCCGGGGCTTATCCCTACATCCATGTCATTTATGATACTTAAATCTGAACTGCTTATCCCAACTCCTGATAGAATTCCAAACTCTTTAGCGGTCTTAAGATCAATAAACGGAATAATGATAGTGAGGTTATATTTATTGTTACGTTTAATAAAAATTCCATCTCTAATCACAGTTGTCACCCCCAGGTCTGTGTAGGCATTAACAGTATAGCTTCCTCCAATATGATCCCCGGGATTAACCATCATCATTGCTCCTGCCGTTGTAGCAGGGTCATTGGTTATAATACAATCTCCAGTGATGTTTAGTGTTGAACTAAATGTACCTGTTGCACCGGTAATTGCATACAGTGCATCTCCGGATGGTTTTGTCTGGGTTAAATCAATAACTCCTGAGGTAAAAGCGAGGCTGGAAGCTGTAGAGGTTGTAAATTCAATTTTATTGAATTTAGTTGTCCCTTGCGGAATTAACACTTTAAACTCAATCATCGAAAAAACGTGGTTATAAACAAGATCAACCGGCGTTGCTGCTCCATCAATAAGCGGATTAAAGCTCTTTGGTGTTGAAACCAAGAAATCAATATCTCCAATATGAGAATATGTTGCGCCTGCCTGAGTTTGGATTGCCGGAAGGGCAATTGGAATCTCTGTTGCCTCCTTTATTGAGTTGGCTGCATTATATGGGTAATATGAATGAAAATAGTGTACCCCTGCTCCCCAAAATATTTCACCATCAAAAAAGGAGCTTACTGTTTGTGTTAATGCTGTAAACTCCGCATTTTTCACTCCTACAACACCTCCGGGATTCTTTGCCTGGGCACAATAGATGCCTACTTTATCGAGGTTTTCCCAACTTGTTATCAGTCCGTTAAGGGTTGTTTTCGTTTGAGGAGAGCTGTATGCTCCACTTATAGTTATGGCTTCCCCGTCTTGATGCCTGGTATCGCCGGGTATATCTTCCCGAGCACAAGAGGTAAAGACCAGGAAAACAAACCAAATTATATATAAAAATCTATTCATAATATTATTATCTCCCCGCCATAATTAACATCCCAGTCTGTTATGATTATATTCATAATACTGAGAGATGTTTGAGTTAATCTCAACTTATATATGTACTGAAATCCTTTTAACCATGTCAATTCGCCCACACCTGTGTGTGTTACTGTATAAACTTTATCATCAATGGTTAGTGAAAACTGTATATTGCTTCTCTCAGAAAAAACAGAGGGCACAACATACATATATCCGTTAACCATTGTTTGTAGTTGCGTTTCATCAACTCCAGGGTCTGTCGATTCAGTAATAGAACTTTCAACAGTGTTAACAGAAATTTTTGAAGATGGATCCCCATTTATTATTGTACCGTCAGTCAATCTCATAGCGAGTTTATCCCCTCCTAATGGATTTATGGTCAGCCCTGAGGAATCTGAAACATCGGATATTTCAATATTTGTAAGCTTTCCGGCTCCTGTAAAATCCTCTTTATAGATTACAAATGATATTAAAGAGA